>CALRMS020000041.1:0-39746 GCA_943369275.1 Rhodobacter maris | reverse complement strand
CGGCCACGCGGTCGGCGACATTGGGCATGTCGCGCGGGTTTGAATCGCCCGATGTGCTGCGCGGATGGTTGAGCCCGGCGACGATGGCACCGCGCGCCACCAAGCCTTCGGCCAGCCAGCCGAGGTTTTCGATATTGCCGCCCGATCCGTGCGACAGGATCAGAACCGGATACACGCTGGGGGTGGGGATGGGGCCGACCTGCACGGTGGTGCCCAGAAAGACCGGATTCGCGCCCAGCGGTGTGGGATAGGTGCGGTTGGCGGCGGGATACCAGACCAGCGCCTCCATCACCTTGGGGCGATGCGGGGCATCGAGGGTGAGGCGATCAAGGCCGGGAAGGGTTTCGGCCCGGACTGCGCTGGGAATGGCTGTGGTGGCGAGGAGGAGGAGTGCGAGAAGCGGTTTCATCTGCATGTGCCTTTTCGGTTGGGGTGCGGATGGGCCGATCTGGGCAAATCGGGGGGGTATGCGCGTCCTTTTTCCGGTTTCAGGTCGCGCGGAGGCGGTTTGAGGACGTAGTCTGGATGCCGGAGGTGCCCTGATGCCGAGCTTGCCGATTCCCGTTTTTGCCGCCTGCGTGCTGGCTTTTCTGGCGCTGCGGGCATGGCGGCGGGGCGGCACATCATGGCCGTTTCTGGTGTTGATCCTTGCCTGTGCGGTGCAGGCATTGGTGGTGGCGGGGCATCATCATTACGGGCTGTGGCTGGCGCAGATGGCGCAGCCGGTGCTGGCGATGTGCCTGCCGCCTTTGGCGTGGTTGGCCTTTGTGGCCGGGGTGCGGCGTCCGCTTGGGGCGCAGGACATGTGGCATCTGGTGGCGCCGGGGGCGGGACTGTTCGCGCGGGTTGCGGCACCGGTGGCGCTGGATGCGCTGATCGTGGCGGTGTTTCTGGCCTATGGCGGGGCGATCCTCTGGGCGCTGCGCGGGCGGGGCGATCTGGATCATGCGCGGCTGGCGGCGGGCGAGGGGCCGCTCAGGCTCTGGCGTTGGGTCGGGGGGGTGTTGATCCTGTCGGCGCTGTCGGATGTGGTGATCCCGGTGCTGGCGGCGGCGGGGCTGCGGGATTGGGTGATGTGGCTGGTGACCGGGTTTTCCACGGCGTCCTTGGTGGCGCTGGGGGTGCTGGGCCTTGCGCCCGATCTGGAAGGGGCGGCAGAGCCGGAGGTGCCCCAACCCGCGACCGAGGGGGATGCGGCGCTGGTGATGGCGCTGGAGCGGATGCTGGAGGAGCGGCGGCTGGCGCTGGACCCGGATCTGACGCTGGCGCGGATCGCGCGGCGGATGAGTGTGCCTGCAAAGGCGCTGTCGGCGGCGGTGAACCGGGTCAGGGGTGAGAATATCAGCCGGGTGGTGAACCGCTGGCGGATCGATCATGCGGCGGGGATGCTGCGGGGCGGGGCTTCGGTGACCGAGGCGATGCTGGGATCGGGGTTCAACACCAAATCGAACTTCAACCGCGAATTCCTGCGGGTTATGGGGCAGGCGCCAACGGCATGGATGGCGGCGCAGAGGGTGGGGCAGTGAAGGGCGCGCGCAATATCTTGGGGATAAGGGCGCGGGCCTGACGATATACGGGGTTGCGGTGGTTGACGGGGACGGGCTTCGCGGGGACGATGCGGGTTTGACGGAATCACAAGGGATTGCCCGCCTTGCGCCTGACCCGGCTGCGATTGAACGGCTTCAAAAGCTTTGTCGACCCTACGGATCTGGTGATTCATGAGGGGCTGACGGGTGTGGTCGGGCCGAACGGGTGCGGCAAGTCTAACCTGCTGGAGGCGCTGCGCTGGGTGATGGGGGAAAACCGCCCCACGGCGATGCGCGGCGGGGGCATGGAGGATGTGATCTTTGCCGGGGCCGCCACACGGCCCGCGCGGCATTTCGCGGAAGTGGCGATTGTCATCGACAATCAGGACCGGCTGGCGCCATCCGGGTTCAATGAGGCGGATCAGATCGAGATCGTGCGGCGGATCACGCGGGATGCGGGTTCGGCCTACAAGGCCAACAGCAAGGACGTGCGGGCGCGCGATGTGCAGATGCTGTTTGCGGATGCGTCCACGGGGAGCCATTCCCCCGCGCTGGTGCGGCAGGGGCAGATTTCGGAGCTGATCAATGCCAAGCCCAAGGCACGGCGGCGGGTGCTGGAGGAAGCGGCGGGGATTTCCGGGCTTTATGCGCGGCGGCATGAGGCAGAGCTGAAGCTGCAGGGGGCGGAGCAGAACCTGCTGCGCGTGGATGATGTGCTGGAACAATTGGCGCAGCAACTGTCCGCGCTGACCCGGCAGGCCAAGCAGGCGGCGCGGTATCGCGAGATCGGTGAGGAATTGCGCCGGTCGGAGGGGATGCTGCTGTATCGGCGCTGGCGTGAGGCGGATATGGCGCGGGCCGAGGCCGAGGGCGTGTTGCGCGAGCGGCTGGTGGCGGCCAGCCAGGCGGAAGTTGCGGCGCGGGCGGCGGGCAAGGCGCGCGAGGGGCGCGAGGATGCGCTGCCCAGCCGGCGCGAGGAGGAGGCGATTGCAAGCGCCATCCTGCAACGGCTTTCGGTGCAGCGCGACGGGCTGGCCGAGCAGGAGGCGCGGGCGCGGCAGATGATCGACACGCTGCGCGGCCGGATCGAGCAGTTGGTGCGCGACATGGAGCGCGAGGCGGGGCTGAACCGCGACGCGGGCGAGACGATTTCGCGGCTTGACTGGGAGATCGAGCAGTTGGCGCGCGCCCATGACGGGCATGAGGAGCGGCTGGCCGAGGCCGGAGAAATGGCGCGGTCGGCCGGGGCGGTGCTGGGCGATCGCGAGGCGCTGTTGGCGCAGGCGACCGAGGACAGCGCGCGTCTGGGCGCGCGGTATCAATCGGCGCAACGGTTGCTGGCAGAGACGCGCGGGACGCTGGAAAAAGCCGAAGGGCAGGCGGGCGGCGCGCGCGAGGCGGTTGAGGGCGCGACCGAGGCGCTGGCGCTGGCCTCTGAGGCCTTTGAGGCGGCGGAAGAGGCACAGGCCGTGGCCATGGCGCAGGCCGAGGAGGCCGAGGCTTTGCTGGAACAAGCCGAGGTGGCGCGGGCCGAGACGCAGGGCCGCGAGGCAGAGGCGCGGGCCGCGCGGTCATCGGCCGAGGGCGAGGCCAATGCGTTGCGCGCCGAGGTGGCGGCGCTGGCGCGGCTGGTGGAGCGGGAGGCGAGCGCAGGGACGCAGCTGCTCGACCGGCTGGAGGTGGAGCCGGGGTTCGAGGCCGCGCTGGGGGCGGCGCTGGCCGATGATCTGCGCGCGCCGGAAGTGGGGGCAGAGGGGCGGTCAGGCTGGGCCGTGCTGTTGGATTATGACGCGCCGCAGGGGTTGCCGGCGGGCGTGGCGCGGTTGGCGGCGCATGTGAAGGCGCCGGGCGTGCTGGCGCGGCGGTTGGGGCAGATCGGGCTGGTGGATCGTGGGCAGGGGGCGGCGTTGCAGGCCGCCCTGCTGCCCGGGCAGCGGCTGGTGAGCCGCGAGGGCGATCTGTGGCGCTGGGACGGGTTCCGCGCGGGGGCCGAGGATGCGCCAAGCGCGGCAGCGTTGCGCTTGCAGCAGTTGAACCGGCTCGTGCAGTTGAAGCGCGATCTGGAAGAGGTGGCCGCCAAGGCCGAGGGTGCGCGGCAGGCGCATGAGGCCTTGCAGGGGCGGCTCATGGATCTGTCGCGTGCCGATCAGTTGGCGCGCGATGCGCGGCGGGCGGCGGATGGGCGGGTTACCGAGGCCAACCGTGCGGCGGCGCGGGCCGAGGCGGACCGATCGATAGCCGGGGGCAAGCTGGAGGCGGCGCGGCTGGCCGTTTCGCGCTATGAGGACGAAGCGATGTCGGCGCGGGCGCGGCTGCGCGAGGCCGAAGCGGCGATGGGCGATCTGGGCGATCTGGATGCCGCGCGCGATGCGGTGGAGGTGGCCAAGGTGGCCGTGGAGGCGGCGCGTCTGGCCATGCTGACGCGGCGGTCGGCGCTGGACGAGCTGCGCCGCGAAGGTGAGGCGCGGGTGCGGCGGCGGCAGGAGGCGGTGAAGGAACTGTCGGGCTGGAAGCATCGGTTGGAGACCGCCGAGAAGCGCATTGCCGAACTGGCGGAGCGGAAGGCCGAGACGGAAGAGGAACTGGCCGAAGCCAGTGCAGCGCCCGAGGAGATTGCGATCAAGCGCGAGGAATTGGCCGAGGCGATTGCCGGGGCCGAGGAGCGGCGGCGGGTTGCCGCCGATGCGCTGGCTGAGGCGGAGGGGGCGCTGCGCGAGGCGACGGTGGCGGAACGGGACGCGGAGCGCGCGGCGGGTGAGGCGCGCGAGGCACGGGCGCGGGCCGAAGCGCGGGCGGATGCGGCGCGCGAGACGGTGGCCTATGCCGCGGAACGGATTCTGGAGGAGACGGACAGCGAGCCCCAGCAATTGCTGGACACGCTGAAGGCGGACCCCGACAAGATGCCGGATGCCGAGACGCTGGACGCGGAAGTGAACCGGTTGAAGCGGCAGCGCGAGGCTTTGGGGGCGGTGAACCTGCGCGCCGAGGAGGATGCCAAGGCGGTGTCGGATGAGTATGACACGCTGCTGGCCGAGAAGCTGGATCTGGAAGAGGCGATCAAGAAGCTGCGGGCGGGGATTTCGGGCCTGAACCGCGAGGGGCGGGAGCGGCTTTTGACCGCGTTCGAGCAGGTGAATGCCAATTTCACCACGTTGTTCACCCATCTGTTCGGTGGTGGCGAAGCGCGGCTGGTGCTGGTGGAAAGCGACGATCCGCTGGAGGCGGGGTTGGAGATCATGTGCCAGCCGCCGGGCAAGAAGCTGGCGACGCTGTCGCTGCTGTCAGGCGGTGAGCAGACGCTGACGGCGCTGGCGCTGATCTTTGGGGTGTTTCTGGCGAACCCTGCCCCGATCTGCGTGCTGGACGAGGTGGACGCGCCGCTGGACGATGCCAACGTGACGCGGTTCTGTGACCTGCTGGACGAGATGGCGCGGCGGACGGAGACGCGGTTCCTGATCATCACCCACCATGCGGTGACGATGGCGCGGATGGACCGGCTGTTTGGCGTGACGATGCAGGAGCAGGGCGTGAGCCAGTTGGTAAGCGTCGATCTGAAAAAGGCCGAGGCCTTGGTCGCGTGACATTGGAGGCGGCACTTATCGCTGCGGGCTGTGTCGGCGTGGAGCGGGTGGGGGCGGTGGTCTTTGCCCGCGATGGGGCCGAAGCGCCGGAGTTCATGGCAGAGGAACAGGACGGGCGGGTGATGCTGACGCTGCGTTTTGCGGTGCGGGCGCCCGAGGCCGAGCGGGGGGCGTGGATGCGGGCGCATCCGTTGGCGCGATTGGCGATTGTGGAGGGCGAGACGCAGCTTTCATTGGTGGTGCCGGAGGGGGCCGATCTGGCAGTGGCGGTGCAGGATTGGCTGGGCTTGACGCGGGCGGCGGCGCAGGCGGCGGTGGTCTGGCGGCGGCGCGAGAGACCGCTGCATGGGATGTGAACCATAGCCTTTTGTTAACTAGTGACCGTCTAGGTTAGTCGTGCCGCAATCCCTTGCGGTGGACGGAGGTGAGCAACCTGAAAATTGGAGACTACCGCAAGTGGATGGTCATCATCGCGGCAGGAACGCTGCTGGTATCCATCCTGCGCCTTTGGATCGGGCAGTGAGCCTGTGAAAAAGGAAACCCGGCGCAGTTGCACCTGCGCCGGGTTCTTTGTTCAAGGTGTTTCGCCTGAACAGGAGCCTACCGTAGTAGCAAGTATCAAGTGAGTTCGCGGTTCTGTAAAGTCTGTCATGTGGTCATGGTTAACGGGGCGTGTCGGAAACGCAGTTGCGGCGCCTGTGGGCGTGCGGCAGGGTTCGGGGAAAGGGCAAGCGTGGTGGGTGTGATGCGCGATCCGGCGGTTCAGCGATTTCTTGAGGTGGCAGAGACGGCGCTGATGGCGTCTGTCTCTGCGCGGTCTGCGGCGGCGGCGGGGGCATGTGTTTTTGAGCGGTGCCGTGACCGGGTGGGCCTTGCGGGTGGGGCGGACGCTGTGGCTTTGCCTGTCTGCGGCTGGTTGGATGCGGCGTTGGACGCGGCGGCAGGAACCCCGCGAGAGGCACTGTCGGATGCGCTGGGCGCGCTGGTGGACAGGTTGGAATGGAAGCGGCGGCTGTCGGCTGATCCGGCGGATCGGGCGTTTTGGGATGGGCATGCGAATGCGATGATCCTGGGTCCCGGCGGGCTGGAGGAGCGGGATGATCTGTGGATCGGGGCCACGGTGATGGCCCCCGGCGTGACCTATGTCGATCACGACCACCCGCCCGAGGAGGTGTATCTGTCGCTGGCCCCCGGCGAATGGTGGAATGCGGAAATGGATTGGACGGATCCGGGGATGACGGGGGCGGTTTATAACCCGCCCGGTATCCGCCATGCGATGCGGTCCGGCCAAGGGCCGTTTCTGGCGTTGTGGTTTTTGCCTGTCTAGAGACGGTCGAGCAGGTCAGCGGTAGGCCAGGCATCGGCGGGCAGGCCGAGGCGGTTCTGTTCCTTTTGCACCGCGATCCGGGTGGCAGCACCAAGGATGCCGTCGATGGCGCCCACATCATGGCCGAGGGTGGAGAGTTTCGTCTGCAATGCCTTCATCTGGTCAAGGCTGAGCGCGGGGTCGGGATTGCCGGCGAGATAGGGCTCTGCGCCCATCAGGCGGGTGCCGAAATAGGCGGCGGTGGTGACGTAGACGAAGCTTTTGTTCCATTCGAACAGGGTGCGGAAGTTCGGGTAGACGAGGAAGGCCGGTCCCTTGTGCCCCTGTGGCAGAAGGATCGAGGCGGACAGGCCGTTTTCCACCACGCCATTGCGGATCTGCACGCCCATGGCCGCCCATTGTTCGGCGGGAAGTTCGGTGTCGAGGCCGGTCAGATCCCAATCGAAGGTATCGGGGAGGATCACCTCTTGCAGCCAGGGCTCGCCTGCGCGCCAGCCATGATGTTGCAGCATTCTTGCCCCGGACAGGAGCGCATCGGGGACCGATGTTTTCAGTGTGACCAGACCGTCGCCATCGCCATCCACGCCGCGGGCGAGGATGTCGCCCGGCAGCATCTGAACCATGCCGATTTCACCCGCCCAGGCGCCAGTGGTTTCAAGGTCGAACTCGCCCAGGCGATGCATTTCCAGCGCGGCCATGACCTGTGGCTGGAACAGATCGGGGCGTCGGCAATCATGGGCGAGGGTGACAAGCGCGCGGCGGGTGTTGAAATCACCCTGCACGGCACCGTAATCGGTTTCAAACGCCCAGAAGGCCAGCAGGATGCCGCGCGAGACGCCGTATTCGGATTCGGCCCTGTCGAAGATTGCATTCCATTGGTCTGACAGGGCGCGGCCCCGGACCAGACGATCACGCGAGATCAGGCTTTGCGAGAATTCCAGAAAGCTTTTTCGGAACACGCCCTGCGACCGGTCGGCCTTGATGACGCGGGGATCTGGGGTGAGGCCTGCGAAGAAGGCGTCGGCAGTGTCTGCCGGGATGCCGGTGGCGATGGCCTCGGCCTTGGTGGCGCTGACCCAGTCGTTGAAAGTGCCGCCGCAGGGGGCGGCGAGGGCGGGGATCGGCAGGACAAGGGCGGCAAGGGTGGCGATGAGGCGCATTGGATCACTCGGGCAAGGTTGGGCGAGGGTATGCGCTGGGGCAAGGGGCCGCAACCGGGACGTGATCAGATGATCGCGATGAGGACGGTGAGGGCAAGGAAAGCCGCCCATGTTCGCCACAGGGCCGAACAGGCGGCGTCGATCTGATCGGGGCCGGGGTCGCGGCGACCCTCAGCCCAGACCCATGGATAATCGCGCATTTCGCCGTGATAGGCGCGGGGGCCGGAAAGGGCGGTGTTCAGGACGACGGCCATCGCGGCTTCGGGCCAGCCTGCATTGGGGGAACGGTGGAGGGGGGCATCGCGCAGGATCGGACGCGGGTCCGTCCAGCCGTGGGTAACAGCGATCAGCAGTGCGGTCAGGCGGGCGGGGATCAGGTTCAGCAGATCGTCAAAGCGGGCGGCGGCCCAGCCGAATTCTTCGTGCCGGGGGGTGCGATGGCCGATCATGCTGTCGGCGGTGTTGGTGATTTTATAGAGCATTAGGCCGGGAAGGCCTGCGATCAGGAACCAGAAGGCGGGGGCGATGACGCCGTCAGACAGGTTTTCGGCTGCACTTTCGATGGCGGCGCGGGAGATGCCGGGGGCGTCGAGGGTGGCGGTGTCGCGGCCCACGATCATGGAAACCGTACGGCGGCCACCGGGGAGTGAGAGGCGCAGTTCATCGGCCACGGCGCGGACATGTTGGACGAGGGATTTCTGCGCCAAGAGGATGGCGGCGGCGATGATTTCCAGCAGGCCGTAATCGGGGATTTCGTGGATCAGTTGGCCGAGGGCGAGGGCGGCGAGGCCGAGGGCGGCCATGGTGGCCATGCCCTTGAGGCGTTTTTGGGTGCCGTGATTGAAGCGCCTGTCGGCCCAGCCGGTGGCGCGGCCCATCAGGACGGCGGGATGGGGAAAGCGGTTCCAGAGCCATTTGGGTTCGCCAAAGGCGGCATCGAGGAGGAGGGCGGGAATGAGGAGGGTCGCGCTCATGCCAAGGCGTTCTCAAGCCGGGTCCAGCCTGCGCCATCGGGCAGGCCGAAGCGAAGCCAGCGTTGGGAATAGGGGAAGATGCGGGATAGGATGCGGTGGCGGGCGAGGCGGTCCTGCCACATTGCTGCATCGGGCGTGTCATAGAGGCGGAAGAGGGTTGTGCCGCCGATTGCCGCGCAGCCTGCGGCGGACATGAGGGCGTCGAGGCGCTGCGTATCTGTCGCGAGGCGGGCACGGGTGGCATCGGCCCATGCGGGATCGTTCAGCGCGGCTGTGGCGATGGCAAGCGTGGGGCCGGGGACGGCCCAGGGGCCGATCATGGGTGCCAGGCGGGCGATCAGGGCCGGGTCGCCGATGGCAAAGCCAAGGCGCGCCCCGGCAAGGCCCCAGAATTTGCCAAAGCTTTTCAGGATCAGCGTGCCGGGGCGGGTGGCGTGGGCCATGTGGGTAGCATCGGGGGTGACGTCGCAGAAGCTTTCGTCGATCACGCGGAAGGGGGTAGCGGGGGCGGGGTGGAGGCGGCCGTCGGGGTTGTTGGGGTGGACGATGACCGTGGCCTCGGTCGCGTCATCGGAGAGGGTCCAGCCGCAGGCGCGGAAGGCGCGGGCATGTTCGTTATAGGTGGGGCCGGGGATGGCGACCTGTGCGGGGGGCAGCAGGGCCGGGATGCGGGCGATGAGGGCAGAGGCACCCGGGGCGGCGATCACGGCGGCGCTGTCGGGGATGGCCCAGAAGCGACGGGCGGCCTGTTCCAGCGCGGCATGGGCGGCATGGTCGGGGAGTGCTGTCCATGCATCAGCGGGCAAGGCCGGGATCGGGTAGGGGCGTGGGTTGATGCCGGTGGACAGGTCGAGCCAATCGCCGCGCGCGCCGCCCCAGCGGGCGCAGGCGGCATCAATTCCGCCGCCATGCTCGGGCGGGGCGATTCGGGTGTGATCCGTGGTCATGGGGGCAGTGAACCGATTGCGCGGGGGCTGTCCACTGGGCGAGGGGCGCTGTGTGCGCCAAAAGACGCGGGCGGATTACCGCCGGTTGTGCGGGTTGCGGTAAAACTGTCACGCAGTGTTAACGTCCCGGTTACGCCTTGCGGTTTCCTTGATTTTGCCCGTCTGGGCCGCAGATTTGAAGTTGGGGGTCGGAGGTTGTCATGCTCGAGTTTCTGCCAAAGGAAATACGGGACGGGCTTGAGGCCGCGCGCAAGCGGGACCTGCGGCGCAAGTCGCGGCTGCGGGTGCAGGTGGGGCATGCGGTGTTTCCAATTTTGCGGTTCTGGGATGAGGGGTTCGCGCTGGATGCGTCGCTGACGCCCAATCTGCGCGGGTTGGTCGATGTCTATGACGGGGCGAACCACATCTTTCAGTGCCTGATCGTCGCCTCGGCGACCGAGAATGGCGAGTTGATCTGTGACTTCAAGCGATCCACCGCCGTACTGGACCGCCCGGCGCTGGATTACTGGCGGGATGAAAATCTGCCGGTGGGTTACTTGCCCAAGGCCTAAGTCAGGTTTGCGGTGACGCGGAAACCGGGTGGGATGTCGTCCTGTCCGGTCAGGATCAGGTCGGCCATCACTTCGGCCACCTTGGGGGCCATGCCGAAGCCGATCTTGAAGCCGCCATTGGCGATGAACTGCCCCGGCCTGCCGGGCCATGCGCCCAGCATCGGTGCGCGGGAGCGGGCGCGGGGGCGGATGCCGGCCCAGCGGTCGATGACCGGGGCATCGGAGAGGATAGGCAGGGCGGCGCGGGCGCGGGTGAGGATGTCGTCAAGCAGTGCGTCGGTGGCGGAGGGATCGGTCCAGGTGTTTTCCGAGGTGGAGCCGCTGGCGGTGGTGCCATCGGCATGGGGGACGATGTGCAGGGCATCGGCGAAAAGCTGGGGCAGGTCGCGCGCATCGTGTTGCAGGAGCAGGGCCTGCCCCTTGACCCCCGCGCCGACGGGTTGGTTGAAGGTTTGGGACAGGTCCACCAGCCCGGCATATCCGGTGGCCCAGAGGGTGGGGCCTTCGACGGTGGCGGGGCTTGTGACGACCTCGCCGCCCTGCGCGCGGATGGCGGCAGCGAGGGCGGCGCAGGCAAGGCGCGGCGACAGGCGGGCGGTGAGCGTGTCATGGATGAGCCAGCCGGTCGGGCTGTGCGGTTCCCAAGCCGCGCCGGTGGCGGGGATGACGCGCCAGTCGGCGTGACCTTGCCAGAGGGTTTGGGATTCCGCGATGCGGGCGCGGGCGTTTTGCAGGGCGCGGTCATCGGGGATGGGTTGCAGCCGGCCGGAGCGGAGATAGCCGGGATCAATGCCGCCTGCGGCGGTGACATCGGACCACCAGCCTTCGGCCATGAGAAGGCTTTCCAGTTGGAATTGCTTCTTGTCGTTCCAGTTTTCCGGCACATGCGGGGCGAGCGCGCCGACGAGGCCGCCGGATGATCCGGCACCGATATGGGAGGTGTCAATCACCCGCACGCGGGCGCCCCGGCGGGTGGCTGCCCATGCGCAGGACAGGCCGAAGATGCCCCCGCCCATGACTGTGAGATCGACCCTTGCCATTCCTTGCGCCCTTGCTCATGGTCCGCCGCAATCTGGGGTTTAGGGCATATGACGGGCGGGGAACAGGCATCGGCGGGGCTGGATTGGCGCGATGGGATCGTGCCGGTATCGCAGCGGTTCGATGACCCGTATTTCAGCCTTGCCGATGGTCTGGCCGAGACGCGGCATGTGTTTCTTCGCGGCAATGGTTTGCCCGCACGGCTGTGTGACGGGTTCCATGTGGCGGAACTTGGGTTCGGGACGGGGCTGAACCTGCTGGCGCTGATGATCGCATGGGCGGCGACCGGCGCGCCGGGGGTGGTGCGGTTCACGTCATTCGAGGCTTATCCGTTGCAGGCTGGCGATATGGCGCGGGCGCTGGAGGCATTTCCCGAGGCGCGGGCTGTGGCTGATCCGTTGCTGGAGCAATGGGAAGCTGGGGCGAGACAGCTTTCGTTGCCGGGGGTGGAGGCGGAGGTCATCATCGGGGATGCGCGCGAGACGCTGCCCGCTTGGGCGGGCCGGGCGGATGCGTGGTTTCTGGACGGGTTTTCTCCGGCGAAGAACCCGGAGCTTTGGTCAGACGATCTGATGCGCGCGGTGGCGGCGCATACAGTGGCGGGCGGAACATTTGCCACCTATACGGCGGCGGGCCATGTGCGGCGCGCATTGGCAGAGGCGGGGTTCACGGTGGAGCGCCT
Organism: Rhodobacter maris; assembly: GCA_943369275.1. Taxonomy (GTDB): domain Bacteria; phylum Pseudomonadota; class Alphaproteobacteria; order Rhodobacterales; family Rhodobacteraceae; genus Paragemmobacter; species Paragemmobacter maris_A. Next base: position 27,960 of record CALRMS020000041.1, on the reverse strand, counting down.
GCCGGGGCATGGAAGGAAGCGGCATATGACGGTTGGGGTTCTGTCCGGAGACGTGGCATGAGCGGGTTGCCGAAGCTGGACAAGAACAGCAATGCCACCGTGCAGAACACGACGCTGGGCATCTGGCTGATGATTGCCACGACGGTGGTTTTTGCCGTGCAGGACGGAATTTCGCGCCATCTGGCGACGGAATACAACGTCTACATGGTGGTGATGATCCGCTTCTGGTTTTTCGCGGCCTTTGTCATGGCGCTGGCGGCGCGCGAAGCGGCGCGGGAGGGCGGCGGGCTGCGGGCGGCGGTGAGGTCGCGCTATCCGTGGTTGCAAGTGGTGCGGGGCGTGCTGCTGGTGACCGAGGTTTGCGTGATGGTGGTGGCCTTTGTGAAGCTGGGTCTGGTGGAGAGCCATGCGGTGTTCACCTGCTATCCGCTGCTGATTGCCGCGCTGTCGGGGCCGATCCTGGGGGAGAAGGTGGGCTGGCGGCGCTGGACGGCGATCATGTTCGGGTTCGTTGGCGTGCTGATTATCCTGCAGCCGGGCTATGCGGTGTTTTCGCCCTGGGCGCTGATCCCGCTGTTATCGGCCCTGTTGTTCGCGATCTATGGGTTGATGACGCGTTATGTGGCGCGGGGAGACAGCGCGGCGGTTTCGTTCTTCTGGACCGGGACGGTGGGCGCAGCAGCGATGACGCTGGTGGGCGTGTGGTTCTGGGAGCCGATGACGGGCCCGGATTGGGGCTGGATGGGGGCGCTGTGCTGCACGGCCATTGTGGGGCACTGGCTGCTGATCAAGGCCTTTGCGGTGGCGGAAGCGTCGGCGATTCAGCCCTTTGCCTATTTGCAGCTGGTCTGGGCATCGGGGATCGGGTTGTTCCTGTTCGGCGAGGAGTTGCGGACCAATGTGGCCATCGGCGCGGGGCTGGTGGTGGCGGCGGGGCTGTTCACGCTGTGGCGGCAACGGGTGAAGGCGCGCGAGGCGTAAGCGTTACGCCTGACGCGACAGGAGATCCAGCAGGCGGGCGCGGGAGTCGGGCAGGGGGCGGCCGTTCAACAGGGGTTCCAGCCCGCGCGTCAGGAAATGTCCGGTGATGGCAAGGCCTGCGGATATCTCGCTGCCGGTGCCGCTGCCTTGGCCCATCAGAACCTGTGGCAAGGGAAGCAGGCGGCTGGCCCAATCGCCTGCGCCTGCGCGGCTGACGGCGCGGCCGGTTTTGGGCGAGACATAGGCGAGGTCATCGCGCAGTCCAGTGACCGCGCAGGAACCGAGGTCGAGGCCGAAACCCAGCTCTTCGAGCAGCAGCAGTTCCCAGCGCAGGTAATCGGCGGGCCAGTCGGCGCTGCGTTCCAGCGCATCCAGCAGGGGCATGGTCGCCCGGTAGAGCAGCGGGTGGGATTCGCGTTCCGGCAAGGCGGTGCGTAGCAAGGCGCAGATGGCGTTCAGCCCCGCCAGCGCAAGGCGGTCCGACAGTACGCCCGTGCGGGAGCGGAGGGGTTCCACGGTGAAGGTGCCGATATGGTCATCCAGCCTTGCGCGCCATGCCACATCCAGCTGCGCGCCGGGTTGCAGGATCGGCGCGATTCGGCGCGAAGTGCCGCCGCGCACCACACCGGCATGGCGGCCATGTTCCGCCGTAAAGACCTCGATGATCGCTGCGCTTTCGCCGTGCGGCCTGACCGACAAGAGCGCGCCTTCGTCCCGCCATTCCATGCGCGCGACTATCGGCGCGAGGCGGAGGAAGGGCAAGCGTCTGTCTGGTGGTGATCAGTCTGACAGGCCGGGTTCATCCAGCAGGGTGCGGCCGTGACGATCCTCGACCTCGATCACCCAGAGATCGGGATCACGGTCGCGTTGGCGGCGGAGGAGGGCATCGACTTCGGCCTCATCACCTTCGGTCAGGGTGACCCAGACGCGATTGCCGGAGGCCAGATCGAAGCTGCGCTGAAACGCACGGGCGCGGCCGTCCAACGTGGCGGATTTAACGATCACCGCGCCGGCCGTGGCATCGCCTTTGGCCGCGACATAAACGGCGATATCTGCCAGCCGCAGGCGGGTAAGATAGGCGGATACCCAGAGATCGGTTGTCAGGCGCATGGCCTGCCTGCTTCATCTTGGCAAAAAATACCCATGCAACGCTGGGTATCCGTTGGTTTGGCCGGGCTGGGGCAATCAGTCGCCATCCTTGAAATCAAGCCCCATTTCGGAATAGCGCTCGGCCTCTTCCAGCCAGTTCGGGCGGACCTTGACGGTCAGGAACAGATGCACCGGGCGATCAAGGAAAGTGGAGATTTCGGCCCGGGCCTGCTGGCCGATGGCCTTGATCGTTTCACCCTTGGCCCCCAAGAGGATGCCCTTGTGGCCATCGCGGGCGACATAGATGATCTGATCGATCCGGGTGGAGCCGTCGGGGCGGTCTTCCCATTTCTCGGTTTCCACGGTGAGCTGGTAGGGCAGCTCCTCATGCAGGCGCAGGGTCAGCTTTTCGCGTGTCATTTCCGCCGCAATCATCCGCATGGGCAGATCGGCGATCTGATCTTCGGGATAGAACCACGGGCCTTCGGGCAGCTCAGACGCCAGCCATTCGCGTAGGTCATCGACGCCATAGCCGCGTTCGGCGCTGATCATGAAGGTTTTGGCGAAAGGGAAGGCGCTGTTCAGCTTTTCGGTGAGCGCCAGCAGGGTTTCGGCCTTGACCTTGTCGATCTTGTTGATGGCCAGGGCCACGCGGGTGCCGGTCGGGATCTTGTCCTTGAGGTTGTCGATGATCGCCTCGACCCCGCCGGTCAGGCCGCGATGCGCCTCGATCAGCAGGACGATGATATCGGCATCCGCCGCCCCGCCCCATGCGGCGGCGACCATCGCGCGGTCCAGCCGGCGGCGGGGGCGGAAGAGGCCGGGCGTATCGACAAAGACGATCTGCGCCGCGCCCTCCATGCAGACCCCGCGAATCCGCGTGCGGGTCGTCTGCACCTTGTGCGTGACGATGGAGACCTTGGCGCCCACCATCCGGTTCAGAAGCGTGGATTTCCCAGCATTGGGTTCGCCGATCAGGGCGACGAAGCCGGCGCGGGTGGGGCCAGCGCTGGTGGGGTTGGCGCTGGTGGTTGGTTCAGTCATTGGTATTCTCCATCCGGTCGAGCAGCGCGCGCGCTGCTGCCTGTTCGGCTGCCCGTTTTCCGTTTGCCCGCCCGGTTGCGGCTTGACCGTTTTCCAGCCGTGCCTCGACTGTGAAAACGGGTTGGTGATCCGGCCCCTCGCGCCCGGTTTCGGTATAGGCGGGGGGCGGCAGGCCGCGGGCCTGGGCCCATTCCTGCAGGCTGGATTTGGCATCGCGCGTTTCGGCCAGGGAGGCCGCCGCGATGCGCGGACCCCAGAGCCGCAGGACCACATCGCGCGCGGCGTCGAAACCGGCATCGAGATAGACTGCGGCGATCACGGCTTCCATGGCATCTCCCAGAAGCGCCTCTTTCCGTCGGCCGCCCGAAAGCATTTCGGACCGGCCGAGTTTCAGCACGTCGCCAAGGCCCGTGTCACGGGCCACATCGGCGCAGGTTTCCTGCCGAACCAGCGCGTTGAAGCGGGGGGCGAGGGTGCCTTCCGTGGCGTGGCCGTCGGCCTGGAACAGGGCGGTGGCGATGGACAGGCCCAGAACGCGGTCGCCCAGGAATTCCAGGCGTTCGTTGGAGGGGCGGGTCTGCGACGAGATCGACGAATGTGTGACCGCCCGGACCAGCAGGTCCGGGCGGCGGAAATCATGCCCGATCCGGGCTGCGAAGGCCACGAGTTCCGCGGCCAGCCTGACCCGTTGAGCCGTCACGCAACTGCTCCAAGTCTCTGCCCGATCATTCAACAGCCTTGAAGAAGCGGTCGGCGCGCCATGTCCAGAAGAACAGCATGGAGCGGCCGGCGGAGGAGAACATGATCCGGTCGGCGCGGCCGATCAGGAATTCTGCGGGAACGAAGCCCACACCGCCGACAGCCTGACCAAAGCGCGAGTCCTGGCTGTTGTCGCGGTTGTCGCCCATGAAGAAATACTGGCCTGCGGGCACGGTGAAGACATCGGTGTTGTCGGCAAAACCGCCTTCGTCGATGTTCAGCACATTATGGGTGCGCCCACCCGGCAGGGTTTCGGTATAGCGCGACGAGGTGCAGATGCCGCCTTCGCCCACGGGGCCGTTTTCACAGCGGGGCAGCTGGCCCATCGGGCCCTGCTTTTCATAGATTTCCTCAAAGGTCCCTGCGGGCGTCTGCGGCACGACCTCGCCGTTCAGATACAAGATCCCGTCGCGCATCTGCACGGTGTCGCCGGGCAGGCCGATCAGGCGTTTGATGAAATCGGTGCCGTTGACCGGGTGGCGGAACACCACCACATCGCCGCGTTCCGGATCGGAGGCCAGCAGGCGACCCGAGAAGGGGCAAGCCGAGAAGGGGCAGGAATAGCGCGAATAGCCATAGGCCATCTTGTTGACGAAGAGGAAGTCGCCGATCAGCAGCGTGTCCTTCATCGAGCCGGAGGGAATCCAGAAGGGTTGGAAGAACAGGGTACGGAAGACGCCCGCGATCACCAGCGCCCAGAGCACCGTCTTGATCGTTTCGACGATGCCGCCTTCGGTCTTGGCCTTGTTGCCTGCCATTTTGTCCACTCTGGTTGGGGTCCGTCTGTCCGGATCGGCGCTAATTGCGCGCAGCGGGCGAGGGAGTCAAGTTCCGGGCGCGGGCGGGGGCCCGATCGGGCGGGCTTCGATGACCACGAAAGCCTGTGCCCAGGGGTGATCATCGGTCAGGGTGACGTGGATTGTCGCCTCATGCCCTGCAGGTGTCATTTCGTTCAGCCGCTCTGCCGCCCAGCCGGTGAGGTGCATGACAGGCTGGCCCGAGCGGAGGTTGGTCACCGCCATGTCTTTCCACGAGATGCCCATGCGCAGCCCGGTGCCGAGCGCCTTGGAGCAGGCCTCTTTCGCGGCCCAGCGTTTGGCATAGGTGGCGGCGATGGCGCGGGGGCGGGTTTCGGCCTTGCGCTGTTCACGTTCGGTGAAGACGCGATCCTTGAAGCGGTCGCCGAAGCGGGCGATGGTCGCCTCGATCCGTTCGATATTCGCAAGATCGGTGCCGATGCCGAGGATCATCTGCTGCGTTCCGGCGTTTTTTCGGCCCAACGAATTTTCTGCGAAAATTCAGGGCCGGGCTTGGGTGCGGAGGCGTGATTTTTCGCAGGAAAATCGTGCGCCTCCGGGTGTGTGGGGTGGGTCATGGCTGACCTGCGCGGGCTTCGTCCATGCGGCGACGCATTTCTTCGATTGCGGGGCCGAGACCGCGGAAAATCGCCTCGCCAATCAGGAAATGGCCGATGTTGAGCTCCATCACCTCGGGCATGGCGGCGATGGGGGCCACGTTGTCATAGGTCAGGCCGTGACCTGCATGCACCTCAAGCCCCAGCGCATGGGCGAGTTTGGCGCCCCGGCGCAGGCCTTCGAGTTCTTCTTCCGCCTCGGCCTCTCGGCCTTCGGCGAGGAGTTCGGAATAATGCCCCGTGTGCAGTTCCACCACCGCCGCGCCGATGCGCGCCGATGCCTCGATCTGGCGGGGGTCATGGCCGATGAACATGGACACGCGACAGCCTGCCTCGCGCAGGGGGCTGATGTAATCGGCGAGGCGGGTGTCATCGCCTGCGACATCAAGCCCGCCTTCGGTGGTGCGTTCTTCGCGCTTTTCCGGCACCAGGCAGACGGCGTGGGGGCGGTGGCGCAGGGCGAGGGCCTGCATCTCTGCGGTGGCGGCACACTCAAAATTGAGCGGGATCGACAGGCCTGCGACGAGTGCCTCGACATCGGCGTCGCGGATGTGGCGGCGGTCTTCGCGCAGATGGGCGGTGATGCCGTCGGCGCCTGCTGCCTCGGCCAGCAGGGCGGCGCGCAGGGGTTCGGGCCACACGCTGCCGCGGGCGTTGCGGACGGTGGCCACGTGGTCGATGTTGACGCCCAGCCTGAGCGGGCCTTGAGGTTTCATGTCGCGCCTGTCCTTCTGGTTCCGAGTCGTTTGGGCAGATTAGGGTGGACCGGCGGCGTCGTCATCCCCCGGACCTGTGTTGCTGTCACCCCGATGCTTGAGCTTGGCCGCAGCATTGGCGAGCGCTTCGCGGAGTTTGTTTCGGCGTTCGCTGCGTTCCTTGGATTTGGCGTCGCGGGCCTTTTGGTAAGCCATCACCAGCGGGATGGTCAGATAGTAGAACAGCCCGGACAGAAGGAAACCCGGCCCCAGCGCGCCGAGGAAATAGGGCAGGTAGATTTCATGCCAGAACTGCCCGAGGCCCGCCCAGCGGGCGTGTTCCGGGCCGAAGATCGCGGTGATGTTGAACCACAGATCGGCCCCGGCATTGGCGAAGGCAAGGCCGATGTATTCGGGCGAGAGCGGCTTTTCGATGCCCAGAATCCAGTGGCCCAGTGACATGGCCAGCACGGCGAAGAAGGGCGTGGTGATCGGATTCGTGTTGAAGGTTGCCAGAAGCGCCGCCAGCAGGTTGCCCTTCACTGCCCGCGAGGCCAGCCATGCGGCCACGAATTGCATCCCCGGCAGCGGCAGGAAGCCCACCATCGACCCGGCAAAAACACCGCGCGCGATGCGGTGGGGGCTATCGGGCAGGCGGCGCATGCGGTGCAGGACATATTGGGTGGCACGACGAAAGCCGCCCTGAGGGTAGACCATTTCGCGGGTCCATCCCCAAAGGGTCCGAGGGTTGCGCCGCTTGAAAACCAAAACCTAGCCCCCCGCGCCCGATCAGGGCTTACGCGTCATATCGCGGTGTCGTGCAATCTGGGCGACATCGGTCTCGGCCTCAAGCGCGGTCATGACCATGTGCAGATGTTCGACATCGCGCAGGTCCACGTCGATGATGAGCCGATAATAATCCGGCTTGCGGTCTGTGAACCTCAGGTCGGAGATATTGGCCTTCTGCTCGCCGATCAAGGTGCAGATGCGGCCAAGGACGCCGGCATCGTTGGAAATGGTTATTTCAAGGCTGACGGTGTGGACGGCGGCATGGCGGCCGGAATGCCAGTGCAGATCGACCCAGCGGCCGGGCTGTTCTTCGAATTCTTCAAGCGCGGGGCAGTCGATGGCGTGGACCACCACGCCCTGCCCGCGATAGGTGATGCCGACGATGCGTTCGCCGGGTACCGGCTGGCAGCAGGGCGCGCGGCGGAAGGATTGGTCATCTGACAGACCCACGACGGGGCGGGAGGCATCCACCTCATCCGCCTGAGCGCGGGCAAGTTCGGGATAGAGCGTTTCCACCACGCGGCGCGCGGTGATTTCGGCGCTGCCGAGACGGGCGAGCAGGTCGGTTTCATCGGAAAGGCCAAGCATCTTGGCCGCAGTCCGCAGGGCCTTGTCGGTGGCTTTCTTGCCGACATGGTCAAAGGCGGCGCGGGCGAGTTCCTGCCCCAGCTTCACGAAGCGGCCCTTGTCTTCTTCGCGCAGGGATTTGCGAATCGCGGCCTTGGCGCGGCCTGTCGTCACGATGTCGATCCAGCTTGCCTGCGGGCGCTGGCCCTCAGCCGTGATGATCTCGACGCTCTGGCCGTTCTTGAGGCGCGTCCACAGAGGCACGCGGATGCCATCGACCTTGGCCGAGACGCAGGAATTGCCGATGCGGGTGTGGATGGCATAGGCGTAATCAAGGGGCGTGGCCCCGCGCGGCAATTGCACCACATCGCCCTTGGGCGTGAAGCAGAACACCTGATCGGAGTACATCTCCATCTTCACGTGTTCGAGGAATTCGTCGTGATCGCCTTCGTCGAAGCGTTCGGTCAGCGTGGCGATCCATTTCGCGGGATCGACGGCAAAGGGGTTCCGGGCGCGGACGCCTTCGCGGTAGGACCAATGGGCGGCGACGCCTGCTTCGGCCACTTCGTGCATTTCGCTGGTTCTGATCTGCACCTCGACCCGTTTGCCATCGCGGCCGGATACGGTGGTGTGGATGGAGCGGTAGCCGTTGGATTTGGGCTGGCTGATGTAATCCTTGAACCGGCCCGGCACGGCGCGCCAGCGTTGGTGGATGACGCCGAGGATGCGGTAGCAATCGGCGACCGATCCGCAGATGACGCGGAAGCCGTAGATATCGGAGAGGCGCGAGAAGGCGAGGTCCTTCTCCTGCATCTTGCGCCAGATGGAATAGGGTTTCTTGGCACGGCCATAGACATCGGCCTCGATCTGGACCTTTTCCAGTTCGTTGCGGATGTCGGCGGTGATCTTGTGGACAACGTCGCCCGCTTCGCGTTGCAGGGTGATGAAGCGGCGGATGATGGAATTGCGCGCCTCGGGGTTCAGGACGCGGAAGCCCAGATCCTCCAGTTCTTCGCGCATCCACTGCATCCCCATGCGGCCAGCGAGTGGGGCGAAGATTTCCATGGTTTCGCGGGCCTTCTGGGCCTGCTTTTCCGGCGTCATGCTTTTGATCGTGCGCATGTTGTGCAGCCGGTCGGCCAGCTTGACAAGGATGACGCGCAGATCCTTGGACATGGCCATGAACAGCTTGCGGAAGTTTTCCGCCTGCTGGCTTTGCGCAGAGGACAGTTCGATATTGGTGAGTTTGGTGACGCCATCGACAAGCTCGGCCACTTCGGAGCCGAACAGCTGGGCGATTTCGGTATAGGTCGAGCGGGTGTCTTCGATTGTGTCGTGCAGCAGGGCGGTGATGATGGTGGCATCATCTAGCCGTTGTTCCGTCAGGATCGCGGCCACGGCGACGGGATGGGTGAAATAGGGTTCGCCCGATTTGCGCATCTGGCCATCATGCATCTGCAATCCGTAGGCATAGGCCTTGCGGATCAGATCGGCATTGGTGCGCGGGTTGTAGTTTCGGACAAGGGCGATGAGGTCTTCGACGTCGATCATCATCGCCCCGATTATCAGTCCAGCTGGGGCCGGGCTTTCGCCCGGATCAGTTGTCGCCCTGCGCTTCCATCAGCGCGCGGAGAAGTTTCTCTTCCGACATGTCGTCCTGCATCGGGCGATCAATTTCGCCCGACATCAGAAGCGCCATCTGGTCGTCTTCGGGTTCGTCCACTTCGATCTGGGTCTGATGCGATTCGATCATCCGCTCGCGCAGCCCCTCGGCCGACTGGGTTTCCTCGGCGATTTCGCGCAGGGCGACCACCGGGTTCTTGTCATTGTCGCGGTCGATGCCGATCGGAGAACCGGACTGAATTTCGCGGGCCCGATGGGCGGCGAGCATCACCAGTTCAAAACGGTTCGGCACCTTGTCAACGCAATCTTCGACCGTCACGCGGGCCATGGGCTGCTCCAGTTCGGATGGGGGGCATGGAGTGGCTTATCTAGTCGTATCATCGGTTATTGACAAGCGTTGAATCCGGGGGCGTTGAATCCGGGGTCGTTGAAGCGGTGCAGGGTGGCGCGCACCTCGGCGCGGTCGGAGGCGGGCAAGGCGGCGGCCATCTGGGCGACGGTCAGCCCGGTGATCGGGTGGGGCCAGTCGGGGGCCACGTCGCAGAGCGGGACGAGGACGAAGGCGCGGTCCTGCAGGCGCGGATGAGGCAGGATCAACCGGTCGGGGGCAAGGCGGCGCTGGTCGTCAGCGGGCAGGTCGCGCCAGTGGCGGTGGGTGGCCAGGTCGGGCAGGACCGTTTGACCGAAGGCGATCAGGTCAAGGTCAAGCGTGCGCATCCCCCAGCGGGTTTCGCGGTGGCGGCCGAACCGGTCTTCGATGCCGTGCAGCAGAGCCAAAACCTGTTGCGGATCGAGGTCGGCGGGGAGCGGCGCGGACAGGGCACCGTTCACATAATCGGGACCGGCCCCTGCAGGAAAGCAAGGCGTTGCATATATGAGGCTGGCAGTGAGTGGGCCGAGCGATGCGGCAAGGGCATCACAGGCGCTGCGCAGGGTAGTTTCGGGCGGGTGCCCGTCCTGAGGCAGGTTTGCCCCCAGCGCGATGAGCAATCTTTGGCTGCTGTTCGTCACCTTGGATACACTTTCGTATAGCGGAACTTGAATGATTTCTCGGAGCGCTGATAACTTGGCAATGTTTCTCGGATATTTCCCTGCTTTGTCGCAGTCCACCCATGGAAAGTGTTCGGGGATTTGTTTTGAGGGGAACTCATAATGTTTTACAAGGACGAACGGCTTGCGCTGTTCATCGACGGGTCAAATCTCTACGCTGCGGCCAAGGCGCTTGGGTTTGACATAGATTACAAGTTGTTGCGGCAGGAATTCATGCGGCGGGGGAAGCTGCTGAGGGCCTTCTACTATACCGCGCTTCTGGAGAATGACGATTATTCACCGATCCGCCCGCTGGTGGATTGGCTGAATTACAACGGGTTCACCATGGTGACCAAACCCGCCAAGGAATACACCGACAGCCAGGGGCGGCGGAAGGTGAAGGGGAACATGGATATCGAGCTGACGGTCGATGCCATGGAGCTTGCGCCGCGGGTGGATCATATCGTGCTGTTTTCGGGCGACGGGGATTTTCGCCCGTTGGTGGAAAGCCTGCAGCGGCAGGGGGTGCGGGTGTCGGTCGTGTCGACCATTCGCAGCCAGCCGCCGATGATTGCCGATGAACTGCGCCGTCAGGCGGATAACTTCATCGAGTTGGATGAGTTGCGCGATGTGATCGGCCGTCCGCCGCGCGAACCCCGGCCGGGTGAGCGGGAAGAGGTTTCGGTAGACGTGAAGTGACCACGGCAGCCGGTTTGGCGCGGTCTGCGGACCCCGCACCCGACGTGTTTGACTACACGCTGGAGGTGGGGGACGCGCTGGCATGGGAGCGGGTGTCCCCCGCCCATCGCAAGCGGGACCGGCTGGCGCTGGCGGCCAGCCTGTTTGCGGGGCTTGGTCTTTTGAAGATGCTGTCCGGGCAACTTGAGGCGGTGCCGGGCCTGCACAGCCTGCCTGCGGCGTTCATCCTTATGGCGCTGCCGGTGCTGATGGTGGGGCTGTTCCAATATCGCGACCGTCGGCAGCGCGCGAAGACGCGGGCGGGTGGCGAGGCGCGGCTGGAGGTTTGGCCCGACCGGATGATCGAACACCGCGCGGATCGGCGTGACCCGCTTGTTCTGGGCGGGCGGTCGCTGCGCGCGTTGCGGGAAACGCGGGATCATGTGTTCCTGACCTTTGGGCGCGAGGATGTGGTGATCCTGCCCGCCCGCGCCTTTGCCAAGCCGGGGGCAAGGGCGGATTTCGTCACCCATTGGCGCGGAAAGATCGGCTGACGCCTTGTCGCGCGGGGCTTGGCAGTCCATCTGGGGCGGATGATATTCGGTTCCGCATTGTTTGGCCTGTTCCTTGCCGCCTTTGTTGCGGCGACGCTGATTCCCTTTCAATCCGAGATCATCTTTGCCGGGATGATCGTGGCCGAGCCGGAACGTTTTGGCGTGATCCTGCTGGTGGCATCGGTGGGCAATGTGCTGGGGTCTTGCCTGAACTATGCGCTGGGGCGCGGGTTGATGCAGTTGCGGGTGATGGAGCGGTTTCGCATCCCCGAGGATGCGCTGCGCCGGGCCGAGGCGTGGTTTCGCCGCTGGGGGGTGTGGTCGCTGCTGCTGTCATGGTTGCCGCTGGGTGATGTGCTGACGGTGGTGGCGGGCACGTTGCGCACCCCGTTCTGGCTGTTTGCGGTTCTGGTCACCATCGCCAAGACGGGGCGGTATGTGGTGCTGGGGCTGATCACGCTGGGGTTTGTGGGGTGAGGCGGGACAGCAGGTTGCGGTTTACCAAGGCCTGCTTTGGCCTTAAATCAGAGGTAATCGATTGCGAGGCCGCCTGATGACCCTTCCGCCCCTGACCCTGTATCTGGCTGCACCGCGCGGGTTTTGCGCGGGCGTGGACCGTGCGATCAAGATTGTCGAGATGGCGATCGAGAAATGGGGTGCGCCTGTCTTTGTGCGGCACGAGATCGTGCATAACAAATACGTGGTGGACGGGCTGCGGGCCAAGGGAGCGGTGTTCGTTGAGGAACTGGACGACTGCCCGCTTGATCGGCCGGTGGTGTTTTCCGCCCATGGCGTGCCCAAGGCGGTGCCGGCCGAGGCGGCGCGGCGCGAGATGATCGCGGTGGATGCGACCTGCCCGCTGGTGACCAAGGTGCATAACGAGGCGGCGCGTCACAGCGAGAACGGGCTGCAGATGATCATGATCGGTCATGCGGGGCATCCCGAAACCGTGGGGACCATGGGGCAGTTGCCGGAGGGTGAGGTGCTGCTGGTGGAGACGGTCGAGGATGTGGCCGGGCTGGTGGTGCGCGATCCGGGCAAGCTGGCGTTTATCACCCAGACCACGCTTTCGGTGGATGACACGGCGGATATCGCGGCGGCGCTGGCGGCGCGGTTTCCGGCCATTGTCGCGCCCGCGCATGACGACATCTGCTATGCCACCACGAACCGGCAGATGGCGGTGAAGGCGATGGCGGGCAAGATCGACGCGCTGCTGGTCATCGGGGCGCCGAATTCATCGAATTCCAAACGGCTGGTGGAGGTGGGGGCCAATGCGGGCTGTGCCTATGCGCAGCTGATCCAGCGGGCCTCGGATATCGACTGGCGTGCCTTGGAGGGTATTCGTTCGGTCGGGATCACGGCGGGGGCGAGCGCGCCGGAGGTGTTGGTGAACGAGGTGATCGACGCCTTCCGTGCGCGGTTCGAGACCACGGTGGAGATGGTCGAGACGGCCGTGGAGAACGTGGAGTTCAAGGTGCCGCGCATCCTGCGCGAGCCTGCATGAGCGATTGGGTGGTCTTTGAGGCCACGGTCGAGCCGGTGGACTGGGGCCGCGCGACCTATACCTTGATGCAACTGCCCGAGGACGCCGCCGCTGCCCTGCTGGCGCAGGGGGCGAAGCGGGTGGAAGGCGAGATCAACGAGCATCCCGTAAACCTTGCCCTGTCACGTGCGCCGGTGGTGGATGGGGTGTTTCTGTGGGCGGGGGCATCCTTGCTGAACCGCTTGGGCATTGTGCCGGGCGAGGGGCTGGAAGTGCGGCTGCGCCCGGCACCGGATGACCAGGTTGAGACGCCCGAGGATATGGCGCTGGCCCTGCGGCAGGCTGACCTGACGGCGGTTTGGGACGGGCTGACGGCTGGCAAGCGGCGAGGATTGCTGTATCAGATCGGCACGGCCAAGACGGCCCCCACCCGTGCCAAGCGCATCGACGCCCTGATCAAGAGCCTGACATGACAGAGATTCCCCGTTCCGCGCTGTTCCTTGGGCTGGCTGGCCTGATCCCGTTCCTGTGGGGGGCGGCGAATGTGCTGTTCCCGGCGACGGTGGGTTGGGGCGGGCAATGGATGAGCCCGCTGTTCATGGGAACCTATGTGAGCCTGACCTATGGCACGGTGATCCTGTCCTTCATGTCGGGGGTATTGTGGGGCTTTGCCACAAAGGCCGAGGGGCAGGCGGCGGCGCTGGGATATGGGCTGTCGGTGATCCCGGCGCTGTGGGCGTTCTTCATGGTGAATGGCGATCCGGGCGATGCGGCGGTGAACCTGTTCGCGGGCTTTGCGGGGTTGTTGATGCTGGACTGGACCTTTGCGCGCCAAGGGCTGACGCCCGCATGGTGGATGCGCTTGAGGGGGTTGTTGACGGTTGTGGTTCTGGGATGTCTGGCCGTGCCCATCCTGTTTGAGTGAACGATTTTTCATGCGAAAAATCAGGGGGCGTTCCGCTCCCTCGGCGCATGCCGCGCCTCACCCCCTGAGGGTATTTGGGCCAAGATGAAGCCAGCCTGCGTTGACGCTGGACTGGCCGCTGCCTAAACGGGGGAAAAGGAGCCGCCATGCCAGATCTTTACGCCTATACCGATGGTGCCTGTTCGGGCAATCCCGGCCCCGGAGGATGGGGTGTGCTGCTGCTGGCGCGGGACGCAGGGGCGGTGGTCAAGGAGCGCACGCTGCAGGGCGGCGAGGCGATGACCACCAACAACCGGATGGAATTGCTGGCGGCAATTTCGGCGCTTGAGGCGCTGGCGCGGCCGTCGGAGATCATCATCGTGACGGACAGCGCCTATGTGAAGAATGGCGTGACGGAATGGATCCACGGCTGGAAGCGCAATGGATGGCGGACAGCGGGGCGCGATCCGGTGAAGAATGCCGATCTGTGGCAGCGGCTGGATCTGGCGCAGGCGCGGCACAAGGTGGAGTGGCGCTGGATCAAGGGCCATGCCGGGCATGCGGAGAACGAGCGGGCCGATGCGCTGGCGCGGGCGGGGATGGCCCCTTTCAAGGTGAAAAGCGCGTGATCGCGCCCGGCCTTGCCCTGCCGGCCGAGGCGCTGTTGTCAACGCTGGATTATGCATCCGTGGCGATATTCGCGCTGACGGGGGCGCTGGTGGCGAGCCGGTCGCAGCTGGATATCGTGGGGTTCATCTTTGTGGCTTGCCTGACGGCGGTGGGCGGGGGGACATTGCGCGACGTGTTGCTGGATCGGGCACCGCTGTGGACATCGGACCCGGCTTTGCTGTTGGTGGCGACGGTGGCGGCGGTGCTGGTGTTCTTTGGCGCGCATCGGTTGGAGAGCCGCTATCGCGCGCTGGAATGGCTGGATGCCTTTGCACTTGCCGTGGCGGTGCCTGCGGGCGTGGGCGTGGCGCTGGCCGAGGGGTTGGGCTGGCCGGTGGTTTTGGTGATGGGGATGGTCACAGGCTGCATGGGCGGGTTGATGCGCGATGTGGTGTGCAACGAGGTGCCGCTGGTGTTGAAGCAGGGGGAGCTGTACGTCACCTGCGCCTTTTGCGGGGCGGGGGTGGCTGTGCTGCTGGGCGGGATCGGAGCCGAAGGGTGGCAGGCGCTGCTGGGCTGTGCGGTGGTGACGCTGATCCTGCGGGCGGGCAGTTTGCGCTTTGGCTGGCGGTTGCCGGTGTACAGGGCGCGGCCGCCGCGGCCGGGATCGCCGAAGCGGTGAGGCTTGTCAGGCTTTAGGTGAATGGCTATTCGTTTACCTATGGGCAGACCACGCAGCGTTCCAGATGATGAGGTGTTTGCAGCCATCCTTGGCCTTTTGGCCGAGGGTGGGGAAGGTGCGGTGTCCTTTGGGATCGTATCGAAAGCCTGTGGACTGGCCCCGCCAACCTTGGTGCAACGCTATGGCGACCGGATGGGCATGCTGCGCGCGGCCTTGGCGCAGGGCTGGGACGGCGTGATGGAGGCGGGCGAGCGTATCGCCGCCGCGGAGGAGACGGCGCAGGGTTATCTGAAGGCCCTGTCCGCCGTGTTGCCGCGCGGGTTGATTCAGGCGAGCCTGGTCGATCCCGAAGCGGCAGGGCGGGCGGCGGAGTGGCGGCAATCGGTGGAGCGGGTGCTGGCGGCCAAGCTGGGCTGTCGCGACGAGGCTGCGGCCATGCTGTTTGCGGCATGGCAGGGGCGGTTGATCTGGGAGCCGGCGGGCGGCACGGGGTTCAAGCTGAAGGAGGCCGCGCGGCGGTTGGGCTGACCTACTTCGAGACGTATTTCTGCCAGAGCCAGATCAGCGCCATGGCCCCGATGATCGCGCCGACAAAGGCCGCGACCCAACCCGTAACCGAGACCAGAAAGCGCAGGATGCCCCAGCCTACAAGCGCGCCGCCGATGCCGATGGCGATGGTGGTGGGAACATCGGTCTGCACACGCATGAAGCGGGTGGCGAGAAAGCCTGCCGCTGCACCAATGACGATAAGGATGAGGATGGGCATGGCGACCTCCATTCTGGACGCGATCATGGCGCGGGTGGGCGGATCAGTCCAGCGGTTCGGGCCAGCAATTGGGGCCAGCGGTTCAGGTGAGTTGTTCGGGAAGGGTGAAGCCGCGCAGGAATTCGGTGGGGTCTTGCGGTTTCTTGCCTTCGCGCTGGGCGAGGGTGATCTGCACGGCGCCACTGCCGCAGGCGATGGTCAGTCCGTTCAGGACAGTGCCGGGGGCACCTGAGCCGGGGGCGAGACGGGAGCGCAGGAGTTTCAGCCGTTCGCCATCTGCCATGCACCATGCGCCCGGAAAGGGTGAGAGGGCACGGATCTGGCGGTCGATGTCGGTGGCGGGGCGGGTCCAGTCGATCCGCGCCTCGGCCTTGTCGATCTTGGTGGCGTAGGTGACGCCCTCGGACGGTTGCGGCGTGGGGGTGAGGCTGGGAAGGGTGGCGAGCGCGTCGAGGATCAGGTGCGCGCCCATTTCCGACAGGCGGTCGTGCAGGTCTGCGGTGGTTTCCTCTGTACCGATGGCGGTGGCTTCCCGCAGCAGGACAGGGCCGGTGTCGAGGCCTGCCTCCATCTGCATGATGCAGATGCCGGTTTCGGTATCGCCCGCCATGATGGCGCGGTGGATCGGGGCCGCGCCGCGCCAGCGGGGCAGGAGCGAGGCGTGGATGTTGAGACAACCGTGGCGCGGGGCATCGAGGATGGGTTGCGGAAGGATCAGGCCATAGGCGACGACGACGGCGATATCCGCGCCGAGGGCGGCAAAGGCGGCCTGTTCGTCGGGCGATCTCAGGCCGACGGGATGGCGGACGGGCAGGCCGAGCTGGGTGGCGCGGGCGTGGACAGGGGTAGGCCGAAGCTCCTTGCCGCGTCCGGCGGGGCGGGGGGGTTGGGTGTAGACGGCGGCGATGTCATGGCGTGCGGCGAGGGCATCGAGGATGGGGACCGAAAAATCCGGCGTACCCATGAAAACGATTTTCATCCGCGTCTCCGCAGCTTTTCTGCCTTTGCGAGCAGCATCTTGCGTTTGAGGGGGGAGAGGTGGTCGAAATACATTTTGCCGGCAAGGTGGTCGATCTGGTGCTGCACTGAGGTGGCCCAGAGGTGGACGAAATCGCGGTCTTCGATTTCGCCCCTTTCGTTCATGTAGCGGACAGTCACGGCACGGGGGCGGGTGATGAGGGCCGACACGCCGGGAAGGTTGGGCGAGGCTTCTTCATGATCGCGGGGTTGTACGCTGGCATGCAGGATTTCGGGATTCGCCATGCGGATGGCTTGCCCGCGTTCGGTGGAGCAATCCACAACGGCAAGGCGCAGGGGGATGCCGATCTGCACGGCGGCGAGGCCGTAGCCGGGCATGGCCTCCATCGTGTCGATCATGTCGGCCCAGATGGCGCGGATGTCATCGGTGATGGCCGGAACGATGGCAGCGGGGGATTTCAGGATCGGGTGCGGCCAAGGCAGGCAGGGGCGGGCGGTCATGCGGTGGCCTGCGCTGCAGCATAGGCATCGAGTGCGGTGCCGCGGGCGGCGAAAGGCAGGCGGTCGAATGTCACGAGGCCATCGAGATGGTCATATTCGTGCTGGGCGCAGATGGCCGCAAAGCCGGACAGGTTTTCCTCTTGGGTGAGGCCGTCAAGATCGGTCCAGCGCAGGCGGATGTCGGTTGCACGGGCAATGTCGGTGGTGATGCCGGGGATGGAGAGGCAGCCTTCTGCCCCCGTGGCGGTGGTGTCGGATCGCCAGAGGATTTCTGGGTTCAGGCAGATGCGTGGGGAGGGGGCGCCATCCTTCCACGTCACATCCATCACGAAAAGGCGGATCAGATGGCCCACCTGCGGCGCGGCAAGGCCGCGGCCGGGGGCGGCATACATGGTTTCCAACATGTCTGCGGCGAGGTGGCGGACAGCGTCGGTCAGCGGGGCGGGTGCGCAGGGGGTGGACAGGCGCGGATCGGGCCAGCGCAGGATGGGAAGGACGGTCATTCCCCGAACCGCGCGCGTTCGCGTTTGAGCTTTTCCATCTTGCGGGTGATCATCTGGCGTTTTAGGGGGCCGAGAAAATCGATGAACAGCTTGCCGTTCAGGTGGTCAATCTCATGCTGCACGCAGGTGGCCCAGAGACCGGCGAACTGTTCTTCGTGATGTTTCCCATCCAGGCCCAGCCAGCGCACGCGCACCTCGGCGGGGCGTTGGACTTCGGCATATTGGTCGGGGATGGAAAGGCAGCCTTCCTCATAGCTGGACAGCTCTTCGGAGACCCAGGTGATTTCCGGGTTGAACAGGACGATCGGGCGGGGTGGATCAATGTCGCCCTTGACGCAATCCATCACGACCAGCCGTTTCATCACGCCAATCTGCGGCGCGGCAAGGCCGATGCCCGGTGCGTTATACATGGTTTGCAACATGTCTTCGGCGAGTTGGCCAAGATCGGGCGTGATCTCGGCGACGGGATCGCAGAGCTTCTTGAGGCGCGGATCGGGATGGAGCAGGATGGGACGGATCATATGGCATGATTTACGGAAAACCGGCCTTTCGCGCAATGGCGGGGCGTGAGGGGTGTGGAGAGCGTTTGAGTTTGAATTAAGTTCCGGATATTTGGATTTTTTTGGATGAAAATCCCGGTAAGGCGGTCGAAAGAAGAAAAAATTTCAGGAATGAAAATCAGGGTTGGAACAAGGGTCCTGCATTGATATTTCTATCCGGGACCAGAGAACAGAGGGCCGAGATGAGCTTTGACACCCCGATCGACCGGCGCGGCACGCATTGCGTGAAATGGGACATGATGGAGAAACTCTATGGTGTGCCTGCCGAGGGCGGGTTGGCCATGTGGGTGGCCGACATGGAGTTTCGCCCGCCGGCCTGTGTGCAGGCTGCGGTGGAGCGGATGGCCGAGCATGGGGTTTACGGCTATTTCGGCGATGACAGCGCCTATCTGGAGGCGATCCAGTGGTGGATGCAGGCGCGGCATGGCTGGGCCGTGGCGCGGGAGGATATCTTTACCACCCATGGGCTGGTGAACGGGACGGGGCTGTGTCTGGATGCCTTCACCGCGCCGGGGGACGGGGTGGTGCTGACCACGCCGGTCTATCACGCCTTTGCGCGCACGATCAAAGCGGCGGGGCGGGTGGTGGTGGAATGCCCGCTGGCCATGGTGGATGGCCGCTACGGGATGGATTTTGACGCCTGGGACGCGATGATGACGGGGCGGGAGCGGATGTTCCTGCTGTGCTCGCCGCACAATCCGGGCGGGCGGGTCTGGACGGCGGCGGAATTGCGGGGGGTGGCGGCGTTCTGCCAGCGGCATGACCTGATCCTGGTGTCAGACGAGATCCATCATGATCTGGTCTTTCCGGGTGCCCGTCATATCCCGATGACGCTGGCTGCGCCGGAGATTGCCGACCGGTTGGTGATGATGACTGCGACGACCAAGACCTTCAATATCGCGGGGAGCCATACGGGGAATGTGATCATCGCCGATCCGGTGCTGAAGGCGAAGTTTGCGGGGCGCATGGCGGCGCTGGGCATTTCGGGCAACAGTTTCGGGATGCATATGGCGACGGCGGCCTATTCGCCCGAGGGGGCGGACTGGGTGGACGGGTTGATGAGATATCTGGAAGGAAACCGGCGGGTGTTTGATGACGGGATGGCGGCCATTCCGGGGCTGCGGTCGATGAGGCTGGAGGCGACCTATCTGGCCTGGCTGGATTTTTCGGGCACCGGGATGGCGCCTGCGGAATTCATCGCGCGGGTCGAGAAGGAGGCGCGGATCGCCACCAACCATGGGGTGAGTTTCGGTCTGGGTGGTGAACATTTCCTGCGGTTCAACATCGCCGCGCCCCGCGCGCAGGTTGTTGAGGCGGTTGCACGGATGCAGGCGGCGTTTCGCGATCTGCAATAGGGTTCATGGAGCGGAGCCGCGTGCCGCGGCATTTTTCTGACCTTCTGCCGGGGACTTCGCCCCGTCAGAAGGGGGTGGGGGCTGCCGCCCCCGGTCGCGCATGCGCGCGCCCTCCCCCGCGGGTATTTGGGCCAAGATGAAGGGCGCTTGCCTTTGCCTTATTCGGCGGGTTTCTGGCCACCTGTCGCCTCGGTCACCTTGTCGGCGGCGGTTCGGACAAGCCCGCCGAGGCGGGTGGCGTCTGACAGGCCCATGCGGAAGGCGGGGCCGCTGACCGAGAGGCCGGCGACGGGTTCGCCGTGTGAATTGAAAATCGGGGCGGCGACGCAGCGCATGCCTTCGGCGCGTTCCTGATCATCAATCGCGAAGCCGCGTTCACGGGCGCGGGCGAGGTCGCGCAGGAGGGCCGTTTCCGAGGTGTGAGTGAGGGTGGTAAAGCGTTCGAGGCCTTTGCGGGCGAGGATGCCGCGCGTCTTTCCTTCGGGGTACCAGGCGAGCAGTGCCTTGCCGATGCCAGAGACATGCATGGGGGCCATGGTGCCGGGCGGGAAAAAAGCGCGGATGGCCTGATGGGTTTCGACCTGTGACAGGAACAGGACCATATCGCCGACCTCGACGCCGAGATTGGCGGTTTCGCCGCTGTCGCGCATCAACTGTTCCATCGGCGCGCGGGAGCGTTCCACCACCTTGGTCCGGCGCAGGAAGGCGGAACCCACGCGAAAGGCACCTGGGCCGATATGCCAGACCTGGCCGGGCTCTTCGATTTCGACCATCCCATGACCTTGCAGGGTGACGAGGGCGCGGTAGACGGTGGCGACAGCTTGACCGGAAGTGTCAGCCAGTTCTGACAGGGTAAGGCCGGGGGCGGCGGCGAGAGTGGCCAGCAAGCCAAGCGCGCGGTCGAGCGCCTGAACGGTGTTCTGATCTGTCTTGTCGTTGAAGGCCTTCGGGCGGCCACGGGGGCGTGGGGATGTGGGCATTTTCCAACCTGTACGTGGAGGGGTGGCAGTGGGTGAAAAAGCGAGAGTGTCTGATTTTGTTGGATAATAGCGTGATTTCAATATTTTGAAAAATGTTTTCGAAAAAATTGTGCTGCGGAGATGCTGCGCCTAGGGTTAGGGCACAGTTTCAGAGGATGCGCCGATGTCGTACCAGAACCCGCTGTTCATTCCCGGCCCAACGAACATTCCCGAAGCGATCCGCAAGGCCTGCGACATGCCGACGATCGACCATCGGTCGCCCGCCTTTGCGCGGCTGTTCAAGCCTGCGGTCGAAGGGGTCCGGCGGGTGCTGCGGATGGACGGGGGTGAGGTGATCATCCTGCCGTCCACCGGGACAGGCGGCTGGGAGGCCGCGATCAGCAATACGCTGTCGCCTGGCGATACGGTTTTGGCGGCGCGGTTCGGGATGTTTTCGCATCGCTGGATTGATTTGTGCCAGCGGCACGGGTTGAACGTGCAGATCATCGAGACGCCGTGGGGGGAAGGTGCGCCAGTGGCGGCCATTGAGGCGGCGCTGCGTGCGGATGGGGCGGGGCGGATCAAGGCGGTGCTGGCCACGCATAATGAAACTGCGACGGGGGTTCGTTCGGACATCGCGGGCATACGCCGTGCGATGGATGCGGCAGGGCATGGGGCGCTGCTGTTCGTGGACGGCGTGTCATCCATCGGGTCGATGCCGTTCGAGATGGCGGGTTGGGGCGTGGATATCGCCGTGGCCGGGAGCCAGAAGGGGTTCATGCTGCCTGCGGGGTTGGCGATCCTTGGCGTGTCTGACAAGGCTCTGGCGGCGATGGAGGGGGCGACACTGCCGCGCACCTTTTTCGATTTCCGTGACATGCTGAAAAGCTATGCGGCGGGGGGGTATCCCTACACGCCGGCGGTGGGGCTGATTTCCGGTTTGGCCAAGGCGGTGGAGATGCTGGAGGATGAGGGGCTGGACGCGGTCTATGCCCGCCATGCCCGACTGGCCGAAGGCGTGCGCCGCGCGGTGGCGGCCTGGGGGATGAAGCCCTGCGCTGTGTCGCCGGAGTTGTATTCCGATACGGTGACGGCGGTTGTTGTGCCCGCAGGGTGCAACGGCACCGATCTGGTGAAGCTGGCATCCGACAAATACGGCGTGGCCTTTGGTGTTGGGTTGGGCGAGGTGGCGGGCAAGGTGTTCCGCATCGGCCATCTGGGGATGCTGACCGACGTGATGGTGCTGGCGGGGCTTGCGACAGCCGAGATGTGCATGGCCGATCTGGGATTGCCGGTAAAGCTGGGGTCCGGCGTTGCGGCGGCGCAGGAGTTCTATCGCGGCTCGGTGGTGCCCATGGCCATGGCGGCGGAATAACGGACGGTGCGGGACCGGGGGTTTTCCACCCCGCCGACCATCGGTTCTTGGACCGATGGCGAACGCGATGGTCGGCCCCCGGAGGATACTTGCACAAAGGAGAATGGGCAGGATGAAGGATTTTCAGGGGCTGATGGTGCCGACCTTTGACGATGTGCTGGAGGCGCATGCGCGGATTGCGCCGCATATCCACCGGACGCCAGTGCTGACATCGAGCTATCTGAACGCGCTGACCGGGGCGGAGCTGTTCTTCAAATGCGAGAATTTTCAGAAGGCCGGGGCGTTCAAGGTGCGGGGGGCGACGAATGCCGTCTTTGGTCTGCGGGAGGATCAGTTGGGGCGTGGGGTGGCGACACATTCGAGCGGGAACCACGCGCTGAGCCTGTCTTATGCGGCGGGGCGGCGCGGAATACCCTGCACGGTGGTGATGCCGCGCACGGCACCCGATGCCAAGAAGGATGCCGTGCGGGGCTATGGCGGGGTGATCGTGGAATGCGAGCCGTCGACCAGCAGCCGCGAGGCGGTGTTCGCCGAGGTGCAGGCGCGGACGGGGGCGGATTTCGTGCATCCCTATAACGACCCGCGCGTGATTGCGGGACAGGGGACCTGTTCGCGCGAGTTGATGGCGCAGGTGCCGGGGCTGGATGCGGTTGTGGCGCCGATTGGCGGGGGCGGGATGATTTCGGGCACATGCCTGACGCTTTCCGCCATCGCGCCGGGGGTTGAGATTTTCGCCGCAGAACCCGTGAATGCCGATGATGCAGCGCGCAGTTTCCGGGCGGGGCATATCATCGCCGATGACGCGCCCGATACGGTGGCCGACGGGTTGAAGGTGCCGCTGAAGGAGTTGACCTGGCATTTCGTGAAAAACCACGTGACCGACGTGCTGACCGCCACGGAGGATGAGATCGTGGAGGCGATGAAGCTGCACTGGAAGCGGATGAAGATCGTGATCGAAGCGAGTTGCTCGGTCCCGCTGGCGGTGATCCTGAAGAACCCTGACCGCTTTCGCGGCAAGCGGGTGGGGGTGATCCTGACCGGTGGGAATGTGGATCTGGACAAGCTGCCTTGGATGAAGGGGTAAGGATGATGGACGGAAGAACCGATTTCGACGGGTTGGAAGTGGGCTATGACATTCCCGCCCTGCCGGGGATGAGCGACGCGGATATCCAGACGCCCTGTCTGGTGCTGGATCTGGATGCGCTGGAGCGCAATATCGCAAAGATGGGCAAGTTCGCGCGGGAGATGGGGGTGCGGCACCGGGTGCATGGCAAGATGCACAAATCGGTGGATGTGGCGCTGTTGCAGGAACGGCTGGGCGGATCGGTGGGTGTCTGCTGCCAGAAGGTGAGCGAGGCCGAGGTTTTTGCGCGGGGGGGTATCCGCGACGTGCTTGTGTCCAATCAAGTGCGCGACCCGGTGAAGATCGACCGGCTGGCGCGGATCCCCAAGCTGGGCGCGCGGGCGATCTGCTGTGTGGATGATCTGGCGAATGTGGCCGATCTTTCGGCGGCGGCGGTGAAGCATGGGACCGTGATCGAGTGCTTGGTGGAGATCGACTGTGGCGCGGGGCGCTGCGGGGTGACGACCACACCCGCCGTGGTGGCGCTGGCCAAGGCGATTGATGCGGCGCCCGGGCTGAAGTTCAGCGGCCTTCAGGCCTATCAGGGTGCGATGCAGCACATGGACAAGTATGAGGATCGCAAGGCCAAGATCGACATCGCGGTGGCGATGGTTCGGGACGCTGTCGACGCGTTGAAGGCCGAAGGAATCGCCTGCGATATCGTGGGCGGGGGCGGGACGGGTTCGTATTACTTTGAAGGCAATTCGGGGGTGTATAACGAACTGCAATGCGGTTCCTACGCCTTCATGGATGCCGATTACGGGCGCATCCTGGACAAGGATGGCAAGCGGATCGATCAGGGGGAATGGGAAAATGCGCTGTTCATCCTGACCTCGGTGATGAGCCACGCGAAGGCCGAAAAAGCCATCTGCGATGCGGGGTTGAAGGCGCAGTCGGTGGATAGCGGGTTGCCGGTGATCTTTGGCCGGACGGATGTGAAATACGTCAAGTGCAGCGACGAGCATGGCGTTATCGACGATCCACAGGGTGTGCTGAAGGTGAATGACAAGCTGCGGCTGGTGCCGGGGCATTGCGACCCGACCTGCAATGTCCATGACTGGTATGTTGGGGTGCGGGGCGGCAAGGTCGAGGTGGTCTGGCCCGTATCGGCGCGCGGGAAGGCCTATTGAACCACGGAGGGCGCGGGGGGGCGATTGTCCCCCTGCGACGGTGCAAAGGGGCCGGCTGGCCCGGATTGGAAGACCAATGTTGATCCTACCCGAGGCGCTGATCGCCGAACTGGTTTCGCCGGAAGACGCCTATGCGGCGGTGGCCGCCACTTTTGCCGCGATGGCGCGGGGCGAGGCGTACAATTTCCCTGTGGTGCGCGAGGCGCTGGGCGAGGGGCGGCAATACGGATTCAAGTCCGGGCTGGACCGGGCGGGCGGGATGCTGGGGGTGAAGGCGGGGGGATACTTTCCCGGCAACGCCACGCGAGGGATCACCAACCACCAGTCCATGGTTTATCTGTTCGATCCTGAAAGCGGGAGGCCTACCGCGATGGTGGGGGGTAACCTGCTGACGGCCTTGCGGACGGCGGCGGCGAGCGCGTTGTCGATCGACCGTCTTGCGCGGGCGGAGGCGCGGGTGCTGGGCATCGTGGGGGCGGGGCATCAGGCGGGGTTCCAGCTGCGCGCGGCGGCGCGGGTGCGGAAGTGGGACCGGGTGATTGCGTGGAACCTGCACCCGGAGATGTTGCCCAAGCTGGGGGTCGTGGCGGCGGAACTGGGATTGCCGTTCGAAGCGGTGGGGTTGGAGCGGATGCTGGAGGCGGATGTGATCATCACCATCACCTCATCCCCTGCGGCATCCCTGATGGCGGCGCATGTCGCGCCCGGCACGCATCTGGCCTGCATGGGCACGGATACCAAGGGCAAGCAGGAGGTGGAGCCTGCGCTGGTGGCGCGGGCGCGGCTGTTCACGGATGAGGTGGCGCAGTCGGTTTCGATCGGCGAGGCGCAGCATGCGGTGGCGGCGGGGTTGGTGGCCGAGGGTGAGATCACGCCGCTGGGCGCAGTGCTGACTGGGGCGCATCCGGGGCGAGGATCGGATGCGGAGATCACGCTGTTCGATGGCACCGGGGTGGGATTGCAGGATCTGGCCGTGGCAGCAGTGGCCGTAGCGCGGGCGAATGAGCGTGGGTTGGGCGTGGAGGTTCAGGTCTAGCGGAATTTGGCGCAAATTCCGCGTCGATTTCTGGCGCAGAAATCGCCGTGAGACGGACCGGCGGGGCGAGGCCCGGTTTTTGTGCCAAAAACCGTTGCGAAGTTTGCGTCAAACTTCGCCTGTGGGTCATTTGATCATATCTTGTTTCAGGCATTGAACCCCCGCGCGGGGCGTGGTCTGACTGTGCGCCAAGGGGCGGAGGACATCGGGGATGCGGGTCTTTATCAACGGGTTCGGGCGGATCGGGCGGTCGGTGTTGCGGGCCTATCTGCAATCGCCGGACCGCTGGCCGGCGCTGCAGGTGGCGGGGATCAATGACATCGCCGCGGCCGAGATGTGCGCCTATCTGTTTGAATATGATAGTGTCTTTGGACCCTGGCATGGGACGGTCGCGCTGGAGGCGGGGGCTCTGGTGGTGGATGGGCGGGCGATCCCGCTGCATCGGACGCCGGATATCGCAACCCTCGATCTGCGCGGCATTGACGTGGTGATGGAATGCACGGGCCGTGCCGATGCGCGCGAGGTGGCCGAGCGGGGCTTGCGCGCGGGGGCAGGGCGGGTGCTGGTTTCAGGGCCGTCGCAGGCGGCAGATCTGACGGTGGTGCTGGGGGCGAATGACGATCAGTTGCGGGATCAGGCGATCGTGTCGAACGCGTCTTGCACGACCAATGCGCTGGCACCGCTGGCCCGACTGATCGACGATCACTGGGGTGTGGTGACGGGGTCGATGACGACGATCCACTGCTATACCGGCAGCCAACCCACGGTGGATGCGCCCGCCGCCGATTACCCCCGTTCCCGGGCGGCGGCGCTGTCGATGGTGCCGACGACGACCTCGGCAAGTCGCTTGCTCGACCGGGTGTTGCCGCAGATTGCGGGGCGCATCGAGGGGTCGGCGGTGCGGGTGCCCACGGCATCGGTTTCCTGCGTGGACCTTGCGGTGATGACGGAGCAGCGGGCGGATGCCGAGGCGGTGAATGCCGCGTTCCGGGCGGCGGGCGGCGTGATCGGGGCGACTGATCGCCCGCTGGTTTCGACCGATCTGCGCGCGCGCCCCGAGAGCATTGTCATGGCCTGCCCTGAGACGCGGGTGACTGCGGGCGGGATGCTGCGCGTGTTCGGTTGGTATGACAATGAATGGGGCTTTTCCAACCGGATGCTGGATGTGGCGCTGCGGATGGGGTGAACCTCAGGCCGTGACGATCCAGGGCTGAGGGTAGCGGTGCTCTTCGATATTGGGCGTTGCGCCGATCCTGTCGACCACGGCGAACAGGCCGGGGGCGTGCAGAGGGGTTAGCACGCCATGCCATGTTCCGCGATGCAGGTTGATGCCCTGTGCGCCATTGGTGAGAAAGGCGCGGGGGGTTGCGGCGGGGCCTGCCGATACGATCACGAGGAAGGGGTGTTCGGACATCGGCAGAAAGGCCTGCGCGCCATCGGGGTGGCGTTCGATCAGATCAAAGCTGTATGGCAGCGCGCGGGGTTCGGCCTTGAAGATGGAGATCCCGGCACGGCCATCAGGGCCAAAGTCCAGCTTTGCCCGGTCGTGGTGACGTTGGCAGAGGCCTGCGTTTATCAGGCGAAAATCGCCAGTGGCATCCAGCACATCACCGAAGAGGGCGAAGGCGGTGGCGGTGAGGGGTTCGGTTCGGATCTGTTGCATGGGTGATGCCTGTCGGAGCGGGGGGCCTGCCCCCCGCACGCCCCGGGGTATTTGGGCCAAGATGAAGCAGGGGGTGGGATCGGTTCAGCGCAGCGGGCCGAAGGCCCCCGGCCCGCGCAGTTTGGCGTGGCGGTTGACGTCCTTGTAGAGGAGGTAGCGGAAGGGGCCGGGGCCTGCAGCATAGCAGGCTTGCGGGCAGAAGGCGCGCAGCCACATGAAATCGCCTGCCTCCACCTCGACCCAGTCCTTGTTGAGTTTATAGACGGCCTTGCCTTCAAGCACATAAAGGCCGTGCTCCATGACGTGGGTTTCCTCGAACGGGATGACGCCGCCGGGTTGGAAGGTGACGATGTTTACATGGGCGTCGTGGCGCAGATCGGTGGGGTCAGTGAAGCGGGTTGTGGCCCAGCGGCCCTGCGTATCGGGCATGGCGACGGGCGCAACATCGCGTTCGTTGATGAAGATGGGTTCCGGGTGCGGCACGCCGGGCGCGGGTTCGTAGAGCTTGCGCAGCCAGTGGAAACGGGCGGGTTCCGCGCCTTCGGCCAGCAGCTTCCACGGGGTTCCGGCGGGGATGTAGAGGTAACTGCCCGCCTCGACGTCGTGGCCGGCGCCGCCCACGGTGACAGTGGCGAGGCCACCCGTGAAAAACAGCCAGTGTTCAACGCCGGTGTCTGGATCGGGCGCGTCGGAACCGCCGCCGGGGGCGACCTCCATCACATATTGGCTGAAGGTTTCCGAGAATCCGGTCATGGGGCGGGCAATCAGCCAGAGGCGGGTTTTGGACCAACCCGGCAGGTAGCTGGTGACGATGTCGGAAAACACGCCCTTGGGCAGGAAGGCATAGGCGTCGGTGAAGACGGCGCGGCCTGTCATCAGGCTGGTTTGCGGCGGCAAGCCACCGGGGGGGGCGTAATAGCCGGTCATGGCAGGATGTCCTTCAGGCGAAGTTCGGCGATGCGTTCCACCTGGGCGCAGGCGGTGGTGAATTCGGTTGCGGTGTCGTTGGCGATGCGTGCCTCAAAAGCGTGCAGGATGCTGTCCTTGGTGTTGTCGCGCACGGCGATGATAAAGGGGAAACCGTGCTTGGCGACATAGGTGGTGTTAAGCG
>CALRMS020000040.1:0-40495 GCA_943369275.1 Rhodobacter maris | reverse complement strand
TGGCTTTGGGGTCGAACCCGCATCTGGGCTTTGCCATCGTTTCGGGGCTTTGCGCGCTGATCTGGCTGGCGGCGGGAACGTCGGGACGCGCAGAAGAGGCCGCAGCCGGGGCCGTATCGAAACCCTATCGCGTGCGACCGGGGCTGTTGTGTTTTGGCGTGATCTGCATCGGGGTGGAGGCCTGCCTGATCGGGCTTGGCCCCACCGCGCTTATCGCCACAGGTGCGAGCGAGGAGACAGCGGCCCGGGCGCTATCGGGGTTCTTTGTGGCCTTTCTGATCGCGCGGACGGTGCTGGTGTTCACGGCGCATATCCTTCCGCCCTTTGCGATTTACGCAGGTGCCATGGCGGGGGCGGCGGTTTGCGCCATTGCCGCCACCCTGCTGCCAGCGGTGCCGTTCTTCATCGCCATGGGCGCCTTTGCCGGGCTGTTCTTTCCGGGCTTCTTCGTCACTGCATCCCGCCTGATGGGGGATGACCCGCGCGTGACGCCAACGATCATCGCCGCCGGGCTGGTGGGGGGGATTTCATCCCCCGTTCTGCTGGGCCAGCTTCTGGCGGGCATGGGCGAACGGGGATTCTTTCAGGTGATCGCCGTGGTCACGGTGGCAACTGCGGCGGTTGCGCTGATCCTCTTGCGCCGGATCAGTGCCGAAGTGGCGCAGGGCTGATCACCCGCCCGCCTGCCACGCCTTGACCGCATCCAGCGGCGAGACAAGCATCAGGATATTCAAAAGCAGGCCGTCGCGGATGATCCACATCGTTGCCGCCTCGAACAGCACAATCAGCGCAACCGAGGCCCAGACGGGCAGCGCACGGGCAAGGAAGAAACCCACGACCATGGCAAGGATATCGGCCACGGCATTGATAACGCTGTCGCCGTAATAATCGAGAGAGATGGTAACGGAACGGTAGCGTTCGATCACCGCTTCGGAGTTCTCCACGATTTCCCATGCCGCTTCGATCACCGTGGCGATGGTCAGCCGCCAGCCAAAGGACAGGCGGCGCGCGACCAGCCACAGCAGGCCATAGAACAACAGGCCATGGATAATGTGGGATGGCGTGTACCAGTCGCTCAGATGCTGGGAGTTCTCCGAACTCATCGTCTCGCCATGCCAGAGTTTGACATAGCCACATTCGCAGATCGGCACCCGCCCGACATACAGCAGCCAAACCGCAGTAAGGGCGATGATGGCAGCGGTCACGACATAGGAAAAACGATCACTTTGCGGCATTCTGCGATCCTGAACTGGCCTGAGGGCGGAGAAAACCGCAAATCGGTGGGGCTGTCACCCTATTCCTGCGATGATGCGGACCTATGTCGTGTGACATGAACAAATATGGACCCACGCGCGGCGAGCATCTGTTCCGGCTGATCTTTTCGATCTTCGGGCTGGGCTGCATCGGCGTTTTGTTTTCTGTTCAGGGCATCCCAAACGGGCCGGGGCTGGTTGAGGTGGTGGGGATCGCCGGGGCCTTCTTTGGCGGGACATTCATCCTGTCTGCACGGGCGCTGTTGCGCCGGGATCAGGGCTGAAGCGGGCGGCGGCCCTGATCTGTCAACACCCAGACATCGCGTCCTTCGATCACAACCGTGGTCAGAGGGCCGCCATAGGCGGCGGAACTATCGATGTTCACGCGGTTCCCGTAATGCGTGGGTACGTCCAACGCGGTATGACCATGCACAATCAGAAAACCATGATCGCGGCGGTCTTCAAGAAAGCTGGCGCGGATCCAGACCAGATCGGTTTCCTTTTGCTGCGGCATGGGGATACCCGGACGGATGCCCGCGTGAACAAAGACCACATCCCCGCGCTGCAGCCATGTTGGCCGGGACGCCAGAAAATCGCGATGCGATTTGGGAACGGCCTCCACCGCTTCGGCATGCACGGGGGCGAGGGGGCGGTCCATGGCGTGTTTCACCCCGTATGAGGCCAGCGTCGCCGCACCGCCAAGGCGCGGGTGAAGCCAGGCCAGATCGGGGCGCAAACCTTCCTCGGGTTCCTTCGGATCGTTCAGGAAACGGGTGAACATCCGATCGTGGTTACCCTTGAGCGTAACCCAGTTCTGCCCGGCGGCGCTGCCTTGCATCAGGTGATCGACCACCCCCCGGCAATCCGGGCCACGATCGACATAATCACCCAGATGGATGACAGGCGCATCATGATCGCCCGTCTGGCGGCGATCTTCGGCTATCAGATCATGCGCCCGCAGAAGCAGGTCAAGATGGCCGTGGATATCGCCGATGGCGTAGCTTCGCATCATGCCTGTCCGGGTTCGCGGGCGAAAAGCCCGGCGGGTTCACCCCCCCGGACACCCGTGGGATATTTGCACAATGGCGAAGGGGCAAGGGGTGTTGCCCTTGCCCCCTGTCATTCTCAGGCCACGTCGAATTCCAGCGGCTTGACTTGCTGGAACATGCCGGTGGATTCCAGCGTCTCCACCACTTTGGGATCAATCGCCTGATCGAGGTAAAGGATGGCGATGGCATCCTGCCCCACACCGGAACGGCCAAGGGTGAAGTTGGCGATGTTGACGTTGTTCTTTCCCATCGTCATGCCCAGAAGGCCGATGATCCCCGGCACGTCTTCGTTGGTGGTATAGAGCATGTGGCGGCCGATTTCGGCGTCGATGTTGATGCCCTTGATCTGGATGAAACGGGGTTTGCCATCGCTGAAGCAGGTGCCCGCGACCGACCGTTCGCGTTTGTCAGTCACCATCGTGACCTTGACATAGGCATCGAACACGCCCGTCTTTTCCTGACGGGTGGTCGAAATCTGGATGCCGCGCTCTTTGGCCACGATGGGGGCAGAGACGAGGTTCACATCCGGGTTCTGCGTTTTCAGCACCCCCGCAATGACCGATTGGTTGAGGGCGGCAAGGTTCATCTCGGCCACCGTGCCATCATAGAGGATGTTGATGGCCTTAATCGGTTCATCCGTCATCTGGCCGATGAAGGCCCCCAGATGCAACGCCAGCTTGACCCACGGCCCCATCACGGCGGCCTCTTCTGCCGTGACATTGGGCATGTTCAGCGCGTTCTGCACCGCACCCGTAAGCAAATAGTCGGACATCTGTTCCGCCACTTGCAACGCCACGTTTTCCTGCGCCTCGGTCGTGGCCGCCCCCAGATGCGGCGTGCAGACGACGTTGGGGTGGTTGAAAAGAACGTTGTCGGTGGCGGGTTCCACCTCGAACACATCCAGCGCCGCGGCGGCGACATGGCCTGCATCCAGCGCATCCTTCAGCGCGGCCTCGTCAATCAGCCCGCCCCGGGCGCAGTTGATGATGCGGACGCCTTTCTTGGTTTTGGCAAGATTCTCGCGCGACAGGATGTTGCGGGTCTTGTCCGTCAGCGGGACGTGCAGGGTGATGAAATCGGCCCGCGCCAGCAGATCATCCAGTTCCACCTTGGTCACGCCCAGCTGTTTGGCGCGTTCTTCCGACAGGAAGGGATCATAGGCGATCACCTTCATCTTCAGGCCTACGGCGCGGTCGCAGACGATGCCACCGATATTGCCCGCACCGATGACGCCGAGGGTCTTGTTGAACAGCTCCACCCCCATGAATTTGGACTTTTCCCACTTGCCCGCATGGGTGGAAGTGTTCGCCTCGGGGATTTGCCGCGCGATGGAGAACATCATCGCGATGGCATGTTCGGCGGTGGTGATGGAATTGCCGAAGGGCGTGTTCATCACAATGACGCCCTTTTTGGACGCGGCGGGGATATCGACATTGTCGACACCGATCCCGGCGCGGCCGACGACCTTTAGGTTGGTCGCCAGTTCCAGCAGCTTTTCGGTCACCTTGGTGGCGGAGCGAATGGCAAGGCCATCATATTGGCCGATAAGTTCGGCAAGCTTTTCCTTGTCCTTGCCGAGTTTCGGCATGTAGTCCACCTCGACCCCACGGTCGCGGAAGATCTGAACGGCGGTTTCAGAGAGTTCGTCGGAAACGAGAACACGGGGGGCCATTATGGGCTCCATTTCAATAGGTTGTGAAGGGAAAGGTAGGGCGGGGTTAACCCCGCCATCCCGTTCAGGCCGCTTGTGCCAGCGCTGCAATCTCGGTGTGGAAAGCGTGGGCGATCCACGGCATCAAGGCCGCGACATCGGCGGTTTCCACCGTTGATCCGCACCAGATGCGCAGTCCGGGGGGGGCGTCGCGATAGGCGCCCACGTCAAAGGCTACGCCGGCCTTTTCCAGCCGCTTGGCCACGGCTTTGGCAAAAGCCTCGCCATCCGTGATCCGGGGATCGGCGAATTTCAGGCAGACGCTGGTGGTGGAGGCGTTGGCCGGGTTTTCAGCAAGGTTCTGCAGCCAGGGATTCGCGGCGCAGAAATCCCAGACCACAGTGGCATTGGCGGTGGCGCGGTTGATAAGGCCCGTCAGGCCACCCACGGATTTGGCCCATTTCAGCGCGACAAGGTAATCCTCGACCGCCAGCATCGATGGGGTGTTGATGGTTTCGCCCACGAAGATGCCTTCAATCAGCTTACCCTTTGATGTCAGGCGGAAAATCTTGGGCAGGGGCCAGACGGGGGTATAGGATTCCAGCCGTTCCACAGCGCGGGGCGACAGGATCAGCATGCCATGCGCTCCTTCGCCGCCCAGCACCTTTTGCCAGGAGAAGGTGGTGACGTCGAGCTTGTCCCAGGGCAGGTCCATCGCAAAGGCGGCGGAGGTGGCGTCACAGATCGTGAGGCCTTGACGGGTGGCGGGGATGGCGTCGCCATTCGCGACGCGCACGCCAGAGGTGGTGCCGTTCCAGGTAAAAACGACATCCTTGTCGAAATCGACCGTCGCCAGATCGACGATCTGGCCATAGGGGGCGAGCTTCACGGTGGCGTCCAGCTTGAGCTGCTTTACCGCGTCGGTGACCCAGCCTTCGCCAAAGCTTTCCCAAGCCAGCATTTCCACCGGGCGGGCGCCGAGCATTGTCCACATCGCCATTTCAACAGCGCCGGTATCAGATCCGGGCACGATGCCGATGCGGTAATCGGACGGAACGCCAAGGATTTCACGTGTGAGATCAATGGCTTCTTTCAGCTTTGCCTTGCCGACCGCGGCGCGGTGTGACCGGCCCAGCGGGGCGTCAGCGAGATGATCAAGGGTGAAGCCGGGAACCTTGGCGCAGGGGCCAGAGGAAAAGCGCGGATTTGCCGGGCGCTTGGCCGGCGGAGCGAGGTCTGTCATGGTAGCCTTCCAGCTAAAAGCCCCTCGTTGGGGAGGGGTGTCCCGCTGCTGGGGATAGCGGGGCAGACGGGGTGGCACAAGCGGGAAAATTGCCCTAAAGCGGCGGAACGTCGTGCGAAAGCGACGGGTTTGTCCACTATCGGAAACTTCATGTTCATCGCCACGCTGCTGACCGCCCCCGCCACGCCGATCCTTGACCGCGCCACAGTGGAAGCTGTGCGAAACGCCTGGGGCGGGGGGGATGCGATCTGGCTGGAGCCGGGTGTGGCGGCGGAATTTCCCCTTGAATCCATGCCTTTGAACCGGTGGGAGGTTTGGGAATGCCTGCAGGGCATACGCGTTGATCTGGTGGTGCAACCGGCCGATGGGCGGCGCAAGAAGCTGCTGCTTGCGGATATGGATTCCACCATGATCGAGCAGGAATGCATCGACGAGCTGGCCGATGAGGCCGGGGTGGGCGCACGGGTGGCGGAAATCACAAAGGCCGCGATGAATGGCGAATTGGATTTCGAGGCCGCGCTGCGCGAGAGGGTTGGGTTGCTGAAGGGGTTGCCGGTGGCGGTGATCGACCGGGTGATCCGCGACCGGATCACGCTGATGTCGGGGGGGCGGGACCTGGTG
Source organism: Rhodobacter maris (assembly GCA_943369275.1). GTDB lineage: Bacteria > Pseudomonadota > Alphaproteobacteria > Rhodobacterales > Rhodobacteraceae > Paragemmobacter > Paragemmobacter maris_A. Next base: position 34,678 of record CALRMS020000040.1, on the reverse strand, counting down.
GCGACGATGAAGGCAAACGGGGCCTATGCGGCGCTGGTGTCGGGCGGGTTTACCGCCTTTACCGCGCGGATCGCGGCCGTGTTGGGGTTTGATGAAAACCGGGCCAATACTTTGATTTCAGAAGGAGATTTTCTTTCTGGAACCGTGGCGGAGCCTATTCTGGGGCGGCAGGCCAAGGTGGATGCGCTGGTGGAGATCACGGCGCGGCTGGGGATATCCGAGGCCGAGGCGATGGCAGTTGGCGACGGGGCGAATGATTTAGGAATGCTTAAACGCGCGGGGGCCGGGGTCGCTTTGCATGCCAAACCCGTGGTGGCGGCGGAATGCGATATCCGCATCAACCATGGTGATCTGACGGCGCTGCTGTTCATCCAGGGATATCAGCGCGAAGAGTTCCGGTCGTAACGCGCCTGTCGGGAATCGCGCTTTGCGCCAGCGGTGGTTTGCGTTTGGTATCAGTGGGGCCTTGTTTTGAGAATGCGCGATGATCCTGAGCGAAGTGTAAAGAGCGCGGGCCGCGATGGGATCTTGCGTCAGTTGGCAGCGGCCGGGGTGGTAATCAGGCCCGCGGCCTCCATTTCGGACCGGGTGGGATACCACATGCCATTCATGCCGATCGACACCACCTTGACCGCAAAATCCGCGCTGATACCCCGTGTCAGAAGATGCGTGATCAGTTTGTTCGCGTCACGCTGACCTTCTTCGTAAACCCATTCGGCGAAAGCGAATTCATCGTTCCAGCCGCTGTCGGCGCGGACGTCTTCGTAATAGGCGCGCATGCTTTCGACGCCCCAGCTTGACGGGTGCAGGCCAACGCGGCCGCCCCGGTTCATCACCCGCTCTGCGCCCGCCGAAAACAGGATGGCGCAGGCGCTGGCACATTCGCCCTGCACTTCGGTGTTCAGGCCGTAATCCGTTATGATTGCTGCCATTTCATAGGCTGCCTCGATATAGCCGCCATCCGATGTGAGGCGCATCGTGGTGATACGGCCCGCATGCCGTTCAAGGATCGAACGCAGGGCGTCGATGTCTTCATAGGCGATGTCGCCGATGGTATCGGCGGGGGTCATGCCCGAATCCGGGTCGATCTGTGTTGCGTCGACGGGGTTCGCGGTGTTGTAGATCAGGCGGTTGCCGTCGATGGTGAAGCGCGTGTCGGCAAGCGCGGTTCCCGCCAGCAGCGACAGGGTGAGGGCGATCAGGGCGGTTTGCACGGGCATCCCCTTTATCCGGCATTTTCCGCAGATTAGCGCGGGCCGGGGACTGTGCAAGCGGGGTTTACTTCTGCCATCTGGGCAGGAATGAAGGCGGGATGTTTTTCGAGGTTGCCACCCATCTTGCCGTGCTGCTGATCCTGGCTGCCTTTCTGGCCGGGTTTGTGGATTCCATTGCAGGCGGCGGAGGGCTGATTACGGTTCCTGCACTGCTGTTGGCGGGGGCATCACCCATCGAGGCACTGGCGACAAACAAGTTGCAAGGCACCTTTGGCGCGGCGACGGCCACGGTCAGCTATGCGCGGGCCGGGCATGTTGATCTGCGCCAACAGGTTGGAATGGCAGTGATTTCTGCGATCGGCGGGGCTTTGGGGGCGCTGGTGGCGCATCTGATGCCAGTGGAATTGCTACGGATTCTGATGCCTGTGGTGCTGGTGGCTGTGGCGTTGTTCTTTGCGCTGAAGCCGGGGTTGAGCGACGAGGACCGGGTGCAGCGGATGCGGCCGGGGGTGTTTGCGGTGACGGCGGTGCCGCTGGTGGCGGCCTATGACGGGTTCTTCGGGCCGGGGACGGGATCGTTCTTCATGCTGGCTTTCGTGATGCTGGCGGGGTTTGGTGTGCTGAAGGCCACGGCGCATACCAAGCTTTTGAATTTCGCCAGTAATCTTGGGTCTTTGGCGGTGTTCGTCACATCGGGCGCGATGTGGTGGATGATGGGTTCGGCCATGGCCCTGGCGCAGGTGGCGGGAGCGGCGCTTGGCGCCAAACTGGCGATGCGGGTGGGGGCGCGGCTTATCAAACCGCTGCTGGTGGTGACATCGACGGCGATGGCGGGGCGGCTTTTGTGGCAGGTTTTGGCGTAGTTTTTGCCGTTAACACATGGGGTTAGGGTGAAAATGGCTGTGCAGCGCGTGGTGCAGACGGCGGTGCAGACGGGCGTATGCACGCAGCGAACGGTGTTAGGGCGTTAACCTTAACGGGTGATGACGCTTTTGGGGCCAGATTGTCAGGCCGTATCGCCACCCCAATCGGCGGCCTGCATCTCGCGCAGGCGGGAGGCGGTGCGTTCGAATTCGAAGCTGCCTTCGCCTTCGATGTAGAGCCGTTCGGGTTCATCGGCGGCGGAACAGATCAGCCTGACCTTTGCCTCGTAGAGGGCGTCGATCAGGGTGACGAAACGTTTCGCCTCATTGTAGTTCGAGGCCGAAAGCTGGGGGATGTCTTCAAGGATCAGCACGCGGACAGCCTGTGCGATGGCGAGGTAATCGCCGGGGCCGAGGGGGCGGGCGCAAAGCTCCCAGAAGGAGGCGCGGGCGATGCCGTTGGCGAAGCGCGGCACTTCGACCGTGCGGCCGTTGACGGGGAGGGTCAGCACCTCGCCGGGGGCGGCACCGGTGAGATCGGACCAGATGGCATTGATTTCGCCGCGCACGCGACCGGCGGGGTGGAAATAGACCTGCGCGCCTTGAAGGCGGTGCTGGCGGTAATCGGTGGGGCTTTCGATTTCGACCACATGCAGGCGGTCACGGATCAGGTCGATGAAGGGCAGGAACAGTGCGCGGTTGAGGCCGTTCTTGTAGAGGTCTTCGGGCGGGCGGTTAGAGGTGGTGACGATCACTACCCCGGCAGAGAGCAGCTTTTCGAACAGACGGCCCACGACCATGGCATCGGTGATGTCATTGATCTGCATTTCATCGAATGCCAGCAGGCGAGTGCTGGCGATGATTGCATCAGCCACCGGGGCGAGCGGGTCTTCGACGCCCTTTTTGCGGGCGTCATGCATGCCTTTATGGACGGATTGCATGAAGGCATGGAAATGGACGCGGCGCTTTGCGGTGATGGCGGTGGCGTCTGTGAACAGGTCCATCAGCATGGATTTGCCGCGCCCGACACCACCCCAGAGATAAAGCCCTTTAGGCGGGGTGACAGGCTTGGCAAACAGACCGGCAAACAGGCCGACACGGCGATCGGCGTTGGATTCGAGCCAGTGGCGCAGGCCTTCGAGTGTGGCCAGAACGGCATGCTGCGCCGGATCGGCGCGGAGCGTGCCGGAGGCGATGCGCTGGTCGTAAATCTCGGTCAGGGTTTGCCGCATACCTTTGTATACCGTTGCGAGCGGGGCCTGAAAAGGGCTTGCCGAACCGGCCGGGCAGAGGATGTAGCCGGCCATCCCTTTGGATGGGGTTCAGACCTTTGGGCATGGCCCTCGTCCACAGGACAGGATGCCACCCACCCCGTTCTGTTGGTAAGTTACCTTAACGGATACGCGAGTCGATGAGTTTCGACGATGAAGGTGGCGAAGATGCAGAACGCTTTTCAGACTATGCCTGCGGCTATGAACGACGTAAGCTTTGGGCGTAGTTACGTTGTGCAAGGTGAAAAAGTGCCAGAATTTCGGATGCCGCCCGGTTGGTGGTTGCTGCCTGCCCTTGTTGGCGGGATCGCTGGTTGGGTGTTTCTGATTTCAGCAATGTTCTTCTAAGGTCATGCTTTTGGCCCCGTGACGGAGGCGCATGAGCCGGACATCGGACTGACGCGCAAGAGGCGGTAATGGCAGTGGCCCATCTTTACGGATTGAATCCGATCCGATTCGCGTCGCCGCGCGCGCCGCGCCTGTCTGTCGAACCAAGTGATTTTGCCACGATTGCAGATCTGGCCCTGACGATATCGGGCTGTTCGCGCGTGTGCATCCGGCTGGTCAACCCCGACACAGGGGAAACGCGGCTGGCATTCTTCCCTGAACGCAGCACAGAAGACAGCCCCGAGGGCGGCAGCCTGACCGATTTGCCCGCGGCGCTTTTGGCGCAGGGGCCGCGGATGGTGAAGATTGCCGGTACGGCGCTGGCGGAAGAGGCGGCAGAGGCGGGGTTTCCGGGGCTGACGCTTTATGCAGGGTTCACGCTGCGATCACGGGAAGGGCGCAGGCTGGGTGTGCTGGCGGTGATGGACGAACGGCAGAGCGAACTGCCGGAAGCGGTGCTGTTGCAACTGCGGCAATTGGCCGAGATCCTGTCGCGCGGGATCGGGATGGCGGCATCGACGGTCCGCACGATGGCCCAGCAGTCGCTGGGATTGGTGCAGGATTTTCTGGAGCTTGATGAAAAGGCCGTGGCACCCGAAGTGACGGGTCTGCTGCGCTATGCTGCCGGGCGGGAGCCATCAATGGCGGAGGCGCTTGCGATGCGCAAAGCCGGGCTGGCGGTGGAAGTGGAGGGTGTGCTTTTGCTGACGCCGATGGCGCGGGACATGCTTTATATTCACGGGTTCCGGGTGACCGGACTGAACCCTGCAGGACCGGCGATCTGAACATACCGGTGATCGGGTCGGTGATCGGGCGGACGATCTGACATGTGATCGGGCGGGATCGCGCCGGACGCGGGGGCCAAAACAGCCCCCGTTTTTTATTCATAGCCCTCGGCCGCGACCCATCATTCCCCTTCCATCGCCACGATGCTTTCGCGCAGGCGGCCAACGGCGGCCTTCTTGATCTGGCTGACGCGGCCTGTGGTGACGCCGAGGATTTCGGCGATTTCGTAGACGTTCAGTTCTTCGACGAAGTAGAGTTGCAGGACCAGCGCCTCACGCTCCGGCAGATCGCCAAGGGCGTTGCGCAGCATCTTGCGCATCTGATCCTGATGCATCTTGTCTTCGACGGAGCGGTGGCCATCGGAAAACAGCATGGAATGGTCGGAATAGACCTCATCGAGCGACTTGATCGAGCTGGCGCCGAACTGGGTTTCCCAGTCTTCGAGCTCGGCCACGGTGATGCCCATATCGGCGGCGATTTCGGCCTTTTCCGGGGTGCGGAGAAGCTGCTGTTCCAGTTTCAGCACCGAGGCCCGCATCCGCTGCTGCATCACGATGGTGGCGCGGCACAGGGATGAGGAGGCGCGGAGATAGTCGATGATCGAGCCGCGGATGCGGATGGCAGCATAGGCGGCGAAGGTCGCCCCCTGACGCGGGGTGTAGCGCTGCGCGGCATCAACGAGGCCCATATAGCCCACCTGCAACATATCCTCGACCTCGGCCATGCGGCCGACGCGGCCGTGCATGTGCCAGGCGATCTTGCGGACAAGGTCCATATGGGAGCGAACCAGCTTTTCGGGCGATGGCCCGTCCTGTTCGGCATAACGTTTGGCGAGCATCATTCGCGCCCTTTCTTGGAAAGTTCGGGAAAGCGGGTCATTCGGCAGCCTCTGCCACGGAGGGCGACCAGCCGGAGGCCCAGTTGCGGAGATCGGCGGGGCCGGGGCGGGACAGGGCGTTGACCAGCCCTGCCCCGGCGGCGATCCGGGTGAGTTTGAGGCCCGCCGTGGCGATGGCCTGCAATTCGTCGCGTTCGGGCCACCACTGATCGAGGCCCGTCAGGGTGACCGTGGGGGCAAAGGCCTGCCAGTCGTGGCAGAGCCGCGCGATGCGGGCGGGATGCAGGCCCACGGGGAGGCAGAGCACAAGCTCGGCCCCGTCGGTTTCGATCAGCCGCGCGGCGAGGCCTGCGGCCTGATCGGCGCAATCGGACAGGTCGATGATCTGCGGCATGGCGGTCAAGGGGCCGGGAAGGGCCATCGCCTGCGCGATATTGGGACGGTCGGGCGTCAGGCCCATGAGGCGGCACCAGCCGCGCAGGCGATCCTCGACCAGCGAAGCGGCGGGAAGGGGGGCGATGATCTGCGGGCGCGTGCCGGGTTGGGCCAGCATGAGGCGGGCGGCCAGGCGGGCGGCAAGCATGGATTTGCCCGCGCCGGGAGGGCCTGCGATCAGGATGCGGGTGGGCCATTCCTCGGCCAGGCCTTCGGGCGGGAGGAGGTGGCGGATCAGGGTGTCGACAGTGTCAGTCGCTGGCGTGGCAGCGCGGCGGATGGTGGCCTGCAGCGCGGCGGCAAAGCTGACGGGCTCGAGGGCCGTGTCCTGGCGAGGCGGCTCGGGCGCAAGGCTGGCGGGATCGGCGTTGGGCGGGAGAGCGGTGATTTCCACCATACCGCCGATGTGGCGGGTGGAGAGGATCAACGCATCGGGGCCGAGGCGGCGCTGAAGCTCATCCATCGCCTTGCGGCTGTCGGCAGCGCGGACGGTGATCGCGGTCATCTGTCAGCCCCCATCATCTGCGGTTGCAGTTGGCCCGAGGTCATTTGAGGCGGCGCCATGCGCGGCAGTTGGGGCTGGCCACCGATGGAGGCCACCACTTCGACCCGGCGGTTTTCGGGCAGTTCGTTGATGCCCATCACGATGGCATCGGGCAGGTGCGGACGCAGGAAATGTGCGAAGCTGCGGCGCAACTGGCCGGCGACGATAACGACGGCCTGCTTGCCCTGCCCCGTGGCCGTTTCCAGCGCATCGGAGATCGATTTGATCAGCGTGCCGGCAAGGCCCGTGTCCAGCACCAGCCCATCATCGCCGCCCTGGCGGCGGGCGCGGATCAGAAGCTGTTCCAGTTCGGCATCCAGCGTGATCAGCGGCAGGGGCGTGTTGATCGGCACCATCTGTTGCAGCAGGAGCGGGATCAGCATGGGACGCAGACATTCGGCCATGTCGGCGGCCGACAGATTGCGCGGGGCAAGTTCGGCCACGCCTTCGAGGATGCGGCGCAGGTCGCCCACCGGGATGCGTTCAGCCAAAAGCGCACGCAGCACGGCGGTGACGGTGTGCAGCGGCACCAGTTTCGGCACCACGGCATTCACAAGCGTGGGCGAGACGCGCGCCAGCGTATCGAGAAGAACCTGCACATCATCAGGTCCGATCAGATCGCCCGCATGTTTGTAGAGAAGCTGCGACAGATGGGTGGCGATGACGGATTCGGGTTCGACGACGACGTGATCATCGGCCTCGGCCTCGGGCAGTTGATGGGGCAGGATCCAGACGGCATCCAGACCGAAGGACGGATCCTTGACCTCCACCCCCTTGAGCTTGCGGGTGGAATTGGCGCCCGGAATGGCGAGCTTGCGGTCAGGGTAGACCACATCTTCGCCGCGGATCACCTGACCGATGCGGATGCGATACTGGTTGGGCGACAGGGTCAGGTCATCGCGGATGCGCACGCCGGGAACGACAAAGCCCATCGCCTTTGACACTTCGCGCCGGATGCCGGTGATGCGCTGGACCAGCGCGCCGCCGCCTTCGCCCGCCAGCGGGATGAGGGCATAACCGATCTGCAGCGAGACAGCGGCGTGATCGGCCACGTCTTCGGCGGTGATCGCCTCAAGGCCCGGACGGGCGGCGTCGGCTGCCGGGGCGGCTTTGCCGTCGGTGGCGGTGGCGTCGCCGGAGCTGCCATCGCGTTTTTCGGTGCTGCCGAACCATGCGAGCAGGCCTGCGACGGCAGCAAAGAACAGGAACATCGCGTTGGGCATGCCGGGGACGATGCCGATGACCGCCATGACGCCCGCAACGGGAAGCCAAGCCTGACGGATGTGGATCTGCTTGGCGATCAGGGTGGACATGTCATTCGCGGAAGAGACGCGGGTGACGATGATCGCGGTGGCGATGGAGAGAAGCAGCGCAGGGATCTGGGCGACAAGGCCATCGCCGATGGTCAGGACGAGGTAGACCTCGCCGGCTTCGGACAGGCTCATGCTGTGCTGAAGCATCCCGATCAGGATACCGCCGATGATGTTGATGGCCAGGATCAGGATGCCCGCCATGGCATCGCCCTTGACGAATTTTCCGGCCCCGTCCATCGCGCCGTAGAAATCGGCCTCGGCCGCCACTTCGGCGCGGCGGTCGCGCGCCTGATCCGGGGTCAGGATGCCGGCGTTCAGATCGGCGTCGATGGCCATCTGTTTGCCGGGCATGGCATCCAGGGTGAAGCGGGCCGACACTTCGGACACGCGGCTTGCACCCTTGGTGATGACGACGAGGTTGATGATGACGAGGATCGCAAAGACCAGCAGGCCCACGATGAAGTTGCCCGCGATGACAAAATTGCCGAAGGCTTGGATCACCTTGCCTGCTGCATCTTCGCCCGTGTGACCTTCGGCCAGCACGATGCGGGTGGAGGCGACGTTGAGCGCGAGGCGGAACACGGTCGCGATCAGGAGAAGGCTGGGAAAGCTGGAGAAATCCAGCGGGCGATAGCTGTAGAGGGCGACCATCAGGATCACCAGCGACAGCAGGATATTTGCGACAAAGAAGATATCCAGCAGCACGACCGGCAGCGGCAGGACCATCATCGCGATGATGGCAAGGATGCCCACCGGCAGGGCAAGGCCGCCCATGGCACTGGCCACGCCACGGGTGGTGGTGGCGGCGGTCATGCGCGGTGTCCTTTGATGTGCTGGGCAGCTGTCATGGTTCTTGTGATCCCGTCCGGCGGTTCGTCTTCGGCGGGGGTTGTGCAAAGCCCGTGCCATTCGGACGGGTGGGGAAGGAAATGCTGTGGACCAAAAGCGGCACAGGTTTGCAGGAGGCTTGGCACGGGGATTGCAGAGCGGGGTGCAAGTGATGCCTTGCTTGAAGGAAGTTCGTGATGCGCCTTGTAGATGCCCTGCTGATTTCCATGATCCTTGGCGTGGTGCTGGGGGCCTGCACACCCACTGGACCGCAGACCGCGACGGAGGCCCTGCCGCTGAGCGCGACAGAGCAGACGGTGCAGTTGGCGGAAGTGAAGGACAATCTGGATGCCGCCGACCGGATGGGCGCACCCCCGCCCGCCGCGGTGGTGGCCGATGACGCGCGCCCGTTGAAGGGGCTGGGCTTTGCCCAGATCGCCGGGCAGCCCGGCAAAACGACGAATGAAAAGCGCCTGATGGCCATTCGCGCGGCGCGGATGGATGCGCTGCGTGACCTGACCGAACAGGTGCATGGCATCCGCATCAGCGCCACCACGACGATCCGCGATGCGGTGGTCCGGGATGACAGCCTGTCGGCCGTCGTTCAGGGCACCCTGCGCGGCGCACGGACAACGCGCGTGGGCCCATCGGGCAGCGATAGCTATGAGGTGGAGATGGTGCTGGACCGCGAGACGGTCGCCTATATCGTGCGTGCGCTGAAGGGGCGGGTGTGATGCGCCGTTTGCACCTTCTGGCGTTTCTGCTGCTGACGGCGCTGCCGGTCTGGGCGGCAGAAGGGTTGGTGGTGCAGGCCACCGGCTTTGCCATTCAGTCCGGTGCCGAGGATGCGGCCAGCGCCAAGCGGCGCGCGGTGGCGGATGCGCTTTTGCAGGCGGCGCTGTCGGGCGGTGCTTCGGTTCAGGGGCATACGGTGGTGGACAAGAGCGTGGTCACATCCGACCTGCTGATCGTGCGCCCCGTTGGGCGGGTGATGCAGCATGAGGTGGTAAGCCTGTCGCAGAATGGCGGGACGTGGACAGCCGTGATCCGCGCGGTGGTGGGCATGGGCGTATCTGGCCAATGCTCGCGGCGGCGAAACCTTGAGCTGGTGGTCTATGCGCCGATCATCCGGGTGCGCCCGGATGCGCCCGCCTGGACCGAGCCGCTGGCGATGGAAGTGGCCAAGGCGTTGGTGCGACGGCTGGAGGCGCATCCGGCGACTCGGCTGGTGCGGGTGACGGACCGGGCCTTTCCCCGGCTGTCGGCAGCGCAGGAGCAGGTGGATTACGCCACGCTGATGCGCGGGTCGGTGCGGCTGCGCGAGGGCGAGAACGGGTTCATCCCGGTGGTGGTGATGGATGTGGGCGGCCTGGGCGCGCGGCCGGAATTGCGGATGGATGTCGAGCTGGTTCTGATCGCCGCGAACGGCACGGAGTCGCGCGCGGCGATCCGGCGCAGTGTGAGCTTGCCGGGGGTTTCCCCCTTTGGCCGCGCGGCGGCGGCGTTCGAGCCGGACCGTCGGCAATTGGCGGCGCAGCTGACCAATGGGGTCGAGGCCGAGCTGGATGCCCTGCTGGATATCGAGACGTGCAAACCCGTGGTGGCAAATCTGTCCGTGTCGGGCGGGCATGTCGTGGCCGGGGTGGGCCGCAATCACGGGCTGACGCGGGGCAGCATCGCCTTTACCGCCGATGCGGACCATTCGACGGAAATGCTGGAAGTGGTGGAGATCGGGGCGAACCGTGTGGTTCTGCGCCCGCTGGACCCGGGTCGGCCTGCCAAGGCCTTTGCCGGGCGTCCGGTGCGCTTTGTGGAGACGGGGCTATGAGGGGTATTCTGTTGGGGCTGGTTCTGGCTTCGCCCGTTGCCGCGATGGATTATGCCGGCGGCGTGTCGGGGGCCGAGGTGGGCCGTCTGGTGCGCGATGCGATGGCGGCGGCGGGCGAGGCTGCGCCCGACTTTGCCGATCCGGCGCGGGCCTTTCCTGCCTGTACAGAGGTTCCGGTGGTGATGCCCCGGCAGGGAAGCTGGGCCACCGCCGAGGTGAGTTGTGCGGCCCCGGTCTGGAGCCGCGCAGTGCGGACGGGGGCGGCGCCTTCGGCCAGCGTCACGCGTGAGGCCGATACGGCCGAGCGGATGGTGGTGACGCTGGCGCGCAGCGTGGCGCGGGGCGTGGTGCTGACGGCAGAGGATGTAACCTTGGCCCCGGCGGGTGCGCGCATCCCCGACGGGATTTTCACCAGCCCTGAAGAGGTGATCGGTCGGCGCACGCGTGCCGCGATCGGCGAAGGGCGGGCGGTGCTGCTGCGGCAGCTGGAGCCGGTCTGGATGGTGGCCAAGGGCAACCCTGTGGTGCTGGTGGCGAGTGCGGGCGGATTGTCGGTTTCGGTCCCGGCCGAAGCTTTGGAGGATGGCGGCATGGGCGATGTGATCCGGGTTCTGAACCTGTCGAGCCAGCGCGAGGTGAAGGTTGTGGTCACCGGAAAAAATTCTGTCATGGCTCAGACTAACATGCGCTGAAAAACATCCGTAAGAAAGTCAAACGGAGGCTCTCATGGTAGACCCAATTTCGACATCCGCTGTACGCCCGCGCATTTCGCGACCGGGAGAAGATGCTGGCTTGCCGGTGCAAGGGTCCGCTGCGGGGGGCGCGACGCCACCTGTTCCGCCACCTGCCGGCGACAAGGTGACGCTGAGCCCCGCTGCGGCATCCCTGCCGGAGGAACTCAAATCCGGTCCCCCGATCGATCTGCCGATCGTCGCGGAGATCAAGGAGGCGATCGCGCAGGGCAAGTATCCCATCAACCTTGAAGCGATTACCGAAAGCCTGTTCGAAAACTATCTCGAACTGGTGTCGTGATCTGCTGCGTAACCTTGACCTGCTGACGACCGGAGTATCCGCCATGACAATTGGCATGACTGCCGCCCTTCTTGCCACGCTGATGGCAGGGGTGACCCTTGTGACGCTCGGCCTGTGGCGGATGCGACAGCGCGAAGAGACGGAGGCCGCAGGGGATGCCGCTGATGCGGACGTTTCGGCAGAGGCCGAAGCCATGCTGGTTTCCGCCCCCGAAGTGGCGGCCGCCGTGGCGGCGCGGATGGAAGGGCTGATCGCGGAACAGACGCGGCGGCAGGCGGATGTGCTGACCGTGGCGCTGGCCGGGCTGAAGGCGGATATCCAGCATCTGAAATCGGATGTGGAATGGCTGGCGGGCGAGCGGATGATCGAACAGGCGATCCAGATGGCACAGACCGGGTTGCAGCCGGATGACATCGGGCGCGAGTTGGGCATGACGCGGGAAACGGCAGAAACCATCGCAGCCTTCCGCAAGCATTGAGATAAAGAGCAGGGCAAAAGGGCCGGGTGGTGAGCAACCACCCGGCCCCTTTCATTTTCGCTGGGTGCAGATCAGGGCAGCGTGGCGCAGAGCGCGTGGGCCTGCATCCCACCGGCGCAGAGATCGCGCAGCATGGCGATGGCCGCATCCTGCGCGGCAAGCCTGTCCTTCGGATCGATCCGGGCCAGGGTTGCGTCGCGGGCGGGGCCCGCATTTGGGGTGCCCAGCGCGGCAGACAGCGCCTGCCAGACATAGGCGCCTTGCAGATCGGGTTCCGGCAGCAGATCAAGCAGCAAGACCGAGCGTTCCAGCATCGCGCGCCCTTCACCGCCCGCTATGCGCGGTTCAAGGTCGGCGGTGATGCGGGTGGCAAGTTCGTTGCGCAGATCGGGCGTGGCGGCGGGTTCCATCTTGGTGATCAGCGTCTGGGCCGCGGGAATACCCGCAAGCCGTGCGCGCCATGCCCAGTAGAGCGATTCACGATCATTCTGGGGGACGCCTACGCCTTCGGCGTAAAGCAGGGCAAGGTTGAACTGCGCCTCGGCTCCACCGGCGCGGGCAAGGGTGAGCAGGGTCTGGGCCGCCTCGGGCGCGCGGCCCGCGCGCAGGTCGGCCATGGCGACGGCCAGGGTCGGCGCGGCAACGGCAACGGCGGCGGCGACGGGCGCAGGCGCGGATGCGGGGCTGGGCTGAACGGGCGCGTCCATATCGGGTGCGGCAAGCGCGGGGGCGGCGGTCAACAGAAGAAGGGCAAGGGTGGTGGGGCGCATCATTTGGCAGCCGTCAGGATGAGTTGCAGGTAAAGCAGGCGCTTGCGCGGCATGGCGCGGAGGGGGCGTTCATAGACCACGACCTGCGGGCGGCTGGTGCCTTCGGTGACGAAGTCGATCTCGATGCTGTCGGGCAGATACACGCCATATTCAGCCAGGGTCGCCACGGGCTGTGCGGCAAAGCGGTCACGAAAGCCGGGGTCGATCCAGATCCGTGCCAGCGCGCGGCCAAGGATATCGGGGAGGTAGCGCTCTACCTGATCGCGGTTGCGCAGATGGGTTTCATGGCGAACCAGCGCATAGTCGCGGGGGCGGGTATCGGCAATCGGGGCCGCTGTGGCTGCGGTGTAATGCGCCACCGCATTGCGCAGCCGGGCGAGGCTGGGCAGGCGAGAGATCACGGGAACCAGTGCCCGGGGCATCCTCTCTTTCATCTGCGCGCCTTTCTTGCTGACAGTCCTATGCCAAGGCAGGAACGGCAGGGATGGCCCGCATTTTAGCAGGCATCTTGTGATGAGGGCGCAGGTAAGGCTTTTGCCGTTTCTGCCGTTAAGACAGGGGTGATCCCCATGATCTTAGGACGGTGCAGCCATGGCAGAGGAAACGGTCGGCCCCTGGCCCGCGATTGCGGGCTTCAGCGTGGTGAGCGGGACGATGATCCTGTGTCTGGGTGTGCTGTTGTTCCGGTCGCCGCCCCCCCTGCCTTGGGCGGAAGCCGAGGCAGATTTGGAGGCGGAGGAGGTGTCGGATGACCGGGAGGCATTTCCACGGATCTATGTCCCTTTGACCGAAACGCTGACGATTGCGCTGCGCGAGAACGGGCCCCGGATGGAGGCGGGGCTGGCGCTGGCCGTGCGCGGATCGGCGGAGGATCTGCTGAAGCTGAATTCGATGGTCGAGGCGCGGATCGGGCCGATCGAGGCCGAGGTGGTGCGCACGGCGCAGGAAGTGGTGGCGGACAGCGCGGATAGCAAATCCCTGCACGAGGTGCTGCCAGAGCGCCTGCGCGCGGCGATCAACCGCGAGATCGGGAGCGATGTCTGGCCCGCGCCGGTGGAAGAAGTGCTGATCACATCGCTTGAGGTGCGCTGACGCGGCACGCATCTTGCAAACCTGCGGCAGAAGCGACAACCGCAGGAGACGAGGATGACCCCGGATTGCGAACACAAGGACATGCAGGCGTTGCAGGGCGCGGCGCTGCAGGGGATGGCGGTGGAATGTGTGGTCTTTGACCATGCCGATCGCCCCAAGCGGCGGCACCTGCTGCCCTTGATGGCGCTGCTGAAGCCGCTGACAGGCGGGATCAGCGGTCTTGCTGCCGACGCCAGGTAATCAGACGGTGCAGGAAGGTTCCCGCGATCACCAGCGGGAACCACAGCACCAGCTGGCGCAGGTCAGGAAGGTTTGACAGCAGGCTGTTGGCAAGAACCGGGTCAAGCAGGCCCAGCCCCAGCAGCGGCGCGGCCGAAAGCAGGAACCAGCGTATGTTCAAACAACGGTTGCAGGGCGCAGCAGGCCCCTGCCGCCGCTTTTTGCGTTGCGGCGGCGGCGGGTCGGCAAGGGGCGCGTCGGCCATGGGTTCCGCGGCATCCACGATGGGTTCAGCCCTGACCGCCGCCATAGGCCGCGCGCATCTTGCGGGTCTGGCGCGGTTCGTTACGGCTGCGGTTGAGGACCAGTTCCAACGCGGTGATGGCCCCGGAGACAACGGATTGTGCGTGGCGGGCGATGGCCTGCTGATGCGGGGCAAGGCCGCGCGACAGACGATCCATTGCCGTGGCGCAGACGAGGATCTGTTCAGGATCGCCGTTGCGGATCGCGGTGTTCAGGTCAGCCTCGAGCATCGCGAGTTCGATGCGGGCGGGATCGGTCATCTGTGTCATGCCGCGTTCTCGCCGCGGGGGGTGCCGATCTGTTGCCAGGCCGAAAGAAGGTTGGCGATGTGGTCGGCACATTCGGCCATCTTGGGCGATGGTTCGCGACGGAACGCCTCGGCCACGCGGAGGCGGCAGAATTCATAGACGCGGAAGAGGTTGTCCGAAATCTCGCCGCCCTTTTCGAAATCCAGGCTGGATTGCAGGATGTAGATGGCGGTGAAGGCGCGGTTGACATGCTGGCTGGGATAGGTGCGGTCCGGCTCTGCCACCGAGAGAACGCGCAGGGAGCGTTCCAGCTCGCGCAGCGTCACGAGGATGATGCCATGCGGGCTTTCAACGCTGAGCGCCTCGCCGTTATCGGTGCGGCGGTACTGGGCGCGGGCATCGAGAAAGCTCATGGCAATGGTCCTTTTTGTGGTTCGAAACAGGCGGCGCGGTCTTCATCGGCCTTGCATGTTTAAAACGACGCGGGACGGCGGATTCTTAGGGCCCAGGGTGGTTGCGAGCGGGGTAAAAATGCAGATGGGCGGGAGGCATCCCTGCCTACCCGCCCACGCCTGCAGCAAAGGTATGGATCAGCCGAACAGTTGTGCGCGGCGGGCCGAACGGTGGCGCATCACCGATGCGGCGGGCGCGGTTTCGGCGGCCGGGCGGAGGCGCGAGTGGGCCAGCAGGCGCGTGGCTTCGCTGAAGCTGTTGGCCAGCGCGTCATCATCGGCTTCGGTGTCGAAGATCACGTCAAGCTTGAAGCCGCGCACTGCCATCGCCGTCCGGCGCGACACGGCGATAACGAGGTCGCGGCGCAGCCAGCCGAGTTGCGCCACGAGAAGAGCGATCCGGCGGATGGGCATCTCTGCCGGATCGAGATCGATCACCAGCATGTCGGGCGCATCGCGCAGAAGCAGGGCAAGGTCACATTCGGTGGCATCGATCATCGCGATGGACTGCGAGGCGAGCGCCTTGGCCAGACGCACGGGCTTGTCGGACAACACAGCCGCCTTGAGCGGGGCGCGGTTGAACTCGTTGCGCAGTTCGGTGACATCGGCAACGTGCGGCAGGGTTTTGCGGATCGCGAACATGATGAACTTTCCTTAGAACGGCTGCGCGGCGGGGGCTGGATGCCCGGACCGCACCGGGTTTGATATGTCTTGAAAATGTGTGTGACACGCTTGCTCGAGTCGGGGAAGGAGGGGCAATACCGATGCCGGAGAACGCGATTTTCGGCTAGGCAGACCTACATCCGGACGGATGGGATTCCCGAAAATTTCCCATTTTTATTGAGGATATTTAGGGTCTGGCACGGTGATCGGGCCTTGCTTTCGGCCATTCTGGGGCGGGTCCGGTGCCTGTATCCCGCGACGACGTTGCCAAGAGCGATTCAGAGATTCGGACGGGTGCGCGATTGCCTAAGGGAGGGGCCGTATACCGCGCGGCGAGGGCATCCGTGACGGTCTGGATGGCCGCCCGACAAAGGTATGGGTCGGGGTGGTGCGAAAGTCGTGTCGGGAAATCGAGAGGCGCGCAAACGGACCTGCAGCGAGTCAGAAATCTTGTGTCCATCCTGTGGCAGGCCTGCGAAACGGCTGTCTAGATCGCAAGTTTAGGGCATTTTGCATGTTTTTTTTCGTCATCCGCGCGAGGTGGCACGGTTCCTGCCTCTTGTCCCCCGAATACCGGACCAACACGCGGAGCAAGACAATGGCCCTGATCCACATCCTCGACGATGCCTTTGAGGCCGCTGCACCGGTGGCGCAATTGCTGGCCCGCCGCCGTGTGGCGGTGGAGCGTGGGGCAAAGCCTGCGAGTGGCGTGCAGGTGCTGGTGGCATCGGTGGCGGCAGAGGCAAAGCTGGGCGGAGCCAGGGGACTTGCCGAAATGGCGCGGGGCTGCGGGGCGAAATCGCTGGTCGTGGTCAGCGAGGGCGCGGCGGTCTTTGGCGTGACGGAAGAACTGGGCGGGCGGATGCTGCGCGTGGCGCTGCCCGCGACGGGTATGGTGGCACTGCGCGATGCGGGGCTGATGATGCTGGTCGATCTGATCGGCGGGCAGGTGCAGGCCATGGTGGCGGCCGACGCCGAGACGGGGCAGCTGATCGATCTGGCAGGCCGCGTGGCGCGCACGGATGTGACCGTGTTCATCAACGGGCCGACCGGTTCGGGCAAGGAAGTGCTGGCGCGTCAGGTGCATGCGGCAAGCCGCCGGGCGGCAGCGCCCTTTGTGGCCATCAACTGCGCGGCGATCCCGGAGAACATGCTGGAGGCCATTCTGTTCGGTCATGAGAAGGGTGCCTTCACGGGCGCATCCAATGCCAACAAGGGCATCATCCGCGCGGCCGAGGGCGGCACGCTGATGCTGGACGAAATCTCGGAAATGCCGATGGGGTTGCAATCGAAACTGCTGCGCGTGTTGCAGGAACGGTCGCTGACGCCGATTGGCGCGCAGAAGGAAGTGCCAGTCGATATCCGCGTGATCGCCACGTCGAACCGCGACATGCCGGAAGAAGTGCGGGCGCGGCGGTTCCGTGAAGATCTGTTCTATCGCCTGAACGTGTTCCCGCTGACGACCCAGGCGCTGTGCGAGCGTCCGGATGACATTCCGGTTCTGGCGGTGGCGATGGTGCGGCGGCACACGCAGGCGGGCCATCCGCTGCCGATGCTGACGCAGGAGGCGCTGTCGGCGCTGGTGGCGCATGACTGGCCGGGCAATGTGCGCGAGTTGGAAAACGTGATCCAGCGCGCATTGGTGATGCAAGAGGGCGGCAAGATCACGCCGGCCGATCTGCTGATCCATGCCGCGACGCCCACCGTGACGCGGCTGATGGCGCGCGCCGTCTGATCCGGGGGAATGAGCGATGACGGTGGGACCGGTCAACGGGTTTACGCCCTTTTCGGCGGGGGTGATCCGCCCCGAGGGGCCGATGCAGGCGGGCGCGGCCACCGGGCCGCTGGGCACGCAGGGCACCAAGGATGGCGGCTTTGGCGCCCGGATTTCGGGCGCGATCGACGATCTGGCCGCAGCGCAGAGCAAGGCTTCGGAATCGGCCAAGGCGTTTGAAATGGGTCGGGAGACCGACCTCGCCTCGGTGATGGTGGATCAGCAGATCTCATCGCTGGGGTTTCAGTTTGCGCTGAACGTGCGGAACAAGGCGCTGGGCGCCTATCGCGACATCATGAACATGCCGGTCTGAGACCGGGCGAAGGACTGACACAAGATGGCAATGACCCCGGTTCCGATGAGTGGCGGCAATGCGATGGTGGCGCAGATGAAGGGCGCCGTCAGCAATGTGATGCGGATGGGCAACCAGCCCGCGCTGCGCCGCGCCATGCCTGCGATCCTGATGCTTGGGGTGGCGGTGCTTGCGGTGGGGGGATGGCTTTTGCTGCGCGAACCCGCGCGGATGGTGCTGTTTCCGGGGTTGGCCGAGGCGGACAAGGCGCTGGTGATGGATGCGCTGGGATCGGCGGGGATCAATGCCACGATCGACAGCATCACGGGCCAGGTTGAAGTGCCGACGGCGGACTATCACCGCGCGCGGATGCAATTGGCATCGCAGGGGCTGCCGCAATCGTTGCCGGATGCGAATGATGTGCTGACGGAACTGCCGATGGGGGCGAGCCGTTCGGTGGAAGGGGCGCGGCTGCGGCAGGCGCAGGAGTTGGACCTTGCCCGGTCGATTGCCGAGATTTCATCGGTCGCGCAGGCGCGGGTGCATCTGGCGCTGCCGGAAAAATCGGCATTCCTGCGCGATTCGCAACCGCCCAAGGCTTCGGTCTTTTTGCAGCTTGCACCGGGGCGGGTGCTGGAAGCATCGCAGGTGGAGGCCATCGTGAACCTGGTCTCTACATCGGTGCCGGGCATGGCGCGGGGCGATGTATCAGTCGTGGATCAGATGGGGCGGCTGTTGTCGCGCGGATCGGACGATCCGGCGGCGCAGGTGTCAGACCGGCAGTTGCAGCACCGGCTGGAGGTGGAAAACCTGTATCGCGAAAGGATCGAGGCCCTGCTGACGCCGATCGCGGGGCCGGGCAACCTGTCGGTGCAGGTCACGGTGGACATGGATTTCACGCAAAGCCAGATCACCGAAGAGCGGGTGGACCCAGCGGCGACGGCGCTGCGGTCGGAACAATCCGAGCTGGTGGAAAGCAGCGAGCCGCAGGCGCGGGGCATTCCCGGCGCGGTCGCCAATGCACCGCCCAATCAGGCCGATCTGGTGCCAGCAGGAGAAGCAACAGAGGCGCTGCCTTTGGCCGGGGCGATCACCAACCGGTCGTCGGGGACAACGAAGAACTATGAGGTGAGCCGCACGGTGGAAACCACGCAGCCCGCCACGGCGCAGATCACGCGGATCAGCGCGGCCATCCTGATGCGGGCGATCCCGGCGGCAACCCCAGTGGAAGAGGGCGCACCGCCCGCGCCGCTGCTGCCGGCCGATCTGAAGGCCGATCTGGAGATGCTGACGCAATCGGCCATCGGGTTTAATGCCGAACGCGGCGACACGATCACCATCACGGCGCAGCCCTTCATGGATGCGATGATGGTCGATGTGCCAACCGATCTGTCCTGGTTGCCCGAGGTGCTGCGCCAGTTGGGGTTTATCGCGCTGATCGCGATTGTTGCATTGGGGATCATCCGGCCCCTGCTGACGCGGGCGAATTTCTCGGGTGAGGCGGCGGCAAGCGGGGCTGGTGTGAATCTGGGCGGGCTTGGCGGTGTCGAAGTGGCGGCGGGCGACAGTCTGGATGACGTGCAGGCCCGGCTTGAGGCGCGGCGGGCAAGGCTGACCAGTGCCGCGCTGGGTGCCAATGTGACCCGCGAGGAGAAATTCGCCGTGCTGCGCCAGATCGTGGCCGAAGATCCGGGCCGGATCGCATCGGTCCTACAACGGATGATGAAGGATGACATGGACAAGACGCCGGGGGCGTAAGCGCCCGCCAACCTGACGAGATTGCCCGAAGAGCCCGCTTGCCGCGACTGACCCAAGAAGGAGCACAACAATGCCCGCCCCCCGCCCCGCCACCGCCCCTGCCCAGCCTGCGCCGCCGCCACTGGCGAAGCTGACCGCCATTCAGCGGGCGGCGGTGCTGATGATGCTGTTCGGCGAACGGGCAGCGGCGGCGGTGCTGCGCAACCTGACCCCGGCCGAGGTGCAGCAACTGGGTGCCGCGATGTATTCGCTGGGCGATGTGGACCAGTTGACGCTGGAACATGTGGTGGAGGAGTTTCTGGTCGGGCTGAACCGCGAGACGGGCCTGAACCACGGCGCGCCGGTCTATATCCGGTCGGTGATGACCGAGGCGCTGGGCGAGGACAAGGCGCAGTCGATCATCAGCCGGATCAACCCGTCATCCGCCGAGCGGCCGATTGAAATTCTGGACTGGATGGATGCGAAATCCATCGCGGAACTGATCGTGGATGAACATCCGCAGATCATCGCGCTGGTCATCGCCTGCCTGGAACATGCGCTGGCTGCCGATGTTCTGACGCTGCTGCCCGAAGGCACCCAGCCCGACATCATCCGCCGCATCGCGGACCTGACATCGATCCAGCCCGAGGCGCTGCGCGATCTGGAAGAGGTGATGCAGCGCAAGTTCAAGGCATCGGCCACCACCCGCGCCAGCCAGATCGGCGGAGTGAAGGCGGCGGCGCGGATCATGAATTTCACCCGCACGCAGACCGAGCAGCGGATCATGCGCGAGGTGCGCAAAGAGGACAAGGATCTGATGCAGTCGATCATGGACAACATGTTTGTCTTCGACAATCTGGAGAAATCCGACGACCGGTCGTTGCAGACCCTGCTGCGCAGTGTGGACAACGAACAGCTTATGCTGGCGCTGAAGGGAACCAGCGAAACGCTTCGCGACAAGCTGTTGGGCTGCATGTCGAGCCGGGCCGCCGCCAACCTGCGCGACGAGATGGAGGCGATGGGGCCAGTGCGCCTGACCGATGTGCAGGAAGCACAAAAGACCATCGTGGCCGTGGCGCGCAGGCTTTCGGAAGAAGGCACGATCGTGCTGGCGGGCCGCGGCGGCGAGCAGATGGTGTAAGCGATGAGCGCAGGGGAAAGCCCAAGGATGGGAACGGCCGAGGTGATGGCGCTGATCCGCGCGTCGTCGCAGAAAGGGTTTACCGGAGCGGTGCCGATGGCGCCGCAGGATGCCACCTTCCGCCGTGCGCGGCTGGAAGAGGTACGGCGCGTCGATCCGGCGGGGGTGCTGCTGGAGGATGCCGAGGCCGTGTCGGATGCCGTGCTTGCCGGCGAGGTGCTGGGGGCCGAGGCGGTGGAAATGGCCCCTGCCCCCGTGGTGGAAGATCCCGCGCGGCGTCTGGCCGAGGCGCGGGGCGAGGGCTATGCTGCGGGCCGCGCCGACGGGTTGGAAGAAGGTCGGATCGAGGGACGGGCCGCCGCGCTGGCCGAGGCTGAGGCGGGGCTGGTGCCGGCACGCGATGCCTTTGTTGCCGCGCTGGCCGGGCTGACGGGCGGGCCGGACATGGCCGATGAAATTGCTGCGGTGATGGCGGCTGCCGTAAAGCGGCTGGCGGCGGAACGGGCGGGGCAGATGATCGACGCGCTGCCCGCTGCCTTTGCCGCGCGGGTGGAGGCGATGGCCGACCGCGTGGCGCAGGGGGTGCGGGCGGTGACGGTTCGGCTGAACCCAGACGATCTGGCGGCGATCACGCCGCATCTGGCGGGGCTGGATGTGACGGGCGCGGCGGAACTGATGGCCGATGCACGGCTGGCGCGGGGCGATGTGGAGGTGCGGGCAGAAGGCATCCGGCTGGCTGATCTGCTGGAGGGCCAATTCTTGGAGGGGCGCGCATGAGCCTGATGGACCGGATCGGCGCGGCGGTCACGCGGCAGGTGGCAACGCCCGCGCTGCGGATCGAGGGGCGGGTGCTGCGCTATGACGGGCTGATCCTTGAGGCGACGGGTTTCCCGGCCAGCCCCGGCACGCTGTGCGAGATTGCCACGGAAAGCGGCGATGTGGTGCAGGGCGAAGTGATCGGCTTTGCGAATGGCCATGTGCTCATGTTCCTGAACCAGCCCGGCGCGGGGATCATCGCGGGGGCGCGGGTGCGCGTGATCGATGGCGGGCAAGCGGCCGAGGTGGGCGAGGCGCTGCTGGGCCGGGTGGTGGATGCCGAGGGGCATCCGCTGGACGGGTTGCCCCCGCCGCGCTGTGACGCGACATGGCCGCTGGCCGGGCGGTTGATGAACCCGCTGGCGAGAACGCCGGTGGACCGCCCGCTGGATGTGGGGGTGCGGATCATCAACGCCGCGCTGACCGTGGGGCGTGGACAGCGCGTGGGGATCATCGCCGGGTCCGGCGTCGGCAAATCCGTGCTGATGGAGATGATGGCGCGATACACCGAGGCGGATGTGATCGTCGTGGGCCTGATCGGCGAACGGGCGCGCGAGGTCGGGGCCTTTGTGCGGTCTGTCATGCAGGGCGAGGCGGCAAAGCGGATCTGCATGGTGGCTGTGCCTGCCGACCGGTCACCGCTGCTGCGCCTGCGGGCGGCGCGGCGGGCGACGGCGATTGCAGAACATTTCCGCAGCAAGGGCAAGCAGGTGCTGCTGATCATCGACAGCCTGACACGCGTGGCCCATGCCCAGCGCGAGATCGGGTTGGCCTTGGGCGAACAGCCCACGGCGAAGGGCTATCCGCCTTCGGTGGTGTCGCTGATCCCCGGGCTGATCGAGCGGACGGGGCCGGGGCTGCCGGGGGAAGGCGCGATCACGGCGATTTACACCGTGCTGGCGGATGGGGATGACACGACCAACGATCCGGTGGTGGACACCGCGCGGGCAATCCTTGACGGGCATTTCGTGCTGTCGCGGCGGCAAACGCAGATGGGGGTCTACCCTGCGGTGGACCTGCCGCAATCGGCCAGCCGGGTGATGGGCGACATCACCGATGCCGCGCATCGGGCGGCGGCGCAGAAGCTGCGCCGGATGATCACGCTGTATATGGACAACCGCGACCTGATGCTGATGGGCGGCTATGTGCCGGGGCAGGACCCCGACCTGGACGAGGCGATCCGGCTTTGGCCGCAGGTGACGGCGATGATCCGGCAGGGCGCGCATGAACCGGCGGATTTCGCGGCAAGCCGCGAGGCGTTGATTGCATTGGCAGGGGGTGAGGTATGAGCGGTTCGTCGCGGACACTGGGGTTGATGGCGCTGAAGGAAAAGGCGCGGATCGCGGGGACGCTGGCCGATCTGCGCACTGTGGTGGCACAGAAGGCCGAGGCCGAGCGCATGGTTGAACGCCTGCGCGAGGCGCTTGCCAAGCAGGGGCAGGTGCAGGGTGTGCGGCTGGCGACAGAGATCGCCGCCGAGCGGAACATGGCTGTGCAGTTGCTCTCCGAGACCGAGCGGCAGCAGGGGCGCCAGGCCGCGCTGGCGGCGCGGATGGCCGAAGAACAGGGGCGGCTGGCGCGGCAGGAGCATCGGCACCAGACGCTGACGGACAAGGCCACGGTTGCCCGGAAAAGCGAGGCGGAAGAACGGCTTTCCCTGCGTGATGCGGCGATGCCGGCGCGCCGCCGCTAAGGTGGCACCGGATTTGCAAGGACAGCATGGGGTGACCCCCGATCGCAGCGAGGACTGACATCAGATGACGATGCCCGACACCATTGCCCTTCCGCGCGCCCCGGCTGTGACCGAGGCTTCTGCCGCGCCGCGCCAAGCGTCCGCGCCTACGGCGGCGCGTGGCGACGGCTTTGCGCGGACGCTGGCCGATGTGATGGAGCCGGCAGAAGGCGACAAGGCGGACCAGGTCGTGGCGGCTGAAGCGGAACCTTTGGCTGACAAAGCAGAGGCTGAGCCTGCGGTTGCCAAGGCGGCTGTGGTGCTGGACGATCTGGGGCGTATTGCGGCGCTGCTGCCGATGGAACCGGCCGGGGCCGAGGGCGTGGCAGAAGCGCCTGTGACAGAGGGGGCAGAACCCCCTTCTGCGGCCGCGGTGCAGGCGGCGCTGGCCGGGGTGTTGCCGACGGCCGTTGCCGCACCTGAGGGATCGGGGGACACCCTGCCCGAAGATGAACTGGCCGAGGGCGAGGCAGAGGACACCGATCCGCTAGCGGCGCTTGGGCTTGGCCCCGCGGCGCAGGTGGCACCCGCGACCTTGCCGGTTGAGGGAGAAGGTGAAGCGGCGGTCGGGCAGGCCGTGGCCACGGTCATGGCCCAAGGTGCGATGCAGCCGATGATGGCGGCGCAGGTGAAACCTGCCGCAACCCCGGCGCTGCCGATGGGCGAGGCCACGGCGGAGGGCGGAGAGGCCACGGAAGCCGATGGAACCGATGCGCCCATCGAGGCGCGTGAAGCGGTGCAGCGGCGGGAAGCGGCGGGCCTGACGCCCTTGGCCGTGCAGGCGTTGGACCGTCCGGCCGCTCGGGCGGCGGTGGAGGCGGTGGTGGATACTGCTGTTGAAACCGTGGCAGCCGCCACCGCGCCGACCGGGCAGACCCCACAGCAGGCGGCGCAGGTCACGGCGCAACTGCCTGCCGCGGCTGGATTTGCCGCCCCTGCCCCGATCGCGACCGACCGACCCGGCTGGGAAGGCGCGTTGGCCGACAGGATCGCCGCCGAGCTTTCGGGCGATGGTCAGCAGATGGATCTGGAGCTTGCGCCCGAACATCTGGGGCGGCTGCGCATACGGCTGGAGATCACCGACGGTCAGGCGCAGGTGCGTTTTGTGACCGAAACGCCGGAAGCGGCGCGGGTGATCCAGCAGAACGAACACCGCCTGTCGGAATCCCTGTCGCGTGCCGGCCTTTCGCTGGGCGGGCAGGAAACCGCGAGCCGCGATCCGCAGGGCGACCAGCGCCCGGCGCGGGGCGAGGGGATTGCGGCGCGTTTTCTTGAGCGGCCTGTCGAAGGGCTGGCCGCCGCAATACCGGGCCGCGCTGCGCGTGGTCTGGTGAATCTGATTGCCTGAGGGAATGAGAGATGAGTGTTGAAGTCGTCGATCCCGAGATGAAACCCGGCAAGATCAAGAAATTGATCGGTCTGCTGGGCAAGCTGATCATAGCGGCTGTCCTGATCGGGGGGGGCTTTGCGGGCGGCTATGTCTATTTCGCCAAGCCGTTTTCACCAGCGCAGGACATGCTGCGTCTGATCGAGCCGGAAGCCGCGGCGCAGGCCGAGGCCGCCGCAAGCGGAGAGATGCCGGAAAAGGTGGTGAAGGAAATGCCGGAGACGGATCTTTTCGTCACGTCCTATTTCACATTTCCGGACACGCTCACCTCGAACATGTTGAATTCAAAGTCATTCCTGCAGGTTCAGGTGGGCGTATCGACGCAATACGACGCGCAGGTCATCACCAATGTGGAGACCCACAAGCTTGCGTTGCAATCGGACATGCTGGCGGTGATGGCGACGTTTACCGCGGAAGACCTGGCCGGGACGGCCGGGCGCAAGCGGCTGGCGGATGCGCTGAAGGATGCGGTCAACGAACGGCTGAAGACGCTGGAAGGGTTCGGCGGCGTGGAGGACGTGTTCTTTCCGTCCTTCATGATGCAGTGAGCGGGAACATGGCAAGCAATCCACGCAAGCTTTCTGCCGAAGAGGTGGCGGCCCTGGTGGGCGAGTTGCCGGAGCGGCAGGGGGTGGGTGCCACGGAAGGGGTGGAAATCCGGCCCTATGCGCTTGGGTCCACCGAGATTTCCACGATGGGCGAGTATCACGCCCTGCGGATGATCCATGAACGGTTCTGCCGGATCGCGCGTGGGGCGTTTCAGCCCATGCTGCGGGTGCAGCCGCGGATTTCGGCCTTTCCGGCCGAGGCGCGCAGTTTTGACGACTATCGCAGCGGGCAGGACAATTTCCTGTCGCTGACCAATACCCGGATCGAGGAGTTGCGCGGGAACCATCTGATCGTGATCCCGCCATCCTTTGTCAGCCTGCTGACCGATGCCTATTACGGCGGAACGATCCGGTCGGCCCGGTCAGGGCGGACGGAGTTCACCGGAACGGAATCGCGGGTGATCGAGATCGTGACGGATCGGCTCAACAGCGCCCTGCAAATGGCCTGGCGCGATCTGATGCCGCTGACGTTCAATGTGGTGAGCCGGGAAGAAAACATGCAGTTCGCCGCCTTTGTGGATGGCGGTGATATGGTTGTTAACTGTTCCTTCATGGTGCAACTGCCCGATGCGGAACCGGCACGGTTTGATATTCTTTATCCGTTCCAGACGCTTAAGCCGATTTCGACACAGCTGCGTTCACGCACGCAATCGGAATCGACGGAGGATGATGCCAGCTGGCGCGAGCGGCTGGAGCGGGCGGTGATGTCGATCCCGCTGTCGGTGCGCACACGGCTGTGCGAGCCGGACATCGCGCTGCGCCATCTGGCCAACCTGAAGGAAGGGGATGTGATCCCCGCCCGGGTGACCGACACGGTGGAAATTCTGGTCGATGGGCGGCCTTTCTTTGAAGCGGTGCCGGGCGAGCTTGCGGGCAAGTCGGCGCTGAGCATCACCAAACGCATAAGGGGTTGAGGGACGATGAACGAAGCGGTCAAGACGACGGGCAGTGACGGGCTGCGGCTGTTGGAAAACATCGGTGTCAGGCTGACGGTCGAGGTGGGCCGGACGGAGCTGACGATCCGGGATTTGCTACGCCTTTCAGAGGGTTCGGTGATCGAACTGGACCGGCTGGCCGGGGATCCGCTGGATGTACTGGTGAACGGCACGCTGATCGCCAAGGGCGAGGTGGTGATGGTGGGAGAACGCTTTGGCATCCGCTTTGGCCAGATCGTGGACCCGGAGAAGCGGGCCGAAACGCTGTAAATCGCCGGTTCCGGGCGTGCAGCGCGTGGTGCAGACGCGCAGTGCAGACGGGCGTATGCACGCGGCGGGCTGGTCTGTGACAAGCGGTTAACGCTTTGCCTGGGCGGGGCGAAGTTTGACGCAAACTTCGCGACGGTTTTTGACGCATAAACCGGGCCTGCTGGCGCAGGCACGCCGTAAGGCGGGCCCGGAATTTGCGTCAAATTCCGGCGCGGTTTTTGTGTCAAAAACCGCTTGCGCGGCTGGGCGCGGAAAAAAGTGCGATATCGCACTGGTTCTGCCGCAAAGCGGCACGGGGTTTGCAGGTGAGCGGCAGTTGATGCCTTTTGCCGGAGTGCCGCCCCTTGGACGTGATCCGACTTGACCAGATCCTGACGCTGGCGCTGTTCATGGCCGTTCTTGGCCTGGGCTGGCTGGTGGTGAAAATGAACCGTGGCGGACTGGCCCGCCGGATTGCCGGGAACCGGCGGATGGTGCTGGTGGAGGTGTCGGCGCTGTCGCCCACCGACCGGGCAATGATCCTGCGGGTGGATGCGCGCGAGTACCTTATCCTGCGCTGCCGGGGTGAAGCGCCCGTTCTGACGGCGCTGCCGGAGGCCCCTGCCCTGCCTGCCCAGACTGCGGAGGGCGCAGCATGAAGCGGCTGATCCTGACCCTTCTGTTCCTGTCGCTCCCCGCTGCCGCCATGGCGCAGGGCTTTCCCGCGCTGACCCTGACCGAAGGGGCGGAGGGCGAGACGACCTATTCGCTGTCCTTCCAGATTGTCGCGCTGATGACGGCGCTGACGGTGCTGCCATCGCTGCTGCTGGGGATGACGGCGTTCACGCGCATCATCATCGTGCTGTCGATCCTGCGGCAGGCGCTGGGCACACAGCAGACCCCGCCCAACCAGGTGCTGGTGGCGCTGGCGCTGTTCCTGACATTCTTCGTGATGCAGCCCACGATGACGCAATTCTATGACGAGGCGCTGGCCCCCTATCTGGACGGGCAGATGCCCGCCGATCAGGCGGTGGAGACGGGGACGCGGATCATCAAGGCGTTTCTGATCGAGAACACGCGGCAGAATGATCTGATGATGTTCCAGCAACTGGCGGGCGACGGCCCCTATGCGACGCAGGATGATGTGCCGCTGTCGGTGTTGCTGCCGGCCTTCATGACATCAGAGCTGAAAACGGCGTTCCAGATCGGGTTCCTGATCTTTCTGCCGTTCCTCGTGATCGACATGGTGGTGGCGTCGATCCTGATGGCGCTGGGGATGATGATGCTGTCGCCGATGCTGGTGGCGCTGCCCATCAAGCTTTTGCTGTTCGTGCTGGTGGATGGCTGGGCTTTGACCGTGGGGTCGCTGGCCGCCACCTATGGCGTGGGGGGCTGAGATGGAATTCGACGCGAATATCGAGCATTTGCAGCAGGCCTATTGGCATATCCTCATGGTGGCGGGCCCGGTGCTGGTGGTGGCGCTGATTACCGGTCTTGTGATCGGGATCGTGCAGGCGGCGACGTCGATCAACGAACAGACTTTGAGCTTTGTGCCGAAGCTGGCGATTTCGATGCTGACCATGGCGCTGGCATCGGGGTTCATGCTGACGGTGATGACGGATTATTTCCAGACCATATTCGAGACGATCCGGGCCATTCGATGAAGGGGGGCCGCTGATGGGAGGAGAGGGCGCCTTTCCACTGCCCGGCATGGGGCTGACGGCCATTGTGGAATGGCTGGCGGTGTATCTGTTTGCCATGCTGCGGATCGGGGCTTTTCTGATGGCCTCGCCTGCCTTTGGCGGGCGGTTCGTGCCGGCACAGGTGCGGATCGTGGCGACGGCCATTCTGGCGCTGCCGGTGATGGCGGGCGGGGTGGATCTGCCCAGCCCCGCCGATCTGGCCGGGTTGCAGGCGGTGCCTCTGGTTCTGACGGAACTGGCGATCGGGCTGGTTGCGGGGCTGGTGCTGACGATCCTGTTCGGCGCGGCGTCACTGGCGGGGGACAGGATCGCGGCCACGGCTGGTTTGGGCTTTGCCGCACAATATGACGCGTCGGCAGGGGGGCAGACGCCGGTGGTGGCGCAGCTGTTCGGGCTGTTCCTGATCATGGTGTTCTTTTCGGTGGACGGGCATCTGGCGGTGATCCGGATCGTTCTGGAAAGCTATGTCGCCATGCCGCCGGGTGGAGAGTTCGACCTGACGCTGATGGTACAGGCAGGGCTGATCGCCGGGGGGCGCATGTTCGCGCTGGGCATGGCGATGATGCTGCCGGTGGTGGCGGTGCTGTTGTTGTTGAACATGGCGGTGGGGGTGCTGACGCGGTCAGCGCCGACGCTGAACATCTTTTCCTTTGGCTTTCCGGTGACGATGACGGTGACGCTGGTGCTCTTGTATCTGACGACCCCTGGCATGGCTGTGGCGCTGGAGGAAGTGGTGTTCGAGGGCGTGGCGATGCTGGAGGCGTTGCTGCTGGCCCCCCTGGTTTCGGGGGGTGGCAATGGCTGAGGAAGATGATGGCGCCGAAAAGTCACAGGAGCCGACGCAGAAGCGCAAGGATGATGCGATCGAGGAGGGGACGGTCCTTACATCGAAAGAAATGCTGATCTTTGCGGGCTTTGCGGTGGGGACGGGGATGATGGCGATGGCCCCGGCGGTGTTGCCGGGGATGGTGCCGGCCTGGGGGGCGTATTTCCGGCTGGGCGCGGTGGCGGATCTGGACGGATTGGTGAACACCCGCATCAGCGGGGCGTTCTGGCAGGTGCTGTGGCTGGCGGTTCTGGTGGCGGTGCCGATGGTGCTGGCCACCATTGCGGCGCAGGTGGCGGTGGGCGGGATGCACTGGTCGCCCAAGGCGATGGGGTTCAAGGGCAGCCGGATCGATCCCCTGGCGGGGATCAAGCGGATGTTTTCCGGCACGGCGCTGATGGAACTGGGCAA
Organism: Rhodobacter maris; assembly: GCA_943369275.1. Classification (GTDB taxonomy): domain Bacteria; phylum Pseudomonadota; class Alphaproteobacteria; order Rhodobacterales; family Rhodobacteraceae; genus Paragemmobacter; species Paragemmobacter maris_A. The sequence goes on along the minus strand of CALRMS020000040.1, from coordinate 5,503 downwards.
GGCGATTGCCAAGGTGTTGGTGCTGGGCGCGATTTCCTGGGCGATGGTTGAAAAGATGCTGCCCGCGCTGGACCGACTGTGGCAGCAGACACCCGGCGTGGCGGCCATGGTCATGGGCGAGGCGACGCTGCGATTGATGATCGGGCTGGCGCTGGGGCTGGCGGCGATTGCGGTGCTGGATATGGCCTTGCAGGTTTACAGCATGCGCAAGCAGCTGATGATGACGCTGCAGCAGGTGAAGGAAGAGAGCAAGGAACAGAACGGGTCGCCCGAGGTGAAGGGCCGCTTGCGGCAGATGCAGATGCAGGCCAGCCGTGACGGGGCGAAGCGGCGGCGCGCGCTGGATGATGTGCCGCGTGCCACGGCCATCGTGACCAACCCGACGCATTTCGCGGTGGCGATCCGCTATGTGCCGGGCGAGACGCGGGCGCCCGTCATTCTGGCGATGGGCAAGGGGCCGATGGCGCTGGAGATCATGGCGCGGGGGCGGAAGGTGGGGCTGGCCCCGGTGCAGATCCCGATTCTGGCGCGCGCGCTGTATTTCACCGGCGAGATCGGGGCCGAGATAAACGAACAGCTTTATGCCGCAGTCGCGGCGGTGCTGGCGCATGTCTATCGGCTGGACCGGGGCGAAGGGTCGGCCCCGCCGGATGTGAACCTGCCGCCGGAGCTGCGGTTCAGTGAATTTGGTCAGAACGAAGCGAGGGGTCAGGCATGACAAAACGCAGTCAGAGAAGCACGGGCGAGATGATTTCGACGGTTGTCTTTGCCGGCGGGGGATTGGTGTTGTTGGGCGGGGCGATGGACCCGGAGGCAAGCCTTGGCCGCCGGGCCGTGCTGGCGCTGGGTGCGCTGGGCGGGTTCATGGCGGCGGGGCGGTTCCTGATCGCCGCCGCATGGGAGGCATACCGGGCGGGGCGGTCGTGATGGCACGGGACTTGCTGTGAACGGGCATAATCGCAAGGAGATGGCCATGGCGGGTAAGACCGACAAGTCGGGTGCCGACAAGGTTGGGGCCGGGATGACGGCAGCGGAGAAGGCAGCGGAAACGGCGGCACCGATCGAGGTGGCGGCTGTTGCTGCGCCTGCCCAGACGCGTGAGAAGGCGCGCCGTCCAGCAGCGGAGGCAGGACCAGACCTGACCGGGTTGCCCGTGGCCTATCGCGCCTTTGCCGAGGCGGTGATTAAGGGCCAGCGGCGCAACACATTGCTGGCCGCAGGGGCGGCGGGCGGGTCGGTGGTGGCGTTGGTGCTGGCGGGGCTGGTCTATTTCCAGTCGGTCGAGGACCTGCGGATCGCGGCAGATGTGCAGGCCGAGGCGGCCAAGCTGCTGGTGGAAGAGGTCAAGCAGATCGACGTGATCGGCGATGTGGTGGCCGAACAGCAGGACGTGATGAAGACGGACCTTCTGGCGACGCTGGAACTGGTCAAGGATGAGATCCGACGCGCCGCGATGACGGGGCCAGAACCGGAGCCGGAGCCGGAGGGGGAACCGATGGATGCCCAGATCGCCACTGCCATCCGCGAGGGGGTGAAGGCGGATCTGGACGTGATGCGCGACGAAATTCTGACGGCGCTGGCGGAAGCCGAGCTTGCACTGCTGAACGGAACGGGCGATCCGGAAATGACGGAACTGCTGGAGGCCGTGAAGGCGCTGGTCGCGGAAGCGGCACCGCCCGCCCCGGTGGAAGCTGCGGCGCGCAGCACGGCGGCGGCCCCGGCCAAGCCCCGGCCCAAGCCCCAGCCCCAGCCCCAGCCTGCGGAACCCAACCCCTTTACCTATCCCTGACCGATGGAAAATGACGCGACAAAACCAGAGCCTGTGACAAGCGCCCTGCGGCTGCGGTCGGGCGGCATCGAGCCGGCGGGGCAGGCCTTGGGCCTGCGGGCCGGTGACATGCTGGAGGCGATCAATGGCCGTCCGTTCCGGGGGGGCGAGGCGGCGCTGCGCGCGCGCTTTGCCGAGCGGGGGGAGAAGCCGCTGGCGATGGGCTTTAAGCGCGGGACGGAGTCGTTCCTGGTGCTGGCAACAACGTCGCGGCTGGGGCGGTGGGAGGCGGTGCCTTGCCCGCTGCCCGAAGGGGAGGAAGCGGCCCGGATCGACCCGGAAGGTTTGCGGAATTATCAGGTGATGCGGTCGGCGACGGGCGTCTATGACCTGTATCCTGCGGTGCCGTCAGTTCTGGCGATGATCGCCCCGCCCCTGTGGCTGTTGCAGATGCGGCTGTGGGCGCAAGGGGCCACTTTGGCGGCGGCGCTGGCTGCGGCGGGCGTGGTGATGCCGGTGCTGGCAGCCGTGGTCTGGATTGCGGCTGGGCTTTGGGTGCGGCGCACGGCGGCGACCTTTCTGCGGGCGGATCGGGCGGCACGGGGGCTGCGCTTTGCCGGCGTTATCGCCGCGCGGGGCGAGGCAGAGGCCCATGCCGCCCATCTGGCACGGCATCCGGGGGACCGCTATCTGTTTGCCGCCGTGGCAGCGGCAGAAGAACAGGCGGCTTGATCGGGCTTTCGCTGACTTGGGCGATTTACCCTGTGGCATGAACAGAAAAAGGCCCGCCGATGGCGGGCCTTTTCCGTTGCATGAGCGGGAGACCTGTTTTCCCGACCCCTGCAGGGGTTACATTTGCGCGACAATCGCGCGGCTTTACATTTGCGCGACAATCGCGCGGCGGCGACGATCCACCGATGAGGGGATGCGCAGTTGATCGCGGTATTTGGCGACGGTGCGGCGGGCGAGTTGGACGCCGTCTTCCTGACCGATGACACGGGCGATGTGATCATCCGACAGAGGCTCTTCGGGGTTTTCCGTGGCGATCATCTTCTGGATGCGGTGGCGCACGGCAGAAGCGGAGCCTGCTTCGCCCGCTTCATCGCGGTTGGCGAGGGCGGCGCTGAAAAAGCTTTTCAGCGGAAAGGTGCCTTGCGGCGTGGCGATGAGGATACCGGAACAGACGCGGCTGACGGTGCTTTCATGCACGCCGATCGCCTCGGCCACCTCACGCAGGACCATCGGGCGCATGCGGGCAGCGCCGAGTTCAAGGAAATCGATCTGGCGGCGGACGACTTCGGCACCGACCTTGAGCGTGGTCTGGTTGCGGTGTTCCACCGCGCGCGACAGCCAGCGCGCGACCGACAGGCGTTCGGCGACATAGGCGTTGGCGGTGACCTGGCGGCGTGACAGGCGGCGGGCCTCATCGCTGCGCACAACGACGGTGGGAAGGGTGGAGCGGTTGAGATCGACACGCCAGCCTTCGGCACCACGGGTGACGATCAGATCGGGGGCGCGCTGGGGGATGGGGGTGGCATCAAACGTGGCACCGGGTTTCGGGTTGAAGCTGCGGATCTGACGCAGCATGGATTTCAGATCATCCAGCGCCACGTTGCAGGCGCGGCAGAGGCCGCGCAGATCGGCCTGCGCCAGCATCGGAAGGTGATCCAGCAGGCGGGCAAAGGCGGGTGTGAGAAGGCCCTGTTCGGCGGCCTGCAGCGCCAGACATTCCGACAGGTTGCGGGCGAAGAGGCCGGCGGGTTCGATCCGCTGAAGTTTTACGAGCAGGTGTTCGGCTTCTTCCTCGGAGATGAAGAGACGGTCGGCAATGGCGGCAAGGGGCTGGCCCAGCCAGCCCGACGGTTCCAGCGCATCGAGGAAGGCCTCAGCCATCAGGGTTTCCGCAGGCGACAGGTTCAGGCGCGCGATTTCGGCGGAGACATGCGCATAGAGCGAAGGGCCCGGATCGGCGGCAAGCTGGCCGATGCGATCCCAGTCATCGCCGCCTGCGCGCAGTTGCGAGGGAAGGGTCAGGTCGCGGGTGGATTTGGGCTGCACGGCACGGGAGCCAACCTCAAGAAACGGGTTCTCTTCGGCCTGGGATTCGATGAAGCTTTGCAGGTCGGTATTGCCCATCTGCAGCAGTTGAATCGCCTGCTGAAGCTGGGCGGTGACGACGACCGATTGACGCTGGCCGATGGACTGGGCGGTAAAAAGCTGCATGTTTGGCTCTCCTTGCCAGCAGTTTCACCGATGCGCGCAGGGCCATGCAAAATTTCCGTTTGACACCCCTAAAATGGCGGAAGGGGGTGTTTTTGTCGGGTTTCTCTACCTGTAAGTCATTGAAAATAAAAGATGCCCCCGGTTCGGATGGACCGGGGGCATCCTTTTGTCTGTCGGTAAACCGTCAGCCGCGGAGCAGACTCATCACGTTCTGCTTGGACGAGTTCGCCTGGGCGAGCATCGCTGTGGCAGCCTGCGAGAGGATCTGACCACGGGCGAGGTTCGTCGATTCCTGGGCGAAATCGGCATCCACGATCTGCGACTTGGCGGCCTGGGTCGACACCGAGATGTTGGTCAGGTTCGAGATCGTCGAGTCGAGACGGTTGGACACAGCACCGAGGTCACCGCGCGACTGGCTGATCTTCTGCAGGGCGACGTCGATCACCTCGATGGCCTTGGCAGCGTTTTCAGCGGTGGACAGGTCGATGTCGGCGACCGCGTCAAGGGTGGAGGTGAAGGAGGTTGCAGCGGTGGTGTCGAAGAAGCTGTCGGCGACGTCTTCAGCGTTGACCGCGAAAGACTTGGTCGACGTGAAGCTTACCTGACCGGTGACGACGGACGTTTCCGTTACGTCAAAGGCGGTATCGACAGCGGCGGTCGTGGAGTCGCCGTCCGAGTCAACGGACAGGGTGATGCCGGTGGTCGTTGCAGTGTGCTCGTAATCGGCGAAGGAGATGTTGCCGCCGTTTGCTTCGGTCAGCACGATGGAAGCGTTGTCTTCGCCCATCGTGGCAGTGACGCCGGTTGCAGCGGTCTTGCTGTTGATGGCGTCGCGCAGCGAGCTGAGATCAAGGGCGGGAGGGGTGGCGCCGTCCGTAGCAATCGCCACGCTGGTGCCGATGGAGGTGCCATTGATGCTGAAGCTGACGGTGCCAGCAGCGTCAACGCCGCCGGTGAATGTCATCGTTGCCTGCGTCTTGGCGGTTGCGGAAACCCCGGTCTGCGACGACACGGCGTTGACGGCTGCCGCCACAGACTTTGCCGACTGGCCGGCTTCGGTCTCGACCGTGGCGCTGCCGGCGTGACCGGTGATCACGAGATCCTGCGCGTCTGCACCGGTTTCGAGGGCAGTTGCCGTTGACGAGATCTTGAATGCGCCGATGGCGGTGGCGGCGGTGCTGTCGATGTTGATCGACAGGGTCTGGCCTGCATCAGCGCCGATCTGGAACTGCTTGCCCTGGAAAGTGCCGTCCATGACCTTCATGCCGTTGAAGGTGGTGTTTTCCGAGACGCGGTTGATTTCGGCCAGCAGCTGGCGGGCTTCGGCGGTGATGTTGCCGCGGTCAGAGCCGGTGTTGGTGTCGGAAGCCGACTGCACGGCCAGTTCACGAACGCGCTGCAGCATGCTGGATACTTCGACATGTGCGCTTTCCGTGGTGTCGATCAGGTTCTTGCCATCGGTCGCGTTGCGGACCGCCTGGTTGATACCCATGACCTGCGAGGTCATCTTTT
>CALRMS020000039.1:0-41200 GCA_943369275.1 Rhodobacter maris | reverse complement strand
AACAGGTCCTTGTTGTAATACCAGGGCATCGGCAGCGGATACCATCCCATCCGCCAGATATGGCCGTCAAAGCGCGACAGCGGCCCGTGGTTCGACGCGGCCAGCAGGTCCCCGTCCATCAGCCCGTCCAGATGCGCCAGATAGCCCAGCCAGACGCTTTCCATATGGTAGATGCCGTTCCACAGATATTGCAGGTCCGGCGGTTCGCCCGCCGCCGCCGCCGTCTGGAACTGCGAGATCACCACGGCGGTGTCCTGCAGCATTGGCGTCACCTGCGCCTCGCCAAAGGCGGCGATGGCCTTGTCCAGATAGGCCTGCAACCCGGGCAGCTCCTGCTCGCCCCACCACCACATGTCCAGCGTGGGCGTCTGGGCCAGCGCGCGGCCCGCCAGCCCCCCGGTCAGCGTCAGCGCCCCCAGCCCGGCCCCCGCCTGCAGCAGGCGGCGACGGTCCATCATCCCGGCACCAGTGGGCGAGCGTCTTGCGGTCGTCGTCATGTCGTTCTCCCTGTTTGGTCTTGTTGATTTGTTCACTCAGAAAGTCGCGGTCATTCCCCCGTCGACCACCAGCACCTGACCCGTCATCCAGCGGCAGAGGGGCGAGGCAAGGAATACCACCGTCCCGGCCACATCCTCCGGCTCCCCGGCCCGCCGCAGGGGGATGCGCCCCTGTCCGACATACCAGTCGCGGAAGACGGGGGTTTCCGTTTCGTCCACTTCGTCCACCACCGCCATCGGGGTGCGCAGGAAGCCCGGCGCCACGGCATTCACAAGGATGCCATGCGGCGCCAGTTCCACGGCCATGGATTTCGTCAGCCCGATCACGCCCCCCTTGGCGGCGTTGTAGGACCCGCACATCCCGCTGGAGACGAAGCCCTGCACGGATGAGATATGGATGATCCGCCCGCGCCCCGCTTGCACCATATGCGGCGCGACCAGTTTCGATCCGCGCCAGACAGCCTCAAGGTTCACGGCAATCGTGCGGTCCCAATCCTGCTGCGTGTCGTCAAGGATGCTTCGCGGCGGCGGGTTGATGCCTGCATTGTTCACCAGCACGTCGATCCCCCGCCGTGCTGCCACATCCGCCACCAGCGCGGCATAACCGTCGCCATCCGTCACATCCAGCGCATGCGCCTCTACCGACCCGCCCGCGGCATGGATCGCTGCGGCCGCCGATGCCACCGTCTCGGGGTTGCGATCGATCAGAACCACATGCGCGCCCTCTGCCGCCATCCCGGCGGCGATGCCCTGACCCAGCCCCTGACCGGCGCCCGTCACAAGACAGGTCAGGCCGGCAAGCAGCCCGCTCACGCGCGGCCTCGGCAGGGTCTGTCGGGAAGGGTCAAGCGCGACATCCGTTCCTCCCTGTCCCGTTTTCCGAAATTTCGGAATTGCATCCGGGGTTTCGAACAGCGTAAGGTGGACCCAAGCCATGAGTCAAGAAGCGCGACAGGCGCGGGAGGGGACGGATGGACGACAGGGGTCTGGCAGGGCGCGTGGCCGTGGTGACGGGGGGCGCGCAGGGCATTGGCCTCGCCGTCGCCGAACGTTTGGCGCAGGCGGGGGCGAAACTCGCGATCTGGGACATGGATGCCGCGCTGGCCGAGGCCGAGGCGGCCCGTCTGGGCGGTCGGGCCTTCCCGCTCGACATCTCTGACACCGAGGCTACGGCCCGTGCCGCCGCAGCGACCGAGGCTGCGCTGGGCCCGGTGGCCATCCTCGTCACCTCGGCGGGCATTGCAGGCTCCAACGGGCCGGTCGTGGCCTATGACCCTGCCGAATGGCGGCGCATCCTCGACATCAACCTGACTGGCACCTTCAACTGCTGCCGCGCGCTGATCCCGCAGATGCAGGCGCAAGGCTATGGCCGCGTCGTCACCATCGCCTCCATCGCCGGGAAAGAAGGCAATCCCAACGCCGCCGCCTATTCCGCCTCCAAGGCCGGGGTCATCGCCCTGACGAAATCGCTGGGCAAGGAACATGCGGGCGAGAACATCGCCGTGAACTGCGTCACCCCCGCCGCCGCCCGCACCCGCATCTTCGACCAGATGAAGCAGGAACATATCGACTACATGCTGGCAAAGATCCCGCGCGGCCGGTTCCTCAAGGTCGACGAGGCTGCCGCCATGATCCTCTGGCTCGCCTCGGCCGAGAACAGCTTCACCACCGGCGCGGTCTTCGACCTGTCGGGCGGTCGGGCGACCTATTGATGGGCCGCCCCCAGACCCTTCCGCTTCAACGGGCCGAACCCACCGGATCGGGCGCCCGCAGCCTGCGCCGCGCCGTGGGGATGCTGTCCTTGATCCGCAGCCGGGGTGAGGCGCTGACGGTGGCCGAGATGGCCAGCACCCTGTCGATCCCGAAATCCACCGCCTATGACCTTGTCCATGCCATGCTGGACGAAGGTTTGCTCACCCCCGTGGACGGCACCCGCTTCGCGCTGGGCCACCTGCTGCACGAACTGGGTCAGGGCTACCGCGCGCAGGTGGACATCCTGCGCGAAGGCACCCGCATCGTGCAGGCCCTGCGCGACGAGACGGGGGAAACCGTGCAGCTTTCGGCCATGGATGGCCCGCTGATGCATGTCCTGCTGAAACAGGAAGGCTTCCGCGCTGTCCGCATCATCTCCAACACCGGGTCACGCGTGCCGGTAAACTGGGCAGCTGCCGGTCGGCTTCTCGTTTCTGACCTTGACGATCCGGCACTGCGCCGACTGCTGTCCGCGACCGTCGCTCCATCGCCTACCGGGCGGGCCGAAACGGATGTGGACCGCCTGATCGCGCAGATCCGCGCCTTCCGCACAGCAGGCCACGCGATCGAGATCGGGGAGACGAACGAACACGCTGGCTGCATTGCGGCCCCGGTCCTCGCTGCGCAAGGTCAGGTCGTTGCGGCCATCAGCCTAGCCGCGCCGGAACAGCGGCTGAACTCTCCCGATCGCGCGATGCTGATTGCAGCGGTTACCTCCGCCGCCGCGGACCTCGGTGCAGCGCTGGTAGGAAACTGAGGAGGCTAAGGCGCCATTTTCGTTGAGGTCGTCCGAACACGGCTTGACCGTTGTGCAATTTTCCTCGCTCTGATCGGAGTAAAGAGCCCTAAGCCTAACCGAGCCCTACCCGGAAAACGGCTGGGAGGTCTTCAACAGTATCAGTCCAAGCAAGATCCACGTTCAGGACCGTGTTCTGCGGGGCAATGGCGAAAAAACGAGAAGTCAGATCGGCTCACGAGCGCCTCTACTACGCGGAACAACCCTGATAGATCGCTTAGCGCCTTGATCGTAGTACAAGACGAGCAAAGACTTTTCCGCGCGTTCGGCACAAGCCAAATCCTGCCCCAGCAACCAACTTCACCGAACTAAACTCAATACCACCCACACGCCCAGCACCCGCTGGGCCTTCTGCGTTTTGGGCCAGCCCTACCAGCCCTGTCAGCGCTCCGTCCAAAACTACGACAGCCTACCCCTGCTCCCACCGCACCGCCACACGCTCGATCAAGCCGCGGATCAAGCAGGCTGAAGCCTCCACCTCGCAGAGGTTTGGTGGCACGGGGCTTGGTCTCACGATTGTCCGGCAGTTGGTTCACCTCATGATGGGAACCATCGAAATAGAAAGCAGCGTAGGTGCAGGGACCACGGTCCGTTTGGTTTTGCCGCTGCCCGAAGTGGAGGCCGTCGTTGAAGTAGAGCCGCCCGTGGCTGCAGAACGCGACGTTCAGTTCTTGAAGGGGCAGAGAGTACTCATCGCCGACGATAATCCGACCAACCTGCTCGTGCTAAACGAAATGCTTGCACCTACTGGAGTGAAGATAGTGTGCGCGACAAATGGCATGGAAGCGGTAACCGAGTGGCAGGCAGCGCAAGATGAGAAACGCCCTTTCGATCTCCTCTTGTTGGACGTGCGCATGCCCGTGAAGGACGGTCCAACTGCGCTCAAGGAAATCCGTGAACTCGAAGGTAAGTTGGGTCTCTCCGAAGTCGCGGCAATTGCCGTAACTGCGAACGCTATGCCACAGCAGGTGACCGCCTACCTAATGGCAGGCTTCGCGTCCCATCTCGCAAAGCCTTTCAGCCGAACAGAGTTGTTTGGATCCGTGGCTTCTCTGATGAACGAAAAGCTGCAGAAGTGAGCCGCGCCGGGTTTGCCGGAGGTTCAAACTTGTGAGCAGGATGGAGCATTATGGGCAGGACGACGAACAAGTTTTCCCCCGAAGTGCGCGAACGCGCCATGCGCTTGGTTTTTGACAACCAAAGCCAGTATGGTTCGCGACGGTAGGCGGTTTTGTCGTTTTCGGCAAAGATCGGCTGCGCGCCGCAGACACCGAAAGACTGGGTCAACAAGGCCGAGGTGAACAGCGGCAAGCGGGCCGATGTCTCCCGCGAGATGGCTGAGAAGATGGAGGACTGGAACGCGAGAACCGAGAACTGCGCCTGGTGAACGTGATCCTGCGCAAGGCCAGAGCGTGTTTTGCGCTGGCCGAGCTTGAACGCCGACACCGGACATGATCGCTTTCATTGACGATCACAGGGACAAACTTGGGGTCGTGCCGATTTTCGAGGTTCTGCCGATCACCCCGTCCAGCCACTATGTTCACCTAACCAAGCTCGCCGATCCGGCGTGGCAGACGGATCGTGCCAGGCGAGATGCGGAGCCTCGCCCCCATATCCAGCGCGTATTCGATGCAAACTGGCAGGTCTGCGGCATGCGCAAGATCTGGCAGCAGTTGCGGCGGCAGGGCTTCGATTTCGCCCGCTGCGCGGTGGCCAGGATGATTAAGGCCATGGGTATTCAAGGGGTTATCCGAGACAATTCGCACTAGACGACAATCCCTGACAAGAAGCTGCCGTGCCCGCTGGACAAGGTGATCCGCCAGACCCCTTTGCCCAACCCGCCAAAACTCAAAACCTTAGTCTCGCTTTAGCTAGATCAGGGTTGGAGCCAACGTCAATGCAGATGACCATAAATTGGCACACGCCATTCTGCTGGTCTTGGGAGGTAGTCAGGTGACGTCATGGTCCGAAGGGTTCGCCCAGCGACGCCACGCCGTTGACCTTCAACAGGCGTTTGTTGGAGGTGATGATACCCAGCACCACGATGGTGACGATATAGGGCAGGCTCGACAGCAGTTGTGACGGCACGGCCCAGTTTTCGGTCTGGGCGACAAGGCTGGCCAGCGACACGGCGCCGAAAAGGCAGGCGCCAAAGAAGATGCGCCCTGTCAGCCATGTGCCGAACACCACCAGCGCCAAGGCGATCCAGCCGCGTCCGGCGATCATGCCATCGGCCCAAAGCGGGGTATAGACGGTGGCGGCATAGGCCCCGGCAAAGCCTGCCATGGCACCGCCGAACATCACGGCCCCTAGCCGCAGCGCATTGACGCGGTAGCCGATGGCGCGGGCGGCAGCGGGGTTTTCCCCGATGGCCCGCAGGATCAGCCCAAGGCGCGAATAGCGGAACATCGCCCAGATCAGGGCGGTGGCCACCAGCGATAGCCAGACGATGATGTCCTGCACGAACATGCCGCCGACCACCGGCAGGTCCGACAGACCGGGAAAGGCCAGTCTGGGCAGGCCCGTTATCGTCAGGCTTTCATAGGAATTGCCCACAAGGGATGACAGGCCCTGCCCAAGGATGCCCACCGCCAGCCCCACCGCCACCTGATTGGCCCTGAGGCCCAGTGCCAGCCCGGCAAAGACCAGTGCAAGGCCAACCCCGGCAAAGCCCGCCGCCAGAAAAGCCGCGAAATGGCCGCCGCCTTCATAGACCACGATGAAACCGATGGCGGCCCCAAGGGCCATCATCCCCTCAAGCCCGAGGTTCAGCACGCCGGTGCGTTCCACCACCAATTCGCCCAAGGCGGCCAGCAGGAACGGGGTTGCCGCCGCCAGCATTCCGGCAATGATGAACTCGATCCCGCTCATGACGGCGCTCCTGTTGTGCGGACAAGGCGGTAGCGGACAAAGGTGATCGCCGCGAGATAGCAGACCAGAAGGCTGCCCTGAAACACGCGTACGGCGGCAACTGGCAGGTCGGCCGACACCATCGCGTTGTCGCCCCCGATGTATAGCGCTGCCATCAGCAAGGACGAGGCGACGATGCCCAAGGGGTGCAGCCCACCCAGATAGGCCACGATAATCGCGGCATAGCCATAGCCGGTGGAGATGGAGCGTTGCAGTTGCCCGATGGGGCCTGCTACCTCAGCCGCGCCGGCAAGACCGGCCGCAAAGCCACCGATCAGCAGCGATAGCCAGATCGCGCGCGATTGCGAGAACCCGGCATAGGTGGCGGCCTTGGGCGCCAGCCCGCCCACCAGAAACTGATAGCCGCCAAAACTGCGCTGCATATAGACCCAAGCCAGCAAGGCCGCGACAAAGGCCAGCAGAAGCGACACGTTGACCCGCGTGCCGGGCAGCAGGATCGGGATCATCGCGTCATATTGGAACATCACCGATTGCGGAAAGTTAAAGCCCATCGGGTCTTTCCACGGCCCCAGCAGCAGGTAGTTCAGCACCTGGATCGCAATCAAACTCATCATCAGGGTGACAAGGATTTCATTGGCGTTCAGCCGCACGCGCCAGAAGGCCGGAACCACCGCCCACAGCGCGCCGCCAATGGCCCCCATGACCAGCATGGCAGGCCAGATCCATGCCCCTGTCGCCTGCGGGAAATAGACCGGAATAGCTGAGGCGAAGATCGCGCCCAGAATGAACTGCCCTTCGGCCCCGATATTGAACACCTTGGCGCGAAAGCCGATGGCCAGCCCTTGGGCGATCAGGAGGAGGGGGCCGGTTTTCAGCAGCACTTCGGAAAAGCCCGACCAAGACAGGAAAGGTTCCAGAAGCAGCGCATAGAACACCGCTGCGGGATCCTTGCCCATCGCCACGAACAGGATCAGGTTCAAAAGGATCGCCGCCGACAGCGCCAGCAGCGGGGCCATCACCGCCAGCTTGCGCGAGGCGCGGTCACGCCGGACAAGGCGGATCATGCTGCCACCTCGGCCGCGCCGATCATCCAGCGGCCAATCTCTTCCGGTTTGGTGCCGCGCGGGTCAAGGCTGGGGGACAAGGCCCCCTTGTGCAGCACCTGAATCCGGTCGCAGATTTCGAACAATTCTTCCAACTCCTCGGAAATCACCAGAACGGCCACACCTGCATTGCGCATCTGCACCAAACGGTGCCGGATCGCCGTCGCCGCGCCGATATCCACCCCCCATGTGGGCTGGGCGACAAACAGAAGGCGGGGCTGCAAGGAAATCTCGCGCCCCATGATGAATTTTTGCAGGTTGCCGCCTGACAGCGACCCGGCCTCGGCCTCGGGCCCCGAGGTGCGCACATCGAAATCCGCGATGCAGGCGGCGGTGAATTTGGCTTCGGCCTGACGGTCGATCAGCCCGCGTTTCAACAGGCCCAAGGGGTGGGCCGTCAGCAGGCTGTTGTCGGCAAGCGTCATCTCGGGCACGGCACCGCGGCCAAGGCGTTCTTCGGGGACAAAGGCAAGGCCCAGCGCCCGCCGCTCGGCCGGGCCAAGGTGGCCCGCGCCCTGACCCATCATGCGGATTTCATCGCGCCTAGCGCCGGGCAGGGTGTTCTCGCCTGATATCAGGCGCGACAGTTCGGCCTGACCATTGCCTGAAATGCCTGCGATCCCAAGGATTTCACCGGCATGCAGCCGTAGGGAAACGTCCTTCAGGCCGATGGCAAAGGGATCGTCGGGTTCGTGGTTAAGCCCCGCCAGTTCCAGCTGCAGGTCACCCTGCGGCATGGGGGCCAGATGCAAGGGCGCGGGCATGTCGCGCCCGATCATCATTCGGGCAAGGTCGTGGGAATCGTGGTCGCGCGGATCGACATCGCCGGTGACGCGCCCGCCGCGCAGGATGGTGGCCCGATCACAAAGCGCGCGAATTTCATCGAGCTTGTGCGAGATGAACAGGATCGACACCCCGCCATCGCGCAATCGGCGCAGCGTATCAAACAGCAGGCCCACGGCCTGCGGTGGCAAGACGCTGGTCGGTTCGTCAAGGATCAGAAGGCGTGGTTCGGTCAGCAAGCAGCGGATGATTTCCACCCTTTGCCGTTCGCCCACCGACAGCGCATGCACATGGGCAAAGGGATCGACCATCAGACCGAAATCCTGCCCCAGCGCGCGGATACGGGTGGCCAGATCGGCCTTGGACCCCGGCACGATGAGCGAGATGTTCTCCACCACGGTCAGCGTTTCAAAGAGCGAAAAATGCTGAAACACCATGCCGATGCCCAGACGGCGCGCCTCGGCCGGCGAGGTCAGGTGAACGGGGGTGCCGTTCCACAGCACCTCGCCCTCATCCGGGCGTTCGACGCCGTAGATCAGCTTCATCAAAGTGGATTTGCCCGCGCCGTTTTCGCCAAGGATCGCGTGGATGGAGCCATGGGCCACGTCCAGATCGATGGCGGAATTCGCCTTCGTCTGGCCGTAGGCCTTGGTCATCTTGCGAAGCGACAAAAGCGGCGCGGGCATGGGCGTTACTGCGGCAGCGGCGTGGCCACGCCTTTGACGTGCCAGTTCATGGCGATGATATCGGCATCGGCAAGAGTTACGCCTGCCGCCACACCTTCGCTGTCATCGGCCTTGGTGATCGGGCCGGTGAAGGGGTTGAAGCTGCCATCGGCGATCTTTGCTTCGGCCTCGGTGATCTTGGTCATGACGTCGGCGGGGATATCCGCACTCCAATCGACCACGGCGACGACATTGTCGGCCACGCCAAGGAAGGCATTGGCCCCGACGAAATTGCCCGCCACATGGGCATCGACCGATGCCTTGAAGAAGGGCGACCAATCCGTGACCACGCAGCCAAGGTATTTGGTCGGCGCGTATTTCTTCATCGACGAGTTCAGGTTGAAGGCATAAACGCCCGCTTCTTCGCAGGCGGCGATGACCGACGGGGTGTCTTGGGCGTTCGAGAAGATCACGTCGCAGCCCTGCGCCATCAGCGCCTTGGCGGCTTCCTGTTCCTTGGCCGGATCGAACCAGGTGTTGACCCAGACAACCGAAACTTCGATATCGGGGTTCACCGCTTGCGCGCCCAGCGTGAAGGCGTTGATCGAGGTGATCAGTTCCGGAATGGCAAAGGCCGAAACCGAGCCGAGCTTGCCGGTTTTCGACAGCGACGCCGCCGCCATGCCCAGAAGATAGGTGCCCTGGAAGTACTTCGCCGCGAAGGGCGAGAAGTTCGGTGCAACCATGAAGCCCGAGGCATGCAGGACGGTGACGGACGGGTCACGCTTGGCGATCTGCATGGCGCCGTTCTGATAGCCGAAGGAACCGGCGATCAGAACCTTGTTCCCGTCTGCCACGGCCTTGTTCATGATGCGGTCGGCATCCGGGCCTTCGGCGATGTTTTCCAGAATGGTGAAGGTGACGGCATCGCCGTAAGCGGCCTTGATCGGATCAAGCCCGGCGGCCAGCGTGTGGGACCAACCCACATCGCCCAGTGGCGAGGGCAGGACGAGGGCAATGCCCAGCGGGTCGGCCGCGCTCGCCCCGCGCGCCGAGATGGCCGCAGCGATGGCGGCAAAGGCCGTGGTCTGAAGGAAGGTGCGTCTTGCGATCATGGGTCTCTCTCCTGTTGGATATTTTCTTAGGCGTTTATAATGTTCAGTACGGCCTCGGCTTCGGCGGCCATTTCGGCCTCGTCCAGGCCCGGGAATTCGCCCTTGGCCCAGACGATGCGGCCATTGACCATGGTCAGGTCGGTCGGCATGCCGATCCCCACCTTGGCGATCAGGCTGGCCGGATCGTGGCGGGTGCCGACGTAATCCATCCGGCGGGTGTCGATGGCGAACAGGTCGGCGGCCATGCCGGGGGCCAAGCGCCCGATATCGGCGCGGCCCAGCAGGGCGGCCCCCCCGGTTGTGGCATAGCCCAGAAAATCGTGCGGTTCGGGCACGGGATGGGCGCGTTTCGATGCCACAAGGCATTGCAGCATATAGGCGGAATGGATGCAGTGCATCAGGTTGGAATTGTCATTCGATGCCGCCCCGTCGCATCCCAGACCCAACCGCACCCCGAAGGCCTGCATGGCGGGGATATCGGTGACTTCGGCCCCCACCAGATAGACGGGTTCGGGGCAATGCGCGACGCCCGTGCCGGATGCCGCCATCTGGCGCAGTTCGGCATCGGTCAATTCCCAGCAATGGGCATAGAAGGTGTCAGGCCCGGCAAAGCCGATCTGTTCCAGATAATCCACCGTCCGCATCCCGTGGCGCGCGGCCATCACCGGGCTTTCGCCTTCGCCGACATGGGTGTGCAGGAAAACCCCCTTGTCACGCGCAAGGGCGGCGGATTCCACGAATGTCTCTCGGTAGCAGTTCACCGGCTGGCAGGGGGCCACCACCACCTGCGCCATGCTGAAGGGGGCGGGGTCGTGGTAGGTATCGATCAGCCGCGCGCAGTCGGCGATGAATTCATCGGTGGATTCCAGCATCTCGTCCGGGATCGTCGAACCTTCGGACTTGGGCAAGGTATTGCCGCCGCGCCCGGCGTGGAAACGCAGGCCGATCTTGGCTGCCGCGTCAAACTGGCGGTCGATGATGCGTTTTCCGGCGTGGCGCGGGAAGTTGTACTGGTGATCAAAGGCGGTGGTGCAGCCATGCTTGGCCAGTTCAGCCATCGCGGTGAGGGACGAGTGGTAAAAGCAATCTTCGGTCAGGCGGGCGAAGATCGGATAGATCAGGTCCAGCCATTCGATCACCGACAGCTTGGTCCAATCCAGATCGGCGCGGTTGCGCACGAAGGTCTGAAAGAAATGGTGATGCGTGTTCACAAGGCCGGGGTAAAGGAACCATCCCCGCGCATCGGTTACATCGGCGCCCGCCGGGGCGACAAGGCCCTTGCCTATCGCCGTGATCTTGGGGCCCTCAACCAGCAGGTCCACATCCCGCAGCACGGTTTGCGGGTCGCAGATGACGGCGGCGCAGCCTTTGAACAGGTGGGCGGTCATTGTGTGCTGCCTGTGGGTTCGGGATTCAATTCATGCAGGCGGTGGATGCCCGGCATTTCGATGAACCGGGGCAGGGCGCGCAGCGACCGGGTCCAGAGCCGGATGGTGGGATAGGGATCGGTCGAGATGCCGCCATCGGGGGCCAGCATGGCATGCGGGAAGCAGGCGATATCGGCCAAGGTGGGCCGGTTGCCGGCCAGAAAGTTGTCGTCGCGCAGGCGCGCCTCGATCAAGGCGGCCTCAAGCTCGCGCAATGCGGCGACGCCGGCCTTGCGGCAGGCGTCAATATCGGCGGGCTTTTGCAGCATGTCATGGGTGCGCGCCTTGCCGATGCTGGCCGACAGCCGATGCCCAAAGGCCAGCCATTGCGCCACCCGCCCGCGCATGACGGGTGTGTCATCGCCCAGCCAATCGGGGCCGTGGCTTGCCGCCACATAGGTCAGGATCGCGGCGGATTCCGTCAGGATCAGATCGCCGTCTTGCAGCACCGGGATTGTCCCCGCCGGGTTCATTCGCAGGAACGCGGGGCTGCGATGTTCTTCGCCCGGATGGAAATCCACCGCGCGCAGATCAAGCCGAGCGCCCACCAGCGAGGCTAGAAGCCGCACCTTGTAGCAATCGGGGCTGAGGACGTAGTCGTAAAGGATCATGCCGCCACCAATTGCGCGCCATAGGTATAGCCCCGCCGTTTCAGCCAGCGCCGATAGGCCACCGATGTCAGATCGGCCCGTGTGGGAATTTCCAGCCCCGGGTCCAGCGGCAAGAGGCTGGGCTGCTGGTTTTCAAGGATCGACCGATCCTGCAGGAAGATGGTCTGCTGGAAATGAATCAGGTCGGTCAGCGATGTGCTGTCATCAAACAGAGCCATCCATGGCCAGACTTCACACAGCGTTTCGGACAGGGGCTGCACGAACAGCGTGATCACGTCCCATTCGCCCGGACGCGGCGGGCATGTCTTGTAAAGCACCGATACCGTGGGGGCAGGTACGCGGTACATGTATTCCGTGGTGATCCCGCCCGCCGCCGATTTGGCGGCCTGGGGTTGGTAGAAATGAACCTTGGTGGCCCAGACTTCATCAACCTCGTCGCGGATTGCCACGTCGTAGCGACCCACTTCCGTATGCGGTTCGGCGCCAAGGATATCAGTATGGACAAATGGGAAATGTGCGATGTCCAGGAAGTTCTCGACCGCGCGGAGGGGCGAACATTTGACACGCACAAGGCCGACATCGACCAGACGCCGCCCCGGTTGATCCGCCTCGGGGATGTCGAACAGGGGGTGGGCGGGGGTGCCGAGGCTGGTCCAGACATGGCCATAGCGGGCCTGCGATGGCAGCACCCGGCCGGATGCCGTGACCATCGGCTGTCCAGCCTGCAATGTTATGCGGATGGGTTCACCCAAAAGCAGGGTGTCCCGGTCGCCTTTCGGCAATTGGCTGACCAAGGCGACGGGATACCATTCATCGCGGATCGGATCGGTCATGCGAGTGCCCCTTCTGCCTGACGGCGCAACGCTTCAAGCGCGCGCGATGCTTCGACAAGCGCAGCGGTTGGGCCTGTGCTGTCGGCCAGCGCATGCAGGGCAAAGCGGCCATGGGGCAGGGGCTGCACAAGGATCGTCACCGCAATGCCCGACAGTTTCCCGCGTGCCACGGCCCCCGACAGGGCAAAACCGGCGGCGGCCCAATCCACCGCGGCCTCGACGGTCAGCGACCTGAGGGGGGATCCGTCAACGGCGGGCGGCGTAGCATCGCTGGCCTGTGGCGTGACCCAGACTACCCCGCCGCATTCCATCGCGTGATGGACCGGCACGCGGATCGCTTCGGGCGGGGCAAGATCGGGATGGGCCGGGATACGCAGGCATTGGCCCTCGGCCCCATAGCTCCAGCCGTGATAAATGCAGGACAGCGCCTCTCCCCGCACAAAGCCATGCGACAGGCGCATGCCGCGATGCGGGCAGCGATCAGCCCAGGCTGCCAGACGGCCCGATGCGCTGCGCCAAAGCGCCAGTTCAATCCCATCGACACAGACGGGCATGACACACAAACGGGGCAAGTCACGCGCCAACGCGACAGGAGTCCAGGCAGCAGTCATTCGTTCGGTTCCGTCAAACAGCTTTCAGTTCACGCTATGCCGACTTTGGAAGACTGTCCTGCCGGGAAGGTCGGCCTGGCCAGTCGCCAAAAGGAATCGGGCAACATGCCTGATTGTTAGACCGGAGCGCCCAATAAGTAACCATTTTGTGATCGGCGCAATGTCAAGGGACATCCATGTTCTCAAGGCGTCGCCGAGCAATCGCTTCGACCCAGACATCGATCGGACCAAGCGAGACGCCCAGTTCCATTGCATCGATCAGGTCTGTTGGCCCGCTCAGGGTGATCTCCACTTGCCCGTTGGCACACCGCACAGGAACGCCACGCAGCCCAAGGCGCTGCATATGTCGGACGATCCAAGGCAGGAAGCTCTCAGCTTCCAGATCGCCCTCGATGGTGAACTGCTCGACTGCCAAGGCTCTGCACTCCTTCTGTCAAGCAAAGCATGTCAGCAATACTTTCCGAAGCAAGGGGCCTTTGAGAGCTACCGAGTTTGTTGCACAAACATCGGCCCACCGTTTCTTTGCCTGCCCATGTTCATCTCTCATTGCGGGTAGACTACGTCTTGGACATCCCGCTGCTGGTGCCAATCCCGCAGACGGATGAGGTTCCCGTCGAATTCGCGCTAGGAACAGCGCGTTGGTGGCTGATCCTTGGCCGCGTGACCGTCTGTCCGGACTTGTCTTCGCCTGTGGCGATGCCGTGGCGGCAAAGGGTGATGTGTCCGAACCGGCGCGGCATGGTCTTCGCCCGGATGCTCTGACCGGTATTCTGAGTTGCTCGCCCATGGCGGCGGAGGAAGCATTTGCCGCAACCGATGTTGGGAAGTTGCGGAAAGGCGATCCTTCCGATCCGGCCTAAGCGAACGGCCTTGCAATGCAGGTCTTTGCATCAGCGATGGTCGCTGCATGAGCCGGATGCCTGCGATCCTTGATTGCACGCGCGGTCACGCACTGGTGGTCGTGTCTGCCCTGATCCTCCTGCAAGGCTTGCTGTGACGCGTCCTATTGATGGGTTGCGAGGCGAGCGCAGATGAAGATGCATTGACCAATATGGCGCTTGATGCCGGACGGGTTCCGCTGCTTGGGTGAATGGGGGGGGCTGTTCGACACCGTTCTTGAGGGAGCCAAGAATCTGGCACAATCAGAGAGGCTTGCGATCAGCTTGGTTCGATCAAGGTTGATGCGCGCGGCTGGTCTTGATCGGTGCCGACGTCGCGGATGAGTTGGCGGCGCATCTGATGCCGGACTTGGCAAAGAAGAAGCGAATGATGATCCGTCTCGGCACAAATGCGCACGCCGTTCAGCCCCCAATGCGGCGGAAGTCGTAGGCTGCCTCTGCTGTGCATCCATTCATGCCGATCAAGGCAAGGGTGCCCGCATCCGACGCGGAAACGGGATCAAAGCGGAAGGACAGAGTTGCTTTGGCGTGATCAGGGGCGATCAGGGGCGCCGTGGCATTGATCAAGACGTCAAGAACGCCGTTCGGTTTCATCGGCACGGTCCCGGTGAAATGGTCCGACCGCACGCGCGTCCAATCAAAATTCGGGCTGTTGCCCCCAGTGGCCAGCCGGGCAGGATCGAAGGCGCCACCCCAGGTGATGGATTGGGTCTGCGTCATTGCTTCCACCATCCGGGGCACCATCGCGGCCACCTGCGGATGGCAGCCGCTGATGCCCATCACTTTGACCGTGCCTGTCCAAGTGCCGTCCTCGGGGATGATTTCGTTGAATACTTCGATGTCACAGGAGCCGTCATTGCCTGAGTGACGGTCAAGGTCGCTGCGCGAGGCCGCGCTCCAGTGGTAGATGCCGTTTTTGCCCACCAAAGTCAGTTGCGCAGCGTTGGCGATCGGATCAATGGGCCACCACCACCACCTTCGGCAGATCGAGTGAGTCAAGAATGTCTATCGCTTGTCGTACGGCCAAACCGACCGAGTCTTCGTCCTCGGCCAAGGGCGGTATGGCCGAAACCCGGGCGCTCGGGCGCCGGGACGCGCAGGCCAAGCTTTTGCGCCGCCGCGCGCCGGTCCGGCAGGGCGGCTATCCCGAACAGCACGCCGTGCACGAACAGCACCGGTATCCCGTCCGCCGGGCCGAAGCTGTGCAGACCCACCACGCCATGCCGCCCTTCGTGCAGCGTCGCCCCCTGCATGTAGGCGGTAGCCGTGGGCGTGGCTGGGCGGGTCTGCTGATACATCAGCGACAGCGCATAGGCTGTCGATATCAGCCGCTGCTGCGAATTGACGCCCATCTTTGCCATGATGGATTTCAGTTGCTGGCGTACCGTTCCTTCTGTCCGGTCCAGATCTCGGGCGATGGCCTGCACCGACTTGCCCTGCATCAGCCCCTTCAGCAGTTGCCCTGCCGAGGCGATCAGACCGACGGAGTCCGCCAGCCGGGCGCGGATGCCGGAATCGATGCCGCGCTGTACTTCGGTCAGCAGAAGCGGCCCGTCGTCTTTGACCGCGTGGCCGAAGAGAAAGATCGTCTCGTCGGCAGGGTCGGCCACAAGAAGGGGCGCCCCGGCCCCGTCCTGCCCCGCAAGGCGCCGCCCCGTCGATTGTGGCGACAGGGTGATGGCACCCATATGCTCGCCTGTCTGCAGCCCCAGCCTCTGTGCGGGTGCCGCGTTCCGGCTGCGGAACTCAAAATCCCGCTTGATGGATACCCCTGCCGCTGGGAGTTCCGGGGCGCTGGCTGTGCAGCGATGTTGCCCGAAATGGGTGCACAGCATATCGCCGGTCTGGACGACAGCCTGCTCCGGCAGCATCCGGGACAGCGTGCGCGGCATGACTGGTATTGGTCCCGCCTTGCTGGGCGTGGTGATGGCATTGCGATCCGCATGCGGCGCCAAAGACCCTTAGTGTCCTCTAGCGCGAGTCCCGGGTTCCAAAGGCGAATGTGCGTGACACGTGTCTTGAGAGAGTTGCCGCGCCATTGCGCCGGGTCCGGATCCACTTCTTTGTCGCCAAGTTGATTGGCCAGCTTGAATTCACGCGGCCTTGGGCCAGCGACGGTGCAAGTCGTCGATCACTACGGCGTGGGCGTGATGGGGCCCATGTTCGGCCAGATGCGGGTGGCCGGGTGGCAGATCAGGGTGATCGTGCGGCAGGAGGATCTGATCCTTTGCAGGCCAGAGGCGCAACGCGGCAACGAGGCCAGCCGCGCCGATGATTGCCAGGGTGATCGCTGCGGCCGACAGCCCGGCTCCGGCACCGATCCAGCCAGCCATCGGATAGGTGACCAGCCAGCAGGCGTGAGAAAGGGCGAATTGTGCGGCGAAGACCGCGCCCCGGTCAGCTTCGCGCGCCGAGCGGTTGATGATCCGCCCGATGGGGGTTTGTGTCAGCGAGAAGCCGAAGCCGATCGCGGCCCAAAGCGCGATCAACGCGGCAAGGCTGCCCACCAAGGGCACCAGCGCCACGCCCGCGACCATCAAGGCGGCTCCGCCTATCATCACTGGACGGTCCTGCAACCGGTCCAGGATCCGGGGCAATAGGAAAGCCGCGAGCATGGATCCTGCGCCGAAGCCAGCGAAAGCCAGCGCAACGGCTTCTTCGTTGAGACCCAGTCGAGCTTGGACCAGAACCACCGTATTGACGTAAACCATCGCGCCCGCTGCGGCGACGGCTGCCTCCATCACCATCAAGCCGCGCAGTCGCGGGGTGCGGGTGTAGATGCGGATGCCCTTGGTCACGTCGGCCCAGAAGTTTCCCGGTTCCGCCGCAACGCGCGCTGGAAGGCGTGCGGTCAGAACAAGCAGCGCGGAGGAGACGAAGCCCGCGATCGTGCCGGCGAACAGTATTGGGAAGCTGACGATCGTCAGCAGGGCCGCCGCCAGAATGGGCGAGGCGAGCTGTTCCAGATCCTCGGCAAGCCGCAGCAGAGAGAGGGCATTGGTGTATTCATCCTCGTCCGTCAGGACGTCCGGGATCATCGCCTGAAAGGCCGGGGTAAACCCGGCCGATGCAGCCTGCAGGAAGAAGATCAGCAGATAGACCTGCCAGACTTCGGTCACGAAGGGCAAAAAAGCGATCACGCCCGCTCGGATCAGATCAAGCGCCACCAGAAAGGCCCGGCGCGGCAGGCGTTCCGCAATGGCTGCGGCGATGGGGGCGAGCGTGACATAGGCGACCATCTTTATCGCCAGCGCCGTGCCCAGCACCGCGCCCGCCTTATCGCCCGCCAATTGCCAGGCCAGTAGGCCCAAGGCTACTGTGGCCAGACCCGTACCCAGCAGCGCCACCAGCTGCGCGGCGAAGAGGTGGCGGAAGGTGGGGTTGCGCAGAGTCGCCAGCATCAGAGCAGCTTCGTCATGGCTTTGATCTCGGCCAGATCATGCGCGCCCCCGCCGGTGAGGCAGTGGTCGATGTGATCGTGGATCAGCGCGCGCTTTGCTTCGGCCACCGCCCGTTCGATCGCATGAAGTTGCGTGGCCAGATCGACGCAGGGCCGCCCCTCGTCGATCATGCCGATGACGCGGCGCAGGTGCCCTTCGGCGCGTTTCAACCGGGTGGCAATGGCAGGGTGGTTCGCATGGGGGTGGTCTTTTGACATCCATCCAACCTATCCCCCCGGGGGGGATGGCGCAAGGCAGAGGCGGGACCAATTCCGGGCAGCGATGATGCAGGCAAGGCAAGCAGCCTGGGTCAAGATCGGGGCGCTTTGCAGCACCTCGATCTTGGCGCTGTCGTTTTGGGCATTTGGTATAGGTGCCGCCGGGATCGCGATTCTGGACGGTCTGAGCAGTCTTTCCCAGCGCTGGGCAGGCAAGGCGGCGCGGGGTCCTGGGTCAAGCTTGCCATGCGTCCGGACACATCGATAGGTGCGTTCGGTGCGGATATTTTCTCTTCCTGACCCGGTCGCCGCTGCCGATCACATCGCGCAGGCCCGATTGGTGCTGGTTGCGAACAGTTGGTTTCGTAAGTCCGTCTGTTGAAAAGCGCACAAGGACCTGCATGACGGCTGCCGACGCGTCGGGTTCTTGTGGCCAGTGTCAGGCACTGTCCTGTGCCTAGCGCTTTGCCTTGGGCGACATGCCTTGCATGATCTTTCCCAGCACGCGAACCCGAGCCAAACGGGGCAGGGGCGTAAGCCCCCAGCCCAGCAGTTTTGCGAGGGTCCCGGGCCTGACCGTGCCGCCGGACAGCAAGGCTTGCAGGGACAGGCGCGCCACGGTCTCGGGCGTTTCGGCCTTGCTCATCTGCATGCCGGCGCGCGCGGCGAACCCTGTGCCGACGGGACCGGGGGCGACTGAGAGCACGGTGATCCCACGCGGTCGCAACTCGACCGCCAGCCCTTCAGCGAAGGACTGCACAAAGCCCTTGGTCGCGGCATATGTGGTTGAATAGGGCGCTCCGCTGAACCCCACGACCGAACTGAACAAGACGATCCCGCCGCTGCCGTGCACGGCCATGCGGGCCGCCAACCCATGAGTCAGTTCCACCACCGAGCGGCAGTTGAGATCGACCATAGCAGTCTCGGAGGCCACTGGCAGGTCCAGGAATGGACCGATCGAGCCATAACCCGCCGCAGCCACCAAAAGGCCGATGGGCGTGTCGGCGGTCTGGGTCAGGATCGCGGATACGGCACCGGGGGTGGAAAGGTCTGCGGAAATGACCTGAACGGTTACACCGTTCTGCTCCATCAGGTCTTGCGCCAGCGCCGCCAGAACATCCGCGCGCCGCGCCACCAGCAGCAGGTCGAATCCTTGCGCCGCCAAGGCGGTGGCAAAGGCGCGTCCGATGCCATCGCTTGCCCCAGTGATCAGGGCGGTGGGTCCGAAGCGGGATTTCATCTGTGTCATGAGCAGGTCATTCCTTTAGTCATGCAACGGCAACTGCCACTGGCGCGGCCTTGCGGCGGGGCAGGGTCAGGGCAAACATCTGGGGGGTGAAGGCGAAGGCGAGGATCACCGAAAGCGCCACGCCGCCTGCGATGGACATTGCGAAAGGCGGCCAGAATCCGCCGCCGTCCAGGATCAGCGGCAGGAACCCCCCGACGGTGGTGACGGTGGTCGAGATGATGTGGCGCGATGACCCTGCAACCACATCCACCATCGCCGCCCGGTCCCCCGAATTGGCGCGCGCATTCTCTTGCAGGGCTGATAACACGATCAGTGCGGCGTTGATCGACACGCCGATGGACCCGATCACGCCGATGATGGCGTTTATGCCAAAGGGGTAGTTGAACAGCGCAAGCGACAGCATCGACATTCCCGCTGACAGGCCCGCCACGGCAAAGGCGATCAGCGTGAGGCGGAAGGAATTGAAGGTCACGACCACAATCGCAATTGAAAGGGTGATGATCAGGCCAAGGGGCGCTACCAGCGCCTGCACAGTGCTGTTGCGGGCATCGGAATCCCCGCCGGTCTCCAGCCTGATGCCCTGCGGCGGAGCGTAACCTTCTGCCTCCAGCAGCGCCATCGCCTCGGCCAGCGCGACTGCTGGCAGGACGCCGGGCATGAGGTAGGCCTGCACTGTATTCACCCTCTCGCCGTTGCGGCGTGTGATCGTGCTTTCCGAAGGTTCCAACCTGAAGGTGCCCAGGGTAGAAAGCGCCACGCCGGGAAACTGACCGCCCATTGCCATCTGCGCGGCCCCCGGCGGCATAATCTGCATGTCGCCAATTGCGACCGGATCACCGCGCAACCCCGCGCCGAGGCGGACACGGACGGGGAGTTCTTCAGTCCCTTCCAGAAGCGAGCCACCGGTCACGCCCTCCAGCCCCGCCTCCATCTGCCGGGCAACCTGACCGAGGTCGAGTCCCAGAAGCCGGGCTCGCGCCTCGTCTATCGCCAAAGTCAGTTTGGGCGTGCCGCCCGCGATGCTGGTGCGGATTGTGACGACCGAGGACACGCGGGCCAGATAGGCGCGCAATTCATCACCAGCCTCGCGCAGCGCGTCGATGTTCTGCCCAACCAGCCGCAACTCCAGCGGTGCGTTGACTGGCGGGCCCTGCGTCAGGCCGCGGATGACAAAACGCGCCTGAGAAAAGCGGGACGGCAAACTAGATTGCAGATCGACCAGCAGGCGCTCGGTTGCGGCGGGGCTTTCGGTGCGGATCAGGGCCTGGGCGAAGGCCGGGGCCTGATCGCGGTCTCCTACCATGTTATAGTAAAACGCGGGGGCAGAGCGACCCACGACCCATGCCACATCGGCGATGTCCTTCTCTGTGGCGAGCGCGGCGTCGATCTCGTCCACCAGACGCAAGGTTTCGGCAATGCCGGCACCGGGGGGCAGGTCGACCTCGATATGGAACTGGTCGCGGTCGACGCCCGGAAAGAACTGCGGTGTCAGCAGGGGCAGGGAGGCAAAGCCCAGGACTGGCAGGACAAGCGACAGCGCTACGGTGCGGACAGGGTTGGCCATCGAGAGGGTCAGCAGGCGGCGAAAAGCGCGCATCGTGAGACCGTGGCGCGCTGGTGCGCCGTTGCCCTGTCGCAGCCAAAGGCCTGACAGGGCCGGTGTGATGGTGATGGCCATGACAAAGGACCAGACCAGCATGACGATCACCGCAATGGCGATGGAGCCCACGAAATCCCCCGATGGGCCGGGCAGCAAGAGAAGCGGCAAGAAGGACAGGATCGTGGTGATGGTCGACGCCAAGAGCGGCATGGTCAGCCGCCGCACGGACTCTGCCACTGCTTCCAGGCGCGACAGGCCCGCTCGCAGGCGTTGGCCCACCTCATCGGCCATCACGATGGCGGCATCGACCAGCAGGCCTAGCGCCACGATCAGGCCGGTCACGCTCATCTGGTGGATCGGCACGCCCAGTGCGTTCAGTGTGGCGAGCGAGGCGAGGGTGACCACTGGCAGCACCATTGCCACAATCAATGCGGCGCGCCAGCCCAGCGTGAAGAACAGCACGATCACCACCAGCGCCACACCTTGCGCCATGTTTACGCCCACCGAGGCCAACCGTTCGGCGGTGTAGCGGCTTTGGTCGAACACGGTCTGCACCGACAACCCCCAGGGCAAGGCACCTGCCTGCCTGCCCACAGCGGTGCGGATATCCGTCATCCAGCGGTCAACCTGCAACCCTTCGCTCAGCTTGGGTGATACGAGAATCGCCGGTTCCCCCTTGAAAAGCGCGGCCTCGGCCAGCGGTTGGCGCGGGCCACGGGTAATGTCGGCGACATCGCCCAGAAGCGTAACAGGGCCTGCGATATCGGCGCGCAAGACCACGGCGCGCAGGCGGTCCAGCGAGGTGATCTCGCCCGTTATGCCCAGTACCAGATCTGTGTCATCCCCGCGCAGCCGTCCTGCCTGCACCTTGGCATCTGCCGCACGGATCGCGGCTGATACGGCATCGGCAGTCAGGCCGAGCGCGGCGATGCGATCGGGGTTGAGGGTGACCAGCACCTCTTCCTCCGGCAGGCCGTGCAGATTGACCAGACTGGTGCCCTGCACGCGGCGCAAGTTATCGGCCAACGCTTCTGCCTCGCGCGCGGCGCGGGTCAGGCTGAAGCCTTCGGGCAGGGTTAATGCGAAGATCGCGGCAAAGCCCCCTGCGCCGTCACTGTTGAAATCAGGTTCAAGCACACCCGGGGGAAACTCCCGCTGCGCCTCTTCCACCGCATCGCGGACCTGCGCCCAAAGCTGCTCGATAGCCTCGGGTGCGACAGTTTCGACAAGTTCGACAGAGATCACCGAAATTGCGGTGGCCGAGGTCGATGAGATTTCGGCGATTTCCGGGATGCCGCGCAGTTCGGTTTCGATCTTCGCGGTCACCAAAGCCTCGACACGGGCGGGGTCCGCGCCGGGAAAGACAGTGGTGACTGTGGCGAAGATGTTGGTGATGGTGGGGTCTTCCTGCCGCCCGATGGACACCAGCGACGACAGCCCCGCCGACAGGATGACCAGAAGCGCGAGGATCACCAGACGCGGTTGGCGGAAGAAAATCGTGTCCATGGGCTACTCCGCCAGTGCAAGGACGATCTGCCCGGGGGCGATGCGATCAGGTGCCTGCGCGACGATCCGCGCGCCGGGGGGCAGGGTGCCGCGCAGAAAGACCCGCGCGCCGTCGCTGTGAATTACCTCGACCGCGGCGGGGACGGTTCTGTCGCCCTCCGGCGTCGTTTCGATGGCCATGACGGACCAGCTGCCGCGCACCCCTTCGCGCAGGGCGCCGAGTGGGGCCCAGAAGCCGGGCTTTGCCACGGTCTGGCGCAGGATCAGCGCGACAGTATCGCCAAGAATGGGAGCCGCCGCCGCAGGCAGGGTCAGCAAGACGGACCGGCTGCGGGTGCTGGGGTCAAGGTCGGGGCGCACCTGCAGGATGCGTGCTTTGTGCAGGCCGCCCCCCAATTCAATCACCATGAGATCGCCAGCCGCCAGCCCTGCGGCAAGTTCGGGTGGAAGGCCAACGCGGGCCTGCGCAGGGCCCGCATCGAAAAGCACCAGCAAGGGCTGCCCTGCCGCGACGGTCTGCCCCGAGTCGGCCAGCCGTGCACCGATACGTGCTGCAAACGGGGCGATCAGCACCGCTTTGTCCAGCCGCACATCCACGCCAGCAATCCGCGCGCGGACAGCCGCCATCCCAGCCTCGGCCCGCATCAACGTGAGCCGCGCGTCATCCTGCGCTGCCGCGGATCGGAAGCCGCGTTCTGTCAATGCATCGTTGCGCGCCAGCGTCAGCCGGGCAAGTTCGGCATCTGCGGCCAAACCGGCCAGTTCCGCCTCCAAAGCCGCGCGCTCCGGGGCCAGTGCGCTGGCGTCCAGCCGCGCCAGCACGTCGCCGGCGGCGACCAGATCGCCCTCGTCTACCAAGACTTCGGTGATCCGGCCCCCCAGTTCGAAGCCCAGATCGGTTTGCGCTCCCGCCTCGACCTGACCGGCGAACCTGCGGGTAACGGTGTAGCCTTTGATGGGTGTTACAGTCATCACCTTTACGGAAGTGACGGGCGCAGTGGGGCGTATGGCCAGATCGGTTTGCGCTGCGATCATCGCATACCCGGCAAGACCTGCAGCAGTCGCCCCACCAAAGACAAAAAGAGTCACGATGAGTGTCGCCAACCGGTTCAGTATCGTTCGGGTCGAAGATCTTTCACTGGCGGTCATTTCCAGGTCTCCGTCAAAGTGAGTGATGCTTACATAAGTTAGAATCACTCACTTTGACAAGCTGTCCGACCCTGTCCTTGCTCTGAAATGTGAGAGTTGCTAACTTTTACGCAAAGAGTGCGGGTTCTCCGAACGAAAGGCCCCCGGCGTGACTGAAAAACCCGTTGCTCGGACGGCCTACCACCACGGCGACTTGCGCGCGCAGTTGATCGCGGCGGTGCGCGAGTTGGTGGAGATCCACGGCCCTGACGGCTTTTCCGTGGCCGAGGCGGCGCGGCGCGCGGGCGTCAGTTCAGCGGCGCCCTACAAGCATTTCAAGGACCGTCCGGAAATTCTGCGCGGCGTTGTCAGTGAGGCGATGGACCGCCTGCGCGCGGCGATGGAGGCGGGTGCCGCCTCACATCCCGCAGGATCGGTCGAGGCAGTGGCTGCAGTGGGTGGCGCCTATGTCAACTTTGCCCGGTCAGAACCCGGCGTGTTCCGGTTGGTGTTCGGGCTGACCGAGGGGCACGAGAATTCCCCCGACCTGCAGTTGAAGGGAGAGGGCTGCTTCGGCGTGGTGGTTCGTGCCGTGGCCGGCTGTCTTGGCCTGCCGCCGGATGATCGTGAAGTCCAGGCCCGCGCTTACATGCTGTGGTCCTTTGTCCATGGCCATTCATTCCTGACCATCGACAACAAGTCGAACGTGGCTAGCGCCCGGATCGACGACTGGACCTATCTACTGACCGTGACAGGCGCAATCCTCGGTCATCCGATCCGGCGCTAGCTTATCGGCCCGGTCCATGCCGCCCCGTGTGAGGCAAGTGGCCGACGCGTGGCCGCTTTGCATGATGGACTCATGTTCGTGTCGGGCAGGTTCCTGGCATGTTTCTGGTCTGGCCGGTGTCGGCGTTCCGATAGACTTTGCCGATCAGGCCAATGTCACTTGCGTCCCTTTGCGCATCGACCTTAACACCTCGGCGCGCGTTCGGGCAGATTTCCATTCTGGAGCCAGATCTGGGGCCAGATGAGCACTTCTCTGCGGCGGCTTTTGTTCATGCGTGGTGTTCCGCGATCCGGCCTTTCGGGCGACGGTGCAACACGGGCCGTGCAGATGCCCTTCGGGCAGACTTTTGCCGTAATTTCCTCCAAATTAATAATCATTAACTATCCCAAAGGGGTAAGCCGCTTTGGCTCAGCCCCCTCTTTCTGCGTCGCTTTCCTGTTTCTGGACTGTGACGGGATAGCAAGGCGGGCGTGTCTAGATGGCGACGATGATCACAGGGCTTGGCGGGCCGGCTGGTTATGGAGAGCAGTCCTTCCGGACCTCTGCCATTTCCGGCAATCTCGACGATGGCTTTGTGAATGTGAACGTCACCTCGGTCTTTGGGGCCGGGGGGATGAACATCAACGGAACCAGCTATACGTCGATGTTCATCAGTTCGAACGGTCTGATCACATTCGCATCGGGGGTGACATCCTACACGCCGACCTCTCTGACATCGCTTGGCCAGCCCTCTCTGGCACCGTTCTGGACGGATGCGGATATCAACAAGGGCGGGGAAATCTATTGGGATCTTGATCCGACCACGGGCAAGATCACCGTGACATGGGCGAACGTGGCCGCCTTTCAGGGGCCCGGTACAAACAGCTTTCAGGTCGTCATCACGGCCACGGGCGGCGGCGATTTTGCGGTCGAATACATTTACCAAAGTATTGGTTATACCAACGGCTATGCTGGCCATGCCACCACTGGCCTGTCAAACGGTGTGACGCAGGTCCTGCTGGAAGGGTCTGGCGATCCGGCGCTGCTGTCGACCTATTCCACGAATGATTTCGATACCAATGCTCCGGTCGGCGTCTATGGTCTTGGCTTTGAGGGAGGAAGCACCTTTGTCGGCGATGGGATCGTCGACGGGACGACCGGCAATGATCTGATCAACACGGCTTACACGGGCGATCCGAACGGCGACCGCGTGGATGCGGGGGATGCGACGGGTTTTGGCGGCACGACTGGTGATGGTGATTACATCCGCGCGGGCGCGGGCAATGACACCGTTATCGCGGGGCTGGGCAATGATGTCATCTTCGGCGGCGACGGGGCGGATTCGGTTCAGGGCGGATACGGTGCCGATACGGTGGATGGTGGCATCGGGAACGATACGATCGATGGCGCGTCCGGCAATGACAGCCTGGAAGGAGGCGCCGGGGATGATGTCATCACCGGCGGCGCGAACGGGGCCGCAATCACCTATGCTCCGACCTATTTCGAAATCCTTGGGTCGACCGTGGCGGTCGCTGGATCGGGCGGGCGGCCGAACTTTTCGGTTCAGTCCGTATCCAATGAAAATGACCTGACATCCAGCATAAGCAGCACGGCCGGCACCAACGGCACCTTGACCGGCTTTCGTATCGGAAACGGGGATTCGAACGAGACGCATACCCACACCGCATCGTCGCAGATCGCGGGCGGGCAGATCCGGTTCAACGGGCTGGACACGACCGAGCTTGCCACGATCCGCATCGACGGGGTCACGATCAACCTGAATACGGCAATCGCCAATGGCAGCGTCACCTTCAGCGGGGCAGGCTTTTACGCGATCAACGGAGCTGGTCAGATTGGGCGGGCCGCAGGTAGCACATCGATTAACCCAACGACCATCGGCACGCTGACCATCAACATCCCTTACACGTCGCTGGCGATCGTCGGCTCGGGCACGAACACCACCACGACCTCCGGTCTGTTCTACGAATACTTGGTCAATACCCAGCCCCTGAACGTTGCGGCAGAAGCGGGCGGCAACGATACGCTTTCCGGTGGGGCGGGGAACGACGTCCTTTCCGGTGGCGATGGCAACGATTTGCTCGCCGGTGGCGATGATAATGACCAGCTTTTCGGCGGTACGGGCAATGACAGCCTGTCTGGTGATCTCGGCAATGACACGCTGCAGGGCGAGGATGGCGACGATACCTTGGCCGGCGGCGGCGGCGCGGATTCCCTTGTCGGCGGTATCGGCAATGACAGCCTGCTGGGCGATGGCGGGGCGGATACGCTGTCCGGTGGTGATGGCAATGACCGCCTGTTCGGTGGGGCAGACAATGACAGCCTGCTGGGCGAGGCCGGGGCGGACACTCTGGCCGGTGGTGATGGAGATGACCGTCTTTTCGGCGGGGCTGCGAACGATAGCCTGAGCGGTGATCTGGGCAATGACGTTCTTCAGGGTGACGACGGAGACGACACGCTTGCGGGTGGTGACGGGGCAGACTCTCTGTTGGGCGGAGTGGGCAATGACAGCCTGCTGGGCGATGGCGGGGCGGATACGCTGTCCGGTGGCGATGGCACTGACCGCCTGTTCGGTGGGGCAGACAATGACAGCCTGAGCGGCGATCTGGGCAATGACACGCTGCAAGGCGATGATGGCGACGACACGCTTTCGGGCGGTGACGGAGTGGACTCGCTGCTGGGCGGTGTGGGCCGTGATGTCCTGTTCGGCGGGGTCGGGACGGATGCGCTGTTCGGTGGCGATGGCAATGACACGCTGTCCGGCGGCGCAGATGCGGATGTGCTGGACGGTGGTGCCGGGTTCGATGTGGCGGATTATTCGGCCTCTGCTACGGGTGTGACGATCAACCTGCAAACTGGCGCAGCGAGCGGTGGTGATGCGCAAGGCGACACCCTGACCGGTATCGAGGGTGTGATCGGTTCCGGCGGGAATGACGCGCTGACAGCGGGCGCTTCCGGAGGGACTCTGTTTGGTGGCACCGGCAACGACACGTTGCAGGGTGGGGCGGGCAATGATGCGCTGACGGGCGGCGATGGTGCGGACACGCTGACCGGTGGGGTCGGAAATGACACGCTGAGCGGCGGGGCGGGGTTGGATGCGGCGGTCTTCACCGGGCCGGTCACCGATTACAGCTTTGGCTTTGCGGCAGGCAACATTCTG
Organism: Rhodobacter maris; assembly: GCA_943369275.1. GTDB lineage: Bacteria > Pseudomonadota > Alphaproteobacteria > Rhodobacterales > Rhodobacteraceae > Paragemmobacter > Paragemmobacter maris_A. Next base: position 14,152 of record CALRMS020000039.1, on the reverse strand, counting down.
ATCGTGACTGACAGCGTCGCAGGCCGCGACGGAGTGGACCGGCTGGATGGGGTGGAATTCGCCAGCTTCAACGGTGTCACCTACCGGGTGATCGCGGGGGATGACGGGGCCAACACCACGCTGCAGGGGCCGAATGATGGCACGCCCAGCCTGATCATCGCCCATGCAGGCAATGATTGGGGCGGCGGGCATGCCACCAGCGATGTGGTCTTTGGCGGGGCGGGGAATGACACGCTCGATGGCGGGAACGGCAATGACACGCTGGTGGGTGAGGCCGACGATGACCTGCTGCGCGGCGATGGCGGCAATGACGCGCTGTTCGGCGGTACTGGCAACGACACGCTGCAAGGTGGCGCGGGGAATGACCGCCTTGAGGGCGGCGACGGGAATGACCTTCTGGAAGGCGGCGATGGTGCCGATACCCAAGTCGGTGGAGCGGGCGATGACACGATCCGGCTGACGGGCGTTGGCGATGTGGTCGATGGCGGCGAAAGCGCGGGCGACAATGACGTTCTGGACCTGTCCAACTGGGGCTGGCGGAACACCAATATCCTTTACGATCCGGGCAGCACCCAAAGCGGCACAGTCCAGTTTCTTGACTCAAATGGTGCGATCCTGGGATCGATGCAGTTCTCGAACTTCGAGACGGTCGTCCCTTGTTTCACGCCCGGAACGCTGATCACGACGCGCCGGGGTGAGGTGGCGGTGGAAACCCTTCGAGCTGGGGACGAGATCCTTACGCGCGACAATAGCTATCGAGCGCTGGTCTGGATGGGGCATCGCAAACTGACGGCCGCTGATCTGATTGCCAATCCGCAGCTCCGCCCGGTGCGGATCGCGGCTGGGGCGCTGGGTGATGGCCTGCCACGGCAGGACATGCTGGTATCGCCGCAGCACCGCATGCTGATCGAAGGCGCGCGGGCAGAGATGCTGTTCGGCGAGGCCGAGGTTCTTGTGGCGGCGCTGCATCTGGTTGGATTGCCGGGAATCGAGACGGTTTTCCTTCCGGGTCTGACCTATGTGCACATCATGTTCGAAGGCCACGAGATTGTCTGCGCCGATGGGGCATGGAGCGAAAGTTTCCAACCCGCCCAGCGGATGTTGAGCGGCATGGAGGCGGATCAGGCGGAAGAGATCCGCACATTGTTCCCAGAGCTTGCACAGCGCGAAATCGCTTTTGCCTCGGCCCGGTTGACGCTGAAGGCCTATGAGGCGCGGGTCCTGCTGGCGGCGTGATCGCTGCCGGGCGTGGGACGGCCGGTATCAGCCCGGATCGCCCTGCCGTGTGCCGGCACTGTCTATCCACCAGCAGATCATGTGGCCTTCGCTGCGCAGGCGGGCGTCGGCAGGCTCTGGCGGGTGGACGAGGGCGCGGTGGCAGCTGAGACCTGCTATCAGGATCGCTCCCTCTGCGGCATGGCCGAGGCGGGCCGACATGACCTTGTCGATAAGGGCGGGGTCAAGTTCTGTTTCAACGGCGCAGGCCGGGTCGGCGATGATGGCGGCCAGCCTTTGGCGGCGAATGTCATCTTCGGCACGGATTCGGGCAACCTCGGCGCGGAACTGGGGCTCTGTTGCGATATAGGCGTCCAGCGCGGGCAATGCCTTGGCGCCCGGCTTTTTCAGCTTCAGATGGCCGCCTTTGTACAGGGCATGCAGAACCCGCGCGCCGATGGGCGAGGTGAGTTGCACGGCGGCATCGTGGAAAGCCAGGTCGCGGTCATCGTCGGAGAGGTGCAGGGTTTGTGGGCGCCCTTCCAGCACCGCACGCCGCAGGGCGGCGAGGGCGGGGGTACGGTGGATATGGGGGATCAGGTCAATGATCGAGAGGGCGGGCCTCATGCGCGCACGGATTTCCCACAGCATCCTGATCGCCCCCGTGTTCCGTGCCGATCGCACAGTGGCAGCGGATAGCGCCGCGGGGGCCCGCCGTCCAGCCGCAAGGCAACATTCCCCACGGTGGGAACGGCAAGAGAGGGCTTGCACTGGGCCAGTCTGGCGCGCATGCAATGGGAATGACGGATGATGTTGACGCTCCCCAAGTAACGCTGACGGCCCTTGGCTGGTCGGCCTTCTTTGATGTGCAGCTTGAGCCGGAAGAGGCGGGGCTGGACCGGATGCGCGTGGCAACGGTGCATCGGTCGCGGATGACGGCGCAATCCGTACGGGGGCCGGTGAAACTGCAACTGGCCCCAAAGGCGAATACGGCGGACTATGCCGTGGGCGACTGGGTGCTGGTGGAGCCTGATACCGCGCTTCTTCGCCGCAGGCTGGATCGCAAGACCGTGTTGCAGCGGCGCACCGAAGGGGGGACCGCCCCTCAGTTGATTGCGGCCAATGTCGATACGCTGTTCATCGTTACATCCTGCAACGATGATCTGAACCCTGCGCGACTGGAGCGGTATCTGGCGCTGGCGAATGAGGCGGGAACCACACCGGTGATCGTTCTGACCAAGGTGGATCAAGTGCCGGATGCCGGCCCATATCTTGAGCAAGTCGCCGGGTTGCAGCGCGGGCTGACCGTGGTGACGCTGAACGCCAATTCTCCAGAGGCAGCATCGGCGCTGGCCCCCTGGTGTGGCGAGGGGCAGACGGTGGTGCTAGTCGGATCGTCCGGAGTCGGTAAGTCGACGCTGCTGAACACGCTGGCCGAAAAGGCCCCGGAAGAGGCGCAGGCGACTGGTGACATTCGCGAGGACGATTCCAAGGGGCGGCACACGACCACCTCGCGGTCGCTGCACGGGATATCGGGGGGCGGCTGGGTGATCGATACGCCGGGCATCCGCACCTTGCATATCAGTGACATCTCGGTGGGGCTGGATGTGCTCTTTGCCGAAATCGCTGAACTTGCCCCGGACTGCCGGTTCCGCGATTGCACCCATGCCCATGAGCCGGGCTGTGCCGTGCAGGCGGCAGTGGCGGCCGGAACGCTCGAACAGGCGCGGCTGGACCGGTGGCGCAAACTGCTTGAGGAAAACCGCAGCAATACGCCCGTGGTCACCGGCCCGCGCGGACAAAGGACAACGATCCCGCCGGGGAAACGGCGCTGATCGGGGGGGCGTGGGGTTGTCTTCGGATTCGAAAACCCATCCCATCATTCTGAAATTCTTGTCGAGGTGAGCTTGCGCCGCCGGATTTGTGGTTCGCGTCCTGCGCCAGTTTTCGATCGATCAACCAAGGGCGGAGACGAGACTGCAATTGGGACGCGAAGACTTCGGTGTCAGAGCGTTTTGGGGATTTGCGCGGCTTAACGCGGCGGCGTTTTTGACGGATGCCAATCTTGCTTTGCAGGGGATCTGGCTGGGCCCGGTTCAGGACAGGTTAGGCCCTTCGGTCGCGCGACTGCGGCGTGGGTGGGACGAGGTGACGGGTGGGGCGGTCGCGCTGGGGTAGGACGGTTCAGTGAACCTGTCAGGCAAGCGCAAGGATCGGGCCGTCAAGCAGGCGCATGAGGGTGCCGAAATAGCCTTCTGACCGTGCGGGTTGGGTGGGATCGGATGTGATCGCGACGGCAAGCGCGCGGTCGGGATGGGCGGCGATGATCTGCCCGCCAAAGCCGCGGGCAAGGATCCAACCGGTAGGGCTGATGAACCATCCAAGCCCGTAGCCGAGACCGGAAAAGGGGGATCGGGTCTTTACCTCGCGCGAGGCGGCGATCCAGTCTGCAGGCAGGGCTTGCGCCCCGTCCAGGCGCCCGCCATCGCGCATCGCAAGCGCCACACGCAGCATGGCCTGCGGGGTGAGTGCCATTTCATTGCCGCCGAAGTGAAAGCCTTGCGGATCGCGCGTCCAGTTTGGGATGTCGATGCCGAGCGGAGTGCCCAGCCGCTCACGGGCAAGGTCCAGCAGGCTGCGCCCGGTTGCCACGGACAGGGCTGCGCCCAGCACATGGGTGGTGCCGGTGGAGTAGATCATCCGCCCGCCATTGGGCGCGATGCGCGGCTGGCGAAGGGCATAGGCGACCCAGTTGCCAGACCCCACCCATGCGCCGTAATTGCCGCCCGAAGTGCCCTGAAGCCCCGCGCGTAAGGTGACCAGATCGGACAGGGTCAGATCAGCGGCCCCAGCAGTGGCGTCGGACGGGATGAGTGTCGGGGCGATCTCTGCCAGTCTGGCCGACAGACCCGGCACTTCGCCGCGCGCGATGGTGGTGCCTAGGATCAGGGCGAGCAGGCTTTTGGAGCAGGATTTAATGTTCGCGGCGCGATCCAGCCCGCGCCCGCGTGGGGCCTCGGCCAGCAGAAGATCATCGCCGCGTTGCACGAGGATGGCATGGAGTTGCGGCAGGTCGAGCGCCGCGCGGCGCAGGTCGGCGACTGGATCCGACTGGGCGCGCAGGGTAGCCGGGGCGGCCAGCGTGCCGATCAGGGCAATGCCGAAGCTGCGGCGTGTCAGGATGTGCATCTGTCCGGTATCCTAGGGAATCGCTGCACAGCTTGCTTGGATGCAGGCGCTGGGCAAGGGCAGGACAGCGGCAGGGCTGTCACGCAACGTCACGATCCTGTCAGCGGGCAGCGGCAGGGTCAGGATGGGGAGAGGATTTCGTCCTGCACCGGATTGGCGCAGATGCCGATGCCTTCGATTTCTACCGCCACCGTTTCGCCGGGGCGCAGCCAGCGGGGAGGGGTGCGGGCATGACCGACGCCGGGCGGCGTGCCCATGGCGATCATGTCGCCGGGTTCGAGGGTCGTGTATTCCGACAGTGTGGCAATGGTGCGGGCGACGGACCACATCATCTCGCTCGTATTTGCGTCTTGCAGAACCTCATCCCCCACGCGGGTCTGGATGCGCAGGCCAGAAGCGCCGGGGGGCAGTTCGTCGGGCGTCACAACAACTGGGCCGATGGCACCGGTTGCGTCAAAATTCTTGCCTGGCGTCCACTGATGCGTCTTGCGCTGATAGTCGCGGACCGAGCCATCGTTGAAGATCGTGTAGCCGAAAACATGATCCAGCGCCGACGCTTCCGCGATATGACACCCGCCGCGCCCGATGATGACCATCAATTCCGCCTCATAATCCAGCCGTTCCGAGCAGGCGGGGCGGATCATGGGGGCGCTTGCCGGAATGAGCGAGGTCAGCGTCCGCAGGAACAGGGCGGGATAGGTGGGAATATCGTAGCCGCCTTCCTTGACATGATCGACATAGTTCAGCCCAAGGCAGATCACCTTGCCGGGCCGCGCAATGGGCAGGGCGGGGCGGATGGTGAGGGTCGGGATCAAGACAGGGCCCAAACCTTCGGCCCACAGGCGGGCGAGAAGTGCAGGATCGGTAATCAGGCGCATCAGATCGGAGCCGATGCCGGGATGTGCCTCGGACAGATTGCAGGCGTGATCGCCTTGCACCAGAAACACCGCATTTGGTTTGCCCGGTTCGGTGTTGCCGACGATGAAGCGCATTGGTCTTTTCCTTTGGGAGTGGCAGAGGCCGGCGGTCTGTCAGTAAAGCCCTGCCATCCGGCCCCGCAACGTGATGAGGGCAAGGACCGTGTCCACCGTTGGGGTGAGCGTGCCGGTAAGGCGACCCAGTTCCTGCACCGATCCGATCAGGGCATCGATTTCCATCGGGCGGCCAGCGGTAAGGTCTTGCAGCATCGAGGTGCGGTGTGCGCCGACGGCGGCGCCGCCGTCGATGCGACGCTCCACGTCGATGGGAAAGGTGACGCCCAGTTTTTCCGCGATCTCTTGCGCCTCGATCATCATGCGGCGGGCAACATCGCGGGTGCCCGGATCGGTGCAAAGGACATCCAGCGTGGCATGTGTCAATGCCGAGATCGGGTTGAAGGACAGGTTCCCCCAGAGCTTGATCCAGATTTCATCGCGCAAGCGGGGGCGCACCGGGGCCTTAAGCCCTGCGGCCTGAAGGGCCTGTGACAGGGCGGTGGCGCGGTCCGACTTGGACCCGTCCGGTTCGCCCAGAGAGAAGCGGTTACCTTCGATATGGTGGATGGTGCCGGGCTGGCTCACCTCCGCCGCCGGATAAACGACGCAGCCCAGCACGCGGTCGGGCCCAAAGCCGTTCCATTGCACATCACCGGGATCGACGCTGTGCAGACGAGTGTCGTCGAATGGGCCGCCATGTTTGTGGAAGTACCACCACGGAACGCCGTTCACGCCATGCACAAGCGTGGTGTCCGGGCCGAAAAGTGGCTGCATCGCGCCGACGACGGGCAGCACGGAATGGGCCTTGAGCGTGAGGACGACATAATCCTGCGGGCCCAGATCGGCGGCATTGGCCGTAGCGCGGACGGGCAGAGTGACGGGATCGCGGCCTTCCTCGATCAGGGTCAGACCCTTGTCCTGCATCGCGGCCAGATGCGGGCCGCGCGCGACGATGCTGACATCAGCCCCTGCCTGTACCAGTTTCGCGGCCATGTAGCCGCCAATGGCGCCTGCGCCGAAGATGCAGATTTTCATGACTTCTTCCGTTCTTTTTCAGGCTTGCGTTCCGAGGCCCAGCTTCTCGGCCAGCCCGATCCGTTGCAGCTTGCCCGTCGCCCCTTTCGGAATTTCGTCTAGGATCACCACGCGACGGGGAACCTTGAAATCGGCCATGCGGGTGGCGCAGAAATCGCGGATCTCGCGTTCAGTGGCCGTCTGGCCTTCGCGCAGGACGACAGCGGCGGCGACCTCTTCGCCCAGTTTCGAGTGGGGCATGGCGAAGGCCACCACCTGCTGGATCGCGGGATGGTCAAGAAGGACACCGTCCACCTCAAGCGGGCTGATCTTTTCTCCGCCGCGGTTGATGATTTCCTTCAGGCGCCCTGTCAGGCGCAGATAGCCTTCGTCATCCAGTGCGCCTTGATCCCCGGTGCGGAACCAGCGCAGGCCTTCAGCCATGAAGAAATTCTTGCGGTTGGCCTCGGAGTTGCCCTCATAGCCGGGGGTAACGTTGGGGCCGGAGATGACCACTTCACCTGTGCCGTCCATCAGGTGATCTTCCACCTCATGCGCGATGCGCAGAAGGGGACCTGCGGCGATGCCGACAGAGCCGGGTTTCTGTTCGCGTGGCGGAAGTGGGTTGCAGGCCATCTGATGGGTGGCTTCGGTCATGCCATAGGCTTCGATCACCGGGGCCTTGAAGGTGGCGGCAAGCTCCAGCATCACCTGCGCGGGCAAAGAGGCCGAGGAAGACCGCAGGAAGCGCAAGGGGTTGGCAGCGATGGTGTCGGCATTGCGGGCAGCGCGGGACAGGATCGCCTGATGCATGGTCGGCACGGCCGTATACCAGGTGGGGCGCACCTCGGCCATCCAGCCAAAGAATTTCAGCGCATCGAAACCCGGCGCACAGCAGACGGAACCGCCTGCAGCAAGCGAGGCGGTGACAGCGGCAATCAGCCCGTGAATATGGAACAGCGGCATGACGTTGAGGCAACGATCTGCCGGGGTCAACGCGAGGGAGGTCATGATGTTTCCGGCCGATGCCGCAAGATTCGCCTGCGTCAGCGGCACGATCTTGGGCCGCGAGGTGGTGCCGGAGGTGTGCAGGATCAGCGCCACATCATCCGGTCCGGGCTGGGCGGCGGGGGCCGGGGTAGCAGCGGCCGTTCCGGAAAGGCGGAATTGGCCAGCGGGGGCATCGGGGACGGCTTGCAGCCGCAGGATGGCCATGCCGAGGGGTTGGGCGGCGGCAAGCGCCGGGCCATCATAGCCTTCGGGAACGATCAGCGCGCGGGCGCGCAGGTCTTCAAGGTAAAAGCTGTATTCGGCCTGCTGATAGGCGGGGTTCAGCGGGGCCGTGACAGCGGCCTGCGCGACGGTGATGAAGGCCGCCGCCATGTCCGGCCCGTTGGGCAGAACGATGGCAACGCGGTCTGTCGCGCCGATCCCGAAGCCGCGCAGTTGGTCGGTGATGTCAGCCGACAACTGGCGCAAGCCGCCATATGTCAGCCAGGCGCGGCCAGGTGCACCGATGGCGGGGGACTCTGCCGCATGAGGGGCGAGCAGAGCAGCGAGCGTTCGGGTCATGTCTTGCCTCTTGGATCGGGGACGTGCGGCGCGGCCGTATCAGCCGCGCGACGCCGCGTAATAGGAAACCTTGCGTTCCAGATAGGCCAGAAACTCGGATAGGGCAAAGGCAAGACCGAATAGCACGATCAAAACGGCCCAGAATTCCGCCATCAGAAACTTGCTGGAGTAGAGTTCGAACAGCGCGCCGAAGCCCACGATGGAAATCAGAAGCTGCCCGATGATCACGCCCTTGACCGCGCGGATCACGCCGATGCGGACACCGCCCAGAATTTCAGGCAAAGCCGCCCAGAAATAGACCTTGAAAAAGGCGTCCAGCGGCGAGGCGCCAAAGCTGCGCGCCATCTCCACGAGCGAGCGGTTGATCTGCTTTACCCCTGCGCGGGCGTTCAGGATGATGATCCAGATCGCGAAAAGCGTGGTGGTGATGATGACCGTGCGGGTGCCAAAGCCGAAGAGGACCATCAGCACAGGGACCAGCGCCGTCAGCGGGGCGGACAGGAAAATGTTGACCCAAGGCAGCAAGAGTTCATCCAGGACGCGGCTTTTGCCCATCAGGATGCCCACAGGAATGCCGATCACGATGGCAAAGAACACGCCCGCGCCGAAGGCCGCCGCTGTGATTCCGAGCGCTGAAAGGAAGGCCGGGGTCGGGATCAAGGCGATGAGGGTGGTGACCACCTCAGAGAAGGGGGGCAGAAAAAAGGTAAGCTCAAGCCTGCCAACCACTTCCCACAGCAGGGCCCAGAGGATCAGCGATGACAGCGCAGGGAGTTTGTAGCCGAAAAGGGTCATGGCCTATTCCACATAGTTGCGCAGCGAGGCCCAGATCCGATCGACGATGTCGAGGTATTCCGGATCGCGGCGGATATTGGCGACACCCTTGTCGCGGAAGCTGGCCGGACGGATGATTTCCGACACCCGGCTTGGGCGCGGCAAAAGGATGGCGATCTGGTCCGAAACATAGACCGCTTCCTCAATGGAATGGGTGACGAAGATGAAGGTCTTCTTTTCGTTCTGCACCAGTTCTAGCATGTCTTCCTGAAACTTGCGGCGCGTCTGTTCATCCACGGCCGAGAAGGGTTCGTCCAAGAGCAGCACCTCGGCATTCACCGACAACGCGCGGGCGAGGCCGACACGCTGGCGCATGCCACCAGAAAGCTGATGCGGGTATTTCTGTTCAAACCCGGCAAGGCCGACGGCGGCGATGTATTTCTCGGCCACGGCTTCACGTTCGGACTTGGCCACGCCGCGCAGTTCCAGCCCGAAGGCCACGTTGCGAAGGACAGTGGCCCAGGGCATCAGGGCAAAGTCCTGAAACACGAAGGACCGGTCCGGTCCGGGGCCGGTGACGGCGCGGCCATTGATCAGCACCTCGCCCGAGGTGGCGGGCAGAAGGCCCGCGATGATCTTCAGAAGCGTGGTCTTGCCGCAGCCCGACGGGCCGAGGAGCGAGGTCAGTTCGCCGCGCGGGAAGTCCAGCGTCAGATCCTTCAGGGCCTGCACATCGCCGTAGACTTTTGACACGTTGCGGACCGAAACGGCGCTGTCGGAGGCGGGCATCGCTTGCCGTGCGTCTGGCTTAATCTGAGACATATCCACGGTTGTTCCCTTCAAAGAGTATGTTTTCGAGCTTTTCCAGCAGGTTCAGGAAGAGAACTGCCAGAAGGATGATCGAGAAGATCGCCGCATACATGCTGGGGTAATCCGCGATGGACCGGCTGTAGGTGATGATGTCGCCGACTCCTGTCGGGGTGATCTTCAGCTCTGACAGGATTGCCCCGATGAACCCTGCCGACACGCCAAGGCGCAGGCCCGAGAAGATGACTGGCGAGGCGGCGGGCAGGATGATCTTGAGAAGCACGTCGCGATCAGCGGCAAGGAAGGACGTTGCCATTTCCTTGAGCGAGGCAGGCGTGTTGCGCACGGCGCTGGCGGTGTTCAGCACGATCACCGGCATGGCCATAATGCAGACGACGAAGACCTTCGATGTAAGGCCGATGCCGTAGATCATCACAAGGAGCGGGATCAGTGCGGCCAGCGGGGCGGCCTGCATGACGATGAAAATCGGCGAAAACAGCCATTCGAACTGCTTCGAAAGGCCGATCCAGAGGCCGATGCCGATACCGAAAACCGCCGAGATCGCGACACCCACGACGAGCGGCCGCAGAGTTTCGGCATAGGCCACGAAGATCGTGCCATCAAAGGTCATCCGCGCCAGCGCGGCCATTGATTCAAGGAAGGTCGGAAAGGCATAGGAAATCGGGACACGCCCCGCGATCTCCCACGTGCCAAAGACGATCAGCCCCGAGAGAAGCTTGAGCATGAGAGAACGGTTGATCATCGCGGACCCTTTGCAAACACAACAGCGAGGCAAGGAGGGCCGCCGCCCGATGCGGTATGGCGCGAAACGGGCGGCGGCCTGTGTCTGGGGCGACGGTTACTTCATCGCTGCGTCAAGCGGCGCGAAGTACCAGAAGTCTTCGCGGTTCAGCGTTGCGGGATCGCCTTCCAGCTGGCCTGCCATGGTGTACCATTCCAGATCGGCTTGGGCCGCTTCGCGGCCGCCGCCATTGGGATCATAGAGCCCGCCAGCCACCGCTTCAGTGTAGAAGTCGTCGATTTCGTCCAGAACTTCGGCCGGCAATTGCCCGATGGGGCCGTTGGGATCGGTTTCCCGGCGGATGATGGTCGGATCCTTGGCCATGTCCGTCCAGACGCTGTGCAGCGCATCGACGAAGATGCCGACGGCCTCTTCGTTTTCCTGCATCCAGTCAAGATTGGCGAAAAGCGCCTCGTCGCTGGCCTTGACCTCGAACATGGGCAGCGAGTTGAACTTGTCGCCCGCCTCGGCGATGATCTTGTTGCGGTTGGACAGATCAAGGATCGTTGCTTCGGCCTGACCGGCAAGCATGGCGACGACGCGGTTGTCCGAGCCGGGGACGTAGGAGCGTTCGCCGAACTTGATGCCTTCACGATCTTCGATCACGTTGGCGATGGAGTCGGTGCCGCCTGCGCGCGAATGCAGCATGATCGGCACGCCATCCAGATCCTTGAGCGTTGCATATTCCTTGGTCGTGACCGGGAAGAACACCAGTCGCGACAGTTGGAAGATGATCCGGACCGGCGCCTTGGAGCGCTGCATGACGGCATAGGGGGTGCCAAATGCAATATCCATGTCGCCGCTGAGGACGGCCTGAATGGCAAGCTCCTCTTCGGCAAAGGCGGTCCATTCATAATCGAGGCCGTTGGCCTTGGCCCGGTCAAGCGCTACGAAAAAGGCGGCCATCTCATCGGACGGCTGTTCGGCCAGTGCAATGCGGATGGTTTCCGCCTGAGCGGCGGTCGCCGCAAGGCCGGTGGCAAGGGCGATCCCTGCAAGGTTGGCAAAGAAGGTCTTCATGATTTCTCCTCCCTGAGAACTCTGTTCGCTTCGTCTTGTGGTCCGGCTGTGCGGGCTTGCTGCCGCCTTGTGTCCGGGGATTGGGCTGGCTCTACACCTCGCCGAACAGGCGGCGGGCGACCGAGCCGATGTGTCGGCGCATCGCCTCATAGGCGGCATGCGGGTCGCGGCTGGCGATAGCGGCGGCGATTGCGTCATGTTCGGCAAAGCTGGAATGGTCGGAAGATGGATGCGCGCTTTCGCGCGACACCGCACCCCAGGCTACGGCGCGGCGCACCTCGTTCAGTTGATCGAACAGCGACAGCAAAAGCAGATTGTCGCTGGCTTCGGCCACGGCGCGGTGAAAGAGATCATCCTGGATTTCGTATTCGTTCCAGGTGGTGGCCGCCTTGGCCCGGTCGATGGCGCGCTGCATCCGCGTGAGCGTTTCACCCGAGGCGTTGACCGCCGCTTCGCGGGCAATGGCGGGTTCGATGGCCAGACGCGCGCGGATCATTCGGAAGGGGGTCAGCTGGCGGCCAAGCTCGACGGTGGCGCTGCTTGGCTTGCGACTTCCGTCTTCGGAAATGAACGTGCCCTTGCCGACATGGCGCCAGATCAGGCCGTCACGCTCCAGCACATCAAGCGCCTTGCGGATGGTGGCGCGCGACAGGCCGAGCTCATCGGTCAACTGCCGTTCGGGCGGCAGCTTGCCGCCGCTGCCGAAGCCGCCCTCAAGGATGTAGCTGCGAAGAAGTGTCACCGGATCTGACGTCGAGGCATCCATAGACCATTTCCCAAAATTGGTTGACCAATTATATGGCAAATAGGGTTATACATCAAAAATTGGTTGCATCAATCATCAATTGGCTTGTTTGCGCTATCAGTTCGCTGGCTTTTGCGGGATTGATTTGAACCATTTGATACGGTATGCAACGGCATATCGCTGCTTAGAAGAGGTGACTTATGGCCGATTTCGTGATCCCCGCACCGCCGGTTCCGGCGATTCCCGTTTCAGGTGGCGGGGCTTTCCCGGTGCGCAGGGTGTATTGCATTGGGCGCAATTACGCCGCTCATGCGGTTGAGATGGGCCATGATCCGGACCGTGAGCCGCCGTTCTTCTTCCAGAAGAACCCCAACAACCTCGATTCGTCGGGCGCGTTCCCCTATCCGCCGCACAGCAGCGATGTGCATCACGAGGTGGAACTGCTGGTGGCGCTGAAATCGGGGGGCACGAACATCCCGCTGGATCAGGCGCTGTCGCATGTCTATGGCTATGGCGTCTGTCTCGACATGACGCGGCGCGACCTGCAAGGTGAGGCCAAGAAGATGGGCCGCCCTTGGGAGATCGGCAAAGCCTTTGAGCGGTCGGGGCCGGTCGGCCCGGTGTTGCCTGTGGCGCAGGTGGGCCATCCCGATCAGGGGCGGGTTGCTTTGTCCGTGAATGGCGCGCTGCGGCAGGAGGGCGACCTGAACCAGATGATCTGGAAGGTGCCGGAGATGATTTCCTACCTGTCGGAGTATTTTGAGCTTCAGGCAGGCGATGTGATCATGGCGGGTACGCCGTCGGGTGTTGGGGCCGTGGTGCGCGGCGATGTGATGGAGGCCGTTATCGAAGGCGTGGGGACGCTGACGGTAAAGGTGGTCTGACAACCCGGCGCGGTCCACCCGGTCGGGGCGGGGCGCGCCCACTGGATGCAGGAAAGCGCGCAGGGCAGCATGGAGCGGCTTTTGTTTCGCGCGCAGTCTGACTAGGTTGAACATCAAGAGGCGGGGCGTGGCTGGGCCGCGCGCCGCCTTTGCATCTGGCCGCTGGCCGCAACTGCAAGACAACAGGCTTTCACATGACCGATCGACCCATTCCCGACATCATCTACACCACAGTGGACGAGGCGCCGCAGCTTGCCTCCGCCTCGCTCTTGCCGATCATCCGGTCCTTTGCGGCTGCAGCGGGGGTAACGGTCGGAACGCGTGACATTTCGCTGGCCGGGCGGATCATCGCGGCGTTCCCCGAGCGGTTGACCGAGGCGCAGCGCCAAACGGACGATCTTGCAGAGCTGGGCGCGTTGGTGACCACGCCTTCGGCGAATGTGATCAAGCTGCCGAACATTTCCGCGTCGGCCCCGCAATTGGTGGCGGCAGTGAAGGAATTGCAGGGGCAGGGCTATGATCTGCCCGATTATCCCGAAGACCCGCAGACCGATGCGGAAAAGGAAGCCCGCCGCCGCTATGATACAATCAAGGGGTCGGCGGTGAACCCGGTGCTGCGCGAGGGCAATTCCGACCGGCGCGCGGCAGTGGCGGTGAAGAATTACGCCAAGGCCAACCCGCATTCGATGGGTGCCTGGAGCGCGAACAGCAAGACCCGCGTATCCACAATGTCCGGTGGCGACTTCCGGTCGAATGAGACGTCCGTCACGCTGAGCGCGGCGCAGGCCGGCCCGGCACGGATTGAACTGGTCACGGCGGATGGCGGGGTGCGGGCGCTGAAGGACGGGGTGAACTATCACCCCGGCACGGTGGTGGACGCGACATTCATGTCGGTCGCGGCGCTGCGCGCGTTTCTGGCCGAACAGATCGCGGTGTCAAAGCAGGAGGGGGTGCTGTTCTCCATCCACCTGAAGGCCACGATGATGAAGGTATCGGATCCGATCATCTTCGGTCATGCGGTAAAGGCCTTCCTGGCCCCGGTATTTGATCGCCATGGGGCTGCGTTTCAGGCGGCCGGGGTGGATGCGAATTCCGGGCTTGGCGTTATGCTGGACCGGATCGCAGAGATGCCGGATGGCAAGGCCATTCTGGCCGA
>CALRMS020000038.1:0-42227 GCA_943369275.1 Rhodobacter maris | reverse complement strand
AATATCAGGAAATCGCCGATTATGGCACCTCTGGACGGGCGGTCTATGTCGGTATTTCGGCAAAGTTCTAACCCCCTCCTCCCCGCTGTCGCCCTTGCCCTCTGGGCCGGGGCGGCGGTGGCGGCGCCGCCCGAACGGGTGGTGTCGATGAACCTGTGCACCGATCAGCTTGCCATGCTGCTGGCCGCCCCCGGCCAGCTTCTGTCGGTCAGCCACCTGTCGCTCGATCCCCTCTCCTCGGCCATGGTCGATGAGGCCCGCGCCTATCCCATCAACCGGGGCGGGGCGGAACAGATATTCCTGATGCGCCCCGATCTCGTGCTGGCAGGCACCTACACTGCCCGCGCCTCGGTCGATCTTCTGCGCGGGCTGGGGATCGAGGTCGTCCAGCTTCCCCCCGCCGATACCCTGCAAGACGTCGCCGCCCATATGCGCCTGATCGGCACCGCCCTTGGCCGTGCGGAACAGGGCGAGGCGATGGCGCAGGCTTTTGAGGCCGACCTCGCAAGCCTAGGATTTGACAGCGCGCCCGTCACGGCGGCGATGTATTACCCCAACGGCTATACCGCCGGTTCGGGCACCCTGTCCGACGCCATCCTCACCCTCACAGGCTTTGCCAATGTCGGGGCGGACGCTGGCCTTACCGGTGGCGGCATCCTGCCGCTGGAACGGCTGGTCATTGCCCAACCTACCGTCGTGGTCACCTCAACCCCCTATCCCGGCGCTTCGCGGGCAGAGGAAATCCTTACCCACCCCGCGCTGGACGCGATCCGCACCGATGCCGCCCGCGCCTCTGTCCGTGATGCCGATTGGGTCTGCGGCACGCCCCATATCCTGAACGCCGTGCGCACCATGGCCCAGACCCGCGCCGCGATCGGGGCATCGGAATGATGTCGCAACGGCTCCTCCTCAGCCTGCTTGGCCTGCTGGTCGCGGTCCTGTTCCTCGCCTCGCTCCTGATCGGCCCCGCCGCACTGGGCCTGTCGGAAAGCCTCTCTGCCCTGCTCAGCGGCGAAGGCGGCCCGGTCGTTCTGGTGATGCAGGAAATCCGCCTGCCGCGCGCCATCCTCGGGCTTTTGGTTGGCGCTGTTCTGGGCCTGTCGGGTGCGGCGATGCAGGGCTTCCTGCGCAATCCCCTTGCCGAACCCGGCCTGATCGGCGTCTCCTCCTCTGCCGCCCTCGGCGCGGTCATCTCGCTCCAGACCGGCCTTGCCGCCGCTTTCGCGCTCGCCCTGCCGCTGGCCGCGCTCACCGGCGCGGCGCTGTCCGTCCTGCTGATCCTCGCCCTCGCAGGCCCCCGCGGCGGGGCTTTGTCGCTGATCCTTGCCGGCATCGCGATTTCGGCGCTGACCGGGGCAGGCACCCAGCTTGTCCTCAACCTGTCCGCCAACCCTTTCGCGGTGATGGAGATTGTCTACTGGATGATGGGCTCGCTTGCCGACCGCTCCATGACCCATGTCTGGATCGCCGCCCCCTTCATGGCTCTGGGCTCTGTGCTGCTGCTTTCAACCGGCCGCGCTCTCGATGCCCTGACCCTTGGCGAAGACGCGGCACAGTCGATGGGCATCAGCCTGCGCCGCCTGCGTTTGATGATTATCCTCGGCACGGCCTCTGCCATCGGGGCCTCTGTCGCCGTGGCAGGCGCCATCGGCTTTGTCGGCCTCGTCATTCCCCATCTGCTGCGCCCGCTCACAGGCGGCCAACCCTCGCGCCTTCTGCCTGCTGCGATGCTGGGCGGCGCGGCCATGCTGCTGGCGGCGGATATTGCCGTGCGCCTCATCGCCCCCGATCAGGATCTGAAGCTCGGCGTCCTGACCGCCCTGATCGGCGCGCCCTTCTTCCTGCACCTTCTGTGGCGCATGCGCGGGGTGGAGGCATGACCCTGCTGCACCTTGAAAACCTCACTGTGAAACGCGGCACCTGCCCGGTGCTGGATGATATTTCCCTGACGGTGGGGCAGGGGGAATTCGTGGGCCTGATCGGCCCCAACGGCGCGGGCAAGACAACGCTGCTGCGCGCCGCACTGGGCCTCTTGCCGCATCAGGGCCGCTCCAACCTCGCCACCCTCTCCCCGCAGGACCGCGCCCGCATCGCCGCCTTCCTGCCGCAAGCGCGCGATATCGCCTGGCCCGTCACGGTCGACGCCATCGTCGCCCTTGGTCGCGTCCCTCACCGCGCGGGCCTGCTGCGCGCGCAGGATCAGGCCGCCATCGACTGCGCGCTGGACCGCATGGGTCTGGTGGGCTTCCGTGGCCGCACCGCCACCGCCCTGTCGGGCGGCGAACAGGCCCGCGTCCTGATCGCCCGCGCGCTGGCACAGGAAACACCGCTGCTGCTGGCCGATGAACCGGTGGCAGGCCTTGACCCGGCGGCACAGATCCGCACCATGCAGGTCTTTGCCGACCTCGCGGCCGAGGGGCGGTCTGTCATCGCCTCGGTCCATGACCTCGGCCTTGCTGCGCGGCATTGCACGCGCCTCATCATGCTGGAAACCGGGCGCATCGCCGCCGACGGCCCGCCGCGCGACGTGCTCAGCGACGCGCTGCTCGCCCGCGTCTTCGCTGTGCAGGGCTTCCACGCGGAAACGCCCTACGGCCCCGTCTTTCAACCGCTTTCGGTGACAAGATGATCCGCGCCTCCCTCACCCGCCCGTGGCTCGCCGCCCATCTGCCGCGCCCCATGCGCGTGCTCAGCTGGGCCCCCTTTCGCCCCGGCTTCACCACCGCCACATCCGTGATCTGGCGTGAGGTAAAGAACGCCGACCTCCCCCTCGATTTCGACGTCGAGTCGTGGTTCGCGCAGGAAATGCAGGCCTGGCCCGATGCCGTCGGCATGCTCACCTCGCGCGATATCGGCACCCACCATCTGGCCACAGTTACCGTCGACGGCATCACCGCCACCTGCCTTGCCACCGTGGGCCTGTCCAATGCCGAAGCGGTGGGCACCCGCCGCCCCTGGCACAGCGCCGATTGGGGCACGATCAACCTCTGCACCGCCGTCGATGCAGCGCTGTCTGAGGCCGCCCAGTTGGAAGCGCTGTCGATCGCCGTGCAGGCCCGCACCGCCGCGGTGATGGAGGCGGGGCTGATCCTGCCCACAGGCACTGCCACGGGAACCGGCACCGATTGCGCGGCCCTTGCCTGCGATCCGGGCGACATCCGCTATGCAGGCCTGCACACCGCGATAGGCGAGGCGGTGGGGGCCGCCACCCGCCGCGCCATCACCGCCGCCGCCGCCGATTGGCAAATCTGGCGCGCCGCCGAAGAACAGCGCAGGGCCGCCAGATGACCTATCACCGCATCGTCTGCCTGACCGAGGAAACCGTCGAAACCCTGTATCTTCTGGGACAGGACCACCGCATCGTGGGCGTCACTGGCTACGCCGTCCGCCCCGCCCGCGTGCGCCGCGAAAAGCCCCGCGTGGGGGCCTTCACCTCGGCCGATATCCCCAAGATCCTCGATCTGAACCCCGATCTCGTCCTCACCTTTTCCGATCTTCAGGCCCCCATCGTGGCCGACCTGATCCGCGAGGGCGTCGAGGTGCACGCCTTCAACCAGCGCAATGTCGCAGGCATCCTGCGCATGATCCGCACCTGCGGCGCGCTGACCGGCGTGCCCGACGCCGCCGATGCGCTCGCCCGCAGCTATGAGGACCGCCTTCACGCCATCGCCGCCATCCCCCGCCCCAACCGCCCGAAAGTGCTGTTCGAGGAATGGGATGAGCCGCTCATCTCCGGCATCGGCTGGGTGTCCGAACTGATCCAGATCGCAGGCGGGCAGGACGCTTTCCCCGAACTCGCCACCCAAAAGGCCGCCAAGGACCGCATCCTGTTGCCCGATCAAGTGATCCCCCGCGCGCCCGATGTGATCCTCGCCTCATGGTGCGGGAAAAAGGTCGTCCCCGCCCGCATCTCCGCGCGCCCCGGCTGGGACGCCATCCCCGCCATCCGCAACGGGCGCATCCATGAGATCAAGTCCCCCCTCATCCTGCAACCCGGCCCCGCCGCGCTGACCGATGGGCTGGATGCCATCCTCACCGCGCTCTGGGGCGACACGTCACTCTGACAGCACGATCTCCCGCCGGAACGCCCCGTTGCGCCCATAGACCAGCACCCGCCCGTCCGTCGTGACCACCAGCACGAAATCCGCCCCCACCGTCACCGCCTCGGCTTTCGCCCCGTCGGGCAGCGTCAGGCTTTCGGGCAGCACGGGTGCCGCCCCGCTCGGCATCCGGGTGACAAGCAGCCCGACGATGGTTATGACACCCACGATCATCGTGATCATCAACACGATGACCAGCCATTTCAGAAAGGTCAGGCTGGGCGGAAGCCCCGCGGGATCAGGAGTATCGTCCATGCCAGACCTTTCACCAGAAGCCATCGAAGATGGCGCCGCCACCCTGATGGTCACCATCGGGCCAAACCCGCCTGACCGCCTTGATAAGGCCCTCGCGCGCGAGGTGCCAGAGGAAGCGGCCCTGTCCCGCTCCCGCCTGATGAAGATGATCGCCGAAGGTGCCGTCCTCAAGGATGGCACGCCCGTCACCGACCCCAAAACCCGCGTGGCCGAGGGCGACAGCTTCACCCTCATCCTCGCCCCTGCCGAAGATTACGATGCCCAACCCGAAGCCATCCCCCTTAACGTGATCTATGAAGATGACGATCTGATCGTCATCGACAAACCCGCCGGGATGGTCGTCCATCCCGCTCCCGGCTCGCCCTCCGGCACCCTTGTCAACGCGCTGCTGCACCACTGCGGCGACACGCTTTCCGGCATCGGCGGCGAGAAACGCCCCGGCATTGTCCACCGCATCGACAAGGATACCACGGGCCTGCTGGTGGTGGCGAAATCCGACCGCGCCCATCACGGCCTTGCCAAGCAGTTCGAAGATCACTCCGTCAACCGCCACTATATCGCCCTTGTCCACGGCCTGCCCGATGCCGCCGACCCCCGGCTGCGCGGCACGCGCGGCGTCAGCTTTGAACCGGGCGGGATCGTGCGCATCGCCACCGCCCTTGCCCGCCACAAGACAGACCGCCAGCGTCAGGCCGTGGTCTGGGATGGCGCGGGTCGCCACGCCATCACCCGCGCCCATGTGATTGAATCCTTTGGCACCAATGCCGCCGCACTGGTGGAATGTTGGCTCGAAACCGGCCGCACCCATCAGATCCGCGTTCACATGGCCCATGCCGGCCACGCCCTTCTGGGCGATCAAACCTATGGTGGCCGCCGCCGCCTTGCCCCGAAACTCGTGGGCGATGTTGCGGCCGAGGCAGGAAACAGCTTCCCCCGTCAGGCGCTCCACGCAGCCACGCTGGGCTTTGTCCATCCCGTCACCGGACAGGTGCTTGAGTTTGAAAGCCCCCTCCCGCCCGATCTCGCCACGCTGGTTGCAACCCTCCGCTCGGCGCACTGATCTGCTGAAACAATGCCTGACATGTGCGTGACAGCACGTAACCGTCTCTTTAACTCAGACGGAACCTTTCCCAATTAACGTAGAAAGAAAAAGGCGGCCTTGCATCCTGCACCGCCAGATACCAGTTTCGCACGTCCGGGGGCTTCAGCAAGACCCGGGCAACAGTATAGGGGGCACGACATGAGCACCTACCAGAACCTTCCCGCACCCAGCCCGGAACAGGGCCTTAACCGCTACTTGCAGGAAATCCGCAAGTTTCCGCTGCTGGAACCCGAACAGGAATACATGCTGGCCAAGCGCTGGGTGGATCATCAGGACGCAAATGCCGCGCACCAGATGGTGACCAGCCACCTTCGCCTCGCTGCGAAAATCGCGATGGGCTATCGCGGCTACGGCCTGCCGCAAGCCGAAGTGATCTCCGAGGCGAATGTCGGCCTGATGCAGGCCGTCAAACGCTTTGACCCGGAAAAAGGCTTCCGCCTTGCGACCTATGCCATGTGGTGGATCCGCGCCTCGATCCAGGAATACATCCTGCGGTCATGGTCGCTTGTGAAGCTCGGCACCACTTCGGCGCAGAAAAAGCTGTTCTTCAACCTGCGCAAGGCCAAGGCCAAGGTCGGCGCGCTGGAAGAAGGTGACCTGCGCCCCGAAAACGTGGCCCAGATCGCCAAGGATCTGTCCGTGACCGAGGATGAGGTCATCGACATGAACCGCCGCCTCTCCGGCTCTGACGCCTCGCTGAACGCGACCGTCGGCTCCGATGGCGAAGGTGCAACGCAATGGCAGGACTGGCTGGAAGACGAAGACAGCGATCAGGCCGATGCCTATGCCGAACGCGATGAACTGGATGCCCGTCGCGCCATGCTTGTGCAGGCCATGTCCGTTCTGAACGACCGCGAGAAAGACATCCTGATGCAGCGCCGTCTGGCCGACACGCCCGTCACGCTTGAAGAACTCTCGGAAAGCTACGGCGTCAGCCGCGAACGCATCCGCCAGATCGAAGTGCGGGCCTTCGAAAAGCTGCAGGACAAGATGCGCGAACTCGCCCGCGTCAAGGGCATGGCCATCCCCGCCTGATCCCGGCCCGGCGGTCTGCCACGGCACCTGCTCTTGCATCCCCGCGGCTGCCCCACAGGCAGGCGCGGGTTTTCCTTGCCACCTCCGGCCCTGAAAGTTAACGAACGTTGCAGCCCAAGGCCGCTCCGCCCGAAAAGCGGAACGGTTCCGGGCTTTCTTAGCGGTGGGGGAACTCGGCATGGAACAGACGCACAGCTTCGCGGCCTATCGCAACAGCCCCTATAGCAGCATGAAGCACAGCAGTTATTTCGCTGTCTACGATGCTCTCTTCGGCGCCTATCGTGGCAAACCCATCACCTTTGTCGAAGTCGGCGTCCTGGGCGGCGGGTCGCTGTTCATGTGGCGCGAATTCTTTGGCCCACAGGCCCGCATCATCGGCATCGACCTCAACCCGAATGCCCGCAAATGGGAAAAGGACGGGTTCGAAATCTTCATCGGCAGCCAGTCCAGCATGGACTTCTGGCAAGATTTTCGCCGCACCGTCGGCCCGGTCGACATCCTGCTCGATGATGGTGGGCACACCTATGCCCAGCAGATCATCACGGTCGAAGCCATGGTCGACACCATCCGCGACCACGGCCTTCTTGTGGTCGAGGATACGCATACCTCCTATATGGATGGCTTCGGCCCCCGGCGGTATTCTTTTCTGGAATACACGAAAGGCCTGATTGACCGCATCAATCACCGCTCCAGCCTGCTCGACACCACCAGATCGGAAAACCGCATCTGGTCGGTCCAATGCTTTGAATCCGTCGTCGCGCTGCACATCAACCGTGCCGAGTCGACCCGACCTTGTGTCGAAACCCTCAACGGCAAGCACAGCGATGGCGCGGCGGATTTCCGCAACGTGGAACGCGGCGACAGCTGGATCGAACGCCTGCCCGGCGGGCTGCGCAGCGCCATCCGCGCGGTTCCCGGCACCCGGCCCATCCGAACCTGGCTGCGCGACAGCTACGAACTGCGCCGCTCCCGCATCGATCGGTTTTTCCGGTAACCGCCCCGATCTGAGCCCGCCGCCCGGCCCCGGCTTGGTCCGCGCCTTCCGCACCCCTATATGCAATGGCAGCCGCCGGTCCTGTCAGCGGTTGCCTCGCCCGTTCCAGAGGGGTAGACCGCAGCAAAGCCGGAGGCCGCCGATGACCATGCTAGAAACCTTCATCAAGCCGATGCACAAGGAAGGCATCCGTTTCGTCGCGGTCTTTGCCGCGGTGACGCTGGTGCTGTTCTGGATCTGGGAACCGCTCGGCTGGATCGGCGTCGGTCTTACCGTCTGGTGCTACTACTTCTTCCGCGATCCCAAACGCGCTGTGCCACAGAATGTCGGCCTCATGGTCAGCCCCGCCGACGGTGTGGTCTCGCTCATCGAACGCGCCGTGCCGCCGCCGGAACTCGGAATGGGGCCCGAACCGCTGATGCGGGTGTCGGTCTTCATGTCGGTGTTCAACTGCCACGTGAACCGTGCCCCCATCGCGGGCCGGATCAGCGAAATCAGCTACCGCCCCGGCAAATTCCTGAACGCCTCGCTCGACAAGGCCTCGGTCGACAATGAACGCAACTCAGTCCGCATCGACATGGCCGATGGCCGCTCCATCGCCGTGGTGCAGATCGCGGGTCTTGTCGCCCGCCGCATCCTCTGCTTCGCGGTCAAGGGGCAGGAAATCCGCACCGGTGAACGTTTCGGCCTGATCCGCTTCGGCTCGCGTCTCGATATCTACCTCCCCAATGGGATCGAACCGCAGGTGGCCCTTGGCCAAACCTGCGTGGCCGGTGAAACCGTGATCGCCACTCTCGGCATCGACAGCCCGCAACGCATGGCCCGCATGGAATGACCCAGCCGCCCGACGATCAACCACGTCCGCGCCGCAAGCTGCATATCCTGCAGCTTCTGCCCAATCTTGTGTCGATCCTCGGGCTCTGTTCAGGGCTGACCGCCATCCGCTTTGCCTTTGACGGGCACATAGCCACGGCGGTGGCGCTCATCGGCCTGGCTGCCGCGCTGGATGCGCTGGATGGGCGCCTTGCGCGCATGCTGAAATCCGAAAGCGCAATTGGCGCCGAACTCGACAGCCTTGGCGATTTCGTCAATTTCGGCGTCACCCCCGCGCTTGTCCTCTATCTCTGGGGGCTCAAGGGCGAGGCCAGCCTCGGCTGGATCGCCGTCCTGATTTACGCCATCTGCTGCATGCTGCGGCTGGCCCGCTTCAACGTGGGCAACAAGCACACCGAAGGCGCGGAACCGGCTGAACGCACCTCGTTCATCGGCGTGCCGTCCCCGGCTGGTGCCATGCTGGTGCTGGCCCCGATTTACCTTGCCTTCTGCTTTCCGGGCGATGTCCGCATCCCGGCCGAGGTGACTTTGTTCTGGATGGTCGCCATGGGCGCGCTGATGATCAGCCGCATCCGCACCCCATCGCTGAAACGCGTCACCATCTATGCCGAAGATGCGCGCTACGTCCTCGTGGGCCTTGCCGCCCTGATCGCGGCGCTGTTCACCTATACCTGGATCACGATGCTGTTTCTGTCGGTGGCCTATCTGGCGGGCATCCTGTTCGTGGCGCGGGGCCAGTTGCTGGATCTGTTCCGCAAGGTCGAATAGCGCCCCCGGGCTCGCATCGGTCCCTGTACTGAACCCTGTACTGGCCTTGCACTGGCAGCCAACCACGCCTAGCCTGCACCGTCACCAAACCGGAGGAACCCGCAATGAAACCCGTGCGCTGGGGTGTACTTGGCAATGCCAATTTCGCCCGCGAACAGATGGCCCCTGCCATCCACATGGCCGAAAACGCCGAACTTGTCGCCCTTGGCACTTCAAAGCCCGGACAGGCCATCGGTTGGGATTTCTGCCCGGGCTTGACCCAGATGACCTATGCCGAACTGCTGGCCGACCCGACGATCGACGCCATCTACATCCCGCTGCCCAACCACATCCATGTGGAATGGACGCTCAAGGTGCTTGAGGCCGGAAAACACGTCCTGACCGAAAAACCCATCGCCATGAAGGCAGAGGAAATCGATACGATCATCGCCGCGCGCGACCGGACCGGCCTCTTGGCGGCCGAGGCTTACATGATCGTTCACCACCCCCAATGGATCCGCGCCCGCGAACTGGTGCAGGGCGGGGCCATCGGCACCCTGCGCCATGTCGATGCCTTTTTCAGCTATGACAATCACGAAGAAACCGACAACATCCGCAACCGCCCGGAAACCGGCGGCGGCGGCATCCGCGATATCGGGGTCTATACCTACGGCTCCGCCCGTTTCGTGACAGGGGCCGAGGCGACAGATATCTCCTGCCGCATGATCCGCGAAAACGGTGTGGATGTCTGGGCCGAACTGGACGCCATCCTCGAAGGCCCGCTCGGCCGCGCGACCTATACCGCGATGACGTCGATGCGCCTGCAGAACCGGCAAGAGGTCACCTTCCACGGCGACAAGGGCCTGTTGAAAGTGGCCAATGGCCCCTTCAACGCAAACCTCTTCGCCGAAGCGCGGATCGAACTGCACAACGGCTCGACGATCACGTCTGAACGCTGGCCCGCGGCCAACCACTACAAGCTGCAGGTGGAAAACTTCGGTCACTCCATCCGCACCGGGGCGGCCTATCCCTGCCCGCTGGAATTCACCCGCGGCACGCAGGTGATGATCGACGCGGCCTTCGCGACGGCTCGCGAAATCCACTGGTAAAGAAAAAGACCGGGGGCAATCCCTTGCCCCCGGTCCCCATTTTCGCGCGGAACGGCTTTGTCAGCCTTCCATCGCCTCCAGCTCGTCGATGAACCCCGCGATCATCGACAGCCCCTTGTCCCAGAATTTCGGATCGCTGGCATCCAGCCCGAAGGGCGCCAGCAACTCCTTGTGGTGCTTCGATCCGCCCGCCTTCAGCATCTCGAAATACTTCTCCTCGAAATCCGGCAGCCCATCCGCATAGGCGGCATAAAGCGCATTCACCAAACCGTCGCCAAAGGCATAGGCGTACACGTAAAACGGCGAATGCACGAAATGCGGGATATAGGCCCAAAAAGTTTCATACCCGTCCATGAATTCGAACGCATCGCCAAGCGACTGCGCCTGAACGCTCATCCACAGCGCGTTGATGTCATCGGGCGTCAACTCGCCCTCGCGCCGCGCGGCGTGCAGCTTGCATTCGAAATCATAAAACGCGATCTGGCGCACCACCGTGTTGATCATGTCCTCGACCTTGCCCGCCAGCAGCGTCTTGCGCTCTGCCTGCGACTTGGCCCCGTCCAACAGCTTGCGGAAGGTCAGCATCTCGCCGAACACACTCGCCGTTTCCGCCAGTGTCAGCGGCGTCGATGACAGCAACTCCCCCTGACCGGCGGCCAGCACCTGATGCACCCCATGGCCCAGCTCATGCGCCAGCGTCATCACATCGCGCGGCTTGCCCAGATAGTTCAGCATTACGTAAGGGTGCACTGCCGTCACCGTCGGATGGGCAAAGGCACCCGGCGCCTTGCCGGGCTTAACACCCGCATCAATCCAGCCCCGCTCAAAGAACGGCTTGGCCAGATCGGCCATCTTCGGGTCAAACGCGCCATAGGCATCCAGCACCATCGCCGTTGCAGTGTCCCAATCCACGGTCTTGGGCGTCTCGATGGGCAGGGGCGCGTTGCGATCCCAGATCTGCAACGTCTCCAACCCCATCCACTTCGCCTTCAGCCGGTAATAGCGGTGGCTCAGCTTCGGATAGGCGGCCACCACCGCGTTGCGCAACGCTTCCACCACCTCGGGTTCCACATGGTTGGAAAGGTGCCGTCCGGTCTGCGGCGTGGGCATCTTGCGCCAGCGATCCTCGACCTCCTTCTCCTTGGCCAAGGTGTTGTGCACGCGTGAAAACAGCTTGATATTCTTGTCAAACACCACCGCCAGCGCCCGCGCCGCCGCCTCGCGCTTGGCGCGGTCGGTGTCGGTCAGCAGGTTCAGCGTGGCCTCAAGGTTCAGCTCTTCTTCCTCACCCGCGACAGCGAACATCAACCCCGCCATCGTCTCGTCAAACAGCTTGTTCCATGCGCTCGCGCCGACCACCGAATTGTCGTGCAGGAACTTCTCCAACTCATCCGACAGCTGATAGGGCCGCATCGCGCGCATCCGGTCAAACACTGGCTTGTATCGCGCAAGGTCCGCATTCTGCGCCAGAAGCCCCGTCAGATGTCCCTCATCCAGCCGGTTGAACTCCAGGCTGAAAAACACCAGCGGCGTGGTAAAGGTGGTGATCTTGTCCTGCGCATCGGCCATGAACTTGGCGCGGTCGCTGTCCATCGTGTTCTGGTAATAGCGCAGGCCTGCGAAAGACATGATCCGCCCGGCCACCACATCGATCTGCTCATAGGCCAGAACACAGGCCAGCAATCCGCCCGCATCCAGCGCGGCCAGCTTGCCCTCATACTGCGCTGCGAAATCCGCGCAGGCCTTTTCCAGCCAGGCCATATCCCGCGCAAACTCCGGCGCGTCCTCGGCGGCATAAAGGTCGGTCAAATCCCAATCGGGCAGCTTGCCCAGCCCGCCACCAGTGGCATTCGCATCAAAAACCGGGCGGGGCAGGGGCAGCGTCATGGGAAAACCTCTTGGATTGTTCTTTGTGTCATCTAGGGCGGCACCGCCCATAGGCGCAAGGGATGCAGTCCGAATTCACCGTGATCACGCCCGCGAAATCCGCAGCATTTCGCGCAACCCCTCCAGCGTGTCGATCTCATCCACCGGTTTGTCACGCCGCCAGCGGATCATCCGGGGAAAGCGTAGCGCGATGCCGGACTTGTGGCGCGGGCTTTCCTGAATCCCTTCAAACCCGATCTCGAACACCAATTCCGGCGGCACCCGCCGCACCGGGCCGAACCGTTCCAGCGTATTCTTCTGCACCCAGCGGGTGATCTCGCCAAACTCGGCATCCGTCAGCCCCGAATAGGCCTTGGTGAACGGCACCAGCGCATTGCCGTCGCGCACCGCAAAGGTGAAATCGGTGTACAGGTTCGCCCGCCGCCCATGCCCCGCCTGCGCGTAGATCATCACCGCATCCACCGTCCACGGGTCCAGCTTCCACTTCCACCAATCTCCGCGCTTGCGCCCCACATGATAGGGCGACGCCGCGCGCTTGATCATCACCCCTTCGGCCCGCATCTCCCGCGCGGCCTGCCGTGCAGCCGCAAGATCGCCCCAACCATCAAACGCGACCGCCGGCGACAGGCGCAGCGGCATCCCGTCCGGCAGCCCCGCCACCAAAACCTCCAGCCGCGCCCGCCGCTCGGCCAAGGGCGCGGCGCGCAGGTCCAAGCCCCCATCTTCCAGCAGATCATAGACCAGCATCAGGGCAGGGGCCTCAACCAGAAGCTTCTTCGGCACCGTCTTGCGCCCGATCCGCTTTTGCAGATCGGCAAAGGGCAGGGGCCGATCCGCCGCCCGGTCCCATGCCAGCACCTCGCCATCCATTACCGTACCGGGGGGCAGGAAATCGGCCAGCACGGCGAATTCCGGGAAACGGTCGGTGATCAACTCCTCGCCGCGCGACCAAAGGGCAAAGGCACCGGCGCGTTGGATCAACTGCCCCCGGATGCCATCCCATTTCCATTCCGCCCGCCACACCCCCGGCTCGCCCAATTCCTCCGGCCCCTCCTCCAAAGGGGCGGCCAGCGCAAAGGGATAAGGCCGCGACGCAGGCCCGGACCCATCTTCCTGCACCAGCATATCGAACCGCGTGGTCTGCGGCGCCCAATCGCCCATCAACCGATGCGCCAGCACCGCCTCTTCCACCCCCGTCGCGTTCGATAGCGCGCGCGTCATCAACCCTTGGCTCACCCCCATCCGGAACCCGCCCGTGATCAACTTGTTGAACAACAGCCGTTCCGTCGCGCCCAACCGCCCCCAATAGGCGATGATCGCCGCCTGCCGAACCTCGGCGCTTTGCCCGGTCAGCTGCATCAACTCGGCAATGATCACCGATAGCGACGGGGTCTCCACCCCCTCGGCCACAGGCAGGATCAGCGCGATGGTCTCCGCCAGATCGCCCACCATCGCATAGCTTTCCTCAAACAGCCAAAGCGGCATCCCCGCCGCCTCTGCCGCCCATTCCCGCAACTCGGTCGAGGTGACACTCCGCTTAGGTCGCCGCCCCGACAACAGGGCGATGGTCCAGACCCTGTCCGCCTCGGGCGCTGTAAGGAAATAGTCGGTCAACGCGGCCAGCTTGGCCGTCGTCTTTGTCGTGCCATCCAGCGCAGCAAAAAGCGTCGCAAACTGCTTCATGGGCCGCCCTCGGCCAAGGTCACCTGGCCAACGGCATCCTCCACCTCGTCGCCATATTCCGTGGCGACGATCCCCGCATCATAGCCCTGTTCCGCCAGCCAGCGCCGGAACGGCGCGGTATAGCCATGGGTCACGAACACCTTTTCGCATCCCGTGGCGCGGATCGCCGCATTCAGCCCGTCCCAATCGGCATGGTCCGACACCACGAAACCCGTCCCCAAGGACCGCCGCCTGCGAATACCCCGCACCGCCATCCAGCCGCTCGCAAATGCCTCCTCCGCCGGGCCAAACCGCCGCGCCCAGGCCGACCCCAGAGCTGATGGCGGCGCAATCACCAGCGCGCCGGGATGGGATTTGCCATCCACCCCCGCCACCGCCCGCACCGTATCGGGCAAGGCATAGCCCTGCGCCCGCAGGATTGCGGTGACCTCTTCCACCGCGCCATGCGTCAGGATCGGCCCGATCGGGTCCACCCCCGCCATCAACCGCTGCGCCTTGCCGAAACTGTAGGCCCCGATGATCGAGGTCTTGCCCGCCGCCGCATTGCCCGCCCACCATTGGCTGATCTCATCCATCACCCGCGCTTGCGGCTGCCAGCGAAAAACGGGCAGGCCAAACGTACATTCGCTGATAAAGGCATGGCAGCGGATCGGCGCAAACCCCTCGGCCAGCCCGTCCGGTTCCACCTTGTAATCGCCCGACACGACCCAAACCTCGCTCCGCCGCTCCACCGCGATCTGCGCCGATCCCGGCACATGGCCCGCCGGGTGAAAGCTGACTGTCACCCCCCCGATCTGCACCCGCTCGCCATAGCCGATCCCCGCCGCCTCGATCTGGCCCAGCCTGTGCCGTATCACCGGCAGCGCCTGATGCGTGGCCAGATAGCGCCGATGCCCCCATCGGGCGTGGTCAGAATGGCCATGCGTAATCAACGCCCGGTCAACAGGCCGCCACGGGTCGATGAAAAAATCACCATCCGGGCAGTAAATGCCCCGGTCGGTGAAGGTCAGAACCGGATTTTGCGTCATGACCCCAAGTTAGCGCCGCGCCAATCCAACGCCAGTCGCTGATTTCGCCTGTATTTTGTGCAGATGCTTATGCTGCACCCATTTCAGCGGGTCGAAACGCTTCCCCCCCGCAAGATCGCCTGATTTACTGAAACCTGTGGGATGACGCGGGGGCGGCGACGGTGACGCAATACTTCAACGAGATGTATCACGGCGGAAAGGTCCGCGCGCCCTATGCGCGGCTGGAAGACTGGATGAACGCCATGCCGGCCGAGCTTCGAACCCTCAAGCAGGCCGAGGCCGAGGAATTGTTCCGCCGCATCGGCATCACCTTCGCCGTCTATGGCGAAGGCGGCGATCCGGACCGGCTGATCCCCTTCGACATGTTCCCCCGCGTATTTACCGGGTCCGAATGGGCCAAGCTGGAACGCGGCATAAAGCAACGCGCCCGCGCGCTGAATGCCTTCCTCGTTGATGTCTACGGCCGGGGCGAGATTGTCCGCGCCGGCCGCATCCCCGCCCGGCTGGTCTATCAGAACGAAGCGTATGAAAAGGCCGTCGCCGGGATCAAGCCACCCAAGGGTGTCTATTCCCATGTCGTCGGCATCGACATCGTCCGCACGGGGCCGGAAGATTTCTTTGTGCTGGAAGACAACTGCCGCACGCCATCGGGCGTCAGCTACATGCTGGAAAACCGCGAAATCATGATGCGGATGTTCCCCGACCTGTTTCGCGGCAACCGCATCGAACCGGTCGACCGCTACCCCGAGATCCTCCGCCGCACCTTCGCCTCGGTCGCCCCGTCGAAATGCACCAAGGAACCGACCATTGTCCTGCTCACCCCGGGGCCGTTCAACAGCGCCTATTATGAACACAGCTTCCTCGCCGATCTGATGGGCATAGAACTGGTCGAAGGTCAGGATCTGTTCGTCGAAGGTGAATTCGTCTGGATGCGCACCACCGAAGGCCCCAAGCGGGTGGATGTCATCTATCGCCGCATCGACGACGCCTTCATCGATCCGCTCTGCTTCCGGCCCGATTCCGCGCTGGGCGTGCCGGGGCTGATGGATGTCTACCGTTCCGGCGGGGTCAGCATCTGTTCCGCCCCCGGTGCCGGCGTGGCGGATGACAAGGCGGTTTACACCTTCGTGCCCGAAATGGTGCGCTTCTATCTGGGCGAGGAACCGATCCTGCAAAACGTACCCACCTGGCAATGCGGCAAGCAGGACGATCTTGGCTATGTCCTCGACAACCTTTGCGAACTGGTCGTTAAGGAAGTTCACGGTTCCGGCGGCTATGGCATGCTCGTCGGCCCAAAGGCCAGCAAGGCAGAGGTGGAAGTGTTCCGCGCCAAAGTGCTCGCCGATCCCGGCAACTATATCGCCCAGCCAACTCTGGCACTTTCAACCACACCCACCTTCGTGGCCGAAGGGGTGGCCCCGCGCCATGTGGACCTTCGGCCCTACTGTCTGGTGGGGGAACGCATCGAACTGGTCCCCGGCGGGCTTACCCGTGTGGCGCTGACCGAAGGATCGCTGGTCGTGAACTCCTCCCAGGGTGGGGGCGTCAAGGATACATGGGTGCTGGCGGAGTGAGAATGACATGCTAAGCCGTACCGCCGACAACCTGTTCTGGATCGCCCGCTACATGGAGCGCGCCGAAACCGCCGCGCGCCTGCTTGAGGTGGGCTCGCGCATCGCCCTGCTGCCATCCGCCGCCGGATATCGCAACGAATGGGATTCGCTCTTGCAAGCATCCGGCAATGCCGACGCCTTCGCCAAGAAATATGGTGATCCCGTCCAGCGCGATATCGAGGGGTTTCTGTTCTTCGATCACGACAACCCCTCTTCCGTGGCGTCCTGCATCACCACGGCGCGCGAAAACGGGCGCATTGTCCGCACCGCCCTGACCACTCAGGTCTGGGATGCGCTCAACAGCGCCTTTCAGGAACTGCGCCAACTGGAACGCACCCCGCGCAGCGAATTGGAACTGTCGCGCCTCACGGAATGGACGATGCGCCACGCCGCCATGGTCCGCGGCGCGATCGAAGCCACGCTCCTGCGCAACGACGGCTGGGATTTCCTGAATATCGGCTACAGCCTTGAACGCGCCGATAACACCGCCCGCCTGATGGATGTGAAATACTACGTCCTGCTGCCGCGGGTGGAATTCGTGGGGTCAGGCCTGGACAACTACCAATGGACCACCCTGCTGCGCGCCATGTCTGCCCACCGCGCCTTTCACTGGGCCTATGGGGGCGAGGTGACAGCAGCCAAGATCGCCCATTTCCTGATCCTTAATCCGCAATGCCCCCGCTCGCTGATCACCTGCGTCGAGGGCCTGTCCGGGCATCTGGACCGGCTGGCAAAACTTTACGGCACAACGACGGATGCACAGGCCCGCGCACGCGAAATGCTGATCGCGCTTAGCGAAACGCGCGAGGAAGACATCTTTGACGAAGGGCTGCATGAATTCCTGTCGCGCTTCATCCGCGACATGGCCGGTCTGGGGTCGCAGATCCACGAAACCTATCTCAGTGGGGATATGCGCTGATGCTGCTCTCGGTCGATCATGTGACGCGCTACAGATACGACAACCCCGTACGCGCAGTGATGCAAAGCCACCGACTGACGCCTTCGGTCTTTGACGGGCAAAAGGTGCGCAACTGGAAGGTCACCGTCAGCGACGGGCTTCAGGGCGGCACCTTCCGCGATGGCGCGGGCGACCGTGTGCAATCCTGGACAGTCAAAGGCCCGGTCAGCGAGATCGAGGTGCATGTCACCGGGATCGTCGAAACCTTTGATCTGGCAGGTCTTTTACGCGGCCATCGTGAAATCGTCCCGCCCGAGGTCTATCTTGTGGACAGCCCGCCCACTACGGCGGATGCCGCGCTCACAGCGCTGGCGGAACAGTCAAGGGATGCGGACGGCCCGCTGGCCACAGCGCATCGCCTCTCGGCGGCGGTCTCGGATGCCATCGCCTACACACCCGGCGCAACGCATGCCCACACCACCGCGGCCGAAGCATTGGCGCTGGGCGAAGGGGTCTGTCAGGATCACGCCCATGCCCTGATCGCCTGCGCCCGTGTCCTCGGGATGCCCGCGCGTTATGTATCGGGCTATCTCTTTGCCACATCCGACGGCACCGCGCATGAGGCGGCCCATGCCTGGGGCGAGATTTTCATCCCCGGTCTGGGCTGGGTCGGGTTCGACCCCGCCAACCGCTGTTGCCCGGATGAACGCTACATCCGGTTGGGATCGGGTCTGGATGCACAGGATGCAGCCCCCATCCGCGGCACGGCGCGGGGTCTTGGCACCGAAAGTCTTGACGTGACGGTTGCGGTCCAAAGCTTGCAGCAATAGGGTCTGCGCATCAGCGGGGAGAGATCATGACCTATTGCGTGGGCCTCATGCTCAATGACGGTATCGTGTTGTTGTCCGACACCCGCACCAATGCGGGGCTCGATAACATATCCACCTATCGCAAGATGTTTCTATATGAAGAACGCGGCGAACGGGTGATCGCCATCATGACGGCAGGCAGCCTGTCCGTCACGCAAACCACCATCGCCCGCCTGCGCGAAGCGATCGAAGATCCCGAATCAGATGAAACCCAGTCGATCATGAAGGCCCCCACCATGCTGAAGGTGGCGGAAATCATCGGCAACATGCTGGCCCGCGTGCGTGAGGATATCGACGAAAAGATCTCTGCCATGCAGGGCGTGACCGCGTCGATGATCGTGGCGGGCCAACGGCGCGGCGGGGCGATGCGGATGTTCCTCATCTATCCCGAGGGCAATTTCATCGAAGCGACCGAGGACACCCCCTTCCTTCAAATCGGGGAACACAAATACGGCAAACCGATCCTAGACCGGGTGGTGAAACGCTCCACCTCACTGGCCGATGCGCAGAAGGCCGTGCTTCTGTCGATGGATTCCACTTTAAGATCAAACCTTTCCGTGGGCATGCCACTGGACCTGTGCGTGATCGAAAAGGATGCCTGCCAGGTGTCCTACACCCGCCGGATCGAAGCTGGGGATGAACAGTTCCGCGCCATGTCCGAAGCCTGGAGCCGCGCCCTGCGCGACGGGTTCAGCCAGATCAACATCTGAAGGGCTTTTCGCGGCCTCAGCGATGGGCCGCGAACAGCTTTGCCGCCTCATCCAGGAACCGCTCCCGATGCAGGGGCAGCTCCATCGGAACCTCATGTTCCGCGCCTGCATAGATATCCAGCCGCCCCCCCGGCCAGGCGGCCATGCGCAGATGGATCGGGGCCACATCCACCACCTTCTCCGCCGTCCCCAACGCCGTGATGCAGGGAACCTTGGGCGACCGCATCGCCGCCAGCGCCCCACATTCCCGCAACGCCGCCCGCAGCCAGCCAAGGCTGGGCCCCCCCAGCGCCAGATCGGGCTGGGTGCGGATCTGGTGGTGCATGTAGCCCCACATGTCGGGATCGGTGGTCAGCACATTGCCCTGAAAGGTGGCAGTGGCGATATAGGTCTTGTCATTCGTGCCGGGCGCAAAACGATGCGCCTGCCCGAAAGGCCGCGCCAAGGCAGAAACAACATGCGCCACTGGCCGCATCCAAGCCGCCATGCTGATCCCCCACATCGGCGCGGAAAACACCGCCGCATTGACCGGCGCCCCACGCATCAACGCGCGCAGCCCGATGCAGCCGCCCATTGAATGACCCAGCAGGTAATAGGGGCGGGGAAGCCCCTCCGTCTGCGCCACGGCGATCAGCGTATCCACATCGCGCTGGTATTCGTCGAAATCGCCAACATGGCCCACCAACCGGTCGGGCAGCGCGCGCTGCGCCAGCCCTTGGCCGCGCCAGTCTATCGCAATCGTCGCATAGCCGCGCGCCAGCAGGTCGCGGGCGGTGCGGCCGTATTTTTCGATGTATTCCGTCCGGCCCGGCATCAGCAGGACCGTCCCCTGTTCGCCGCCCGCCCAAATTCCGATGCGGATACGCACGCGGTCCGGCGTTTCCGCCCAGACCGCCCGCCCGCCCTCCGGGCCATCGGCGAGGTCGGCAAAGAACGGGGCGGCCGTTGTCACGACAGGACAGAACCCAATTTCATCGCAAGGCCCATTGACCCGTCGACCGACAGCTTGCCCGTCATGAAGGCCATGGTCGGGTTCATGTCGCCCGAAAGAATCGCCTGAAATGTTTCGGTCGATGCGGTCAGCGTCACATCCGCCTCTTCATCCCCCGCGCGCACGCCGTCGGCATCCATCATGATCGCCCCTTCGCCGGGAATCACGAATTTCGCCACACCATCAAACCCGCCATTCAGCTTGGCGGTCAGGGCGGTTACGGCGGCGTCGATCACTTCGCTCATTCATCTTCTCCATCGCTTGGTCGTGACCGCGCAAGGCTGGTTTTTCTGCACGGTTGCGTTACGTTAGGTTTATGGAAGCGCTTCGTCGGTTACACAATCATGTCGTTGCGGCACTTGTGCTGGTTTTCTGCGCGACCGCCCAACTGGCCGCGCAAACACCCGCGCTGGATGACCTGTATCAGGAACTGCAAGACAGCGATGCCCAGGGTGCCGCGCGCATTGAACGGGAAATCTGGAACGAATGGTCGAAATCCGGCTCTCCCGCCATGGATCTGCTGCTTCAGCGTGGCCGCGATGCGATGGAGGCAGGCGATCCCTCCGCAGCCATTGAACATTTCACGGCACTCACCGACCATGCCCCCGATTTCGCCGAAGGCTGGAATGCGCGGGCCACCGCCTATTTCACCGTGGGTGAACTTGGCCCCTCGGTGAACGACATCGCCCGCACCCTGACACTGAACCCGCGCCATTTCGGGGCGCTCTCCGGGCTCGGCATGATCTTTGAGCAACTCGAACAACCCGAAAAGGCGCTAGAGGCCTACAAGGCTGCCTTGGCTATACATCCCCATCTGCAGGGGGTAATCGAGTCGGTGAAACGTCTGGAAACGGATACCGCCGGGCAAGACCTGTAAGGCAGCAAGATTATGGCCATGACCGGACGGGTTACGGCGGTTCTCGGACCGACGAACACCGGCAAGACCCATTACGCGATCGAACGGATGCTGGCGCATCGGACTGGCGTGATCGGCCTGCCGCTACGCCTTTTGGCGCGCGAAGTTTATGATCGCATCGTCGCCCAACGCGGCCCATCCGTCGTGGCGCTGGTGACAGGCGAAGAACGCATCGTTCCCGAGCGGACCCAGTATTGGGTCTGCACCGTCGAGGCGATGCCGCTGGAGATCGGGGCCGATTTCGTAGCCGTAGACGAAATCCAGCTTTGCGCCGATCCTGAACGGGGCCATGTCTTCACCGACCGTCTGCTGCGCGCGCGCGGCCTGCATGAGACGCTGTTTCTAGGGTCAGACACGATGCGTAGCGCAATCGCAGCGCTGGTGCCGGGGGTAAGCTTCACGAAACGTGACCGGCTGTCGACGCTGACCTGGTCAGGTTCGAAAAAGATCAGCCGCATGCCCCCACGCAGCGCAATCGTGGGGTTTTCTGTTGAAAACGTCTATGCCATCGCCGAACTGATCCGGCGGCAAAAGGGCGGCTGCGCGGTGGTCATGGGCGCGCTTTCACCGCGTACGCGCAACGCGCAGGTGGCGCTCTATCAGAATGGCGATGTGGATTATCTGGTGGCGACCGATGCCATCGGCATGGGCCTGAACCTGGATATCCGGCATGTCGCCTTTTCCTCGACGGCCAAGTTCGACGGCCGGCGCATGCGGGCGCTGTTCCCGCAGGAACTGGCGCAGATCGCCGGTCGTGCCGGGCGTCATACCGAAAACGGCACCTTTGGCATCACCGGCGAAGCGCGGCCGCTGGACGAAGAGATGATCGACGCCATCGAGAACCACCGCTTCTCGCCGGTCAAGAAACTGCACTGGCGCAATGCCGGGCTGGAATTCGGAACGGTGGAACGGCTGGTCAGGTCACTGGAGATGCCCACTTCCAACGAATGGCTGACGCGGGCGCGCGATGCCGATGATGTGGTGGCGCTGAAAACCCTGTCCGAAATGCCCGAAGTGCGCGACAGGGTGAAATCCCCGCAGGACGTGCGCCTTCTGTGGGATGTCTGCCGTGTGCCCGATTTCCGGTCATCCTCAACAATGGAGCACGCCTCGCTTCTGGCGCGGATTTTCGATTTCCTGAAGTCAGGCCGTGTGCCCTCCGATTGGCTCGCCACCGCCGTTTCCCGCATCGACAAGGCGGATGGTGACATCGACGCCATCTCGAAACGGCTGGCCTATATCCGCACATGGACCTATGTCGCGCAGCGTTCTGGCTGGTGCGAAGATGAAAGCCATTGGCGCGACGAGACTCGCGCTGTAGAAGACCGCCTGTCGGATGCGCTGCACGCGCGGCTGACGCAAAGATTTGTTGACCGGCGGACCAGTGTCCTGCTTCGCCGGTTGAAGCAGAAGGAGACCCTCGTGGCCGAGGTGAATGACAAGGGCGAAGTGATGGTCGAAGGCGAGTTCGTCGGCAAGCTGGAGGGGTTCCGCTTCCGGCAAGACGCCTCTGCCTCGCCCGATGAAGCGCGCACGCTGCGGCAGGCGGCGGTGCAAGCGCTGCGGCCCGAGTTCCACCTGCGGGCGGATCGGTTCTATAACGCACCGGACACCGAGATGGATTTCACCGAACAGGGCGGGCTGATGTGGGGAACCACAGCCGTCGGCAAGTTGGTGAAAGGCGCCGAGTCTCTGCGCCCCTCGGTCGAGGGGTTCGTGGATGAGGAAGCCGGGCCGGACGTCGCCGAAAAGGTAAAACGCCGCCTGCAGCATTTCATCGACCGAAAGGTCGCAGCCCTGTTCGAACCGCTGGCCGCCATGAGCCGGGATGAGGCGCTGACGGGCCTTGCCCGCGGCTTTGCCTTCCGCCTGGTCGAAGGGCTTGGCGTGCTGCCGCGCGATGCGGTGGCGGAAGAGGTCAAGCAACTGGATCAAGAGGCGCGCGGCGCGCTTCGGAAGCATGGCGTCCGCTTTGGGCAGTTCACCGTGTTCCTGCCCGCGCTTCTGAAACCCGCGCCGACGCGGCTGCGGCTGGTGCTTTG
The DNA here is from genome assembly GCA_943369275.1 of Rhodobacter maris. GTDB lineage: Bacteria > Pseudomonadota > Alphaproteobacteria > Rhodobacterales > Rhodobacteraceae > Paragemmobacter > Paragemmobacter maris_A. The sequence continues at coordinate 19,414 of CALRMS020000038.1, read as the reverse complement.
GTCATTGGCCAATGGGCTGGATGAATTCCCGGAAAGCCCGCCGCCGGGCCTGGTGACGATCCCGAATATCGCCGAGGTGCCAAAGCAGCATTATACGCTGTCAGGCTATCATCCAGCCGGGACACGGGCGATCCGAATCGACATGCTGGAACGTCTGGCAGATCTGCTGCGCGCCAAGGACAGCCGGGTGGGGTTCGAGGCGACCCCCGACATGCTGTCGATCACGGGCATGACGCTGGAACAGTTCGCCGATCTGATGACCGGCCTGGGCTACAAGGGCGAAAAGGCCGAACGGGTAAAGGTCAAAGTGGCCGAACCCGTCGTCGTGCCTGATGCACCGGTATCGACCGCACCGATCCCCGAAGGGGAATCGGTGCTGGCCCCCAGGCCCGTCGAAGAGCCGGTGGCCGAAGTCGACCCGGAAGCCGAGGCTGCGCCGGTGGAAATGGAAACTTTCTACACCTTCAGCTGGGCCCCCAAGCCCCGCTTCCAGCGCCCCGAACGCACGGAACGGCCCAATCGCCCCGAACGCCCGCAAGGGGATCGTCCGCAGGGCGACCGTCCCAAACGCGCGGCGGGTGGCGAGCGTCCCCAAGGCGACCGTCCTCAGGGCGACCGTCCTCAGGGCGACCGTCCGAAAGGCGACCGTCCCCAAGGCGAGCGGCGTGATGGCGGGTTCAAGGATGGCAACAAGGGCAAGGGTGGCAAGCCTGACCGCCGCGATGGCGGCAAGCCGGGCGGGGCCAAGGCGTTCGAGGCACGCCCGCCGCGGGTGGAAAAACCCATCGACCCGGACAACCCCTTTGCGGTGCTGGCCGCGTTGAAGACCAAGTCCTGATTTGGCAGGCCCCGGCGCGCAGAAGCTGGGGGTGCGAAACGGGCCGGAGCGGGAAACGCTTCGGCTGGACAAGTGGCTGTGGCAGGCGCGGTTCTTCAAGAGCCGCGCCCTCGCCGCCGAAGTGGCGGAAAGCGGCCATCTGCGGATCAACGGCCAACCGACGCGAAAGCCAGGGGCAGGGGTCGCAACTGGGGATGTGCTGACCTTCCCGCAGGGAACGCGGATCCGGCTGGTGAAAATTTTGGCACTGGGCCTGCGCCGGGGGCCTGCCCCTGAGGCACAGATGCTCTATCTTGACCTTGACGGATCGGGGGATGACCCAGAGCCGCTTGAATGATCCGGAAAAGCAAACTAGTCAGACTTCCGGGATTTTAGGAGACCGCCGTGACCTATGTCGTGATCGACAACTGCATCGCCTGCAAATACACCGATTGCGTGGAAGTCTGCCCGGTGGACTGCTTCTACGAAGGCGAGAACATGCTGGTCATCCACCCGGATGAATGCATCGATTGCGGCGTGTGCGAACCGGAATGCCCTGCAGATGCAATCCGCCCGGATACCGAACCGGATATGGATGCGTGGGTCACCTTCAACCGCAAGTATTCCGAGATGTGGCCGGTGATCACGGTCAAGAAGGACCCGCTGCCCGAGGCCGAGGCGCGCGATGGCGAAACCGGCAAGATGGAGAAGTATTTCTCAGAGGCGCCGGGCGAAGGGAACTGAGCCTGCATCGGCTCGCTCCCGCCAGCCAGATTCGGAATCCCGGACCAGCCGATTCGGCATAGCGCGAGAGTTTTGCCCGAATTGCGGGTATTTGCGCACTGATCCCCCTTCGCTGTTGTTGGAATCAGGGTGATTCTGTGGTATAGAATTGGTTACAAACCACACGGAAGCCTGATGCCTGGCTCAGAGCTGCTCGCCTGAGCGGGGTCTTTCTGTGACATTTAGACCGGATTGCCGTGGCCCCTTTTGGCCCGGACCATCTTTTTGTCGCATGAGGCAGGTCGTCCCATCGAGGATTCGTCTGAATGACCAAGACCAAGAAGCCCGAATTCCGCCCCAACGAATTCGTCGTATACCCCGCGCATGGCGTGGGTCGGATCATTTCCATCGAAGAACAGGAAATCGCTGGGCTCCATCTGGAGCTGTTCGTGATCTCGTTCGAGAAGGACAAGATGACCCTGCGCGTTCCGACGCATAAGGCAACCGAAATCGGGATGCGTCAGCTGTCCTCGCCGGACATCGTGACCAAGGCGCTGGACACGCTGAAGGGCAAGGCCCGCGTGAAGCGCGCGATGTGGTCGCGCCGTGCGCAGGAATATGAACAGAAGATCAACTCGGGTGACCTGTTGTCGATCGCTGAAGTCGTGCGCGATCTCTATCGCACCGACGATCAGCGCGAGCAGAGCTATTCCGAGCGTCAGCTTTATGAAGCGGCGCTGGAACGCCTGACCCGCGAAGTTGCCGCCGTGTCCGGGGTTGACGAGGCCGGTGCGCAGAAGAAAGTGGATGACGTGCTGGTCAGCCGCGCGGCCTGATCCAGCGGTTCTAAGGTTTTTCTAGGGCCATGCGGGCAACTGCGTGGCCTTTTCCCTTTGGTCCAAAGGGCCCCCCAATCGCCCGGATCCCACTGCCGCGCAAGGTTGCGGCCGGGCTTGGGCATTTGGGCCAAAGTGAAGCAGCCGTTTCAGGTGAAATAGGCGGCTGCCATCGCAAGGGCGGCGGCTTCGGCCACCTGCTGGGCCGCGCCAAGGATATCGCCGGTCTGGCCGCCGATACGGGCACGGGCGATGCGGGCGATGGCGAAGGTCGTGACAGTGACCAAGGCGGCCATGCCAAAGACGCCAACGCCCGTGCAGAGACCGGCAAAAAGCGCCGCGATGATCAATGCGGCGGCAACGGCCCCGCTTGAGGGCACGCCAGTGCTGTGCGACAGGCCCTTCCCGCGGGCATTGGGCATGGTGGCAATAAGCACCGCCATTGGCGCGCGCGACAGGGCACCGGCGGCAATCAGGCCCGCCCAATGCTGCCCCGCCGCGATGAGCGCGGTGACCGCCGACCAGCGCATCAGTGTGACAAGCAGCAGGGCAAGCATGCCGTAGCTGCCGATCCGGCTGTCTTTCATGATTTCAAGCCGTCTTTCCCGCGTCCAGCCGCCGAACAGGCCATCGGCTGTATCTGCAAGGCCATCCTCATGCAGCCCCCCGGTCAGGATGGCCGCCGTGGCCAGAGCGATTGCAGCCACCACGCCTGCAGGCAAGGACAGCGTCAGCGCCGCACTGGCCGCCGCGGCAGAAAGGGCGCCGATGGTGGCACCGACAACCGGCCAGGCCCAGGCGGCGCGCGGCGAAGGCGTGACCGGACCGGAAGGCAAGGGCAGACGGGTGAGCAGGCCAAAGGCCGAGATCAGATCCGCGCGGATGAGGGGCGCATTGTCGCGGTTGCTCATTGCAATGTCCTTTCCCGTCTGGCCAAGGGCCGCACCCTTCGGTAGCCAGTTGCTGCGTGACCTGCAATGAAAGAGCTGTTGATGACCATTCCCTTTACCTCGCTGTCCCAGTTTCGCGCCGTGTTGGCAGACTTGCCTGCGTCTGATGCCACGGCCCGTGACGCAGCCATTGCGCGCAACGGTCAATTGACCAAACCGCCGGGGGCTTTGGGGCGGCTGGAGGATCTGGCCGTCTGGTTCGCGGGCTGGCAGGGTGTGGAAAAGCCGCGCTGTGACCGCCCTCAGGTTCTGATTTTTGCGGGGAATCATGGGGTTGTGGCGCAGGGGATTTCGGCATTTCCGGCCGAGGTTACCGTGCAGATGGTGGCCAACTTTCGCCACGGCGGTGCAGCGATCAACCAGTTGAGCCGGGCTTTTGGCGCGGAAATGGCGGTGCATGCGCTGGATCTGGACCGGCCCACGGTGGATTTCACCACAGGCCCCGCGATGAGCGAGGATGAGGTCGTGGCGGCGCTGGCCTGCGGCTGGGCGGCAGTGGACCCAACGGCCGATGTGCTGGTGACGGGCGAGATGGGGATCGGCAATACCACCTCTGCGGCGGCGCTGGCGGCGGCGCTGTTCGGTGGCGATCCGGCTGGATGGGTGGGCCGGGGAACGGGCGTGGATGATGCCGGATTGGCGCGCAAGGCCGATGCCGTGGCGCGGGGACTGACACGGCATGAGGCGGCGCTGGGCGATCCGCTGGAGGTGCTGCGCTGTCTGGGCGGGCGGGAGTTGGCGGCGATGGCCGGGGCCATCGCGCGGGCAAGAGTGGAGCGGGTGCCGGTGGTGTTGGACGGCTTCATCTGCACGGCATCGGCCGCCGTGCTGGAGCGGGCCGTGCCCGGCGCGCTGGATCATTGTGTGGCGGGCCATGTCAGTGCCGAGGGCGGGCATGGGCGGCTGCTGGCGGCTTTGGGCAAGCAGCCGCTTCTGGACCTTGGGCTGCGCCTGGGCGAAGGGTCGGGTGCGGCGCTGGCGCTGGGCGTGGTGAAGGGGGCGCTGGCCTGCCATTCCGGCATGGCGACCTTCGCCGAGGCGGGCGTGTCGGGGGCCTAGGGCGTTTCCGGGCGCGGTGCCGGATCGGCGAGGGCGTCTTCTTCCTCGGGCGCCTCGGTGAAGGGGGCGGGGACATCCTCGCCCTCCATCGGGCGGGTTTCATAAAGCTCGTCGATCAGGGCGGTTTCCAGATCGCGGTCAAGCTGTTTGGCCCGTTCGATATAGGCATCGTTCAGATGCACGGGCTGGCCCGGCACCCAGAGGCTGGCCAGATCGCGCATCGCCGCGCGGTCCACCTTGAAATAGGTCTGCGACAGCTTTGCCGCCTCGTACTCCGTGAACCCCATGTTTTCCAGCACATAGCGCCCCGCGCGGATGGATGAGTCAAAGGTTTCGCGGACGATGTCATTGGCGCCGGCCTGATAGAGTTCATAGACATGCACCCGGTCGCGGGCGCGGGCGACGATGTGCAGATCGGGGCGCTGGCTGCGGGCATAGCGGACGATGAGGTTGGTGTTTTCGCGGCTGTCCACGGCCACCACGAGAATGGCCGCCTCGGCCAGACCGGCGGCCTCGAGCAGGGCAGGATTGGACGGATCGCCGAAGAAACCCTTCACGCCGAAGCGGCGCATGGTTTCGATCGTGGCCATGTCGGAATCCAGCACGACGGTGGACAGGCCCGACATGCGGACGAGGCGGTTCACCACCTGACCAAAGCGCCCGATACCCGCGATGATGACACGGCCCTTTTCATCGATCAGGTCGGGCGCGCGGTCTGGGGTGCGGGCGCGCATGCGGCGGGCCAGTTGTTCATAGGCGATGAACAGCGCCGGGGTGAACAGCATGGACAGGCTCACCACCAGAAGGGCGGTCTGCCCCTGCGCCAGCGACAGGATGCCTTGTTGGCGGGCAAAGCCGATCAGGACGAAGCCGAACTCACCCGCCTGGGCAAGGCCGAGGGTAAACAGCCAGCGGTCATGTCCGCGCAGTTTGAACAGCACCGCAAGGCAATAGAGGACTGCCGCCTTGACCGCGATCAGGGCAAGCGTCAGCGACAGGATGGTGACAGGCTGGCCGAACAGTTGCCCGGTGTCGATGCCGATGCCAACGGTCATGAAGAACAGGCCAAGGAGAAGGCCCTTGAACGGCTTGATGTCGGCCTCGATCTGGTGCCGGAATTCCGAGTTGGCCAGCACCACACCGGCCACAAAGGTGCCAAGCGCGGGGGAAAGGCCCACCAGCATCATCAAGAAGGCGATGCCCAGCACGATCAGCAGCGAAAAGAACGTCGACATTTCGGGCAGGCGGGCCGCATGGACAAAGCGGAAGACCGGGCGGGACAGGAAGTTCCCGGCCAGCACGATGCTGCCCACGATGGCAAGGGTGAGCAGGGTGGTGGCCCAGCCCGGAAGCTGTTCGACCAGTGTCAGCAGCGGCTCGGCCGCGCCTTCCGCGCCGTGGGCGGCGGCTTCGGCGCTGTTGGTGATGCCGTAAAGATCGGACGTGGGGCCAAGGATGGCGGGCAGAGCCAGCAGCGGCAGAAAGGCCAGCATCGGGATGACGGCAATATCCTGGGTCAGCAGCACCGAAAAGGATGCCCGCCCCCCGGCTGTGCGCATCAGCGCCTTTTCATTCAGCGTCTGCAGGACGATGGCGGTGGAGGACAGCGACAGGATCAGCCCGAAGGTGAGCGCGACCTGCCATGCAAAGCCAAGGGCGTAAGTCAAAAGCGCGATGGCCGTGGTTGTCAGCACCACCTGCGCGCCGCCCAGACCGATCAGGCGGTGCCGCATGTCCCAAAGCGTGCGGGGTTCCAGTTCCAGACCGATCAGGAACAGCATCAGCACCACGCCGAATTCGGCGAAATGCTGAAGGTCCGCGGTTTCAGCCCCGGCAATCCCGAAGACCGGACCAACCAGAATTCCGGCGGCGAGGTAGCCAAGAACCGATCCAAGGCCAAGGCGCATCGCAAGTGGAACGACGAGGATCGCCGCGCCGAGATAGATGCTGGCTTCGAGAAGGAACCCTTCCATACCGCCCCTTATGCAGCCCGTTCCGGGCCCTGTATCGCGATATCATGATCTGAACCACGGACCGGCTGCAACCAGCTTTGGCCGCGTGCGGGATCAGCTGTTGGGAAGGGCCAGCACCACCATGCGGCCGCGCTTTTCATAGCGCAGTTCCGAGGCGGTGATGGCGGCAACGCGGCCACCATCCAGACGATCGCCCACCTCGACCTTGACGTAGCGGCCGTTCGGGTTGCGCACCAGCGCATAGCGTTGGGACGAGGTGCCGTAGACGCCGATCAGGTTCAGGTCGCGCAGGTTGATGGCATTGCGGATGGTCGCCTGCTTGGCGACATTCGCGGTGGAGGGGATGCGCGGCGCGGTGGCGGCGGCGAGTTCCGGTTCCTCTTCGGTCTCCGGCGTGATCTCGGCCGACGGGGGTTCGGGTTCGGGTTGGCGGATGGCTGCGGCAACTGCTGCCTCGACGGCGCGGGTCATATCGCCGGGGCGTGCGGCTGGGCGGCGTGAGATGGTGAGGCCGATCGGAGTGACCGTGCCTTCGGGGGCGATGAGCGCGAGGCTGCCATTCGCGCTGGCCGTGGTGGGGGCGATGGCCCCTGCGGCAACGGCGGCGGCGGCGATGCTTTCGGGCCGGATGGCGGGGCGGATGGTGGCGATGCGCGGGTCGATTTGCGCGGCGAGCGCGGCGCCATCATCGACTGCCGTTTCCGCCGGGGCCGGGGCCAGATTGGCCGGGCGTGGCAGCGGGCGGGCATCGGCGAGCGCCGGGTCAGACGGGACGATCACCGCGGGTTCTGCGGCGATGGCGGCAGGGTCTGCCGCCGTCGCTGTGGCTGGGGCGGTGGTCGGCGTGGCGGCCTGTTCGGCGGCGCGTGCGGCGGCCGTGATCGCCTCTGGTCGGCTGGGCGGCAGGCGGGCGGGGGCGCCTGCGAAAAGCAAAACACCCTCGGGGGTGGCGATCCCTTCGGGCGTGGGCCGGATAAGGCCGTTTTCATCGAACTGATAGACCGTCCCGAAAGGTGGGGGTGGCTGCTGCGGCAGCGGGGCCGCGTCCGCGCGCGCGGTGGGCGCAGGCAGGGCAGCGGCATCCACCGGGGCGGGGGGCGTGTCCGATCCGGACAGGAAAATCTCGTCCTGCGCTTCGCTTGCCGGGGCGTTGGCGGGGGCCGGGTCGCCTGCGATCACCGTGGCGGGGGCGGGTTCGCGTGCCGGGGCGGCGGCGTTGGGATCTTCGGCCGTCATCACCACGCCATCGGTGGCTGTCACTTCGGGCGTGGCATCGGCGACTGGGGCTTCCGGTGCAAGATCGGCAGGGTCCTGCAGATCTGCCAGCATCTCGTCTTCCGGGGCGGGCAGGTCGGCGGCGTCGGGCGTGGTCGCGTCCGGTGCAGCGGCCGTTTCGATGGGGGCGGGTTGTGCGTCCTGCGTCCAGCTGACGTAGAAGGATGACAGCCCCGCTGCGAGGGCGAGCATGATCAGCAGGATGCCGGTCAGGATCAGGCCCAGGTGGCGGGGTTTGCCGCGCACGGGCATCGGGCGGCTGCCCAGCCCGGCAGGGCGGCGGGTGGGGTCGCCGCCTTTGGGGTTGGCCCCGGCAGCGGCAGCGGCGGCGCTGGCCACGGCGTTGCTTGCCGCCGTGGCGGGGGGCGAGACCTTGGCCTTGCGCCCGCCGGGAATCGAGGGTGCGGTGACAAGCGCCGTGACACCGCGCAGCGCCTTTGTGGCAGGGGTGGGCGGCTTTTCGCCCGGTGTTTCATAGCTGAACTTCGGCACCGGGCGCGCCGTAGCGGGCTTGTCCACCACGGGTTTTGCGGCACCGCGCGGGGCGGGGCGGTCTGCCTCGGCCACGATGGGGGCGGGGCGGGGTGCGGGTGCGTCACCGTTCAGCGGGCGGCTGGAATAGGCCGACAGCGCAGCGCCCGACGGCATCGGCGGCAGGTCATCTTCGACCGACGGGTCGACAATCAGGCGGCGTTCGGATGTGGCGGGTACGTCGGCGGGATCGTCGCCGACATCAATCGCCATCGGCGCTTCGTCCAGATCGGGGATGGAATTGTCCAGAACCGATGCGGTCGCGGGCGGATCGCCTGCGCTGAGCGTGGCGGCAATGGCCGCCGGATCGACAGGCGCGTCAAAGCGTGCGGTGGCCGATTGGGTGGCAAGCGCCAGTTCATCGGCGAAGGTTGGGGCCGGAGCGGCGGTTGGTCGAACGGTGCCGAAATCATTCGGCAGGGGCGGCAGTTCCATCGGGTAGGGGGCGGGGCTTTCGTCGATCCCGCCCGGGAAGCCTGCGGGTTCGGGTTCCGGCATCGGGTCGGTCAGCGGCGGGTCTTCCGGCGCGGGGACAGGGTCCGCTTCCGGCAAGGGCGGCGGCACAACATCCGGGCCGGGCTCTGGCGCTGGCGCAGGCTCTGGCACGGGCTCCGGTTCCGGGATGGGCAGCGGTTCGGGTTCGGGCAGCGGTTCAGGTTCCGGCTGCGGCGCGGGTTCGGGATCCGGCAACCGGATCGGATCGGCGTCGCGGTCGACCTTCTGGCCGTCCTTCAGGACCGATTGGGAAAAGCTGGTCTGGCCGAAAAACGGTTCCGTGCCGAAGCTCGCATCCAGCGGGATGGCCACGAAGGAGACAGGGTTGAAGCCGTTGGCGGCGGCGAAACCTTCGGCCTCGTCCAGCGTTTCGCGGGCGAGGACGGCCACCAAGACGCTGTCGCCGCTTTCTGTGTGGTCCCACACCAGATCGGCCACGTCATAGGGGGTTTGCCCTTCCAGCCCCGTCACGATCTGCGCCTTGCGGGTGGCGGCATCGGGGCCGGGGGCGGCGATGGTCAGATACTTGATCTGCGAATTGGGAATGACGAGTTTGGTCGTGATGCCGCCCGGGGCTAACGCATCGGCCTTTGCCTTGAGGTCGGCCATGGCGGCGGGCAGATCATCAACATCAAACGCCGTGCGTCCCACCTCTGCCCAGCCACGCTTGGTGCGGTGCAGCAGCGTGATGCTGTCATCGGTGAAGTTCAGGGCAAAGTTCGGCTTCATGGGGCGGGTCTAGCACAGCTTCCGGGACAGCGGGAATGCAAGGCGGGGTTGGGTAACGTCCTACAGCAGGTTTTTGCCGAAGGGAAGGAGACTACACAGTTATCTGACTTGCCGCAGAAGGGGTGCGGGTGGAAAAGGCAAGGGTGGCGGTACAGGAGTTTTCCCCATGCGTGTTCTTTCGGCAATTCTGCTTTCGACGGCGCTGATGGTGCCGGGTCTGGCCCCGACACTGGCCTTGGCCGATGACCATATCGCCCCCGCCATCATCACCGTGACCGGCGAGGGTGTGGTTACGGCGGCGCCCGATCTGGCAACGGTCAGTCTGGGCGTGACGACGCAAGGCGAGACGGCAGCGGCGGCGATGGCGGCCAATACCGAGGCGCTGACGGCGGTGCTGGAACGGGTGAAGGCGGCGGGGATCGAGGATCGGGATATCCAGACATCGACGCTGAACCTGAATCCCAACTGGTCGAACAGCGATGGCAGTTCGATGCCGGTCATTCAGGGCTATGTGGCATCGAACATCCTGTCGATCCGGGTGCGGGACATGGCCAAGCTGGGCGGCGTGCTGGATGCGGCGATCACGGATGGGGCGAATACGCTGAACGGCATCAATTTCGGGCTGGCAGAGCCGGACCCGGCGATGGACGAGGCGCGCAAGGCGGCGGTGGCCAAGGCAAGGGCGCGGGCGGAATTACTGGTGACGGCGGCAGGGGCAAGCCTTGGGAAGATCGTGTCGATCAGCGAGACGGGGATGTCATCCCCGATGCCGATGTACCGGATGGAAGCCGTTCTGCAGGATGCGCCGGTGCCGGTGGCGGGCGGCGAGGTTGGGGTGACGGCGAATGTCACCATCACCTGGGAAATCGTGCAGCCCTGATCGGGGGGCACGGGTGGAAAGGGGCGCCGTGGGGCGCCCCTTTTGCGTTGCAGGTCAGGCGGTTGCCTTGGCCAGTGCCTGATCAAGATCGGCGATGATGTCATCGGCATGTTCGATGCCGATGGACACGCGCACCACATTCGGCGCGGCGCCGGATTTGATCTGCTGCTCCTCGGTCAGCTGGCGGTGGGTGGTGCTGGCCGAGTGGATGATGAGCGACCGCGTGTCGCCGAGGTTGGCGACGTGGCTGAAGAGTTTGACATTGTCGATCAGCTTGACGCAGGCGTCATAGCCGCCCTTGACCGCGAAGGTGAAGAGCGCCCCGGCCCCCTTGGGGCAGATGCGCGCGACGCGGTGATTGTAGGGCGATGAGGGCAGGCCCGCATAGGTGACGTAATCGATGCGGGGGTCTTTCTCCAGCCATTCGGCCACCTTGCGGGCGTTTTCCACATGCCGGTCCATGCGCAGCGACAGGGTTTCGATGCCCATCAGCGTGTAATGCGCGCCTTGCGGGTTCATCGTCATGCCCAGATCGCGCAGGCCCACGGCGATGGAGTGGAAGGTGAAGGCCATCGCGCCCAGTGCCGGGTGGAAGGCCAGCCCGTGATAGGCGGGTTCGGGTTCCGAGAGCGAGGGGAACTTACCGGATTTGGACCAGTCGAATTTGCCCGAATCCACCACAACGCCGCCTGTCACCGTGCCGTTGCCGGTGAGGTATTTGGTGGCGGAATGGACCACCAGCGTCGCGCCATGTTCGATGGGGCGGCACAGATAGGGGGTGGCAGAGGTGTTGTCGACGATCAGCGGCAGACCGACCTTGTCGGCCAGTTTGCCCACGGCATCGAGATCGGTGATGTAGCCGCCCGGATTGGCGATGGATTCGCAGAAGATGGCGCGGGTGTTGTCATCGACCGCAGCCTCAAGCGCTGCCAGATCGTCGAAATCGACGAATTTGGCCGACCAGCCGAAGCGTTTGATGGTCTGGCTGAACTGGGTCATCGTGCCACCGTAAAGGCGGGTGGAGGCGATGATGTTCAGCCCCGGCCCCATCAGCGGGAACAGCGCCATGATTTGCGCGGCGTGACCCGATGAGCAGCAGATCGCCCCGGCCCCGCCTTCAAGCGCGCAGACGCGATTGGCGAGTGCCGAGACGGTGGGGTTGGTCAGGCGGGAATAGATATAGCCCACCTCTTGCAGGTTGAAGAGTTTGGCCGCGTGATCGGCATCGCGGAAGACATAGGCGGTGGTCTGGTAGATCGGCACCTGCCGCGCGCCGGTGGCGGGATCGGGCTCGGCTCCGGCGTGAATCTGGAGTGTTTCAAAGGCAAGCGTGCGGTCATCAGGCATGGCGGATCCCCTCCCAAGGGTTGTGACGGGCGAGAGGTTAGGGGAAGGGGGGCGGGCTGTGAAGGGGGCCTTGGCAGAAGAGAGGATTGGTTCGCTTTTCCAACGGTTTGGGGGAAAGGGTTTTGCGGCTGGCAGGGGGCGGGGGGAGGATCGTCTCTGGCGCGGGGAAGGATTGGGGGAAAATCGTGGTGACGCTCTGTTCTTTGGCGCGACGGGGTTCGCGATCCGGGCAGGCGATGAGGGAAAGGGTTTTTCAATGGTTTAATTGATCTGGTTCTGGCGAAGCGTTTTCGGCGGTGATTTCCGGATAGTGAAATATATTCAATGAGTTGCGGTGATTTCGCTGTGCAGCATCCCGTGCAGATCGCTGTGCAGCAGGCGTGCATACAAATTTGCGCAGAGTGACCCTGTGAAACGGGGTTAAGGGTGCGGGGATGCACATTGCGGTTGAGGATCCTGTCTTGCGCCGGGCTGTTTGATGGGCAGGCTGCGGCAGGAAGATTACCAAAGCCTTGCGATCAGGCGCGGTCGTCCTTGGGGCTGCCCATGACGACGAAGGTGGTGATGGATTGCACCTGCGGCAGGGTGCCCAGCACATCGGTGTGCCAGAACTTGTAAGCCGCCAGATCGGCACATTCGACGCGCAGAAGGTATTCCACCGTACCGGTAATGTTGTGACATTCAGTGACCTGCGGGGCGCGGGCGACGGCGCGTTCGAACGCCTCTTGGCTGGCTTTGGTATGGGTGTTCAGGCCCACGGTGACATAGGCCACAAACCCGATGCCAAGCTGGGCGGGATCGAGCACGGCGCGGTAGCCGCGGATCAGGCCGGAGCGTTCCATGTCCTGCACGCGGCGCAGGCAGGCGGAGGGGGACAGGCCGACGCGTTCGGCGAGGATCAGGTTGCTGATCCGGCCATCGCGGCGCAATTCACGCAATATGCGGGCGTTTATGTCATCTATCTTCGTCATTTGTTGCAAAATTTGCGCCTTGATCGCCGAGTTTGCAATCCCCAAGCGCGGTTCGGGTGTTACGAATTCCGCCATGACGCATGATCTTTTCCTTGCCCTGCTGGGTTTTGCCTTTGTCACCTCGGTCACGCCGGGGCCGAACAACATGATGCTGTTGGCATCGGGGGTGAATTTCGGGCTGCGGCGGACGGTGCCGCATATGATTGGAATCTCGGTCGGCCATTCGGTGATGGTCTTTCTGGTGGGGCTGGGAGTGGCGGGGGTGTTTGTGGCGGTGCCATGGGCGCTGACCGCGCTGAAGGTGGCGGCGGTGGGGTATATGCTGTGGCTGGCGTGGAAGATCGCACGCGCCGACGCCCCCGGAGAGGGCATGGCGGGCGGGCGGCCAATGACGTTTGTGCAGGCGGCGGCGTTTCAATGGGTGAACCCGAAGGCCTGGGCGATGGCGTTGGGCGCGGTGGCGGCCTATGTGCCGGAGCCTTCGGTCGCGGCCTATGCGGCGGTGGCGGGGGTGTTTGCGTTGGTGAACCTGCCGTCGGTCGCCGTCTGGGCGGCGGCGGGGCAGGGGCTTCGGCGGTGGTTGCAGGGGCCGGGGCGGCTGCGGGTGTTCAACTGGACGATGGCGGGTTTGCTGGTGGCGTCGCTATGGCCTGTGGTGACGCTGGAGATGTGAGGGCTGCGCCTGTGGCTGGCGGTGGTGGGGAAGTCTCGGGGTAAGCCGGGGACGGGGTTTGCGTCGGTCAGCGCGTCCAGAGGCCTGCGCGTTTGATGGCGTTGCGCATGGCCTGTTCCCTGCGCGGGAGATCAGCGCGATCGAACAGGGCGCGGACCTGCTGGCCTTCGCCCCGGTAGAGCATCTTCTTGAAGGGCGCGTAGTGGCGCAGCACGCGCTCAATGCGCGGATCGTTTGCGACCTGCTCCATCACCGCCACCGCATGGTCGCTTTCGCGGGCGAAGAACAGCGGCAGGATGCGCCAGTGGCAGGTGAGCGGACCATCAAGCCCCGCCAGTTCGGGGCCGGGGCGACCGCCGCCGAGCGCATGGATCACCAAGGGCAGGGAGACCTGGTCGAGCCATGGGTCGAGCGATTGGCAGGCCAGCGCGGGGCCGGGATTTGCGGCGATCTCGGTCGCGTATTTCAGGAACAATGCGCCAAAGCGGCGGGGGCTTTCATGCAGGAACCAGCCTGCGTTGAAGTAGAGGTAGCGCTGCCAGTATTCATCGGGCTGGCTGGTGTCGAGGCTGCTATCGAAGTCGAGCCCGAAGCGGTTGTAGAGGCTTTGCCAGATGGCGGTATAGCCGGGACCGTAGAGTTCGATCTGCGGCCATGTCCCCTCGCGCTTCATGCTGGCGGTGGGGCGGGCGAAATCGGGTTCAAGGGCGGATAGATCGCCGGTGATGATCGTGTCGGTATCCAGAAACAGGAAGGGTTCGTCTGGGATGTGACCCAGCGCCTCGATCTTGTTGCCATGGGGATAGGCGGCGCCAAAGGCGCGGCTGTCGAAGGGGATGACCTCGGCCCCCAGATCGGCGAGCAGGGCGAGGGTGGCGGGATCGGTGACCTGTGGGTTTTGGCCTGCCCAGAGCAGGCCGGGGCGCGGCGTGGCGATCAGCAGGCGGCCTTTGAAGCCGGGGGATTGGGCGCGCAAACTCGCGGCGAGGAGGACGGCTTCATATTGAAGCCGCCCGGATTGGCCGATGCAGAGGATGTTGAACGAGGACACTGGTGACAGCCCGGGGCAAAGGTCAGGACGGGGTGAAGCGAAGGGACAGGCAGGACATCCCGCCGTCAAGTTTGGCACATTCGGAATTGCCGATTTCGACGACGCTGTATCCGGCCTGTTCGATCCGCGCCCTTGTGCCGGGGAAACCAGCGGGCATCAGGACCACATCGTTGAAGCGGATGGTGTTGGCGGCGGCCTCTTCGCCCGGGGCGGTGTGGATGAGGCGGTAGCCGTCAAAGCAGCCCGACACTGAGAGGCGTTCGGTGGACAGGATGGTATCCGCATCCAGAAGCGAGCAGTCGGTCTTGAAGTGCAGGACGCCGGGGGGGGTATGCACTTCGCGCAAGCTGTGGCCCCAGGCGGTGACGATGGCGCGCAGTTCCGCGATGCCTGCGGCATCGGTGCGGGCGGATTGGCCTACAAGGATTTCGCGTCCCGTCACGAGGATATCGCCGCCTTCGATGGTGCCGGGGCCCTGAATGCGCGCGATGGTGGTGTAGAGCGCGCGCAGGTGCGGCTCCATCTCTGCGGCCTCGCCCAGACGGGTGGGGGCACCGGGACGCATGATGATGGCACCCTGCGGCAGGCAGAGGGCCGTATCCTCGACAAAGACCGAGTCGGGGAAGGCGTCGAGTGCGGGGAGTTCCACCACCGTCGCGCCGGTGGCGCGCAGGGTGGCGATATAGGCCGCGTGATGGTCTTGCATCAAGGCAAGGTCCGGCGTGCCGATATCGACGGCCCGCAGGCCATGGGTGATGGAGGCCGCGGGGCGGCGGGTGATGGCGTGGGTGAAGCGGAAGGAGGCGTCGTTTGTCATGATGCAGCAGGATTAGCAGAGGATCGGGGGCGGGGCGACAGGGGAATTGCAGCGGGCGGTAGGGTTTTCGGGTGGGGCGGTTTGTGCAAGGCTGCGCCGGGCGTGGCCTGGGGTGAAGCATCGCCGTTTGCGCAGAGGACAGGAGGAGATGGCTTTGGTGACGAGCAGCGGGTTTGAGGAGGTTCGCGCAGTGAGGCGTGGAAGGCGCGGGTCGGGTCTGGCCTTTGGGGTTTGCATGGCGGTGGCCGTGGTGGTGGGCTGCACCCCGGTGATTGATGGGGCGTGGCGGATTTCGGCGGTCTGTCCTCCGCAGAGCCATTTCGGCGCGATCACCATCGAGGCACAGGCCGAGGTGGAGGAGCGGGGGCGCGGGCAGTTCGAGGGCCGGATCACGAACAATCTGGGGGAAAGAGGGCAGTTCACCGGACAGATGGAGCGGTCGAACATGCGCGTTCAGACAAGTTGGGAGGGGCAGTTGCCGACAGAGGCGCTGCTGGTGGCCGATCCGGGCGGACGGTCGTTCCAAGGGATCGACAGCAACGGCTGCACCCTGCGGGTGGTGCGCCCCTGAGGGCGGTTCATCATTTGGGGGAAGTGGTGGGCGACCCTGGAATCGAACCAGGCATGGGTCTCCCCGGCGGAGTTACAGTCCGCTGCCGCACCTTGCAGCACGTCGCCCGACGCGTTGCGGGGGATAGCCGAGGGGGGGAGGGGCGTCAAGGCGCAAAAGCGGGGGAAATGTGGCTTGCATCGGGGGGCGATCCGGGGCCATGGATGGGGAAATGCAAGAGGTGTGGCGATGAAGCCGGGAAGCAAGAAACCCACCTGGGTGAT
The DNA here is from genome assembly GCA_943369275.1 of Rhodobacter maris. Classification (GTDB taxonomy): domain Bacteria; phylum Pseudomonadota; class Alphaproteobacteria; order Rhodobacterales; family Rhodobacteraceae; genus Paragemmobacter; species Paragemmobacter maris_A. The sequence continues at coordinate 3,453 of CALRMS020000038.1, read as the reverse complement.
CGACAAGGAACGCGGCAAGCGGGCCGAGGCAAAAGAGACGGTCTGGCTGTTCGGCATCCATGCCGTGCGCGATGCGCTGGTCAATCCGGCGCGCGAAAAGCTGCGGCTGGTGGTGACGAAGAACGCCTTTGACCGGCTGGAGGAAGCCATCGCCCAAAGCGGCATGGAGCCCGAGGTGGTGGAGCCGCGCAAGTTTGACGTGCCCATCGACGAGGGGTCGGTGCATCAGGGGGCGGCGCTGGAGGCGCGGCCGTTGAACTGGGGGCGTTTGGATGAGGTGGCAATATCCGGAGCGGGGTCGCCGCTGGTTGTGCTGCTGGACCGGGTGACAGATCCGCATAACGTGGGGGCGGTGCTGCGGTCGGCCGAGGTGTTCGGCGCGCGGGCGGTGATCGCGCCGCGCCATCATTCCGCGCCGGAGACGGGCGCGCTGGCCAAGACGGCGAGCGGGGCGCTGGAGCGGCAGCCCTACCTGCGGGTCACGAATCTGGCCGACGCGATGGTGGAGCTGAAGGCCATGGGCTATGTTCTGGTTGGGCTGGATGGCGATGGCACGGTTACCCTGGCCGAGGCGATGGCGGGTCTGGGCAACCGCCCTGTTGGGTTGGTTCTGGGGGCCGAGGGGCCGGGGCTGCGCGACAAGACGCGGGAGACCTGTGATGTGATCGCCCGCGTGCCCTTTGCGGGGGCGTTCGGATCGCTGAACGTGTCAAACGCCGCGGCGGTGGGGCTGTATGCGGCGTCACAGCGTTAAGTTGAGTTGATCACATTTGCGGGAAGGCAGCTTCAAATGCGGGGCGCGGTTTCTATGTCACAGAGTAGGAAGCGGGCCGGAACACCCGCCTCTCATTCACTGTCCCTCGTTCCGCGACTTGGCGCCCGGCCGCAGAGGCCCGGGCGCCTTTTTCTTTTGGGGTGAGCCATGACCGATGATGCCACGACTGATGTCACGATCCGGCGGGTGCTGACCGAGACGCGGACCATCGCCCTTGTGGGCTGGTCGCCAAAGCCGGACCGGCCCAGCCACCGGGTGGCGGCCTTTCTGAAGGCGCGGGGGTATCGGGTGATTCCGGTCAATCCGGGACAGGCGGGGCAGGATGCGCTGGGCGAGGTGGTGCGCGCGTCGCTGGCCGAGATCGGGGAGCCGGTGGATATGGTGGATATCTTTCGCCGCAGCGAAGAGGCGGGCGGTGTGGTGGATGAGGCGCTGGCGGTACTGCCGGGGCTGAAGGCCGTGTGGATGCAGTTGGGCGTTGTGGACGCGGCAGCGGCGGCGCGGGCGGAAGCGGCGGGTGTGACGGCGGTGATGGATCGGTGCCCGGCGATCGAGATTCCGCGTCTGGGGATGTGAGGGGGCGAAATCTGACGGAGATTTCGCGTCGGAAACTGATGCAGTTTCCGGAGGCGCCATTTTTCGGCGCCTTTGTCCGACGATTGGTCGCCGGAGTTTGCGTCAAACTCCGTTCCGGAATTTGCGTCAAATTCCGGTCAGCCGCGGGCGGCCTTTTCGGTGAGGCCTGACACCCCTTCGCGGCGGTCAAGCTCGGCCAGCACATCCTCCAGCGTCACGTCACGGGCGGCGAGCATGACGAGGAGGTGGTAGAGCACATCTGCGGCTTCGGAGGTGAGGCGGTCACGGTCGCCTTTGACCGCTTCGATGATGGCCTCGATCGCCTCTTCGCCGAATTTCTCGGCGCATTTTTCGGGGCCTTTGGAGAGCAGCTTGGCGGTCCAGCTGGTTTCGGGATCGGCCCCCTTGCGGGATTGGATCGTGGCGGCGAGGCGGGTGAGGGCGGTCATGACAACCTCATGGGGATGCCGGCGGCGGCCATGTGATCCTTGGCCTGCCGGATGGTGAAATCGCCAAAATGGAAGATGGAGGCGGCCAGCACGGCAGAGGCGCCGCCGATGGTGACACCTTCGACGAGATGGTCCAGCGTGCCGACGCCGCCGGATGCGATGACCGGGATGCCCACGGCATCGACGACGGCGCGGGTCAGCGGCAGGTTGAAGCCTGCCCGCGTGCCGTCACGGTCCATCGAGGTGAGAAGGATTTCGCCCGCGCCCTTGGCGGCCACGGTGCGCGCAAAGTCCACCGCGTCGATCCCGGTGGGTTTGCGGCCGCCATGGGTGAAGATCTCCCACTTTCCGGGTGCCACGGTCTTGGCATCAATGGCCACGACGATGCATTGGCTGCCGAAGCGGTCGGCGGCCCGCGCCACGACATCGGGGTCGGCCACGGCGGCGGAGTTGAAGCTGACCTTGTCTGCCCCTGCAAGCAGCAGGGCGCGGACATCCTCGGGGGTGCGGACGCCGCCGCCCACGGTGAGGGGCATGAAGCACTGTTCCGCCGTGCGGGTGACGAGGTCGAACATCGTGCCGCGGTTTTCATGGGTGGCGTGGATGTCGAGGAAGCAGAGTTCATCCGCGCCGGCGGCATCATAGGCGCGGGCAGCCTCCACCGGGTCGCCGGCATCGCGCAGGTCGGTGAAGTTCACGCCCTTGACCACGCGGCCGTCGGCCACGTTGAGGCAGGGGATGATGCGGGTTTTCAGCATGCTGTCACCAAGAAGCTTGCGGCCTTCTAGCCGCCGACGGCAGAAAGGGCCAGTGGGTAGAGAGGGGGCGGCGCGATGCGCGAAGGTCTGGGCTATGGGCTGGCAGCGCTCTGTCTGGGGTGGATCGCGGTCTGGGCGGGGGAGAACCTGTTCTGGACAACGCCCGCGCCGGACCTGCGCCTTGGCGATCTGGTCTTTACCTGGGCGGCCTATTCCGTGGCGGCGGGGGCGGCGCTGTCGGCGGTGATCTGGGCAGGGCTGGGGGGATGGCGGGCGGCGTTTCTGGGCGGGGCGCTGTTGGGCTTTCAGATCGAGGGGGCGGTGGTGGGGACCATGTATGACGCCTTTCCCGCACAGCTTGTCTGGACGCCACTGGCCTGGCACGCGCTGATCAGCGGGCTGGTCGTGTTGGGCGGCGGGATGGCGCTGGCGCGGGGGCCGATATGGCGGCAGGTGGCGGGCATGTTGGCCCTGGGGGTGTTCGGGGCGGTGTGGGGGCTTTACTGGCCGCTGGAGGGCAAGGTTCTGGCCGGAACGGCGGGACTGCTGGTCTATCTGGGAGTGACGGGGGCCGGAGTGGCGCTGGCGCTGGGGGTATTGTCGCGGCTGCCGGGGCTGCATCCGGGGCGGTGGTGGCTTTGGGTTGCACCCGTGGTGATGGTGGCGCTGTGGCTGCTGGGGGGCGTGCTGTCGCCTGATCCGGTGCGGCTGGTCTGGCCGGTGATGGTGGGGGCAACGGTCTGGGCGATGGCGCGGATGGGGCGCGGGACTGTGGGGGCCGTTTTTGGGCCGCCGCTGCCTTGGGCGCGGTGCGGGGTGGTTGTGCTGGCCCCGGTGGTGACGGTGCTGCTGGTGGTGCCGGGTTGGGCGATGCTGGGCGGGGTGGCGGTGAATG
>CALRMS020000037.1:0-43963 GCA_943369275.1 Rhodobacter maris | reverse complement strand
GCCACCGCCCTTACCGGAGGCTGACATGCAAACCCATCAGGCCAAACGCGTGGAAATCATCATCGAAGCTCCGATGGAAAATCGCCTGACCGATGCGCTTACCCGTGCGGGGGTTTCGGGCTTTACCATCCTGCCCGTCCTCGGCGGATCGGGCCGCTCGGGCCGCTGGACGCGGGAAGGTCAGGTCGGCCGGGCGGGCATGGTGGCTGTGATCTGCCTCATCCGCCCCGAACGGCTCGACGCCCTGCTCGACGCGGCCTTTACTGTTGTAGAACGCCATATCGGCGTGGTCAGCGTCACCGATACCCAGGTCCTGCGCGCCGAACGCTTCTAAAGCACGCGCGCAAACAGCCCCCCATCAAGCTGCCCCCTCAGGCTGCCCCGATCAGGCAGCCATGCGGTCCTTCATCAGGCACGCAGCCTTGCGGGATTTGATGACCATCGCATGGGCCACGAAATCATCGTGAAACAGGTGTTCCAACTCCGCCCGGCCCAGACCACGCGGCAGTGCAGCCTCTGCCGGCTCAGAGCTTTTCTTCAGAAGTGTTTCAGCAAGGACCTTCATCATTTTTCAGCACTCGACTTCTCATAAGCAGCTACACTTGTTAACGACACCGCCGCGAAATCCTCAACCTGACTTGGGCATTTCTGCGAAGGCCACAGGGATGATGCCGATACCTTCGTCTGGGTCTCGCCCAATCCATCGGGGGGCAGGGCAGGTCCTTTGTGCGGGCAAACCAGGCAGAATAGTGGCGCAGCGGTAAGGATCGTGCCTTTCGATTGGCATTTTCCGGGCCCGATCACGCCGCGTGCCGCAGCAGGAGATCAACCGATTCCCGGCCGGACCCGGCGTTGCACAGGCGGGCAGCCTTGCGCGATTTCACGATCATGGCATGGGCGGCAAAATCGTCCTGAAACAGATTTTGCAACTCGGCGCGGCCCATGGCGGGCGGCGCGGCGGCCTCGGTCATCACCTCGGCGGTCTTGCAGAACATCACTCGAAGCACCTTGAACATCGCACATCACTCACAAACGTTAATCACACTTACACAAAGATTAATGAACGCATCTGCGGCAAAAGCTCAATTCAGCCGGGGTCTTGCATGGGCTGACAAACGGATGCCCCCCATGCTTTCGCATGTCGCCTGACTATTCCATCGCTCACAGTCGTTACCCCTTCGCATAGGAAATCACGGCCAATCCTTGGCCAACGGGCAGGGATTGCGGCTTTCTCGCGGCAAATTCCGGCCTCTTTCCGGTCGCAGTCCGCCCCGGAAATCCCATCGATTCGCCGCCCGCTCCACCCATGTCGAAAGGGCTGGAAAAGCAAAAGGCCCCGCCAAAGCGGTGCCATTCTTTCAGGACCAAATGTGTCGCAGGATCAAAAGAACCCGTCAGCCTTTCTTCAGGCAGCGGCTCCCCAGAACTTCGGCAATCTGCACCGCATTCAGCGCCGCACCCTTGCGCAGGTTGTCCGACACGCACCACAGGTTCAGCCCGTTCTCGATGGTGCTGTCCTGCCGGATGCGGCTGACATAGGTCGCATACTCGCCCACACATTCGATGGGCGTGATGTAGCCACCGGGTTCGCGCTTGTCGATCACCAGCACACCGGGTGCCTCACGCAGGATATCGGTCGCCTCTTCCCAGTCGAGGAAATCCTCGAACTCGATGTTGATCGCTTCCGAATGGCCCACAAAAACCGGCACCCGCACGCAGGTCGCCGTCACCTTGATCTTGGGATCAAGGATCTTCTTCGTCTCGGCCACCATCTTCCACTCTTCCTTCGTATCCCCGGAATCCAGGAACACGTCGATCTGCGGAATCACGTTGAACGCGATCTGCTTCGGATAGACCTTGGGTGCCACTTCCTGACCGGGGACGAAAATGCCCTTGGTCTGGTTCCACAGCTCATCCATCGCTTCCTTGCCGGTGCCCGACACGGATTGATAGGTCGCCACCACCACCCGCTTGATCCGCGCGCGGTCATGCAGCGGCTTCAGCGCCACCACCATCTGCGCGGTGGAACAATTCGGGTTCGCGATGATATTCTTGTTCTTGTAGCGAACCACGTCATCCGCGTTCACTTCCGGCACGATCAGCGGGATGTCGGGGTCATAGCGATAGAGCGACGAATTATCGATCACCACGCAACCCTGCGAAGCCGCGCGCGGCGCGTAGATCTTCGTCGCATCCGACCCGATGGCGAACAGCGCGATATCCCAGCCGGTGAAATCAAAGGTATCCAGATCGAGGGTCTTCAAAGTTCGGTCGCCAAAGCTGACCTCCGTCCCCAGCGATTTGCGCGACGCCAGCGCCGCAATCGCATCAACCGGAAACTCGCGTTCCGCGAGGATGTTCAGCATCTCTTTGCCCACGTTGCCCGTGGCACCGACGACAACGACCTTGTACCCCATCGGGTTTCTCCTTGTACCCGTCCTTTTCAGCGAAAGACGGGGCCTGTTACCTCAACCCGGCCAGCCGCGAAAGCGGATTCCGCCTGTCAGGATCAGTCCGTCCGATCTTGTGAAAAGGCGTAAACCACCAGCCCCGCCAACAGCACCACCGCGAAAAAGACAAACAGCCCCTGATAGGGCATGGCCACCGGCCCGCCCGCTGCCTCCAGCCCGGCATGAACCCGCCCCGTCACCACCTGCGCGATTCCCACCGCCCCGATCCCGAACAGATTCAGCAGCGTCACCCCCCGCCCCACCAGATGCGGCGGGATAAAGGCCCGGCCATGCGCGATCACCATGGCATAGGACGACCCCAAGAACCCGATCCCCGCCAGCAGCGCCAGCGTCACCCATCCCCCGGCCTCAGGCCACAGCGCCAGCCCGATCAGGCAGCACAACACCCCCGCGTTGCCGCCAAGGATCAGCCATTTCCGCGTGCCCAGCCACCGCTCCAACGGACCATAGGCAAAGCTGCCCAAGACCATTGCCACCCCCATCACCAGCGTCGCCACGCCAATCGCCGCCGCATCCGCGCCGAACACATCGGCATAATACGGCCCCACCCACAGCCCGCGCAGCCCCACCGCCGGCGCATAGCACACCGCCATCATCGCCAGCACCGGCCACAGCGCCCGCATCGCCAGCAGGTCCATCAGCGACCCGCCCGCCGCCCCGTCCACCTTGGGCGGATCGCGCACCAAAAGGCCCAGCGCCAGCGCCACCACCCCCGTCACCGCTGCGAGCACCCATAGCGTCTGCCGCCAACCGAAAGCCTCCACCGCCGCCGCCAGCGGCAGGCTCGCCGCAATGTTCCCCATCGACGCCACGCCGATCATCACCCCGGCAAGCGTCCCGAACACCGCCGCCGGATAGGTCCGCGCCAGAATGTAATAGGCCGCCATCAGCACCGGCGCACAGCCCACCCCGATCAGCGCCATCGCCAGCGTTACCGCCCCCGGCCCCTGCGCCATCGCAAACACCGCAGCCCCGCCCGCACCCCCGACACCCAGCATCACCGCCGCCGTCCGCCGCGGCCCGATCCGGTCCAGCGCCCAACCCACCGGAATCTGCGCCAGCGCAAAGGCCAAAAACCACACCCCCGACGCCGCCGCCAGATCCTCGGACCCCGCTCCGATCTCGGCCTCCAGCACCGGTGCCAGCACCGCCAGAAACGCCCGGTAGAACTGGCTCAGAACATAGGCCGCCACCAGCGCCGCAATTCCCGCTCTCATTCTGACCGTCCTCCACCCACCGCACTTCCTGCCAACCGCGCGCGCCAAGCACAACCCCACCCGGCAACCCGCCCCCCCTCAACGATCTTGCCACAGCGCCCCCCGCCCATGCACACTCCTCCAACCTGTCAGGAGTGTCCCCATGTTCCGTGCCCCGCTTGTCGCCCTCATCCTCTGCGCCGCCCCCGCCTTCGCCAATGATGGCTTCGGCGGCCTCTCCGCCACAGGCCTGCACTTCGCCCAGACCGATGCCATCGCGATGGAAACCGAAGACCTCTTCATCGGCCTTGACCAGATCCGCGTGGCCTACACCTTCCGCAACCTCACCGACAGCGACGTGACCGGCGAGGTGATCTTCCCCCTCCCCCCGATCCCGCTGCAGGCGCTTGTGAACAGCGATTTCAACCTGCCCGAAGATCGCGCCAACCTCGTGGCCTTCACCGCGATGGTCGCAGGCCAACCCGTCACCCCACAGATCGACCGCATCGCTGTCATCGAACCCCCATGGGAGGAAAGCCGCCCGCTCTCGGAACACTACGACACCCCCGGTCAGGACGTGACCGCCACCCTCGCCCGCCTTGGCATCCCCCTGACCATCGACGCATCCGCCCTCTCGCCGCTCCTGCTGTCCCTGCCAGACGCGGCCAAGGCCGAACTGGAATCCGCAGGTCTCGCCGAATTCTACGAAGGCGACGCCACCAACGGCTTCCCGGCGGAAGCATGGCCGCTCTGGTCCATCATCCTGCGCTATCACTGGACACAGACCTTCCCCGCAAGCGAAACCCTGTCCATCTCGCATGAATACGAAAACCGCCCACCGGGGGGTCTCTTTGGCTGGCAGCATCCGCCCACCGACGAATGGGCGCGGGATTACGAAACCCGCTACTGCATCGACGAAGGCACCTCGCGCGCCATCGCCAAACGGCTCGGGGCGGATGGCTACGGCACGGCCTATAATCTGGCCTACGTCCTGCGAACGGCCAATTCCTGGGCCGGCCCCATCGGCCAGTTCCGCCTGACGCTGGACAAGGGCGCTGCGCAGAATGTCATCTCGCTCTGCGCCAGTGGTGTCACCAAAACCGGCCCCACCACCTTTGTGATCGAAAAGCAGAACTACACGCCCGACCGCGACCTGGAGATTCTCATCGTCGCCCCGCCTCCCGGCTAGGCGACCGCCGCCCGCACTTCGCGCTCCTTGATCGGCAGATGCACGATGGCCGAAAACGCACCCACGCCCACGCCGATCCACCAGACCATCGTGTATCCGCCGGTGATGTCATACATCATGCCGCCCAGCCACACGCCAAGGAACCCGCCGATCTGGTGGCTCAGAAACACCACGCCATACAGCGTGCCCATATAGCGCAGCCCGTACAAATGCGCGACCAGCCCGCTTGTCAGCGGCACCGTGGCCAGCCACAGCGCCCCCATCACGGCGGAAAAGATCAGCACGCTTTCCGGCGTGATCGGCAGCAGGATGAACACCGCCGCCGCGATCGTCCGCCCCGTATAGATGCCGGCCAGCAGATACTTCTTCGTATACCGCTTCCCCAACCACCCAGCGAGGATCGTCCCCACGATGTTGAACAGCCCGATGGTGGCAATCGACACCGCCCCAAGGGTGCTGGTCGTCGTGATCCCCATACCCGCGATCATGCCGCCCGGATCGATCGGCCCGCATAACTCCGTCACAAAAGCCGGGAAATGCGCGGTGATGAAGGCCAGCTGATAGCCACAGGAAAAGAAGCCCAGAAAGATCAACGTGAAGGACGGGTCCTTGAACGCCCGCGTCAGCACCACCCCCATGCTTTCCTCAAGCTCGGCTTTGCTCGCCACGCGGGGCGACCGGATGAAAGGCAGCGCAAACAAAGTGCCCAGCACCACGGCGGAAAAGATGATGAACACTTCCTGCCAGCTATAGGATTGCAGCAGCCACTCCGCCACCGGCGCGCCAAACACCTGCCCCGCCGACCCCGCCGCCGTGGCAATGCCCAGCGCCATCGACCGGTTCTCCGCACTTGCCGCACGGCCCACAATCGCCAGCACGACGCCAAAGCCTGTACCTGCAATCCCAAACCCGACGAGGATTTCCAAAAGCTGCATCTGCCCCGGCGTGATGGCAAAGGCCGTCAGCAACAGCCCCGCCGAATACATCAGCGCACCCGCAACAATCGCCTTGCGATCCCCAAGCCGCTCCGCCACCGCGCCGAACAGCGGCTGTCCGATCCCCCAGGCCAGGTTCTGGATTGCAATGGCCAGCGAAAATTCGGCCCGCGCCCAACCGAACTCATCCGCGATGGGAATCTGAAACACGCCAAAGCTCGCGCGGATGGCAAACCCCAGCATCAGAACGAAACACCCCGCGATCAGAACCGGGGTAATGAGCGGGGCCTTGCTTGTCATGCGCGATCACCTTGAATGATCCGCAATCTTCTCCGCCCGCAACTCGGCAAGGTCAAATGCAGATTTGTGACGCAGACAATTCCCCTCGGCCCTCTCCCCCGGGTCACGTCACCCTGCCTCGCCATCTCACCTTGGCCCAAATACCCAAAATCCAGACCTCACCCCCCAAACCACCGCCCAGAACAAGGCGCCAATTTCGGCGCTGTCACGCACAGAACACCGCCAAAACCTTCTCAATCTCTCCGGATTTGTGTGCATGTCCGTCTGCACCGCCATCTGCACCGCCTGCTGCACGTTCCACCACGCCTTTTTCCCTTGGCCACTGCCGTTTCACCTTGGCCCAAATACCCGAATACGGACCTCGCCCCCCCAAACAACGACCCCGGGAAAAGCCTCCCGCCGCTGCGCAATCACGCACAGAAAATCACCAAACCCTTCCCAATCTCTCTGATTTTGTATGCACGTCCGTCTGCACCACCATCTGCACCGCCTGCTGCACAGCCCATTGCGCCATTCCCCCTGTCAAAGCCCCCCTGTTCCCGCTAACGCTTGGGCAGGGCGGCATATTCTGGGGGGGCGGATGTCAGCATCGGATTGGTGGAAAGGTGCTGTCACCTATCAGGTCTACCCCCGCTCTTTTCAGGACAGCAACGGCGACGGGATCGGCGATATTCCGGGCATCACCCGCCGCCTGCCCTATATCGCCAACCTCGGGGTAGAGGCCATCTGGCTCTCCCCCGTCTTTACCTCGCCTATGCTGGACATGGGCTATGATGTCAGCAACTACACCGATATCGACCCCACCTTCGGCACTCTGTCTGAATTTTCCCAACTCATTGAAAATGCGCATGATATTGGCCTGAAGGTGATCGTCGATCAGGTGCTGTCGCACTGCTCCGACCAGCACCCCTTCTTCCGCGAAAGCCGTCCTGACCGTACCAATCCAAAGGCCGACTGGTTCGTCTGGGCCGACCCCAAACCCGATGGATCGCCCCCCAACAACTGGCTGTCCGTCTTTGGCGGTAGCGCCTGGACATGGGACGCGCGGCGCAAGCAATACTACCTTCACAACTTCCTGACCCAGCAACCCGATTTCAACTTTCACAACCCTGACGTGCAGGATTGGCACCTCGCCAACATGCGCTTCTGGCTGGAACGGGGGGTGGATGGGGTCCGTCTGGATACCGTGAACTATTTCTTCCACGATCCCCTTCTGCGCGACAACCCACCCGATCATCGCGAAAAAACAACAGCAGAAGCAAACCCTTACGGGATGCAGTACCACCTGTTCGACAAGAACCGCCCCGAAAACCTGCCCTGGATCGAACGCATCCGCACCCTGCTGGACGAATTTCCGGCGCGTACCTCCGTCGGTGAAATGGGCGAAAGCCACCACGCCATCCGCATGATGGGCGACTACACCGCGCCGGGTAGGCTGCACCAATGCTATAGCTTTGAAATGATGGGCTACGACTACACGCCCGAATTTTTCCGCAGCCGGATCAAGGACTTCTTCGAAGGCGCCCCGGATGGCTGGCCGATGTGGGCCTTCTCCAACCACGATGTTCCCCGCCACGTCACCCGCTGGGCCAAACACGGCATCACGCAGGATGCTCTGGCCAGACAGACGGCCGCGCTGATCCTGTCTTTCGAAGGCTCCATCTGCCTCTGGCAGGCCGAAGAATTGGGCCAGACCGACACCACCCTGACCTTCGACGAGTTGACCGATCCCCAAGGCATAGCCTTTTGGCCCGAACCCGTCGGCCGCGACAACACCCGTACCCCGATGGTCTGGGACGGGTCAGTGAATGGCGGTTTCACCACAGGCAAGCCGTGGCTGCCCATCAAGGCACCGCAACTGTCCCGCAACGTGGAAGCACAGGCACAAGACCCTGACTCTGCTCTGAATTTCTATCGCAGGATGCTGGCCTTCCGGCGCGAAACGCCAGCCCTTCGACATGGGAAAACCCGCTTTCTTGACCTGCCCGATCCCGTGCTGGGCTTCATGCGCGGCGACGGGATGGCCTGCCTGTTCAACCTGTCGCCCAAGCCGGTCACCCTGAAACTCAAAGGGTTTGATGCTCTGATCGGCCCCTCGCTTGATGCAAACCTTGCGGAAGAAACCCTCACCCTCGGCCCCAACGGCGTGGCTTTCGCCACCATGATTTCAGGGCCGCTTTGACAGGTCAGAGTGGTTCCCAATGTACGCCAGCGGCGGGGATGGTCGCGCCGTCCCAGTCCACCGCAAAGGGGTTGTAGTTGAACCAGAAGCGGTGCGTGTCGCTGTCGCGCCGCCGCAACCCTTCGGGCAGCACCTCAACGCCGATCCCCTGCGCCTTGCACAGGGCAACCAGCATCCGGTCCAGCACCGCATCCTCGGGCCAGCCCGCCAGATAATGGATGCCCCCCGCCCGCAGCAGCGCGGGCCAACCATCCGTGGCGCGTTCCACAACATCGGCAGCGCCTTCGATCTTTTCGCGCCAATGCAACAGGTTACCCCCCGCCTCTAGTGGCACCGGCACATCGGGCGGAAGGCTTTCCACCCGCGCCACCACGGCATCCAGCCCCGGCAGATTGGGCGGCAAAGGCACCGGCGTAGCAAATTCCACCGTCTTGGCATTGCTGCGCGGCCCGATCAGGGCCGTCCCGTCAAAGGCCCCCAGAGCCGTAAGGAACGGCGCGGCCAAGGTCGCAACCCCCGGCGCCAGAACCAGTTTGTACCCTGTCAGGTCTGCCACGTCGGGGGACAGGATATCCACGTTCAGCCCCAACCGACGCAGCCCGCGATAAAAGGCAAAGGCCAGCCGGAAATAATCGAAATCCCGCCCCTGTGGTTGCGTCTGCCATGCCCATGCGCTGGCATAATCGAACACCAGCGCCACATCCGCCCGCGCCGTACCGACATTCGGCATCGACGCCAGTTCGGCGGCAACTTTCTCCGCCTCTGCAAAGGCTTGGGCAGGCGCCGAATCCGGCCGCAACAGCCCCGCATGCATTTGTTCCTGCGCGAAAGGCGCTTGCCGCCAGCGGAAATAGCACACCGCCTCGGCCCCATGGGCAAAGGCCTCCCATGCCCAAAGCCGCGCCATGCCGGGGAGCGGATCGGCATTCCACGGGGCCCAGTTCACCGGGCCGGGCTGCTGTTCCATGATCCACCACCGCCCGCGCCCGACAGCGCGGTACAGGTCATGGTGAAAGGCCTGAAAATCCGGATCGCCCTGCCGTACAAACCGCCGTTTGTGCTCTGCCGTCACTTCCAGCCGATCCGACAGGAACCCCAGCGGATAGGCATCCCATGACGCGATATCGAGGTCTGCACCCACCGCGAAATGGTCGAATTCCGTGATGCGGCCCATATAGTTATGGGCAATCGGCGCATCCGAATGTTTGCGGATGATCTCGGTCTGCACCCGGTTGAACGCCGCCACCTCGTCGCTGGCAAAGCGGCGAAAGGCCATCACATGCGACGGGTTGGCTTCGGTCACGGTCAGATTGGGCAGACCCACCTCATCGAAGGACGCATACTCCATCGACCAGAACACATTGCCCCAGGCACGGTTCAACGCCTGCGGGCTTTGATACCGTTGCGCCAGCCATTCGCGGAACGCGCCGCGGGCGGCATCCGAATAGCTCAGCACCGTGTCATGGCAGCCATATTCATTGTCCGTCTGCCACGCCGCGACATGCGGGTTGCGCCCATATCGGCGGGCCAGTTCCGTGACGATCCGTGCACATTCCGTGCGGTAACCGCGATGGGAAAAACAGTAGTGCCGCCGCGACCCGAACCCTCGCGCGCGCCCTTCGGCATCTACCGCCAGCATATCCGGATGACGGTCCAGCATCCAGCGCGGCGGCGTCGCCGTGGGTGTTCCCAGCACCACCTGCAACCCGGCCCCGCCAAGGACAGCAATGGCGCGGTCAAGCCAGTCCCAATCGAAGCGGCCCGGTTCCGGCTCCATCCGGCTCCAGGCGAATTCGCCGATGCGCACCCAAGTCAGGCCCAGCGCTACCATGCGGGCGGCATCTTCGGCCCATTGTGCCTCTGGCCAATGTTCGGGGTAGTAGCAGACGCCAAGCGTGCGTTTCACAAGATCACCTGTGGTTCGGGCAGTCCGGGGCCAAGGCCCTGAACCGCAAAGGTCTTTCCGGCTTCGGGATCGGCGGCCAGCGCCGCCGCATCCATCCCCTCGCGCGCCGAGGTGCAGAACAAGGTCGCCAACCGCTCCCCCCCGAAAGCCGGGCAGGAAGTCTGGCTTGCCCCCATGGGCACAGCCTTCAGCAAGCGCCCGTCGGGGCCATAGCAGGCCACCCGCCCGGCCCCCCACTGGGCGTTCCACAGGTTGCCCTCATCATCCACCGTGGCGCCATCCGGCAGGATGCCCTCGGCGCTCAGGTCGACAAAGGTCTCAGGCGCGCCCACAGGCCAGCCGTCGGCGTCCAGCGCTACCCGCTGGATGCGGTGAGTTAGCGTATCCGAGAAATGAGCAAACCGACCGTCTGGGGAAAAGCAGATGGAATTCGGGATGGTCAGCCCGGAATACAAGCGCCGCAGCGCGCCACGATACCAACGCCAGATCGATCCGCGCCCCGGATCATCCCCGCCGCGCTTGCCCATCGTGCCGATCCAGAACCCGCCCTGACGATCCGCCCGCCCATCATTCGACCGGGTGCCGGGATCGTCGGCCTCAAGCTCTGCAAGCGTCTCGATCTCTTCGGTTTCCAGATCGAACAGGAACAGATCCCGCTCGCCTGCTATCAGCAGTACATCCCGGCTGACCCAGCCCGCGGCCGAGACCATCTCGACAAAGCTCCAGCTGCGCGGCACCCCGTCCTCGACGCTGTGAAGACGCTTGCCAAGGATATCGAACCAGAACAACTGACGACGCAGCGGATGCCAGAGCGCGCCCTCGCCCAATTCACAAACACGGCTGTCGTGGATCATGCAAAGGCCTCGTCATGCGCGGCGGCGATGCGCGCAGCCCGCGTCGTGACCTCGGCCACCGACAGACCGGGGGTGTAGATCGCGGTTCCAATGCCAAAGCCGGTTGCCCCGGCCTTTACCCATTGGGCAAAGTTATCCGGCCCCGCGCCGCCCACCGCATAAACCTGACAGTCCTTTGGAAGCACGGCGCGCATGGCCTTTACCCCATCCGGGCCGATCAGGCTGGCGGGAAAGATCTTCAACCCGTCCGCGCCGGCCTTCAGCGCCGCGAAACATTCTGTGGGTGTCATCACGCCCGGCCAACTGGCCAGCCCCTGCGCCTTGGTCGCGCGGATCACGTCCGGATCGCAATTGGGCGATACGATCAACCGCCCCCCGGCCCCAGCCACTTCGGTAACCTCGGCCACTGTTAGTACGGTGCCCGCGCCGATCTGCACGTGATCGCCAAACGCCTTGGCCATCGCAGCGATGGATGTCATCGGATGCGGGCTGTTCAGCGGCACCTCGATCCGGGTGATCCCGGCCCTGACCAACGCCTCCGCCACTGGAACCGCCTCGGGCGGGGTGATCCCGCGCAGGATTGCGATGATGTTGCGATGCGTCATGCCGTCACCCTTGCGCGTGCCGCCTGCAAACCTGCCAGCACGGCCTCTGTTCCCGACACCATCCGCGGTTCCACGCCTTGAGTCCGCAGCGCCCGCGCATAGGATCGCGCCAACCCTTCCGACCCCACCAGCGTGACCGCCTGGCCCAGCCAGTATGGCCGGGCTGCGGCCAGTTCCATGCCGATCAGCAGCCCAGACAATCGCGCCCGCGCCGCCGCCGCTGAGAGCCCCGCGATCAGGCCTTCCGCACGGATGCCGAACAGCTTTGCCCCGATCCGTTCGGGGCGCGAAAGTGCATCCGAAAGGCCTTCGTCAAATGCAGCCTCGTCCCAGCCATCCCCCACCATCCCATGCCGCAGGACTGAAGCCTGCGACAAGAGCGCGAACATCTCACCCGTCAGGAAAGTCTGGAAGCTGACCACCTCGCCCGCGCTGACATGCGACCATTTGGAATGTGTGCCCGGCAGGCAGATGATCCCGTCATAGCCGGGCGTCATCGCCAGAACGCCGGCGATCTGCGTTTCTTCGCCCCGCATCACATCGGCGGGCGTGTTTTGCTTTAGCCCCGGCACCAGCCGCACGGATATCCGCGCGTCCCGCGTCGGCGCAGCAACCAGCGCAACGGAATCCAGCGGGGCGCAAGGGACAGTGCGATAGGGTGCTTCATGCCAGCCCTGACGGCTTCCCACCATGCCGCAGGCAATCACTTCGGTCCGGGTGCCGTCCTGCAACCACGGTGCGATCAACCGCATCAGGGCAGGTTCAAACCCGTCGCGATCCAACCGCCCCATACCATCATCCGACACGGCTTCGGCCAGAACACCCCGGTGTCCCATGGCCCAAACCCGCAGGTTGGTCGTCCCCCAATCGACTGCGATCCATTCCACCGTCATCGTTCCGCCTTTTCGCAGGGCCGCCTGTCAGACACGTTCACCTTCCACGACCCACATCGTTGCGGGCCAAGCCACCGGCAACATGAGCCCGCGCTGCATGAGCACACGCCCTGACAGCGTCAAGCCCCCGGATTTCAGCGCATTGGGGCCGCGTGACTGGGGCGGCGCATCCTCAGGGTTCACCAGCTTAATCCTGTAGGTTGCGTCAGGCTCCAACCCCGCCAACCGCAGGGGGCGCGGCAGCATCTGCACGCTCGTCTCGCCCTGCCCGGCAAACAACACAAAGCGCCCGCCATTAGCGGCCACCTGCACCTCGGCCACAACGGCGGGATCGTCGCTATCCACACGGCAGATCGTGCCCGCCATCATCCAGCCCCGGTTGGCCTTCCACCAGGTGGTCACGGCCTTGAGGGCGGCTGCCTCTTCATCTGTCAGCGTCCTTAGGTCCATTTCGAACCCGAAATGCCGCTGCGCGGCGACCCAGGCCCGGAAGGACATCGGAAGAACGCGCCCCGCCGTATGGCTGCGCCGCGCGCCGACATGGCTGCCGGTCACCGCGGCTGGAAGGAAAAGCGCGGCATCATGCTGCATCCGCAGCCGTTCGATGCCATCGATGCTGTCGGACAGCCAGACCCGTTGGGTATGCGCCAGAATCCCCGCGTCGATCCGCCCGCCACCGCTGGCACAGCTTTCGATTTCCACCATCGGATGCGCTTTGCGCAGCGCCCCCAGCAGTTCATAGATGCCCCGCGTCTGCCCGGCATCCACCACCGGCAGCAGGCGGTTGTGATCCCATTTGATGTAATCGATGGGATATTCGGCAAGCACTTCGGATACCGCATGAAACAGGTATTCCCGCACCTCTGGCCGGGACAGATCCAGCACCATCTGATTGCGCCCTGCCACCTGATCGGCAGACCCCAGCATCCAATCGGGATGGGCGCGCATCAGATCGCTGTCGGGGTTCACCATTTCAGGTTCGAACCACAGGCCGAAGGTCATACCCAGCTTGTGGACATGGGCGATCAGCGGGTGCAGGCCTTCGGGCCATTTGCGCCGGTCGACAGTCCAGTCACCAAGACTGGTCATGTCATCATCGCGCCGCCCGAACCAGCCGTCATCCAAAACGAACCGCTCTGCCCCCATGGCAGCGGCACGGTCGGCGATGGCAGACAGATCAGCAAGGTTATGGTCGAAATAGATGGCTTCCCAGCAATTGTAATGCACCGGGCGCGGGCGGGCCGCATCGGGCCATGTGATCACCCGGTCGCGCAGATCACGCTGGAACGTGGCGCCAATCCCGTTCAACCCTTGGCCTGACCACAGCGCCAGCAGGGGCGCGGTTTCAAACCGCGTGCCGGGTTGGGCCTCTGATCCCCAGGGATGGCCGAACTGCACCTGACGGCGGCCATCGGGCAATTCCTCGGCCACCATGCGGTGCCCACCCGACCAGGCGTAATGCAACGCCCGCACCTCGCCCTGGGCATTGGTTGCGCCCCGCCCGGCGAAAAGCACATAGGGCGGATGCTCATGCCCTGATCTGCCCGTACGCGCCTCACGCAGGCGGATGCCGGGGGTCCAGGCAACGTGGTTCAGGTGAAACTCGCGCGTCCATTTGCCGTGGATGTCGATGATCTCGCCATCCTGCGGAGCGGGCAGAACCGGCGCGGCAAGCCAGTGCAGGCGGACCGGAGCATCCGATTCCAGAACGCTGCGCAGCTCGATCACACCCGTAGGATGGGCCGTCATTTCATGGATCAGACGCAATCCGGCGGCCAAACTGAACAGACGCAGGAAACCGGCGCCCTGCTCGCCCCGATCAAAGACAAAGGCAGGCTGCAAGCGCGTGCCATCCAACGTCGCCAGCACCAGCCCCGGCTGGCCCTGAAAGGCGCGCCCCGCTTCGGGCGAAAGCGAAAGCGCAGGCAGCGCGTCCAGCATCCCGCCGGTCAGATCACTGCGTGAGGCGGCGGCAAGTTGCGCCAGATCCTCGCCATCTGGCAGGGCAGCGCCCCACCAGATCACTTCGGGAATTCCGCCTGAAGTTGTCAACGCGATGGTCTGCGCGGTGGCACCAGTTCCTGCGTCCAAACGGAATTCAGTCACTTCACAGCCCCCAGCGTCAGGCCCGCGATGAAATGCTTCTGCATCAGAAAGAACATCACAACCGGCGGCAGCGCCGCAAGGATCGATCCGGCAGAAACCAGATGCCATTGCGCGATCCATTGTCCGTTCAGGGATGACAGGCCTGCCGTGATGGGCTGGCTGTCAACACCTTGGGTCAGCACCGTGGCCCAGAAGAAATCATTCCAGATGAAGGTGAAAACCAGCACGGAAAGCGCTGCGATGGCGGGCCGCATCAACGGCAGCACGATGAACCAGAAGATCCGCCATTCGGAAACGCCCTCAACCCGCGCCGCTTCGATCAACTCATACGGCAGGGCCTTGATGAAGTTGCGCATGAAGAGGGTGCAGAACCCGGTTTGGAACGCGATGTGGAACAGCGCCAACCCATACCAGGTGTCATACATGCCCAATTGCAGGGTCATGTCGCGCACCGGCACCATAAGGATCTGGAACGGCACGAAATTGCCGGCCACGAACATGAAGAACACCAGAATATTGGCGCGGAACCCATAAACCGCCAGAGCAAAGCCCGTCATCAGTGACAGGCTGACGGCACCGATCACCGTGGGGATGGTCACCCAGAGCGAATTCACCATGTATTGCCCAATGGGCGTTTCGGTGAAGATGTAGACGTAGTTCTCCCATGCGATCCCCGAGGGCATGCCGAAGTAGTTGCCTTGGGCAAGGTCAGACGCGGGCCGCAGCGACGTGAGCGCCACGCCAAGAAGCGGGAACAGCCAGATCAACAGGGCGATGGGCAGAGCGACGGAGTACAGCCATTGCATCGGCTGACTGGATTTTTGAATGGGACGCGGGAACATGGATCAGCGCTCCTTCTCGTCGCGCCACATCTTCCAGATGAAGCCCGAAATGAAGATCATCATGATGGCAAACAGGACAACCGCGATGGCGGCGCCATAACCCATGCGCAGCCCGATCTCGCCCAGCGCCATCTCGTACATGTAGAACGACAGCACGCGGCTTGATCCGAAGGGGCCACCGCTCGTCATGATCGAAACGAGGTCGAACGACCGCAGCGCGCCAATGACGGTGACGATGACGGCAATGAAGGTGGCCGGGCGTAGCTGGGGCAGCACGACATACCACAGCATCTTCCAACCCTTTGCCCCATCCAGACGCGCCGCCTCGATCTGGTCGGGCGCGACATTGTTCAGGCCGGTCAGATACAGGATCATCACATAGGCAATCTGCGGCCACAGCCCTGCTGCGATGATGCCGTAGGTCACAAGATCGGGGTCGGCAAGAATAGCCGTGCCATCGCCCGTGATCCACTCGGTCAGCAGGTAGAACAGACCGAAGTTCGGCGCATAAAACCAGGCAAAGATCAGGCCGACAACAACCTGGCTGATGACGAACGGGAAGAAGAACAGTGACTTGTACAGCCGGATTCCCCGCACGGTCTGATTCAGGAAGATCGCCAGAAACAGCCCGATGGGCAGGGCAAGCATGTACAGAACCAACCATTTGAGGTTGTTCCAGAGTGACGTTTCAAAGGCCGGGTCATTGCCAAGCTCGCGGTAATTCTGCAGCCCGATATAGGTGCCGGTGAATTCGCCGTCGCGGTTGTACAGCCCGTTCCAGTCATAGAAAGACAGGGAAATGCTTTGGAAGATCGGCCAAAGCACATAGATGGCGAACATCAAGGTGCCCGGCAACAGGAACAGCCAGGGTGCCAGGGTCCGCTGGTTCCAGCGTCGTCTGCTGTGCAAAGCCGTGGCCGCCGTCAGCGTGTCTGATGCGTTCGCCATAAGTCACCCCCCTGCAAAACGGAAAACGGGCGCCCCCACGATGTGGGGACGCCCGCGGCATCAGATCACTGCGGGAAGAGGCGCAGACGTGCCTGTTCCAGCCGCTCGAGGATCGCCTCAAGCTCTTCGGGCTGAACGAGGAACTGCTGGAAGCCGTCCATGCCAAGGCTGGCATATTCGGCATCTGCGTCACGATCCCAGAACTGGGCGATGCCACCCGTCGCGGTGGACAGTGCAGCAAAGCCTTCGGTCAGGAAGGGGTCAGCTGCATCGACGGTTGCGTTCGCATTGGTCGGCAGCTGGCCGACCGCTGCGTTCCACTTGGATTGCGCTTCTGCCGACGCCAAATAGGCGAGGAACAGCTTTGCATCTTCCGGGTTCTTGGCGCCCGAGGTCAGGTGAATGGTATCCGTCGGTGCTTCTTCGGCCCGTGCAATACCGGGGGTGATTTCCGGGAAAACCATGAAGCCAAGGTTATCGTTCGTCATCCCGCCTTCCTTGAAGACGCCGACGGCGAAGTTGCCCATCACGTAATGCGCGGCTTTGCCCTGCGTGAAGATTGCCGCCGCATCCTGCCAATCGATCGCAGCATGGTTTTCGGTGACATAGGGCTGCAGCTTGGCAAATTCCGCAAACACGGCGCGCGTTTCGGGCGAGGTCCACGAGACTTTGCCAGCGGCGAGGTCAGCGTGGAACTGGTAGCCGTTGGTGCGCAACGACAGATAGTCAAAGATACCCGCGACAGGCCACTTTGCGACAGAACCGGTGGTCACACAGTCAATGCCTGCGGCCTTGAACTTTTCGCAGTTGGCAATGAAGGTCGCCCAATCAACCGTTGCGTCGGCGGCCGGAGGCTCCACACCTGCAGCAGCGTAAGCGTCGCGGTTATAGTAGATGCCCCACTGGTAGTAGGTGTAGGGGATCGCATACTGCTTGCCGTCAATCGTGGACGACGGCACCGATGACGCCAGCGCTTCGTTCAGCCCGTTTGCAGCCCAGACATCAGAGATATCGGCAAACAGACCGGCCTCGACAAAGGGGCGCATCCGGTTTGCGGCATACCAGTTGGCCAGATCCGGCGGATCAGCGGTCAGAAAGTTGCGGATCGCGTTCTTGTAACCTTCGTGATCGAAATTCGTGAGCTGCACGTCAATCTCGGGGTTCGCGGCCTCGAAATCCGCAATCAGCGCTTCAGTGGCTGCCAACGGAATCGGATCGTAGTCGGCGTTCCAGGTGACGACGCGTTTGTCCTGCGCCATTGCAGCTGTCGACAGCAGCAATGCCGACATCAGGGCAAGCGCGCCCGCTTTTCTATGGACCATGGTTTCCTCCCGTTTGGTTCCATTATGTGAAACTTAGTCTTGAATATTGAAAACTATGCTGTCTATCCTTTAAGCTGTCAACAGGAACGCATGGGAACGCGATGTCGGCAGAACAAGGGGACGGAACGGTAGGCAAGGCGCTGGATGTGCTCGACATGGTCGCAGCCGCCGGACACCCTGTGCGGTTTTCGGAACTGCTCACCGTTTCGGCTTATCCCAAAGCAACCTTGTATCGTCTGATCCAGACGCTGACCCATCAGGGGATGCTGGCCTATGACACCGATCGTCAGACCTATGCGCTTGGCGTCAGGCTGGTGCGGCTGGCGCACGCGGCCTGGGCGACCTCTTCACTGGCGCCGATTGCACGGCCCTATCTTGATGAACTTGCAGAAGAAACCGGTGAAACGATCCATCTGGCGCAGATGGATAACGGCCAGGTGCTGTATGTCGACAAACGCAATGCGGCCAAGCCTGTCGAGATGTTCGCGCAGGCCGGAAAAGTAGGCCCTGCCTATTGCACCGGGGTGGGTAAGGCGATGCTGGCTTTCGTGTCGAACGAGGCTTTGGAACGAGCGATCCAGCGGCAAAGCTTTCATCGCTTCACCCCACAGACGCTGGACAGCGAAAGCAAGCTTAAAGCCGAGCTACAGGCGATTCGTCTTCGCGGCCATGCCTTTGACCGCGAAGAACATGAACCGGGAATCATCTGCTGTGCAGTGCCGATTCTGACGAGGACTGGGCGTGTGATCGGCGCGCTGTCCGTTACTTCAACCACGGCACGCACCTCGATTGCGGAGTTGGACAGCCGGGCGGACAGGATCAAGCAAACGGCAGCACGCATCGCCGCCGAAGCGGAAAGCTGGCGCTTTCCAGAACAGACTTAACAGATTTAAGGGGGGAAGCAGATGTCAGGAGTGGTTCTACAGAAGGTCGTCAAACGATTCGGTGAGGCGCAGGTCATCCATGGGGTGGACCTGACGATCGAGGATGGTGAGTTCTGCGTCTTTGTCGGCCCGTCGGGATGTGGCAAATCCACCCTTTTGCGGATGGTGGCTGGGCTTGAGGAAACGTCAGACGGCGCCATCCGGATCGGGAACCGCGATGTAACGCAGGTGGACCCGTCCGAACGCGGCGTCGCGATGGTCTTTCAGACCTACGCGCTTTATCCGCACATGACGGTAGCCGAAAACATGGGCTTTGGCCTGAAGATGACCGGTCACCCCAAGGCAGAAACCGATCGCAAGGTGGCAGAGGCCGCGCGCATTCTGAAGCTTGAGGACTTGCTGTCACGAAAGCCAAAGGCGCTGTCCGGCGGGCAGCGTCAGCGTGTGGCCATCGGGCGGGCCATCGTGCGCGGGCCGGAGGTGTTTCTGTTCGATGAACCCCTGTCCAACCTCGATGCCGAATTGCGGGTGGAGATGCGGGTTGAAATCGCCCGCCTGCACCGTGAGATCGGGGCGACGATGATCTATGTGACCCATGATCAGGTCGAAGCGATGACGCTGGCCGACAAGATCGTTGTGCTGCGCAAGGGGCGGGTTGAACAGGTCGGCAAGCCTCTGGAACTGTATCACAACCCTGATAACCGCTTTGTCGCCGGGTTCATCGGCAGCCCTGCGATGAATTTCGTCGCAGCCAAGGTGGACGCCACACATGGTGCGAACGCACCGGCTTTGGGGGCGACGGTGGCTTTCTCGGGCGGGCTTCCCTCTGCCGGTTCCGGTGTAGAAATCGGCCTGCGCCCGCAACACCTGCGGGTGACCGAAGGCAATACCCACCGCGTGGAAATGACCGAGGCGCTGGGTGGCGTCAGTTTCATCCATGTTTCGGCCGAAACCGGCGAGAAACTGGTGATCGAGGCAAAGGGAGATGTCACCCCGGCCATTGGCAGCCGCATCGGCATCGCCTTTGACAGCAAGGATGCGCTTTTCTTTGCAGCCGATGGCAAACGCCTTCGGTGATCATGCGCCGAGGTGCGGCTCTCCCCGCGCCTCGGCCAGTTTCATCTGATGCTGCCGCTCGCGGAAACGCGCGCGATCTGCCAGGCTGTATTCATCCTTGCAGGCGGGGCACGACACGCCTTCCTCATAAGCCGGGTCCAGACGCGCCTCTGGCGTGACGGGGCGACGGCAGGCACCGCATGAGGAGAGATGGCCGGGCACCAGCCCATGGCCGACAGAAACGCGTTTGTCGAAGACAAAGCATTCCCCCTGCCAGAGAGAGCGATCCTCGGTCACGGTTTCGAGGTATTTGAGGATGCCACCTTTCAGGTGGAATACCTCTGAGACACCCTGTTGCAGCAACCAATTTGTCGATTTCTCGCAGCGTATGCCGCCTGTACAGAACATCGCGATCCGCTTGTTGTGGAACCGATCACGATTGGCTTCCCACCACTGCGGAAATTCGCTGAACGACCGGGTGCCTGGGTCGACGGCGCCAGCGAAGGTTCCGATAGCCACCTCATAGTCATTCCGCGTGTCGATCACCGCAACATCCGGCGAGGCGATCAGATCATTCCAATCGGCAGCATCGACGTAATGACCCACGCGCGATGTCGGGTCCACGTCGGGTTGGCCCATCGTCACGATCTCGCGTTTCAGCCGGACCTTCATTTTTCCGAAGGGCATCTCTGTTGCAGGGCTTTCCTTCCAGTCCAGATCTGCGCAACCGGGCAAGGCGGAGATATGGGCCAGCATCGCATCAATTCCCATCCGCGTTCCGGCGATGGTGCCGTTGATCCCTTCGCCTGCCAGCAAGAGCGATCCCCTGACGCCATGGCGCAGGGCGCAATCCAGCAACGGCCCGCGCAAAGCGACCGGATCGGCAAATCGGGTGAAGTGATAAAGGGCGGCAACGATCAGCATATCCGGGGGATGCCCCCATTTCCCCCCAAATTCAAGCGCCTCCCATTGACGCAAGGGCGGGGGTTTCCTACGCAGGGTCAAGCATCCCGCCACGAGGACCGCCATGCGTGCCGCAGATCAAGCCCTGATCGTGATCGACATCCAGAATGACTTTTGTCCCGGCGGTGCCTTGGCGGTGACTGAGGGGGACGCAATCATTCCCCGCGTGAACATCCTGATGGCCGAGTTTCCGGTTTTGGTGCTGACGCAGGATTGGCATCCGCCGACCCATTCCTCCTTTGCCTCCAACCACCCCGGCAAGGCTGCATTTGATAGCGTGACAATGCCCTATGGCGAACAGACGCTTTGGCCAGATCATTGCGTTCAGGGCACCAAGGGCGCCCTGTTTCACCCTGCGCTGCGCACAGACCCGGCAGACCTGATCATCCGCAAGGGATTTCGCCCCGGGATCGACAGCTATTCCGCCTTTTTCGAAAATGACCGCGCCACGCCAACCGGGCTGGAGGGATACCTGCGCAACCGGGGCGTGGCGGGGGTCACCTTTGTTGGCCTTGCCACCGACTATTGCGTTGCCTATTCCGCGCTGGATGCCGCCCGGCTGGGTTTTTCAGCGACGGTTCTGCTCGGGGCCTGCCGGGGCATTGATCTTGGTGGATCGCTGGCCCGGATGTTGACTGACATGCGCGCGGCCGGCGTCGCGCTGGAGGATTGACGTGGTCGATATCGCCTCGCGGGTGCACAATCACAACTGGAAGATCGATCCGATCGTCAGGTCGTTGATCGATACAGACTTTTACAAGCTTCTGATGTGTCAGTCGATTTTCCGCAACAAGCCGGATACGACCGTCACCTTTTCCCTTATCAACCGGTCCTCCAGCGTGCGCTTGGCCGAGCTGATCGACGAGGGCGAATTGCGCGAACAGCTGGATCATGTCCGGTCGCTGTCCCTGTCGCGCGGCGAAAGCACATGGCTGCGCGGGAACATGTTCTATGGCAAACGCCAGATGTTCCGCCCCGACTTCATGGAATGGTTCGAAGGGCTTCGCCTGCCGCCATATCATCTGGAAAAGCGGGATGGTCAGTATGAGCTGACCTTCGAAGGGAAATGGCCCGAGGTCATGTTGTGGGAAATCCCGGCGCTGGCGGTGCTGATGGAACTGCGGTCGCGCGCCGTTCTGAAAGGGATGGGAAAGTTTGAATTACAGGTGCTTTACGCCCGCGCCATGACCCGGCTGTGGGAAAAGATCGAGCGGCTGAAGGCGCTCGATACATTGAAGATCGCGGATTTCGGCACACGTCGGCGGCATTCCTTTCTGTGGCAGGACTGGTGTGTTCAGGCCATGCAGGAAGGGTTGGGCGAAAAATTCATCGGCACCTCCAATTGCCGCATCGCAATGAAGCGGGATATCGAAGCGATTGGCACCAATGCGCACGAACTGCCGATGGTTTATTCAGCGCTTGCCAACAGTGACGCGGAACTGGCGCAGGCCCCTTATCAGGTGCTGGCAGACTGGCATGAAGAACATGACGGCAATCTGCGCGTCATTCTTCCTGATACCTATGGGACCGAAGGCTTTTTGCGAAATGCGCCAGATTGGTTGGCGGCCTGGACAGGGATCAGGATCGACTCGGGCGATCCTGCCTCTGGTGCGGAAATCGCGATCCGCTGGTGGAAGGCCCGGGGCGAAGATCCGACGCAGAAGCTGGTGATCTTTTCCGATGGTCTGGATGTCGAAAAGATCGAGGAACTTCACCGCACGTTTCATGGACGGGTCAGGGTCAGTTTTGGCTGGGGCACCATGCTGACGAATGATTTCCGGGGTCTTGCGGGTGATCGGCTGGCGCCGTTCAGCCTTGTCTGCAAGGCGGTTTCGGCGAATGGCCGTCCGACTGTCAAGTTGTCGGACAACCCAAACAAGGCGATGGGCCCACAAGAGGAAATCGCACGCTACAAGCGGATCTTTGGCGTTGGTGAGCAGGCGGCGATGGCGGTGACGGTTTAGCCTAGCCCAAAACGCGACGGGCGCACATCACGGCCCGGGCCAGATGGCTGCGATGGATCGGATCATCCGGGGAAAGGCGCGGCATCGTCCACCCGACCGAGGCCATGACGCGTGCCATCGTGAAAAGCTCGACCATATCCACGGCGTCGGTCCCATATCCCGCCATAAGTGCATCGCGCAGGTCATCGCGAGCCGGTTCGTACTGGTTCTGCGACAGGACGGTACCCAGATCGTACAAAAGGAAGCCAAAACCGCTGTCATCAAAGTCGATCAGGGACAGGCTGGCACCTGACACCAACACATTCTCGCGCAGGACATCGGCATGGATCAGCCCGTTCTTTCCGCCTGCCGCGGCGTGACGGGGCAGTTCCGCGCGCAGGGCATCGCGCGCGGCGATCAGCACGGCGGACTGGTCCGATTGTGCAACGGGATGATCCCAGAAGCGGCCCCAGAAGGGTGCCTCGCCGACCAGACCATCGGCATCCCAGCGCGGGCGGGTAAAGCCGCTCGGCAACACAAGGCCATCGCTTGCCTGGTGCAGGCGGCGCAACAGCCGCCCCAGCAGGAAATGCCTTTCGATTTGGACGGCAACTTTCTCCGCAAAGGGCTGGCCCGCCGTGCCCATCGCCACACCGTCAAGCCAGGCCACCACACTGGCATGGCGGCCAGAGGCAAAGGTTTCCAGAACGCGCGCCTGCTGCGACGGGATTGGCCGGGGAACCGGCAAGTCCATGGCGGCAAGTTCGGCGCACCACCAAAGCTCGGACGAAATGGCCTCTGCACCCTGATACCCCCGGCGATGCAGGCGCAACGCGGCGCGGCCGCCACCAGGAAGGGCGATCTCAAAAACGGCATTCTCACGCGCCAAAATCAGGCGCAGCAGACGGGCGCCCCAAAGCGCCGCCGCCTCGTGCGCCTCATCGCGCAGCGGATCAGTCATCGTCGCCATCAATCTTGCCACGCAGCGATTTCACCTCGCCCCGCACCGATTTGGCGGCAAGACGGCGGCGTTGGCTGCCCAAGGTCGGCTTGGTGGCGATCCGCCGCTTTGGGGCGACCAGCGCCTGACGGATCAGATCGGTCAGGCGTTCACGGGCGATTTCCCGATTTCGCGCCTGCGACCGGGTTTCATCCACCTGAATGACAATCGCGCCTTCAGTCGTCCATTTTCGCCCGGCAAGCCGCATCAGGCGGGTTTTCACTGGGCCGGACAGCTGCGGTGAACGCTCGGCCTCAAACCGCAGTTCAACGGCGGTAGATACCTTATTCACATTCTGCCCACCCGGCCCCGAGGCGCGCATGAACTGTTCGGTCAGTTCCCAATCGGCAATGGAAATGGTGTCGGTGATGCGAAGCATGGGCGCGGTTTTCGGCTGCCGTTACACAAGAGAAAGGGTCGCCTTACAGGCGACCCTTTCCGAGATCCAAGGAGATGGGCCAGTTAGGTTTCTAGCCCAATCAGATGGTCTGTTTACTGAAGGGCTGCCCTCAGAAAACACGCCCCCTGACTGTCCCGACACCTATCTCCAATGTAGCTCTAGACACTGGATCACCTCCTTTCAAATGGGTTGCTGGTAGGGGGAGCGTGACACAGATTTTGTGTTTGTCAAAACAAATCACGCTACCCTTGCGCCCAAACGGCGTATCGCAAAGCGGAACGGCAACAGGGCGATCAGATCTACGGCGATCTTCACGCACCAGTCCGCAACCCCCAGCGAAACCCAGAACGGGACCGGGCTTCCCACCCCCAGAAGGGGCACGGATTCCGCCGCCCATGACACGTCATTGCCCGGCTCGATAAAGCTGAGCGAGGCAGAGAATGCGATCGTGAAGAAGATCGCAGTGTCGAGCGTGGAGCCCGCGAAGGTGGAAATGAACGGCGCCTTCCACCATGCCTGACGGCGCAGGCGATCGAAGATCATGATGTCTAAAAGCTGTGCCAGCAGGAAGGCGATGGCCGATCCAAGGGCAACACGCTGGGTGACCAAGGGGCCGAACTCGCCCATGATCTGCGTTCCGATTGCAGAGCAGGCAAGGCCCACAACAAAACCCACATAGACGACACGGCGCGCGGCGGCCGGGCCTTCGAGACGGTTCACGATGTCAGAGACAAGAAAAGCCAGCGGATAGGTAAAGGCACCCCAGGTAAGCCAGGTGCCGATGGGATGCTGAACAAGGATATTGGAGGCCACCACGACGATGGCCATGGCGAGCACGCCATAAAGCGAAATGCGGGTCATGTCTGTTTTCCGTTTTGACAAGGTCGCGGAGACTTGGCCCCCCGCGCATCGGGGGACGCGCGCCCCCTACGCCCCGCCCATTGCACTGTCAACAGGATCGTACGGTGGCCGGGTCAATCGACCAAGCGGTACTCGACGATTTCGGTAGATTGGAAGAAGTTGAAATTGTCATCCGCCAGCATCGTCAGCCAGATCGCACCATCGGGGCCACGCCAGACCGAAATCCCTTCCAGATTGTCATGTTGACCGGACTGGGTTTCCAGTTCTGTGCGTTCATCGGACAATTCAGTTTCCAATACGGCAAAGCTGCGGACGCGGCTGGAAAACCCGGCCAGACCGTGAAACTCGCGCTCCAAGAGATACAAACGCCCATCCGGGCCGAAATCCGCCCCGACGGCCAGATACCCCCCATCACGTCGCAGGCCGAAGGGTTGGTCCCAGACGCCATCGCGATAGCGCCATACGGGGAACGGGCGGTCCAGTTCGCCCGATCGTTCCGGCAGGGTGAACAGCGTTCCATCCGGGCCAATGGCCAGCGCCTCGAGCGCCGAGTTGCGTTGCATCCGGCCGAATTCGCGCGGGGTGAGCAGGTTCTGGGCAGGACCGTCAATGCTGTCATAGCGCAGGACGCGGGCGATGTTTTCGAAAGACACAAAGACTGTGCCATCCGCCGCAATGGCCAGACCTTCGGAGTCGTTGCGACCTGCGTCCAGGGGCGCTTCGAACCGGCCACGCAGAAATCGCATCGGGCGTGCGTCGATTGCGGTGATGCGCCCCTCGGCATCACGGGTGATCGTCCCACGCGTCCATGCCCCCCGATCCGACAGGGCAAGAAACGACAGCCCGTCATCCGCCAGTTCGATGGCCGACAATCCGCCGAAGTTCGGGTCATCCATGCGCCATGCAAAGGCCCCTACCAACCCTGCAGGCAAGGTCTGGCTGGCGCTGCCCTGCAGGCCAAGCGCCAGAAACGCCCCCGCCATCAGGGCGAGGAGAGGACGTTTCGGCATTGTCTGGGCAAATCGGCAAGGGTGTAGTCGCGTGCGCCCCGCTGGCGCGGCGCGGGTTCGGCATTCGGGTCAGGCTTGGGGTTCAGGTATTCGTCCGACACCCACCACATCAGGGTTTCATCGCAGCCATCGCCACCATTGGAAAGTTCACTGACCGTGGGTGTCTGCGTTTCGCAATGCCGCGCGCCCCGGGGGCATTTCAGGCGGACGTGGAAATGCGTGTCATGGCCTTGGATCGGGCGGATCTTCTGCAGCCATTTGCGATCTGCCCGCGTGGCGGTGCGGCACATCTCGATCTTTACGGCAGCGGCAACGAAAATACGATCCACACGCGGGTCCAACGCTGCCGCGCGCATAACGGCCTGATGCCGGGGGGTCCAGTTTTCGGTAATGCTGCGCTGATCGGCGGAGCGCACGGGGATCGACGAAATCTCTTCCCGCTCGGCGCGGCTCAGATCAAGGCGACGGGGCGGCAGCATCCAGATATCGGCATCCAGCCCGATCTGGTGGCTGGCATGGCCGCTGGTCATGGGGCCACCGCGGGGCTGGCTGATATCCCCGACGTAAAGCCCCGCCCAACCGATCTGACGGGCGGCCTGGCTGAGTTCGACGAGAAAGTCGATCATCACCGGATGGCCCCAGTTCCGGTTGCGCGACAGACGCATGGCCTGCCATGTCGGCCCGGTTTCAGGCAGTTGGACCAGACCATCCGCGCAGCCCTTGGCATAGCTGCCATAGGGCATGGGGCGGCTATCCGATGCGGCGCTGACAGAGCCGAACAACTGGTTCGCCCTGATTTCCGCCTGCGCGGGCAGCGCAACCGAAACGGCAAGCACCAACACTGAAAAGAGCTTTTTAATCATATCTGTTCGCCTCTTGCCCGCACGAAGAATAGCAGAACAAGGCCGATCAGAAACATCACGATCAACGGAGAAATGCCGATGCGCTGCGATCCGCTGACAGCGGTCACAAGCGCGATCAGGGCCGGTGAGATGAAGCTGGCCACCTTGCCCGACAGGGCATACAGGCCGAACGCTTCGGTCGCGCGGTCAGGGGTGGTGTGGCGCACCATGAGCGTGCGGCTGGCCGCCTGCAGCGCCCCGCCTGCCGCACCGATCAGCGCACCACAGGCAAAGAAGATCCGGTCAGACGTACCCGCCGCCGAATCCAGCGGGATGCCCCACAGGCTTTCGCGGGTCATCCCGACGATGATGATGCAGACAAGCATCAGCACGACAATGCAGAAGGCGATCACGGGCTTCGGGCCAAAACGGCGGTCTGCCTTGCCACCGATCCATGCGGCAATCATGGCGGTGATCGCGCCCACCACGCCAAAGACGCCGATCTGCGTAATTTCCCACCCCAACACACCCGAGGCATAGACCCCGCCAAACCCGTAAAGCGCATTCAGCGCATCGCGGTAGAACAGTGACGAGGCGAGATAGGCCGAAAGGCTGCCCCTGTATCGCAGCGAGGCAAGCAGATCGCGCAGGCTGGAAAATGCGGCTGACAGGTTCAGCGGGCGGCGTTCGGTCTGCGGTTCCTTTACCCACATGAAGAACGGGATCATGAAGACCAGATACCAGATTGCGGTAAACGGGCCGACGGCACGGGTTCCTTCGCGTGCCTCCGGATCCAGCCCGAAAAGCGGGTCGATCCCGATCAGGGTTTTCCCGGTTGCGCTGTTTTCGGCAAACAAAGCCAGCATGATCGCCAGGGCCAGCACACCACCGAGATAGCCGAAGGCAAAACCGCTGCCGCTGACGGCGCCAAGATCGTCATGGTCGCCCAGACTGGGCATCAGGGCATTGGTGAAGATGGTGGCAAATTCCATCCCGATGAAGCCCAACCCAAAGAACAGCACCGCCCAGAACAGATTGTCGCCCCCCGGCGCGATGTACCAAAGCGCATAGGAGCCTAGGATGTAGAAGGCGGAGAAGAACCAGACCCAGATCAGGCGGCGACCCGTGCTGTCGGCAATCGCGCCCAAAAGGGGCGCGATGATTGCCACGACGACCGAAGCGATGGCAAGCCCCACCCCCCAATAGGCCTGTGCGGCGGCACCCGCCGCCTCGGCATCCAGGCCTTCACCCATGTAATAGCCACGGGCGATTTCGGCGAAGTAGGGGCCGAAGATGAAGGTCAGCAACAGCGTGTTATAAGGCTGGCTGGCCCAATCGAAGAAGAACCAGCCCCAGATGCGCCGTTTCGCGCTGACTGCCGTTGCCATCCCTGCCCCCTGCCCTGCGGTCTTTGGGCAGAGTCAATCGTGAAATGGTCCGTCACGCAAGCCAAGCCTTTGCCTGACTCTGGGATAAATCAGCGGTTTGGGGGCCAGGTCCTGCTGGACTCTGACGCTATCCAGGCCTGCACAAAGTCTGGAAGGGGCGGGCTTTCGATTGGCTGGCCCAGTGCGGCAAGCACACGTTCCGGTGCGATGATCCCGTCGCGCGATGTGATGGCCGACCGCAGGACCATGTGGCTGGTGCACTCTTCGCCTTTCCACATCGACTGTTCCAGATACAGGAAGCGGTGATCCCAGCCGACACAGCGGCTGTGCATCGTGACCACATCAAAGGCGCGGACGCGGCGGCGGTAACGCACGGTGTTTCCCGCGACAGTCAGGCCCCAGCGATTGTTCAGCAGGACGGTTTTCAGCCCGGTCCTGATCCCGAGCGGAATGCGCCCGAGATCGTAAAGCGTCAGCGTGCGGCCGTTGTTCAGCTCTGCCCAAGGGTCAAGATCCCAAGGCCAGCAGCGATGCGTGCTGACATGGGTGCCCAACAGCGGCAACTGCGGCGCATTGCGGAACTTCCACAACTCCTTGGCCATACGGACGAAAGGATACATCGGTCACTCTCCTGTCTTGGTCCCGGTTGCCCCGTGAAAGGGCCCGGGTCAACCCACAACGCTGCGGAAGGCCGTTGCCCTTTTGCGATCCAGCCGCTACCTCTGCACACAACCCATAGTATGCGGAGGCCCCGGAATGACC
Organism: Rhodobacter maris; assembly: GCA_943369275.1. GTDB lineage: Bacteria > Pseudomonadota > Alphaproteobacteria > Rhodobacterales > Rhodobacteraceae > Paragemmobacter > Paragemmobacter maris_A. Next base: position 15,105 of record CALRMS020000037.1, on the reverse strand, counting down.
TCGATCCTGCAAATTCTGCTTCTGATCCTGGATATCGCCCAATGGATCATCATTGCCCATATCATCATGAGCTGGCTGATCAATTTTCAGGTGCTCAACCTGCGCCAGCCGATCGTGGGCCAGATCTGGGATGGTTTGAATCGCATACTGGAACCGATCTATTCCCGCGTCCGGTCCGTTCTGCCGCAGATGGGCGGGCTGGATCTTGCGCCACTGGTGGTGCTGATCGGGGTCTATGCGCTGCGGATCATTCTGATCAACAACGCGTTGGCCTTCGTCTGATCTTGATACTGCGTAAACCACGCGCGGGCGATCCTTGGCCCGCCCCTCAATGATTCCGGGCCAATGACCGAACCGCAGACGCTTCTTCAATCAATCTTTGGCTTTCCGGGCTTTCGCCGCGGTCAGGAAGAGATTGTGGATGCCGTTCTGGCCGGACGGAATACGCTGGCGATCATGCCAACGGGTGGCGGCAAATCGCTGTGCTTTCAACTGCCCGCCCTGTGCCGTGATGGGGTGACTGTCGTGATCTCACCCCTGATCGCGCTGATGCGGGATCAGGTCCGGTCGCTGCGCGAAGCGGGGGTTGAGGCGGGCGCGCTGACATCCGGCAACACCGAGGCAGAGACGGAAGAGGTGTTCGCCGCGCTGGATGAGGGGCGGTTAAAGCTTTTGTACATGGCGCCTGAACGGCTTGCCTCGGCGGCCACTCTGCCGATGCTGCGCCGGATCAAGACCACCCTGATCGCTGTGGATGAGGCGCATTGCGTGAGCCAGTGGGGGCATGACTTCCGCCCCGATTATCTGCGCATCGGCGAGTTACGGCGCAGTCTGGGCGTTCCGCTGGCGGCATTCACTGCCACCGCGGATGAGGAAACGCGGGCAGAGATCGTGACGCGCCTGTTCGACGGGGTCATGCCGGAAACCTTTTTGCGCGGGTTCGACCGGCCAAACATCCACCTTGCCTTTGCAGTAAAGGACAATCCCCGCACGCAGGTGCTTCGCTTTGCTTCTGCGCGAAAAGGGCAATCGGGGATCGTCTATTGCGCCACGCGTGCCAAGACCGAAACGCTGGCACAGGCCCTGCGCGATGAGGGGCATGCCGCCTGCTTTTATCACGGCGGGATGGACCCGGAGGAACGCCGCCAGGTCGAGATGCGCTTTCAGCGCGAGGATGGGCTGATCGTGGTGGCGACCGTGGCCTTCGGGATGGGGATCGACAAGCCCGATATCCGCTGGGTGGCCCATGCCGATCTGCCCAAGTCGATTGAAGGGTATTACCAGGAAATCGGTCGAGCAGGCCGTGATGGCGCAGCTGCGGAAACCATGACGCTGTATGGCCCCGACGACATCCGCCTGCGCCGCAGCCAGATCGATGAAGGGCTTGCCCCCCCCGACCGAAAGGCCGCCGATCATGCGCGGCTAAATGCGCTGCTGGGGCTGGCCGAGGCCATGAAATGCCGCCGACAGGTTCTTCTGGGCTACTTTGGTGAAACCGCCGCGCCTTGCGGCAATTGTGATCTGTGCGACAGGCCTGCCGATCTGTTCGATGCGACCGAAGCGGTGCGCAAGGCGCTTTCGGCCATTCTGCGGACGGGGGAATGGTTCGGCGCAGGGCACCTGATCGACATTCTGACCGGCAGCGCCACGGAAAAGGTGCGTGAGCGTGGGCATGACAAGCTGCCGACCTTTGCCGTGGGGCGCGACCTGAGCAAGGCCGCCTGGGGCGCTGTATTTCGGCAGATGATGGGCCGTGATCTGGTGCGCCCGGATACCGAACGGCACGGCGCGCTGCGCATGACCGATGCCGCGCGGCCTATCCTGCGGGGGGAAGAGAGCATCACCCTGCGGCGCGATACCATCGCGTCGGCCCAGCCGAGGGTGGCGGTGCGTGCCTTGGTGGCAGATGAGGATGCGCCGCTTTTGTCTGCCCTGAAGGCCAAGCGCCGCGCGCTGGCCGAGGCGGCGGGCGTGCCTGCCTATGTGATTTTTCCCGACCGCACGTTGATCGAGATGGCCGAGAAGCGACCCGCTGACCTGGACGGGATGGCGGGGATCACTGGGGTGGGGGCGAAAAAGCTCGAAAGCTATGGCGCCGCGTTCCTTGAGGTGATCAACGGCGCAGCCGAGGCGCTGCATCCGCAACGGATGCGGCTGGCTGGGCGGCCTGCGGCGCAGGTGTTCGATCGCCTCGCCGATGCGCAGCTGGCCCTGTCGCGGGGCGAAGATGGAACGGGGAAGTACCTGTCCGTCACCCATTCCACCCTGCGCCTGATCGCCGAACGGCGGCCCGTCAACCTGTCCGATCTGGAACGGATTCAGGGAATGGGTGAGCAGAAGGTGGAACGGTTTGGACAGGCGTTTCTGGATGTCTTGCGAGAAGCGTGATCAGACCTATCTGATCGGCAAAGGAGCCTGCGATGTTGACCGTGATTTCCCCCGCGAAACGGCTGGATGAAGAACCCCGCGGCCTGCCTGCGGGGTTGGAGCCGACGCAGCCCGCTTTTGCCGCCGATGCCGCCAAGCTGGCACGGATTGCGCGCGGGCTGAGTGTGGCCGATCTGCGCAAGCTGATGTCGATCTCTGAACCATTGGCCAAGCTGAACGCCGAACGCTTCGCCAGCTTTTCGGCCAAGCCCGATCCTGCGGCGCTGAAACCTGCGGCCTTCTGCTTTGACGGCGATACCTATGCCGGGCTTGAGGCGCGGACGCTGGATCCGGATGCGCTGCGCTGGGCGCAGGGTCGGTTGCGGATCCTGTCCGGGCTTTACGGGTTGCTGCGGCCGCTGGACCTGATCCAGCCTTACCGTCTGGAAATGGGCAGCAGGCTGGAAAACCCGAAGGGCGGCGATCTTTACGCTTGGTGGGGCAGCCGGATTGCGCGGGCGCTGAACGGCGCGGCAGTCGAGGCGGAGACAGATATTCTGGTGAACTGCGCATCGCAGGAATATTTCGGGGCAGTGGACCAGAAGGCGCTGAAACTGCGGGTCATCACGCCCGTCTTTTTGGAAGGGCGTGGGGCAGAGGCGAAGGTGATCTCCTTCTTCGCCAAAAAGGCGCGTGGGGCGATGGCGCGGTACATCGCCGAACATCGCCTGACCGATGCCGATGATCTGCGCGGCTTTGACACCGGTGGCTATGCCTTTGCGCCGGATCGGTCTGCCGGCGACCGGCTGGTATTTCTGCGCGATCAGGTGGCCGAAGCAGCCGCCTGAACCACAGGTCAGGCAGCGGTGCTTTGCGCCGCAACGGGGCCGAGCACGGCATCAGGCGGGCAGAAATGCAAAAGCACCTCGACCAGCGCGGATTTGCGCAGCGGTTTGGTCAGGTGCCGATCAATTCCAGCGGCAAGAAATCGGACACCATCATCTTCCATAGCATGCGCGGTCAGGGCGATGATCGGCACCCTCGCGCGCCCGCTTTCGATGCGGCGGATTTCGCTTGATGCGGCGCAACCGTCAAGTTCGGGCATCGAGATGTCCATGAAGATCAGGTCAGGATGGAAATCCTGCCTGACCTCCACCGACTGACGGCCATTGTCGGCAAAGCGCAGATCGAGATCAAGGTCGCGCACCATCTTGGCAAGGACAAGCTGGTTGGTCTTGTTGTCTTCGGCCGCAAGCACGCGCATGCGGCGGGTTTGTAGTGCTGCTGCCAGCGGGATCGTGCTGCCTGTCTGCCGCGTCAAGGCGCGGTACAGGTCGGCGCGCAGCACCGGTTTGACAAGGATTTCTTGCACGATACCGGCCTGTCTTGCGGCCTCGGCCTCAGGCAACTGGTCGGGTGTGACCATCACTACACGCGGGAGCGCCGCACCCTTTTGCGCGAGGGTCCTGCATAGGGCAAGGCCATCCAGGCTATCCGCCCCGTGATCCACGAGGATGGCGGCATCCGCACCGGACAGGGCACGATCCAGCGCCTCATCCCCACTACGACACGTTGTAAGATCAATGCCGAAAGGGGCCAGCTGTCGTTCGATGATTGTGCGGTTGGTCGGGTTGCCGGCACAGAGCAGCAAACTGCGCAGGCTGGTTGGAACGCGGGGGGGAAGCGCCTCTTCGGCGACGGGCAGGGTGAGCGTGAAACCAAAGCAGGACCCGCTGCCCGGTTCGCTTTCGACCCATATCTCCCCTTCCATCCGGGTGATGAGACGGCGGGTTATCGCAAGGCCCAACCCGGTCCCTTCGTATCGGCGGTCGGCGGCATCATCGACCTGGGTGAATTCGTCAAAGATGCGTTCCAGATGGTCGGGCGCGATGCCGATGCCTGTATCCTCTACGGTGATGTGCAGACGGGCCGTTCCATCAAAGGGCTGAATCCCGACGACACGCACCAGGACATGGCCGGTTTGGGTGAACTTTACCGCGTTGCCCATCAGATTGGTCAGCACCTGCCGCAGCCGGCCCGGATCGCCGACAAGCCGGGTGGGAAGGAACATGTCATAGTCCGTCAGCAGTTCGATCCCCTTGGCGCGGGCCTGAGGTTGCAGAAGGATCGCGGTTTCATGGATCAACCGCTCCAGATCAAAGGGTTCGGGGCGCAGCGCCAGATGACCGGCTTCGATCTTTGAATAATCCAGAATGTCGTTGATGATCGTCAGAAGCGCCTCGCCAGAGGAACGGATGGTTTCGGCAAAGAGCCGTTGTTCCTCGGTCAGGTCGGTACCGCACAGCAATTCGGCCATACCGACGACGCCATTCATCGGGGTGCGGATCTCATGGCTCATATTGGCGAGGAATGCGGATTTGGCGCGGTTTGCAGCCTCGGCCGCGGCACGGGCGGCAAGAAGGGTTTCCTGTGCCACGCGTTCGGGGGTGATGTCGCTGCGCAAACCGACGCGGCCTCCATCGGGTGTGATGTGATCCTGCGCGCGTATCCAGCGGCCATCGGTAAAGCGCTGTTCGAGCGCACCGGATGCGGCGCGATATTCCGCCAGTCGTTCGGTGATCCACGCCTCTTCGCGGCCCAGCGCATCGGCATGCAGTCCGTTGGCAAGGCTGGAACGAAGCAGGGCTTCAAACCGGGTTCCGGGGCGGATCAGTTCCTGCGAAAGCGCATAAAGTTCGCGGTAGCGCTGGTTGCACATGATCAGGCGATCCTGATTGTCAAAGATCACGAACCCGTCGGGGATCGCCTCGACCGCCGCGCGCAGGCGCATTTCGGCAGTGATGTCGATGGCTAGGCTGACGCGGTCGCCATCGCGGGCGCGGCGGTCCTCAAGCCGGATCCAGCGACCCGATTGCAGGGCAAGTTCCACGGGCGGGATTTCGTCACCTTCGATGCGGTCACACATCGCGTCGATCCAGCTTTCCGCATCCTGTTCAAGCCGGAACAGTGGCGCAACGGCGGCAAGCAGATCACGATAGGCCATGCCCGGCGAAAGGGTGCCTTCTGCAAAGGGATGCATCCAGGCCCTGTTTGCCAGAAGAAGCCGATTTTCGGCGTCAAAGACGGCAAAGCCATCGCGGATGATGTCGATCGACGTCCGAAGGCGGCGTTCGGCCATGACGGCAGTGGTGTGTGCACGGTCCAGATCGCCCAGATAACGTTCGTTCTGCCCTTTCAATCGGGCAGCCTCGGACTGGGCGGCGCGGGCGGATTGGCGTTCTTCGACCACCAGTTCCGAAAGCGCGCGCGCCTGCAAGGCCAGCTTTTCATTCGCTGCGGCAAGTTCCCGGCTTTTCCATTCCAGATGCCGTTCGGCCGCCATTCGTGCGCGGCGTTCCTGTGCCAATCTTTCTGCCGGTGTCATGGCCGATGCGATTCCCTGCTGGTCCCGCAACCAGCATCGGCGAGGTCGGTAAACCAGTGGTAAACGTCGACGGCAATTGGACGACTCATTGCCAGCGGGTCGGTTGACATGCCAGCATCGAAAATTGTCCAGCCATTCACGGTGTTGCCATGCGTAGTCTTGCCCTTCTGGTTTCCGCCCTCCTGTCCTTTGCCGTTTTTCCTGCATCCGCGCAGGATCTGGTGCCAGCGAAGCGGCTGGTCCTGTCGCAGGACATGGACCTGCCAGGTGGCGATTTTTCGTCGGCCTTCGACACCACGCTAGAGGCCTGCGAGCGGGCATGTCTGGCCAATGCGCAATGCGAAGCGTTCACCTTCAATGGACGGAACGGCAGCTGTTTCCTGAAGGCCGGGCCGGGTGAAGGGTCGCCCTATGCCGGGGCGATCTCGGCTTATGTGCTTTTCGCCGCCGATGGCGCGGCAGACCGGGCAAAGCTGCGGCGGGGCGAGATCGGCTTTGTGCAGGATTGGGAATTCTCCTCGGTGACCCAGCAGGCGGCAGGTCTTGCGGGCGATCATATGACGGGCGACTGGACCGCGCCTGATCTGATGGCAGCGGCGATGGATGCCGAAATGTCGGGGGATTTCGACACCGCGTCGCGCTATGTAGGTGCGGCAATCAACCTGACAGATGCCGCAGGGGATTGGGCGGAATACGCCCGGCTGCTGCTTGCGGCGGGCGAGGCGGAGGGGCCGGATCAGCGCAGCTATCGCGAGCGGTCCTATTTTGCGGCGGTGAACGCCTATCTGCGCGCCGACAGTGCGCCGGAACGCCATACAATCCTTGTCTATATGGGCCAAGCGCTGGAACGGCTGGACCGGGGCAGTGATACGGTGCGGGCGCTGCGGCTGGCGCAATCGCTGCAGTCACGAGATGACACAGCCGTCTATTTGGCCGAGGCGGCGGGGAAATACGGCTTTCGCATCGTCGAGAACCGGGTTGAATCCGACAGCGCCCGCCCGCGCCTTTGCGCGACGTTCTCCGAGGATCTGGCAGGCAAGGGCGTGGATTACGCCAGTTTCGTTCAACTGGATGAGCCGGGCCTGACGGTCAGCGCGCAATTCCGCGATATCTGCGTCGAGGGGCTGACCCATGGACAGCGCGCGACGGTGAGCTTCCGCGAAGGCCTGCCAGCGGCGGATGGGCAGGTGCTGGGCGCGTCTGTCGACATCACCTCCTATATTCGGGATCGCAATCCCGGTGTGCGCTTTCCGGGGCGAGCCTATGTTCTGCCAAAGGCGGGCGGTGCGGCGCTGCCGGTCGAGACCGTGAATACCGAAGCGCTGGACCTGACGCTGTATCGTGTGACCGACCGCAACCTGATCCGGGCGTTCCAGAACGGTTATCTGTCGTCCCCGATGGCGGAATGGCAGGAGAGTGATTTCAGCACTCAGACGGGAACCGAAGTCTGGACCGGTAGCGCCACGGTCGGGATGGAGGTAAACCGCGATGTGACCACACGCCTGCCGATGGATGAGGCATTGGCCGGGCAACCTGCAGGTGTCTACGCACTGCGCGCATCGGTGCCGGGGGAACAGCCTTGGGAAGTACCGGCCGGGTGGCAATGGTTCACGGTGTCCGATCTGGGGATCACCACGCTTTCGGGGGTGGACGGGCTGCATGTCTTTGTCCGTGGCCTTGGCAACGCAGAGGCAAAGGCAAGCGTGACGGTTGATCTGCTATCGAACGGAAATGAGGTTCTGGGCAGCGCAACGACGGATGACCAGGGCTATGCGCGTTTTGACGCCGGGCTGACGCGCGGGGTTGGTGGTGCCGCACCTGCGCTGGTGGTCGCGCGTGAGGGCGAGACGGACATCGCCTTCCTGTCGCTGAACGACCCGGAATTTGACCTGTCCGATCGCGGGGTTGAAGGGCGCGAGGCCGCACCTCCTGTGGACGTGTTCCTGACGACGGACCGCGGTGCTTATCGTGCTGGGGAAACGGTCTATGCCACGGCCCTTGCCCGCGACAGCGGGGCGGCGGCCATTGAGGGGCTACCCCTGACAGCCGTGGTCAAGCGCCCTGATGGCGTGGAACATGCGCGGATGTCGGTAAGTGACTGGGGCGGTGGCTATGTGTTCAGCCAGCAAATCCTTGGATCAGCCCCGCGCGGCGTGTGGCGGATGGAGGTTCTGGCCGATGTGGACGCCCCGCCCTTGGCCGCGACCACCTTTCTGGTCGAAGATTTCCTGCCGGAGCGGATCGATTTTGATGTGACTGTGCCCGAAGGCTTGCGTCTGGGTGAAGTGGCCGAAATGAATGTCGCCGCCCGATACCTGTTCGGCGCGCCGGGGGCCGATCTGGCCGTCGAGGGCGAGGTGACCCTGCGCGCGGCCGAGAGCATTGCAGGCTGGGAAGGTTATCGCTTTGGCCGCCATGATGAGCCGTTCAACGGCGCAATGCAAAGCCTTGATCCCGCGCGAACGGATGCGGCGGGGCTGGCAACCGTGACAGCGCTGCTGCCCGATGCGGGCGATGCGGGCCGCCCACTGGAGGCGCGGATCGCGCTGCGTGTGGCCGAAGGATCGGGCCGCCCGGTGGAACGGGTGACAACCGTGCCGCTGGCCCCGGCAAACGCGATGATCGGTGTGAAACCGATGTTTGATGGTGTGGTGGCCGAGAATGGCGAGGCGCGGTTTACGCTGGCGGCAATTGGGCGGGATGGCAAAGCCACGGCAATGGCCACACGCTGGGAACTGGTGCGGGTTGAGACGACCTATCAATGGTATCAGAGCTTTGGCAACTGGATGTGGGAACCCGTCACGCGGCGCGAACGGGTGGCCCAGGGCGAGGCGGCGCTGACCGCGCCAACCGAAATCGCGGCGCCTGTGGCATGGGGTGAATACGAGCTTGCGGTGATGCAGGCGGACGGCACGGCGGCAACCTCTGTTAGCTTTGCCGCTGGGTGGTTTGCGGCGGCCGATGCAGCATCAACCCCCGACACGTTGGAATTGTCGCTGGACAAGGCTGCCTATGCGGCGGGCGAAACGGCAAAGCTTCGCCTTGTGCCGCGCTTTGCCGGGAAGGCGGTGGTGTTGGTGCTGTCAAACCGTCTGGTGGCCATGCAGGCGGTGGATGTGGTTGAAGGCGAGAATGTGATCGACCTGCCCGTAACCAATGACTGGGGCGCGGGAGTCTATGTCACCGCGCAGGTGCTACGACCGATGGATGTGGCGGCGGGGCGCAACCCGGCGCGTGCGCTGGGGCTGGCCCATGCGGGCGTCGATCCGGGGACGCGGGCGCTGACTGCCACGGTCGAAGTTGCCGCAGAAGCCGATCCGCGCGGGGTGCTACCGGTGGCGGTGAAGGTTGAAGGCGTGGCCACAGGCGAGGCGGCCTATGTCACCATAGCGGCGGTGGATCAGGGCATCCTGAACTTGACCGCCTTCACGCCCCCCGATCCGCAGGGACATTACTTTGGCCAGCGCAAGTTGGGGGTGGGTATCCGCGACATCTATGGTCGGCTGATCGATGGGCTGAACGGGGCCGAGGGTATGGTTCGGTCGGGCGGCGATGCCGGTTCGCAGGCGCGGCTGCAAGCCCCGCCTCCCACAGAGGAACTGGTCGCCTATTTCACCGGGCCGGTGGAAGTGGGGGCTGATGGTTACGCCCGCACGGAATTCACCCTCCCCGCCTTCAACGGCAGTGTGAAGGTGATGGCCGTGGCATGGTCGAAAACCGGGGTGGGCCAAGCCAGCGCCGATGTGCTGGTGCGCGATCCGGTGGTGGTGACGGCATCGCTGCCACGCTTCATGGCACCGGGGGATGACAGCCGGGTTCTGCTGGAGATTGTCCATGCGACCGGGCCTTTCGGAACCATGGGGCTGGCGGTTTCCGGCACCGGGGTGACCTTGGGCGATGTGCCCGCGACCATCGACCTGTCCGAGAAGGGCAAGCAAGTCATCGCCGTGCCGGTCACGGCGGGTGCGGAAGGCGTGCAGGAAATTGCCGTCACCCTGACCACGCCGGACGGCAAGACGCTGACCAAGACGCTCGCCCTGCCTGTGCAGCGCGGCGACCCGGAAGTGGTGAAGGTCTCGCGCTTCGATCTGGCGGCCGGGCAGGTCTTCAGCTTCGATGATGCCGTGTTGGCGGGCTATGCGCCCGGCGCGCGGGCGACGCTGGCCATCGGGCCTTTGGCGCGGCTGAACGCGCCGGGGATTTTGGCGGCGCTGGACCGCTATCCCTATGGCTGCACCGAGCAGATGACCTCCAAGGCGATGCCGCTTTTGTACTTTGATCAGGTGGCACAGGCGATGGATCTGCCATGGTCGGACGATGTCCGCGGGCGGGTACAGCAAGCCGTAGCCGAGATCCTGACCAATCAGGGCAGCGAAGGCGGTTTTGGCCTGTGGGGGCCGGGATCGGGGGATCTGTGGCTGGATGCCTATGTGACCGACTTCCTCTCCCGCGCCAAGGCGCGCGGGTTTGACGTGCCCGACCGGGCGATGCGGATGGCGCTGGACAACCTGCGCAATCAGGTGAATTTCGCGCCCGACTTCGACCTTGGCGGTGAGGCTTTGGCCTATTCTCTGATGGTTCTGGCGCGCGAAGGGGCGGCGGCCATCGGTGACCTGCGCTATTACGCCGATGTGAAGGGCGACGCCTTTGCCACGCCCACGGCAATGGCGCAGCTTGGCGCGGCTTTGGCTGCATATGGCGAACAGGCGCGGGCGGATGCGATGTTTGCGCGGGCAGGTGCGTTGCTGCAGGCCGCAACGGTCGAGACAGAACAACTTTTCCGCGCCGATTACGGCACCACCTACCGCGATGCGGCCGCGGTGCTGACTCTGGCGGTAGAGGCCGGGTCCAACGCTGTGGACCGCGAGGCGCTGACCAACCGGATCGCAACTTCGGGGCCATTGTCGACACAGGAAAGCACATGGGCGTTGCTGGCGGCCAATGCTCTGATCGACGCGCCGGATGCGGGCGGGATCACCATTGATGGCCAGCCCGCAGCAGGGCCTTTGGTGCAAATGCGGGTTCTTGGGGCGGCCCCGGTGGCGGTGGCAAATGGCGGGGCAGATACGACGCTGACCGTTACCACCTTTGGCGTGCCAGATGTGGCGGAACCGGCGTCCGGCAACGGCTATGCAATCACGCGGCGCTATCTGTCGATGGATGGCAGCGCCATTGATCCCGGCTTGCTGCCCACGGGAACGCGGATGATCGCGGTGCTGGAGGTAACGCCCTTTGCACGCGGCGAGGCGCGGCTGATGGTGAATGACCCGCTGCCCGCCGGGTTTGAGATCGACAATCCCAACCTGATGAGCGGTGGCACCCTGCCCGCGCTGGAGGGGTTGGAGGTGCTGGATGTCGTGGCCCATGCCGAATACCGGCAGGACCGTTTCCTTGCCGCCGTCGACCGGATGGACAATCAGCCTTTCCGTATTGCCTATATCGTGCGTGTGGTGTCGCCGGGATCGTTCCACCACCCTGCCCCGTCGGTCGAGGATATGTATCGCCCGGACTTCCGCGCGGTGGGCGATACAGGGCGGGTCACCGTGACGGAGTAAGGTGGTGACTGCCGCGCGGGCAGTTTTCGGGCTGGCGGCGGGGTTGTTCCTTGCCGCCATGGCTCACGACGGGTTTGACGATTGGGTGGCGGCGACCGTGTTGCCGCCGCTGGTGCCACAAACATCGGTGCTGGTCGAGGATCGTGAAGGGGAATTGCTGCGTGCCTATACGGTGGCGGATGGGCGTTGGCGGTTGGCCTTGTCGCCGGATGCGGCGGATGACACCTTCATAAACATGCTGATCGCCTATGAAGACGGGCGGTTCATGGATCACGCCGGGGTGGACGCGCGGGCAATGGCGCGGGCGGTGGCGCAGGCCGTGTGGAACGGCGGCGTTGTCTCGGGCGGGTCCACGCTGACGATGCAAGTGGCGCGATTGCTGGAGGAAAGCGGCACCGGGCGGCTGGAGGGCAAGCTGCGGCAGATGCGGGTCGCGTTGGCGCTGGAGCGGCGGCTGACCAAGACGCAGATTCTGGGCCTTTATCTGCAACTCGCGCCCTATGGCGGCAACATCGAAGGGCTGCGCGCGGCGACGCTTGCCTATTTTGGCAAGGAACCCTGGCGGTTGACGCCTGCCGAAGCGGCGCTGTTGGTGGCCATTCCGCAAAGCCCCGAAAGCCGCAGACCGGACCGCCACCCGGATCGCGCGGCGGATGCCCGCGACCGGGTTCTGGCGCGGGCGGTGGCGAAGGGCATCATCGACTCTGAACAGGCGCAGGCGGCGCGCGGCGAGGTCGTGCCCGTGGCGCGAAGGGCGGTTCCCGCCATCGCCCCGCATCTGGCCGATCGCGCGCGCGTGGATGCACCGGGGGCGCAGGTCCATCGGTTGACGATCGACAAGGGGCTGCAAGTCGCGTTGGAGGCACTGGCGGCGGAAACCGTGCAGCATCAGGGGGAGCGGTTGCAGGTGGCCATGGTGGTGGCCGATCACGCGACGGGGGAAATCCTTGCCTCGGTCGGGTCGGCGGCGTTTCGGGCTGATGCGCGTCAGGGGTTTGTCGATATGACACAGGCATTGCGGTCGCCGGGATCAACGTTGAAACCGCTGGTTTATGCGCTGGCTTTTGATGAGGGGCTGATCCATCCCGAAACGATGATGGAGGACCGCCCGACGCGGTTTGGCACCTATGCGCCACAGAACTTTGATCGGCAGTATCGCGGCACGGTGCGGGTGCGGCAGGCGTTGCAATTGTCACTGAACATCCCGGTGGTGCAACTGACCGAGGCGATGGGCCCGGCGCGGCTGCTGGTGGCGATGGATCAGGCCCGTGTCGGGTATCGCCTGCCAGAGGGCCAGCCGGGGTTGGCCATCGCACTGGGCGGGATCGGGATCAGCTTGCAGGATTTGGTGCAGCTGTACGCAGCGCTGGCACGGGGCGGTGTGGCGCTGCCCCTGCGCTGGCGGATGGATGGCATCAGCAGTGAGGGCGCGCGGGTGGTGTCGCGGGTGGCGGCGTGGCAGGTGGCGGATATTCTGGGTGGGCTGGCCCCACCGCCGGGCGCCCCGGCCAACCGGTTGGCCTACAAGACGGGCACCAGCTATGGCCATCGCGATGCCTGGGCAATCGGGTTTGACGGGCGACATGTGGTGGGTGTCTGGCTGGGGCGGGCGGACGGTACGCCAGTGCCGGGGGTGTTTGGCGCGGACCTTGCCGCGCCGGTGCTGTTTCAGGCCTTTGCGCGGCTGAAGCCCGACCTGACCCCGCAACCCCCTGCCCCGCATGAGACGCTTTTGGTGGCCAATGCGCAGCTGCCCCAGCCGCTGCAACGTTTCCGGTCGCGCAGCGCGGCCTTTGCCGTGGAGGCAGACGCTCCCGCCGTTGCCTTCCCCCCAGACGGTGCCGAGGTGGAACGCCTGCCCGAAGGCGTGCTGGTGCGGGTGGAGGGCGGGACGGCACCGTTTACATGGCTGGCGGATGGCAGGCCGATGGTGACAGCCGAGCGCAGCCGCGCCGTGGTGCTGCCGCTGGACGGGCTGGGTTTCCTGACCCTGTCGGTGATCGATGCTGAGGGCCGGTCTGCGCGGGCGCGCATCCGGCTGCGTTAGACGATCAAACCCGCTCAATCGCTAGGCTGATGCCCTGCCCGCCGCCAATGCACATGGTCACAAGGGCGGTGGACTGACCCATGCGTTCCAGCGCATGCAGCGCCTTGACCACAAGGATTGCCCCGGTCGCGCCCACGGGATGGCCAAGCGCGATGGCCCCACCTGCGAGATTTACCTTTGCGGGATCAAGGCCAAGCGCACGGCTCACGGCGATGGCCTGGGCAGCAAAGGCCTCATTCGATTCCACAAGGTCAAAATCCTGGGGTCGCATGCCAAGTTTGGCACAAAGCGCCTGCGTGGCGGGGATGGGGCCGAGGCCCATGACGCGTGGATCAACCCCCGCAACGGCATAGCCGAGGATGCGGGCGCGGGCACCGTCGCGCCTGCCGCGTGACAGGATCAGGGCGGCGGCCCCGTCATTGATGCCGCTGGCATTGCCCGCGGTCACGGTGCCATCCTTCTGGAACACCGGTTTCAGGGCGGCAAGCGCCTCTATCGTCGTGGCCTTGGGGTGTTCGTCGCGGTCGAACGTTACTGGGCCCTTGCGCGAGGTAACCTCAACCGGAGTGATTTCATCGTTGAACCAACCCTCTGCCAAGGCACGGGCGGCGCGGGCTTGGCTTTCAAGCGCAAAGGCATCCTGATCGGCGCGGCTGATGCCGTGGCTGGCAGCCACGTTTTCCGCTGTTATCCCCATATGCCCTGTCCCGAAAGGACAGGTCAGCGCCCCGGTCATCATGTCAATGGCGCGGGTATCGCCCATCTTTTGCCCGAAGCGGACGACGGGCAGGGTGTGTGGGGAACGCGACATGCATTCCGCACCGCCCACAAGCGCGGTTTCCGCATCACCTGCCATGAGGGATTGCACCCCCGACACCACCGCCTGCAAACCAGACCCGCACAGACGGTTGACGTTCATCGCAGGCACGGTTTGCGGCACGCCTGCCTGCATCGCGGCCACCCGCGACAGATACATGTCGCGCGGTTCGGTGTTGATGACATGCCCAAAGACGGTGGTCCCAATAGCAGACCCTTCCAACCCCGCGCGAGACAGGGCTGCCTTGGCCGCCGTAGTGGCAAGGTCGATGGGGGCCATGCTGGCGAGCGAACCCCCAAAGCCGCCGATGGCGGTACGGGCACCAGAAAGGATGAAGATATCGGTCATGTCACGGCTCCTGCTTTCCTTGCACCGTGCCACGCGGATGCGGGTTTGTGCAGCACTGACGTGACGTCGGCGTTTCACGGTTCAGGGATGCGGCGGGATGTTGACAGTGCCGCTTGGGCAGGGGACACCCGACACACACCCTTTTCGGCGGGACAAACTTGAACAGCCTTATTCGCACCCATGCCGCGCTGCTTTTTGCCGGGGTCACCACATTCACGCTGATGGGCGCGGGGCAATCGCTCTATGGCCCTGCCCTGCCCGCCTTTGCGCGGGAATTCGGGCTGACGGTGGCACAGGCGGGGTGGCTGATTTCGGCGCTGTGGATCGGGTCGGCGGTGGGTGTGGCGGTGATGTTCTTTCGGGGCCGCGCCATCACCCCGCGCCATGCGCTGGGGGCAATGGTGGTGGGATCGGCGCTGATCGCGGCGGGGTTCGGCTGGGTGCCGACGCTGGTGGGATCTGTGATCTTTGGCACGGGTTACGGGATCTCTACTGTGGTCTTCAATCCGCGAGTGCTGCGTGCCTTTGGCGTGAAAGGCCCATCGATGGTAAGCCTGCTGAACGCCATGTTCGCGGTGGGGGCGAT
>CALRMS020000036.1:0-45886 GCA_943369275.1 Rhodobacter maris | reverse complement strand
TCCGGGGAACGCGGACGGTGCTTCATGGCCAGAACCTAAATTGCAAGGTTTCAGCCAAAATCATATAAAACTCTGCGACCAGAGGCGAGAAAAATCTCCGCTTTATAAACCAAAATCAATGACTTGCAGATTGTTCAGCGCGAACTACTGACATCCTCCCAGCCCCACTCCCCGCCTTCCGGCCACCACCAACTCCCACCGCATCTGCAACCTCATCCAGAATTCCGGCGTCGTCCCGAAGGCGGCTGCCAGCCGCAGCGCCGTATCCCCGGTGATTGCCCGCCGCCCGGCGACGATCGCGGACACCCGGTTCGCAGGCACCCCGATATGTCGCGCCAACGCAGCCGCGCTCAGGCCCTTGGGGGCAAGGAATTCTTCGGCCAGAACCTCGCCGGGGTGAACGGGATCAAGCTTTGACTGGTCAAACATGCGGGCGACCTCCTTTCCGAAATCCTCCCGAATTCCGCGCCGCCTGTCCACCCACCTTCCCCCCAACTGGTTAACAACCCCTTTCCCCCATCCCCCCCTGTGCTACCTGTGCCCCCACAAGGAGCGCGCCCCATGCAGATCGCCACCCTCTACCTGTCCACCGCCGCCGTCTTCCTGATCCTCGATGCGATCATGCTGACGCTGGTGATGAAGCCGCTGTTCAGCCGCCATATCGGGGCGTTGATGCTGGAGAACATCCGCGTGGTTCCAGCCGCGCTGTTCTACCTCGCCTATGTGGCGGGGCTGATCTACCTCGTCTCGCTGCCCGCGCTGAAGACGGGGGCGCCGGTGCTGATCCCGGCGATGATGATCGGGGCGATGGCTTATGGCACCTATGAGTTCACCTCCTATGCCATCATGAAGGATTGGCATTGGCAGATGGTGATGACCGATACGATCTGGGGCACGGTGCTGACGGGCCTGTCGGCCTGGGCCGGGGTGGCCATCACGCGGGCCGTCTTCGGCGCAAGTATCGGTTAACCTCTGGTCAAAACACAGGCCGCTGCGTATGCACAAGGTGCTGCACAGCGCGCTGCACCACCGGCTGCACAGGGTAAAAACATGATCCTTTACGGTATTCCCACCTGCGACACCTGCAAGAAGGCGCTCAAGGCGCTGCAGGCGGCAGGGCATGACGTCACCTTCCGCGACGTGCGGGCCAACCCGCTTAGCTCGGCGGAAATCGATGAAATCGTTACGGAATTCGGCGACCGGGTGATCAACAAGACATCGACCACCTATCGCGCCTTCAGCGATTTCCTGAAAGTCTCCGATCCCGAGGCGCAGATCGCCGCCCAACCCACGGTGATGAAACGCCCGGTGATCCGAAACGGCGCCGAATGGCACCTTGGCTGGGATGATGCAGTGCAGGCGAAACTGCTGTAATGCACAAGGCCCGCCTGTGGCGGGCCCTGTGATTGTCATTTTGTTTCAGCGGTTTACTGGCGTCAGAGTAGGCGCAGATCGCTGGCCGAGGCCCGCCCGTCGCGGCCCGACTGCAGTTCATAGGCGATTTTCTGGTTGTCGTTCAGACCCTGCAATCCCGCCCGTTCGACCGCAGAAATATGCACGAACACATCCTTGCCGCCATCATCCGGGGCGATGAAACCAAAGCCCTTGGTCGTGTTGAACCACTTCACGGTGCCTGTTGGCATTCCGCATTCTCCTTTCACTACCTCCCCGCGGCGATATTGCCGTCAGGCCGTGCAGCCAGGTCTTCCTAGGTCCGGCTGCCTGAGCAACACAGGAGGCGGTCGAAAGTCTGTCGTCACTGCGCAAAATCATGCCAAAGCCCGGGTGAAAATCAAGCCCCAATCCACAGCGTGACATTGGCACGCAAGCCAATGAAACAAGGGGAAAATTGGCGCATCGGCCTGTTATGGCCTGCTTTAGGCAAGGGCCGCCGTGGGCAGACAGGGGCGCTATCGCACCTGTCTGCACGCCGATTTCAACGCATGTCGGGCGGCAGCGCGGCGGCGGTCAGTTCCGCCACGATGGCATCCAGCGTCATGGTCGCGGTCTGCGTCTCGCCCAAGCGGCGGACGGAAACCGTCCGTTCTTCCACCTCTTTCATCCCGATGGCGAGGATCACGGGTACCTTGCCCACGGAATGTTCGCGGACCTTGTAGTTGATCTTCTCATTCCGCATATCCGCCTCGGCCCGCACCCCGGCAAGGGTGAGCGCGGTGACGACTTCCTCGACGAAGGGATCGGCGTCCGACACGATGGAGGCAACCACCACCTGACGCGGGGCCAGCCAGAAGGGCAGTTTGCCCGCGTGGTTCTCGATCAAGATGCCAATGAAGCGTTCGAAGGAACCAAGACAGGCGCGGTGCAGCATGAAGGGGCGGTGTTTGGCCCCATCTTCGCCAATATAGCTGGCATCCAGCCGTTCGGGCAGGTTCGGGTCCAGCTGCAGCGTTCCGCATTGCCAGTCGCGCCCGATGGCATCGGTCAGCACGAATTCCAGCTTGGGCGCATAAAAGGCCCCCTCGCCGGGGAACAACTCATAGGAATAGCCCGCAGCCGTACAGGCATTGGCCAGGGCCGCCTCCATCTTGTCCCAGATCTCGTCCGACCCGACCCGCTTTTCGGGGCGGGTGGACAGCTTCACCCGCCATTTGTCAAAGCCGAGGTCGGAATAGATCTTGGCAAGAAATTCGATGAATTTCCTGGATTCGGACTCCACCTGATCCAGCGTGCAGAAGATGTGCGCGTCATCCTGGGTGAACCCGCGCACCCGCATGATCCCATGCAGCGCGCCCGAAGGTTCATAACGCGCGCAGGAGCCGAACTCCGCCATGCGGATCGGCAGGTCGCGATAGGATTTCAGACCCACGTTGAAGATCTGCACATGGCAGGGGCAGTTCATGGGTTTCAGGGCGTTGACGACCTTTTCCCGCGCGCCTTCTTCGTCCACCTCAACGATGAACATGTTCTCGCGGTAGTTTTCCCAATGGCCGGATGCTTCCCACAGCTTGCGGTTCACCACTTGCGGGGTGTTCACCTCGACATAGCTATCGCGGCGCTGCTGGCGGCGCATGTAATCCTGCAGCGTGGTGTAGATCGTCCAGCCGTTGGGGTGCCAGAAGATCTGGCCCGGTGCCTCTTCCTGCATGTGGAAAAGGTTCATTTCGCGGCCGAGCTTGCGGTGGTCGCGCTTTGCGGCCTCTTCCAGCATGGTCATGTGGGCCTTCAGATCGTCGCGGTTCTTGAAGGCCACGCCATAGATGCGCTGCAGCATCGGACGGCTGCTGTCGCCCAGCCAATAGGCCCCTGCCACATGTGTCAGCTTGAACCCATCCGCCGGAACCTGGCCTGTGTGTTGGAAATGCGGACCGCGGCACAGGTCTTGCCAGTTCCCGTGCCAGTACATCCGCAGGTCCTGATCTTCGGGGATCTTGTGGACCAGTTCCACCTTGTAAGGCTCGCCCCGGCTTTCGTAATAGGCCAAGGCATCGGCGCGCGACCAGATTTCCGTGCGCACGGGATCGCGGGCGTTGATGATCTGCTTCATCTTGGCTTCGATCTGGCCAAGGTCATCGGGCGTGAACGGCTCTGCCCGGTCGAAATCGTAGAACCAGCCGTAATCGCGCACCGGGCCGATGGTGACCTTCACATCGGGCCATATCTCCTGCACCGACCGGGCCATGATATGCGCCAGGTCGTGCCGGATCAATTCCAGCGCCGGCACGTCATCCTTCATCGTGTTGATGGAGATGCGGGCGTCGCCGTGCAGGGGCCATTGCAGATCCCAGTGCTGGCCGTCGACCATGGCCGAGATGGCCGCCTTGGCCAGCGAAGGCGCGATGGCCTGTGCCACCTGCGCGGGCGTCACGCCCGCGTCGAAGTGGCGGATGTTGCCATCAGGAAATGTCAGGGAAATCTGGGCCATCTACGGCTCTCCTCGTCGGTTTGGCGCCCACGGAACGCCCGATTGCGGGTTATGTGGCGCTTTCCTGCGCGGGCGGGGCGGGATTGTCAACCGCCGCCTAGATGCCTCGCGTAAGCGGGTCACGCGCTGTTGCGCGGCGACTGTGCAGAGCGGGCTTCTGATGCCCCAGCCTGCCTGTTATGACGATGGCGCAAGACGGAGGCATTCGATGACTGACACTCTGACCACCCCGCAAGGCCGCCGCATCGCCTATGTCCGTACGGCAGGGCAGGGGCCGGGGGTGGTGTTCCTGGGCGGATTCATGTCGGACATGACTGGCACCAAGGCGCAGTTTCTGCAGGACTGGGCCACTGCACAGGGACGGGCCTTCCTGCGGTTCGATTATTCCGGGCATGGGCAATCTTCCGGTGCCTTTCAGGACGGGTGCATCGGGGATTGGGCCGAAGATGCGCTGGCCGTGATTGCCGCCCTGACCAAGGGGCCGCAGGTATTGGTCGGCTCGTCGATGGGCGGGTGGATTTCACTTCTGGTCGCGCGCGCCATTCCGGAACGTGTCGCTGGAATGGTTGGAATCGCCCCTGCACCGGACTTTACCGAAGACAGCATGTGGGCCAGCTTTGACGACGCGCAGCGCTCGGCGCTGATGCGGGACGGGCAGATCACCATTCCGTCGGATTATTCGCCCGACGGCTATCCGATCACACGCAGGCTGATCGAGGATGGACGCCGCCACCTTGTCCTGCGCGCGCCGCTGGCACTGCCCTTTCCTGTGCGCATCCTGCAAGGCACGGCGGATACGGATGTGCCGCCTGCCGTTGCGTTGCGCTTGATGGACCATGCCGATTGTCCTGATTTGCGCCTGACCTTGGTGAAAGGGGCCGATCACCGCTTTTCAACACCCGATTGCCTTGCCATGATTGCGGACAGTGTTGATCAAGTCAGCGGTGCAATGTGATGCGGGCATTTGGAAAATGGCTTGGCCGCGGCCTGCTGGCGCTGGTACTTGGCTTTGCAGTGCTGTGGTTTGCCGTGCCGCGAACGGATGTGGACCGCACGATCGCCTTTTCAGAAGCCGACATTCCCGCTGACCCCGAGGGCTGGATCACCGCCCGGGAACAGCAAATTACCGACATCCGCCCCGGTGACGGCAAGCGCATCCTCTGGGCAGGCGCGAAGGGGGCAAAGACCCCGCTCGCCATCGTCTATATCCACGGCTTTTCCGCAGGCCCTGCCGAAATCCGCCCCGTGCCGGATGAGGTGGCGCGGAACCTGGGCGCGAACCTGTTCTTCACGCGGTTGGCTGGGCATGGGCGTGACGGCAAGGCGATGGCCTTGGCCAGCGCCGAGGATTGGCTGTTCGACATGGCCGAGGCGATGGCCATCGGCCGCCGTCTGGGCGACCGGGTGATTGTCATGGGCACCTCGACCGGTGGTACGCTGGCCGCACTGGCGGCGACCGATCCGGCCTTGAACGGGGGGCTGGCGGGAACGGTGCTGATCTCGCCCAATTTCGGCGTTCATGCGCCCGCACAATGGATGCTGGATGCGCCTTTCATCGAAAGCTGGGGCAACAGCGTGGCCGGGGAAACCCGCAGCTTTACCGCGCTGAATGCAGAACAGGCACGGCACTGGACGACGGAATATCCGACTTCGGCGCTCTATCCCATGGCCCGCCTGATCCGTGCCGCCCGCGCTGCCGATTACGGGCAGGTCACAACGCCCGCGCTGTTCCTGTTTTCACCTGCGGATCAGGTCATCGATCCCGACCGCATCCCCCCCGTGATTGACGCCTGGGGAGGACCGACGCAGGTGGAACTGCGCGAGATGCAGGGGGATGACGATCCCTACTCTCATGTGATCGCGGGCGATATCCTCAGCCCCGGCCAGACCGAAGCCGTGATACAAATCATCACCGATTGGGCGCGAGGGCTGTGACGGAACCGATCCTCTTTCTGCCCGGACTGCTGTGCGACGCGCGGGTTTTCTTGCCGCAGATCGTGCATCTTGGGGCAAGGCACCCGCTGCACATCGCGGTGCCTGCGCGTGGCGAAACGGTAGAACAGATGTCGGAGGCGATCCTTGCCACGGCACCGCCGAAGTTCATCCTGATTGGCCATGGTTTGGGCGGGGATATCGCGCTGGATATCCTGCGCCGCGATCTTGGCCGGGATCAGGGCCGCGCCAGCCGCGCGGTACTGATCAGCACCGATCCGCTGGCCGAACCCCCTGCGACTGCGGCGGCACGCGAAGCGCGCATCGTCGCCGCCAAGGCCGGGCGGTTGAAAGAGGTGGTGGCGCAGGAATATCCCGATGCCGCCTTCGCCCCGAGCGAGTGGCGGGGTGAGATCATGGCGCTTTTGCGTGACATGGCGCTGACGCTGGGCGAAGGCGTGTTTCTGCGCCAGAGCCGCGCCCTGCAACGCCGCCCGGATCAGCAAAAGACGCTACGCCGCGCGAATCTGCCTCTGCTCTTCATCGCGGGGGCCGAGGATCGGCTTGTTCCGGTGCGCCGTCAGGATTTCGCCGCACAGCTTGCGCCCTATGGCAAGCTGTGCGTGGTCGACGGCGCGGGACATCTGCCGATGCTGGAGCAACCGGAAACCGTCACAGCGGCCATCGAGGCTTTCCTCAATGGCCCCATGATGCTGCGCTCTATTGCGAAGAGGCCAGGCTGACCTTCGGCTTGCGCACCTTGGGCGGTTCGGCATTCGCGTCGATGAAGTTCAAGACCAGCGGGCGGATGTTCAACCGCCAGCTCTTGCCCGCGAAGATGCCGTAATGGCCTGCCCCGGGTTCAAGATGGCTTGCCTTTTTCGAATCGGGCAGCCCCGTCAGCAGATCCAACGCCGCCACGCATTGCCCCGGCGCGCTGATGTCATCATTCGCGCCTTCGACGGTTTTCACCGCCACTTGCGTGATCGCGCCGATATCCACCTTCTTGCCATTCACGGTGAATTCGTTGAGGGCAATTTCGCGGTTCTTGAAGATGCGCTCGACGGTCGACAGGTAGAATTCCGCCGTCATATCCATCACGGCGAGGTATTCGTCATAGAAGCGGTTATGGGCATCGTGATCCGACGATTCCCCCCGCGCAGCGCGCATGATCTGTTCGGCAAAGGCCTTGGAATGGCGTTCGGCGTTCATCGAGATGAAGCTTTGCAACTGCATCAAGCCGGGATAGACCAGCCGTCCGGCACCCTTGTATTTGAACCCGACGCGCTGGATCACGGTCTGCTCCAGCTGCCCCATTGTCACGCGGCGGCCGAAATCCGTGACCTCGGTCGCGGCGGCATCCGGGTCGATCGGCCCGCCGATCAGCGTCAGGCTGCGCGGTTGTGCGGACGGGTCTTCGGCGGCCAGATAGGCCGTCGCGGCCAGTGTCAGCGGTGCTGGCTGGCAGACGGCGATGACATTCACCTCTGGCCCCAGTTCCCGCATGAAATCAACAAGATAAAGGGTGTAATCCTCGACGTCGAACTTGCCCGCAGAAACAGGAATGTCGCGCGCATTGTGCCAGTCGGTGACATAGACATCAGCATCGGGCAGCAGGGACGCAACGGTAGAGCGCAACAGCGTGGCGTAATGGCCCGACATGGGCGCCACCAGCATGATCTTGCGCGCCATCGGCGCGCGGCGGCGGACAAAGAATTGCACCAGATTGCCGAAGGGCTTTTCCACCACGGTCTTCACATCGACCAGATGATCGGTTCCGTCCGGCCCCACGATGGACCGGATGCCCCAGTCGGGTTTCGCAACCATCCGGCGGAAGGTCCGTTCCGTCACCTCGCCCCATGCGGCCATGAGCGGCAGCACCGGGTTCATCGACATGGCAAAGGCAGGATAGGACGCCATCGCGCGCGCTGTGGCACCCAGCCACTCATTCGTGTTGCGAGTCGTCTCCATCAAGTCGTACGTGTACATATACCGCAAGGCGAGTCTCCTGGTCCGGAAGGGGCCGACGAACATATTCGCAGCTTCCCCCCCCGGACAGGCGGCGGTATGCTGCGCAGCGGCGAGGATAGGGGGGAATTTTTCGCATGACAACGGAAGAGAACGACGCAGGCGAGCGGCTCGTCAAATTGAACGAGAATCTTGCCAAGGTCGAAGAGTTGTCAGCCCGGCTCGTTGCAGCCATGGGCAAGCGCAAGCAGGTTGATACTGCGCTGCATGGCCCCTCCAACGATATCTACATGAAAGCCGCCGCCGCCTATCTGGCAGAGATGATGCAGAACCCGGCCAAAGTTCTGGAACACCAGATCAGCTACTGGGGCAAAAGCCTGAAGCATTACGTGGAGGCACAGCAGGTGCTGGCCAAGGGCGAGTTGAAAGCCCCACCGGACCCGACGCCTGTGGATCGCCGGTTTTCCAACCCGCTGTGGCAGAGCCACCCGTTCTTCAACTACCTCAAGCAGCAATACCTGATGAACGCCGCCGCGATCACCGAGGCGGTGGGTGACATGGAAACGCTGGACCCCGCCGACAGACGGCGGGTGGAGTATTTCACGCGCCAGATTGTCGACATGTTCGCGCCGACCAATTTTCTGGGCACGAACCCCGATGCGCTGGAAAAGGCCGTGGAAACTGATGGCGAAAGCCTGGTTAAGGGGCTGGAAAACCTGGTCCACGATATCGAGAACAACTCGGGCGATCTGGTGGTCACGCTGGCAGACCCCGAAGCGTTTCAGGTGGGCCAGAACATCGCCACTACCCCCGGCGCGGTGGTCTATCGAAATCGCATGTTCGAGCTGATCCAGTACACGCCCACCACCGAAAAGGTCTACCAGACCCCGCTCCTGTTCTTTCCGCCCTGGATCAATAAGTTCTACATCCTGGACATGAAGCCCGCCAGCAGCCTGATAAAATGGATGGTGGAACAGGGCTTTACCGTGTTCGTCGTGTCCTGGGTGAACCCGGATTCCAGCTATGCCGATGTGGGGCTGGATGATTACATCCGCGACGGCTATCTCCGCGCCATGGCCGAGGTTCGCCGCATCACAGGCGAGGCGCAGATCAATTGCGTCGGCTATTGCATCGCAGGGACCACGCTGTCGTTGACGCTGGGGCATCTTGAAAAGGCGGGCGACACATCGGTGAAGTCGGCCACGCTCTTCACCACGCTGACCGATTTCTCCGATCCCGGCGAGGTGGGGGTGTTCCTGAACGATGATTTTGTTGACGGCATCGAACGCCAATCCGCACAGGACGGTATCCTGTCGCGGTTCTTCATGTCGCGCACCTTCAGCTTTCTTCGGTCGAACGACCTGATCTATCAGCCCGCCATCAAGAGCTACATGATGGGCGAGGCGCCACCCGCCTTTGACCTGCTTTACTGGAATGGCGATGGCACCAACCTGCCTGCCAAGATGGCCGTGGAATACCTGCGCGGCCTGTGCCAGAGCGACCGCTTTGCCACCACCGGCTTTCCCGTCTTTGGCCGACCGATCCACCTGTCGGATGTGAAGCTGCCGCTCTGCGCCATCGCCTGCGAGACGGACCACATCGCCCATTGGCGGGGCAGCTTCAACGGCGTGAAGCAGATGGGATCGCCGGACAAGACCTTCATCCTTGCAGAAAGTGGCCATATCGCGGGGATCATCAACCCGCCGTCCAAGGGCAAGTATGGCCATTACACCAGTGATGCCCCGTTGGCTGGCGCGCCGGATGATTGGAAGGCTTCTGCTACCTATACCAAGGGCAGCTGGTGGCCACGCTGGGCGGAGTGGCTGTCAAAGCAATCCGGCAAGAAGATCAAGGCGCGCGTTCCAGGCGATTCGGGGGCGGAAATCCTTGCCCCGGCACCAGGCACCTATGTAACCGCCGTACCAAGCGGTTGATCTTCTGCGCAATTTCCGGTTGCGAGACCCATTCCGGCCACGCAATGCTGCACTGCAGAAAAAGACTTGAATTGCTGCGCTGCAGCATGTATATCTTGGTCATCAGGAAGCGGGTTCAGGCCCGGAACGCTAGGAGCGATGAAATGACCAAGACCCCCGACCTCACCAAAGTCATGCAGGACATGATGGCTTCGTTCCCGGTCGACTCGTCGGCGATGCAGAACGCATTCAAGACCCAGGCCGCAATGGCCGAGAAGCTGTCGAAAGTGGCTCTGGAAGCCGCTGAAAAATCGACCGAGATCACCGCAAAGTGGACCAAGGACACCCTGGCCAAGCTGAGCGACGTGTCCAAGGCCAAGACCGAGCCGACCGATTACACCAAATCGGTGACGGATTTCGCATCGGCCGCTGCTGAAATGGCCGCTGAGAACATGGCTGCCTTTGCCGAAGTGGCGAAGAAGGTTCAGATGGAAACCGTCGAGCTGATGCTGGCTGCTGGCAAGGACATCTCGGAAGATGCCACCGCCGCCGTGAAGAAAGCGACGTCGGAAGTGACCACTGCTGCGAAGAAAGCTGCTGCAGCTGCGAAGTAATCCGCAAGGATCGCGCGCCGCCGTTCACCTCCCTGTCGGACTGGCGCCATTGGGCGGGCCTTGTGCCCGCCCTTTCTTTTTGAATTTCCATGTCCTAAGCTTCTCTGCACTGCAGCCACTGCGGCTGCAAAACGTAAGGGGAGGTGGCCCATGGCCGATACCGACAAGCCGCTGTTGATCAAGCGCTATGCCAGCCGCCGTCTCTACAACACTGAGACATCCGATTACGTGACGCTGGAAGACATAGCCGGTTTCATTCGCGCCGGGCGCGAGGTGCAGATCGTCGATCTGAAATCCGGGGATGATCTGACCCGCCAATATCTGCTGCAGATCGTCGCCGAACATGAATCCAAGGGCGAGAACGTGCTGCCCATCGGGGTGCTGACCGATCTGGTCCGCTCCTACACGACCGAGATTCAATCGGTTGTGCCACAGTTCCTTGCCGCCTCGTTCGAGATGCTGCGCGATGGCCAGTCAAAGATGATGGAGAACATCTCTTCCATCCCCAACCCCATGGCGGCGATGCCGGGGTTTGAGGCGATGCGCAAGCAGCAAGAGGTCTTCATGCAGGCTTTCATGGGCGGTCTGCCGGGCTGGACCGGCGCTCCGCATACCAAAGAGGAACCGGCAGCAGAAGCAGGTTCCAAGGACGAGGAATTGGCCCAGATCAAACGCCAGTTGGCCGAGCTTCAGAAGAAGCTGTCAAAGCTCTGACCGGGAAAGGGGGCGCGACCCATGACCGAAGGCCAGGGTCGTGTCACGCTCTGGGGGATCGAGGTCTTTCTCGCAGCAGCCGAGGAAGGGGCGATTTCTGCCGCCGCACGGCGGCTGGGCGTGAGCCCATCGGCGGTGAGCCAACAGCTTTCGTCGCTTGAGGCCGCGCTTGGCGCAACGCTTCTGGATCGCAGCGCCCGCCCCATGACGATGACCCCGGCAGGAACCATGTTCCGCCGCCACGCACAGGTCATCCTGAATGCCGAGGCCGAGGCGCGGGCAGAACTGGCGCAATCCGATCTTTCGGGGCTGACGACGCTGCGTCTGGGGATGATCGAGGATCTGGATGCCGAGGTGACACCCCGGCTGCTGGCCGAACTGGCAGGCGAGTTGAAGGGCTGCCGTTTCCTGCTGGAAACCGGTGCGAGCCACCATCTTCTGGAACGCCTGTCCACCCGCGCGCTGGATATCGTTGTTGCCGCCGATGCCGCTCTGGACATCTCCGAAGGCTGGCGCGAGGTGCATCCCTTGCTGGCCGAGCCCTTTCTGGCCATCGCGCCGAAAGGGGTGGGGGATTTCGCAGATCTGCCGCTCATCCACTACACCAGCCGCCATCTTATGGGCCGCCAGATCGCCGCCCATCTTGCCCGTCAGAATATCCGCATCGGAACGAAGTTCGAGTTGGACAGCTACACCCCCATTCTGGCGATGGTCGCGGGAGGGGCCGGCTGGACAATCCTTACCCCATTGGCGCTGCATCAGGCGGCGCGGTTTCGCGATGCCGTGGACCTGCGTCCATTGCCGTTTGAACCGCTGGGGCGAACCTTGTCATTGCATGCTCGCGCAGGAGTTCTGCGCGATATGCCGGGTGAGGTGGCCGCCCGTCTGCGTCGGCTGTTGCAGACACAGGTGGTTGATCCCGCACAGGCGACCTGGCCTTGGCTTGGATCCGCGCTGAAGGTTCTGTGAAAGATCGGAGCAAAGAATTTTCGCAGAAAATTCTTTGTATCAGCCCTTCACGTCATTGGCGGCGTCAAGAATTGCGGTGGCGATATAGTCCAGTTCCGCCTCGGTCAACCGGGCTGGCAAACGCACATCACAGGCGCGCATCAGCATGGCACGCGTTTGCGGCAATTCGGGCAGATCGCTCAGGAACTGCCAGTTCCAGAAAGCACGCGCATTGCCTTCGGAAAGGCCGAAGACCTGCACGGAAACACCGCGCCGCTTGGCGGCCTTCTGGAAGGCACGCGCCTCTTCATCGGACCAGTCGCCGGTCAGGTTGAACTGGATGGAATCTGGCGCTCGCAATTCTTGCGGCAGGGCAGGGGGCACCTGCATCCAGTCACTGCCGTTCAGTTGCGCCGCGACCCAATCATGGTTCGCCCGCCCCTGCGTTACGCGCCGCGCCACTTCGGGCAGTTGCGGTCGGATCACCGCCGCCGACAGATTCTGCATCCGCAAATTGTACAAGGGCAGCTTGTTCTGCCAATGCGCGCAGCTGTTGGAAAGGCCCGGATGCTTTTTCCAGTTTTCCTCATAGGCGCCAGACATGATGATCGCCCGCGCGGCGAGTTCTGGATCATCCGTCACCATGATGCCGCCTTCGCCCGCGTTCACGAGCTTATAGGATTGAAAGCTGAAACATCCCACCTTGCCGATGGTGCCGATATTGCGCCCGTTCCATGTGGTGCCCAGAGAATGTGCCGAATCCTCGATCACCGGAATGCCGCGCGCATCGCACAGGGCCATGATGGCATCCATATCGGACGTGTGGCCGCGCATGTGGCTGATCATCACCGCCTGCGCGTCGTCGAGCTTTGCCTCGAAATCTGCCATATCCACGCGGTAATTTGCACCCACCTCTACCAGCACCGGTACGCAATCGGCATGAACGATCGAAGATGGCACAGCAGCAAAGGTAAATGCCGGGATCAGAACTTTTGCGCCGCGCGGCAGGTCAAGCGCCTTGAGCGACAGAAACAGGGCGGCCGAGCAGGAGGAGACGGCCAGCGCATAGCGCGCGCCCAGCAGTGCTGCAAATTCCGCCTCTAGCAGCGCGACGGGTGCGCCTTCCGGGGCTGTGTAGCGAAACAGGTCGCCCGTCGCGAGCAGGCGGTCAATCTCGGCCCGGGCCGCATCGGGAATTGCCTCGGAGTCATAGACATTGGGGGCAAGCGTCTGTCCGTCGGGGGCCATCGTGCACCTTTTCTGAAACTCTTCTGTTGATTTTGTGTAAAGGGGCAGAGGCCAAATTTCCAGTGACATCTTTACGACAGCAGGTTTTTGTCCGTGTCCGATGGCGGGAAATCGCCCAGAGGGGCGGTCAGAACCCCAACCTGTCGCGGAGGGAGAACCATGTCATCGCAAGAACCAGTATCGGCCAGCGCAGCATGGCGCCGCCGGGAAAGCGCGGTGTGGGCAGGGTTGCCATCAGGTCGAACCGTTCCGCTTGCCCGGCCACCGTTTCGGCCAGCAACCGCCCGGCCAATGTGGCCAGCGCCACGCCATGCCCGGAATAGCCGGAGGCAGACAGGATGTTCGGCGCAACACGCAGGAAGCACGGATTGCGCGTCATGGTGATGGCCAGCGTCCCGCCCCAGGCATGGTCGATCCGCACATCGCGCAGGGCCGGATAGATCTCCAGCATCGGTTTGCGCACGGTCTGGATGATGTCGGGGAAACGATAGCCATAGCTTTCGCCGCCGCCAAAGAGCAGGCGGTTATCCTCGGACAGACGCCAGTAGTTCACCACGAATTTCGTATCCGCTACGGCGATAGGTTCGGCCAGAACCTGTGCCGCACGGTCGCCAAGCGGTTCGGTCGCCAAGATGAAATTGTTGATGGGCATCACCCGCGCCGCCACCTGCGGCACCAGCCCGCCCAGATAACCGTTGCAGGCGAGGATCAGGTGATCACAGATCACCCGCCCCCCAGCGGTATGCACCACAGGTTTCGCGCCCTGATCCACCCGCGTCACCTCGGACTGTTCATGGATCACTGCGCCTGCGGTCAGCGCCGCCCGTGCCAGCCCGATGGCATAGTTCAGCGGATGCACATGGCCCGCGCCCCGGTCCAACTCGCCCCCGGCAAAGACGCCCGACGGGATAAGTTGCGCCATCTGGTCACGTGACAGGGGTTCCACCTGGTCATAGTCGTAGTCACGGCGCAGCTTTTCGGCATAGGCCTGCGCATCGCGCGCCTCCCCCGTCGTCCAGCATGCATGGGCGATGCCGGGATGGAAGCGCACCGGCATGTCATGGTCTGCGATCAGGCCGCGCACCATACCCTTGGCCTCTTCGGCCAGATCCCACAGGCGGCGCGCATCGGCACGGCCCACCGTCGCCTCCAGCGCCTCTTGGTCCAGCCGCTGGCCGCTACCCACCTGCCCGCCATTTCGCCCCGACGCGCCAAAGCCTACGCGGTGCGCCTCCAACACCACCACCCGGTATCCGCGCTGCGCCAGATGGAGCGCGGCGGACAGGCCGGTATAGCCCGCACCGATGACGCAGACATCTGCCCGTACCTCGCCCGCCAGCGGGGGCAGAGGGGGGAACTCGGCCCGCGTGGCGGCATACCAGGACGGGGGATATTCCCCCGCCCGGTCATTGGCGTGCAGAAGGTTCAGGCGCATCACACGTTCAGCAGCAGATGCTCACGTTCCCACGGGCTGATCACCTGCAGGAATTCCTTGTATTCATTGCGCTTCACGCTGTCATAAACGTTGCAGAATTCCACCCCGAGCACTTCGCGCAGGGCGGCGTCCTCTTCCAGCAGGTCGAGCGCGTCGCCCAGATTGTAGGGCAGGTCCGTTTCCATGTTATAGGCATCCTGCGTGCATTCCGGACGCGGCATCTTGCCTGCCTTCAGCCCCAGATAGCCACAGGCAAGGCTCGCCGCGAGACCGAGATAGGGGTTACAGTCCATCCCGGCGAGACGGTTTTCCAGCCGCCGCGCCTCGGGCCCCGAAATCGGAACGCGCAGGCCGGTGGTGCGGTTGTCGCGCCCCCACTCCAGATTGATGGGTGCGGCGAAATCAGGGACGTAGCGGCGATAGCTGTTCACGTAGGGGGCCAGCAGGGCCACGGCGGCGGGCAGGTGGGTCTGCATTCCGGCGATGAAATGCAGGAACTCCGGCGTTTCGCCGCCTTTCTTGTCGGAAAAGATGTTCTTGCCGGTTTTCATGTCCACCACCGAATGATGGATATGCATGGCCGAGCCCGGTTCTCCTTCGATCGGCTTGGCCATGAAGGTGGCAAAGCAGTCATGCCGCAGCGCGGCCTCGCGGATCAGGCGCTTGAAGAAAAAGATCTCATCCGCCAGCGCGACCGGGTCGCCATGGGCGAGGTTGATCTCCACCTGGCCAGCGCCGCCTTCCTGCAGAATGCCGTCGATCTCGAACCCCTGCGCTTCGGCGAAATCATAGATGTCATCAATCACTTTGCCATATTCATCGACCGCGCTCATCGAATAGGCCTGCTTGCCCGCCGCGCGGCGGCCTGACCGGCCCATGGGCGGCATGACCGGCATATTCGGATCAAGGTTGCGCGCGGTCAGGAAGAACTCCATCTCGGGCGCGACGATGGGCTGCCAGCCTTCGGCATTGTAGAGCGCCACAATCTTCTTGAGCACATTGCGCGGCGCAGTGGGCACGGGGTTGCCCTGCTGGTCCTGTGCATCGTGGATCACCTGCAGCGTCACATCCGCCGTCCAGGGTGCGGCGGTGGCGGTGCTGAAATCCGGCACAAGGATCATGTCGGGTTCGGTGAAGGCCCCCGATGGATTGTCGGCCCATTCCCCGGTGATGGTTTGCAGGAAGATGGAGTTTGGCAGGAAGTAGCTCGCCTGCTTGGCGAATTTCGAAGCTGGCATCGCCTTGCCCCGTGCCACGCCGGCGATATCGGCGATGATGCATTCCACTTCGTCGACCCGGCGACCGGCAATGAAATCACGCGCGGCTTCGGGGAGTTTCTCGGTCCATTTGGACATGTGTCACACTATGTTTTTGCGGTTGCCCGCGCGCCGGGATGTCAGGCGCGCGGTTCCTTGAAGAAGGCGGCGATACGCCCCGCCATGGTCTTGTCCTGTATGGGCAGGTCCAGCTTGGCCGTGGCATCCGCCATGACCTCGTCCGGGACCACGCCCTTGCCCCTTGTTCGCATCAGGCCATCGACGAAAGCGGGGCGGAATTCGGGATGGGCCTGCACCGTTAGTGCGCGATCATCGTACAGCAGCGCTGCATTGGCACAGAATTCATTCGTGGCAATCACCTTCGCGCCCTCAGGCACGCGGATCACCTGATCCCGGTGCCAGGCATTCAGGCGCAGCGTCTCGCCACCGAAATCATACTCGGTCGCACCCACTGCCCAGCCGCCATTGTAGCGTTCCACTTTGCCACCCATGGCTTGCGCCACGATCTGATGACCAAAGCAGATGCCCACAACCGGCACCCGTGCGGAAAAAGCAGAACGGATGAAATCCTCCAGCGGCGGGATCCAGGGGTGATCTTCATAAACCCCGTGCCGTGACCCGGTAATGAGCCAGCCATCGGCATCCTGCACAGATGCGGGAAATTCCCCTTCTACCACTTTCCACGTCTGGAAGGTGAAGCCATGCCCGTCCAGCAGGCGAGCGAACATGTCGGGGTAATCCCCCATCTCGGTGGCAAGTGCCTCGGGGGCGAGGCCGGTCTGAAGAATGCCGATCCGCATGAGTGTTCGCCTGTTCTGCCGTGATCAAAGGTAGTGCCGGAGGATTGCATTCGGCAAGGGGGCTGATTTTTCGCAGAAAAATCGTTGCCCCCTTCCCGATGCGGGGCCAACGAATTTTCTGCGAAAATTCAGGCCCCGCACGTCTCAGACCGTATCCAGATAGAGTTCGACCCTTTCGCTTTCGCTCAGTTCGCCGATGTAATGCAGTTCCTGCCGCTTGGTCTGGATCAGGTTCTTGATCAGTTCAGGATGGATGAAGCGTGGCACGATGGTGCTTTGCTCCAGCGCCTCGATCGCGCCTTCCCAACTGTCCGGAATTTGAGGCAGACCTTCAACGGCATAGGCGTTGCCGGTGATCGGGGCGGCTGGTTCCATCGCCTGCGTGATCCCGTCCAGCGCTGCGCCAAGGATTGCGGCCAGCATCAGATAGGGGTTTACGTCGCCCCCCGCCACGCGATGCTCGATCCGCCGGGCCGAGGGGTTTCCCGCCGGAATGCGGATCGCCCCGGTGCGGTTCTCATACCCCCAACAGATCGCGGTGGGCGCGTGCTTGCCCGGCACCAGCCGTTCATAGCTGTTCTGATGCGGCGCGAAGATCAACGTGGAATCGTGCATTGCGTTCAGGCAGCCCGCCACGGCCGAGCGCAGCGTCGCCGTACCCTTGGGACCGCCCGAGTCAAAGACGTTGCGGCCATCCTCGTCGATCAGGCTGAAATGCGTGTGCAAGCCGGACCCGGAATATTCCGGATATGGTTTTGCCATGAAGCTTGCGGCAAAGCCGTGCCGCCGTGCCAGCCCCTTGACCAGCATCTTGAACAGCCAGGCATCATCGGCGGCCCGCAAGGGATCGTCGCAATGCATCAGGTTCACTTCGAATTGGCCCAGACCGGTTTCCGATGTGGTGGTATCGGCGGGAATGTCCATCGCCTCGCAGGCGTCGTAAAGATCGGTGAAGAAGGTATCAAAGGCATCCAGCGCCCGGATCGACAGCGTTTCCGCTGCTTTTCGCCGTTTGCCGGACCGGGGCGAGGCGGGCACCTGCATCGTCTTGCCGCTGTCGTCGATCAGGAAGAATTCCAGCTCCATCGCCACCACAGGCGTCAGGCCGCGTTCCTTGAACTTCTCGACCACCGAGCGCAGCGCATGCCGGGGGTCACCCTCATACGGCGTGCCGTTTTCGCGGAACATCCATATGGGCAAAAGCGCGGTGGGCGCCTCCAGCCAAGGCATCGGCATGAAGCCGCGTTCGGTGGGTTTCAGCACCCCGTCCTGATCGCCCTGTTCAAACACCAGCGGGCTGTCGTCGATATCCTCGCCCCAGATATCCAGGTTCAGAACCGAAAAGGGGAACCGCGTCCCGTTCTTGGTCACATTTTCCGCAAAGCGGGCCGGAACACGCTTCCCGCGTGCCTGCCCGTTCAGATCCACGGCCGCGACGCGAATGGTGCGGACGTCGGGATGCTTTCTCAGCCAATCCTTCATCATCGTTTTTTTCAGGCGGGGGAGCATGTGCCCGGCCCCGATCCTTCCCCTGTGTTCGATCCCATGTCCGCCGGGCCCCATGCCCTGCGCCGCTTTTCCCGCGGACCCGGGCTGCGCCCGAGGAATTTGATCAAATCAAGGTTACTATCGGATCACCTGCGCACGCAAGCGGATTCTGCCCGTCATATTTGAAGGCAAATGCCGGTTCAGAAAGCGGTTGATGCGGTTGAACACCCAGATCAGCAGCAGTGTCAGGATGATGAAGTAGAACCCCACGATGGGATAGGGGATGAAGGGGTTGAAGGTCTTGTCAGCAAAAAAGTTGGCGTAGTAGAGCGCGTCCCCCTTTTGCTGGAACGCCGGAAAGCCCGAGAAAAAGACCAGCGTCGTTGCATGGAACAGAAAGATCGCCTCATTCGTGTAGGCGGGCCATCCCAGCCGCAGCATCGTCGGCCACAGGATGCGCCGAAACCGCGGCCAACCCGCAAGGCCATAGGCATCCGCCGCTTCGACATCGCCTTTGGGCACGGATTTCAGCGCGCCATAAAAGATTTCCGCTGAATAGGCCGCCGTGTTCAGGAACAGCACGAACAGCGCCCCGGCCCAAGCGCGGGTTGTCCAGGCGGTCTCGATGGTGATCCCCATGACATTGATCCCGGCCTTGGGCAGCAGGACCAGCATTTCATAGGCCAGAAAGAACTGGATAAAGAGCGGCGACCCCCGGAAGACGAAGATGAACCACTCTGCCGGTTTGCGCGTCCAGGGGCTGCGGCTGGCCTTGGCCAGCGCAAGCGCGTTGGCGAGGAAGAACCCGAACAGCAGGGCCAGCACGCCGAAATAGATATTCCAGATCATCCCTGATCCGATCAGTGTGAAATGCTGGCAAAGGGTGAAATCCGACCGGGGCAGCAACCGCTCACCGATCCCGAGCGAGCGCAGACCATAGGCCTGAATGGTCTCAAGGCAGGTCATCGGCTCCATATCAGGCCCCCGCCTTGCGCAACTGTTCGCCGCCCAGCGTGGCCTGCCCGCTGGACAAGCGCTGTGTCAGGCGGCCCAGCACGATTTCCGACACCCGCGTGAAGGCGAGGTAGAACACCAGCAGCGCGAGGAAGTAGAACACCCGCCAGTCGCCATGTGGATAGGGGTTGTTCCCGCTCGTCTTGGCGCTGCCCAGTTCGCGCGCCCAATAGACGATATCCTGTATCCCCAGCAGGAACAGCAAAGGCGTCGCCTTGATCAGGATGAGCCACAGGTTCGACAGCCCGGGCAAGGCAAAGACCCACATCTGCGGCACAAGGATCCGGCGGAACACCTGCCGCTGCGTCATGCCGTAGGCTTCGCCGGTTTCCAACTGGGCGCGGGGGACGGCCTGCATCGCGCCATAAAGCACGTTGGCAGCAAAGGCCCCGAAGACCAGCGCAAAGGTAAAGACCGCAATCGCAAAGGCATAGGCCGAATGCCAGATCGCCGAAGAGGTCGCCAAGGGCACCTTGGCCGCCGCGCAGACCCGAAACTCCGTGCCCTGCCAGACAGGCTGGCTCAGATCATCGCAGACGAACAGGTGTTTGGCCCATTCCAGCCCCTGATCCAGCGCGATGACAAAAAACAGGAAATAGACGATGTCCGGCACCCCGCGCACGGCGGCGAAATAACCCCGCCCGATCAGCGACACCGGCAAAACGGGCGACCGCGCCATCATCGCGCCGCCGAACCCAAAGGCCAGCGCCGTGGGCGCAGTCACGGCCAGCAGCATCAGCACTGTCAGGAAAGACCAATAGAAATTGAAATGCGTCCCCGTGGTCAGGTAGCAGCTCAGCCAGGTCAGGCCGGACAGTTGCGAAGGATCGGCGCAATATTCAAACATCGGGGAAAGAGGGGCGGCGTAATCGCCGCCCCCGCCTGATCAGAAGGTCGCGGCTTCGGGGCCGAACCATTTGGTGATCATGGTGTTCAGCGTGCCATCATCCTTCATCGACTGGATGGCCGCGTTCATCTTTTCCTTCAACTCGGTATCGGTTTCCCGCATGCCGATGCCGACGCCGCCGCCAAGCTGCACTTCATTGGCCAGCAGAACGACTTCGCCGTTCGAATCGGCCGCGATCGGGGCCAGATAGTCCTTGTCGGCAAAGACAGCATCCGCTTCGCCATTGCGGACAGCGGCGACCGTTTCATCCGGGGTCGCGAATTCCAGCAAGGTCGCGCCAGATTCGGCCACATAGCCCGCCTGGATCGTCCCGGTCTGGGCGGCGATCACGGAACCTTCACCGACATTCGCATCTGCCGTCAGCGCCAGATAGGCCGACGAGGCAGGGGGAATGTAGTTCTGGCTGAAGTCGATGACCTCTTCCCGCTCATCGGTGATCGACATGCCGGCCATGATCATGTCGTAGTTGCCCGACTGCAGGTTCGGGATGATCGAATCCCATGCGTTCTGCACGAATTCGCAGTTCAGCGAGGCGCGCTTGCACAGTTCGTTGCCCAGCTCGATCTCATACCCGGTCAGTTCGCCGGTGGCCTGATCGATGTAGTTGTAGGGCTCATAAGCGCCTTCGGTGCCGATCCGGACCACGTCCTGCGCCAGCGAACCGCCGGCAGTCAGCGCCAAAAGCGCGGTGGCAAGCATCATCTTCTTCATTGGGTAGCTCCCTTGGGTTGATAAGTTTTGATTTTGGCCGCCTCAGGCGGTGGCAGACAGAAACCCGCGCAGCCTTTCGGTCTGCGGGTTTCCGAACAGCCGGTCGGGCGGACCTTCTTCCTCGATCTTTCCCTTGTGCAAAAAGATCACGTGGTCCGACACGTCGGCGGCAAGTTTCATGTCATGGGTGACAAGGATCATCGTGCGGCCCTCTTCGGCCAGCGCCTTGATTACCTTGACCACTTCCTGCTCCAGTTCCGGGTCCAGCGCCGAGGTCGGTTCATCGAACAACAACGCGCGCGGCTCCATGCACAGGGCACGGGCAATCGCCGCCCGCTGCTGCTGCCCGCCTGACAATTGCGCAGGCCAGGCATCGCATTTCTCGACGATCCCCACCTTGGCCAGATAGGCGCGGGCCTTTTCCTCCACCTCTTTCGGGTCGCGTTTCAGCACCGTCACCGGGGCCTCCATCACGTTCTGCAGGATGGTCAGATGTGACCAGAGGTTGAATTGCTGGAACACCATGGAAAGGTTCGTGCGCATGCGCATCACCTGCGCCTTGTCGGCGGGGTGGCGATTTTGGCCCTGGCCTTTCCAGCGGACGGCCTCGCCCTCGAACTCGATGTCGCCGTCCTGACTTTCCTCCAGCATATTGCAGCAGCGCAGAAGCGTGGATTTGCCCGAACCCGACGATCCGATCAGCGAAATCACGTGCCCACGCGGCGCGACAAGATCCACACCCTTAAGCACCTCGAGCGGACCATAGCTCTTGTGCAGGTTGCGGATGCGGATGACGGGCGTATCGGGGCTGTGATCTGTCACTTTGCTCGGCGCGCTGGTGAATGTGGTGGAGAAGTAAGGCGCATCATTCAGGGCAATGCAACGGCCATTCCGCACAACTTCCGCTGGGTCGCGACCGATTTGATCAGTTTTCCTGCGCGATCTGTTCAGGTGATGGCGGGATGGGCACCGCAAGATAGACCGATGCCGGAATCTCCACGATCCCGCCCAGGCGCAGTTTCGCCCGATCCTGCGGGGCCAATGCGGCAATCGCTTCGGCCACTGCAGCGCGGATGGCCGCCGCATCGCGCCCCTTTGCCGTGATGTAGGGCAGGGCGGGGGTAGGGTCTGTCTCCCCGATCACCTTGACACCCGACATGTCCTCGAACGTGCAGAGCAGCGCCCAGGTCAGCGCGTCGATCGCCGCAAGTTCCGCCCGCCCCTCTGCCACGGCATGGGCGGAGGCGCGATGCGATCCGGTTTCCACTCCTGGCCGAAGCCGGATGCCGGCTGCAGAAGCATGGTTGATCGGTGCCGCCCATCCCGATTGCGACAGTCCGTCATTATAGGCCAGCGCCGCGCCGTCAAACGCGGCAAAGTCGCCGCGCGGATCGTCCACCTGCGCGATCAGGATGGACCGGTAATATCCTGCTGGGCAGCCGTCATTGCCGAAATCCGGCGTCCCGACCAGTTCCACCCTGCCATGCAATTGCGCCCGATAGGGAAAACCGCAGGTCTGCGACAGGATGAGATCGGGACTTCCCCATTGCGGCATCAGCGCGGCATCTCCCCGGTGCAGCGCCTCGGGCGCGGCGATCCCGCGTGCAGTGAGCCCGGCACGGATCAGCGCCCAATAGCGATCTGTCTCGGCCCGCAATTCGGGCCGGTCATACATCGGCAGGGAAGCCAATGGGAAATCACTGTCATTCATTGCGTTTCAACGCTTTCCCCGGGCTTACGCTGCGTTTTCATGTTCGATCCTTGTCCTGTTCCTGTCGGGTCACGACGGATTCCCGCTCTCGGTGCAATCGGTGTTGCACTGAAGAGCGGGCATTTTGCAACCTTGGAAACACTTGGAAACGGACCCGGAAAGAGCGGTGCCAGAAGGCTTCGGGGCGTCCCCGCGCCCGCCTTGCGAAAGGCGCGGGGGCCGTGGTCCGGAAATCACTGATCCATATAGATATGCTTTTCGGCCTTCGCGCCGGGATGGGTGACAGCCCCCCACCGGGCGCCGCCAACAAGTTTTGCGAATTTCCAGATCGCCCCGGTCGCATATTCGGTGGGTCGGGGGCCCGGCCATTCGGCACGGCGGGCGGCAAGGGCCTCATCGGAAAGCGCGACGGACAGTTCACCTGTGATTGCGTTTATGGTGATGATGTCACCGGTCTGGATCAGCGCGATCGGCCCGCCATGTGCGGCTTCGGGGCCGACATGGCCGACACAGAAGCCGCGCGTCGCACCGGAAAAGCGCCCGTCGGTGATCAAGGCAACTTTCTTGCCCATGCCTTGACCCGCGATTGCGGCCGTGGTGGCCAGCATCTCGCGCATACCGGGCCCGCCGGCGGGGCCTTCGTTGCGGATCACGATGACCTCGCCCGCCTGGTAGGCGCGCTTGCGGACGGCCTCGAACGCGTCTTCCTCGCATTCGAACACGCGGGCAGGACCGGTGAACACCTGTTCCTCGGCACTCATCCCGGCGACCTTGACGATGGCCCCGTCCGGGGCAAGGTTGCCGCGCAGCCCGACCACACCGCCTGTCGGCGTCAAGGGCGTCGCGCCGGGATAGATCACCCGGCCATCCGCATCGCCCCGGATCTCGTCCAGTTCCTCTCCAAGCGTGCGGCCCGAGGCCGTGATGCAGTCTTCATGGATCAGGCCCAGTTTGCGCAATTCCTTCAGCACCACCGGAACGCCGCCCACTTCATACAAATCCTTGGCAACGTATTTCCCGCCCGGCCGCAGATCGCAGAAATAGGGGGTGTCGCGCATGATGTCGGTCACATCGAACAGGTCGAAGTCGATCCCCGCCTCATGCGCAATCGCAGGCAGATGCAGCGCCGCATTGGTGCTGCCCCCGGTGCAGGCCACGATACGCGCTGCGTTCTCAAGGCTTTTGCGGGTGACGATGTCACGCGCGCGGATGTTCTTTTCGATCAATCGCAGCACCGCTTCGCCCGAGGCGTGGCCGTATTGGTCGCGGCTTTCATAGGGCGCGGGCGCACCTGACGAATTGAGCAGCGCCAGACCCATCGCCTCAGACACGCAGGCCATGGTGTTGGCGGTGTATTGCGCGCCGCAGGCCCCCGACCCCGGACAGGCCACGCGTTCAAGGATCGCCAGTTCCGCATCCGACAGGTTCCCCGCCTGATGCTTGCCCACGGCTTCAAACACGTCCTGCACGGTCACATCCTGCCCGTTCAGCCGCCCCGGCAGGATCGACCCGCCATAGATGAACACCGACGGCACGTTCAGCCGCACCATCGCCATCATCATCCCCGGCAGCGACTTGTCGCATCCCGCAAGGCCCACCAGCGCGTCATAGCAATGCCCGCGGATTGTCAATTCCACCGTATCCGCGATGGCATCGCGACTGGCGAGCGAGGAGCGCATCCCCTCATGCCCCATGGCAATGCCATCGGTCACGGTGATCGTGGTGAATTCGCGGGGCGTGCCACCCGCCGCCTTGACCCCCGCCTTCACCGCCTGCGCCTGACGGTTCAGCGTGATGTTGCAGGGCGCAGCCTCGTTCCAGCAGCTGGCGACCCCGACCCAGGGCTGGTTGATTTCCTCTTCGCTCAACCCCATCGCATAGAAATAGCTGCGCTGCGGCGCACGCGCAGGACCTTCGGTGACATGGCGGCTGGGCAGACGTGATTTGTCGAAACGCGAGACCATGTATGGCTCCTTCAAGGGTTGCAATAAGGGCAGTGGGCGGGATCGGCCTCACCCGCGCGGGGGCGGATGGTTTCGGACCCGCAGGCAGTGCAGCCGTATATGTCGGCGGCGATCAGGCCAGTTTCAATGCCGCAGTCGCGGCAGGCCAGACCGGGAACCGTGCGCAACCGGCCAAAGCCCGGCGCGGCGCAATCGGGGCAAGGGGTGGCAAGGCGCTGCGCAAGACGCCGCGCCAGATCCCCGATCACCGCCATTCGGCGCGGGTTCATGTGCGCGCGCATGTCGGTTTGCAGCAGGGCGCTGCCGGTGGCGGCAAGGCATGCGGCAATCGCGGCATCGAGGGTGGCCCTGTCGGTCACACCCTTCGCAGCGGGGATCATTGCGGGCGCTGCTTGCACGATCACCCCGGTTGAGGGAAAGCCGATGCGTGACAGAAACGCCTCCGCATCGCCCGGATCGGTGATGGTCTGCTGGTCGAAGACGGGGCGATCATCCGTCAGCGTCTCGGAGATTTCATGCCCTGTCACGGTGTTGTGCCATAGCAGCATTTCTTGCCCGAGGGGCAGGAAGGGCACATAAGGATGCGGGCCATAGGCCCCTTCTGACGCCATGCCTACGTCAAGGCCCAGGGCGTTTGCCGCCGCGCGGGCCTTGCTGCGGGCGGCCTCCAGCATGCTGCCCGCGCGGGCGATATCGCCCGCAAATGTGCCGAAACGGTCCGTGTCGATTTCTGCCCGGCGCAAGGTGATCCCCAGCGTTGCAAGGGGTGGTGCGATGGCCGCTTCCTTGCCATGCATCGTACCCAATGCGACCACGGGCGGAAGAAAACTTTTCAAGATCACAGCCCCTGCCAGAAGGCGGTCATCTGCCAGACCAGCGGCACCCCCGCGAGCAGCATGAAGGGGAAGGTGATCCCAAGCGAGGCTGTCAGATAGACGGACGGGTTCGCATCCGGAAAGGTCGCCCGCACGGCTGCAGGCGCGTCGATATAGCTGGCCGAAGCCGCGACAGTGCCAAGCACGAAGGCCGATCCCATCGGCAGCCCCGCCAGAGTGGCCAGCCCGCTGACGACAAGGCCATTGACCATCGGCATGATAATCCCGAAGGCCAGCATCCGCCCACCCACCTGCGCGAAATCCTTCAGTTGCCGCCCTGCAGTCATGCCCATTTCAAGCAGGAACAGCACCAGCACCCCCCGGAACAGATCGACAAAGAAGGGCTCTATTTTGGTGAAATTCGCCTCGCCCGAAACCGCGCCGATCAACAGCCCCCCGCCAAGCAGCAGAAGGCCGCGCCCGCGCAGCGTTTCCATCAGGATGCCGGACAGGCCGACACCTTGCACACCCTGCGCCCGCGACATCGCCACCCGTCCATAGAAAAGCGCGACAAGGATACCGAGTTCCATCAATGCAACAAGCCCGGTGACATACCCTTCCATCGGGAAGCCTGCATTGTCGGCATAGGCCCGTGCCACAACGAACGTGACAGAAGAGACCGAACCGTAAAGCGCGGCCACGCCCGCCGCATCCACGATCGACAGGCGGATGACGTACCGCGCCACGAGGAATGCAAGCAAAGGGATCAAAAGCACAATCACCGCTGTGACGGTCACGGCACCAACGACATTCGACAGGTCAGCAGTCGCAAGCTCGCGCCCGCCCTGAAGACCGATGGAAAACAGCAGAAAGATCGCGAAGATGCGGATGACGGGTTCAGGGATTTCCAGATCGGACCGTATCAACGTGGCGACAATCCCCATCAGGAAGGCCAGCGTGATGGGAGATATGAGGTTTTCGATCAATATGCTGTCCATGATACCCGTCCTGCTAGGCCTGCCCTGCGCTTTCTGCCCGGGTCTTTTGCTGGACGGGGTTTGAAAAGAGAAACGCGAAGTTTACATTTGATTTATCGATTTTACCGATAGGTTGTGGCATGCATGACGTTGACACCTCCGTCCTACGTACTTTTCTTGCCCTTGTAGAGACGGGCAGCTTCTCGCGGACCGGGGTCTTGGTGGGCCGGTCGCAATCGGCGGTATCCGAGCAGATCCG
This sequence comes from Rhodobacter maris, assembly GCA_943369275.1. Classification (GTDB taxonomy): domain Bacteria; phylum Pseudomonadota; class Alphaproteobacteria; order Rhodobacterales; family Rhodobacteraceae; genus Paragemmobacter; species Paragemmobacter maris_A. The sequence continues at coordinate 19,308 of CALRMS020000036.1, read as the reverse complement.
AAAGCTTGAAGACATGTTCGGGCGTGTCCTTCTGGAACGCACAACCCGCCATGTCCGCCTGACCGCCGAAGGCGAGAAATTCCTGCAACATGCCCGCGCGATGGTCGCCCAGGCCGATGCCATGCTGGCCCGGTTTCGTGCGCCCGATATCGAGGGCGAGGTACGCTTTGGCAGCCCCGAGGATTTCGCCTCTGCCTATCTTCCAGATATTCTGGGCGTCTTTGCCGCCGCGCACCCGGCCGTCGAACTGCATGTGACCTGCCAGTTGACCCTTCCCTTGGTCGAGGATTTCGAAGCGGGTGAGCAGGACCTGATCATCGTCAAGCAAGACCCGGAACGGCGCTACACATCGTCCCGCCCGCTCTGGCGCGAAAGATTGGTCTGGGTCGCCGCCGCGTCCCTGACGCCGATTTTCAGCGACGCCACGCGCGGGCGGCCGCTGCCTCTGGTGCTCAGTCCGTCGCCCTGCGTCTATCGCAGCCGTGCCACGCGCACGCTGGAACGGGCGGGTGTCACATGGAGCGGGGTTTTCACGTCACCGTCCTTTGCCGGGCAAGCGGCGGCAGTGCGGGCGGGGCTGGGCTATGCCGTTATGCCCCGCGCGATGGTGCCACCAGAGCTGTCGGTCCTGCGCGACTGGCCAGAACTTGCCGAGGTCGAGATCGCGCTGCTCGGCCAGGCGCGCCTATCGCCTGCGGCCGCCGCCTTGGCAGGCTTCATCGAAGAGCGGGTGGCGCGGCGATGACGCAGCTGATCCCTGAAAGCGCCGCCTCAGTTGCGCTGACGACCACCCGTTTCCCGCCCAAAGCTGCCCGTCCCCCGAAACGGACTCTCGTGCCGCAACGTAAAGATAACCGCGACTTGCAAAACCTTTCAGACCGGGAAAAAGCCTGCTCCGGTTGCAATTTTCTTGCCCACTCGTGTCTTTCATGAAGACCCGTCTCGCACGCTGGATGTTGTGCCAGCACAACGATTGCACGTCCTCCAACGGCTAAAGCTGCCTCAACGCCCATAGCCAAGAGGATAGCCAGATGTTCACGCGACGCACTGCATTGATGGGGGCGGCCCTCATCGCCGCCACCCCGTTTGTCATCAAGACCGCGACAGCAGAGGAGGTGATGGATACTGCGGGCGCGGCCCCGGTGGATCTGTCCAGCCTGCCGCGCCGCAAGGTCAAGCTGGTCAAGCCGCCCTTTGTTCACCCGCATGAGCAGGTGGCCACAGGTGGCCCCGCGATCATCGAATTCGAAATGAAGATCATCGAGAAAGAAATTCAGGTCGATGAGGACGCATGGCTGCAGGCGATGACGTTTAATGGATCGGTCCCCGGCCCGCTGATGGTGGTGCATGAGGGGGACTATGTCGAGTTGACCCTGTTCAACCCGCCCGAAAACATGATGCAGCACAATATCGATTTTCACGCGGCGACGGGTGCGCTGGGGGGCGGGTCGCTGACGCTGGTCAACCCAGGTGAAAAGGCGGTGCTGCGGTTCAAGGCGACACGGCCGGGTGTCTTTGTCTATCACTGCGCGCCGGGCGGCCCGATGATCCCGTGGCATGTCGTGTCGGGTATGTCGGGGGCGATCATGGTGCTGCCGCGTGACGGGCTGAAGGATCATCTGGGCAAGCCGGTATCCTATGACCGGGTCTATTACATCGGCGAGAATGACTTATACATTCCGCGCGGGCCGGATGGTGCCTATATGCGCTTTGCCGATGCCGGGGAAAGCTATTCCGACACGCTGGAAGTGATGAACCGCCTGATCCCGTCGCATGTGGTGTTCAACGGCAGCGTGGGGGCCCTGACGGGCGACGCCGCACTTGAGGCGGAACAGGGCGAAACGGTGCTCTTCATCCACAGTCAGGCCAACCGCGACAGCCGCCCACATCTGATCGGCGGGCATGGCGATCTGGTCTGGGAAAGCGGCAAGTTCAACAACCCGCCCGACCGCGATCTGGAAACCTGGTTCATCCGGGGCGGCTCTGCCGGTGCGGCGCTCTACACCTTCCTGCAACCGGGCGTCTATGCCTATGTCAACCACAACCTGATCGAGGCGGTGAACCTTGGCGCCACCGCGCATGTGATCGTGGGCGGTGACTGGAACAACGACCTGATGGAACAGGTGGTGGCACCGTCCGAATACGACGTCCTGCATGAAGGCCGCACCGCGCTGCCATGACGTCTGCCACCTTGCCGGGGCGGCCCCTTCTCCGGGGCCGCCCCGGCTTTTCGGTTTGGAGGTAGGAATGAAACGCACGGTTGCGATCGGGGGTGCAGTCATCATCGCCATGGGCATAACGGCCACCGCCCTTGTCGTGCCGCCGCAGCCAAGCACCTTGGCCCTGCCGCAGATCGTGCGCATCGCCGCCGGTCCGCAAGACTACCGCCCCTCGGGCGAGTTCCGGCAAGGAACGCAGGTTGTCGATGCGCCACGGCGGCGGATAGACATGCCCGCGCTGGATATCATGCAATACCATGTGTCCGAGGCCGATTATGCCCGTTGCGTTGTGGCAAAAGCCTGCCCCGCCGCCCCGCAGTCCGGGGTTGCGGGGGCGGCCCAGACCAACATCAACCACGCCGACGCCACCGCCTATGCCAACTGGCTGTCCGATCTGACAGGGCAGGTCTGGCGTCTGCCGACCGATGCCGAATGGCTGCGCGCCGCGGCAGAGCGGGGCTTTGACGATGGCTTTGACGCGGATGCCAATGGCGCAGACCCCGCCCGCCGCTGGATCGCCATCTATCGCCGCGAGGTGGCCCTGCGCGGCGAGGCGGATACCGACCTGCATCCGATGGGATATTTCGGGCAGAATTCCCAAGGCGTTGCCGATATCTCGGGCAACATCTGGGAATGGACCGAGACCTGCTTTCAGAACGGCACGCTGTCCCCGGATGGGTCCGTGATCGCCAAACAGTCCGATTACTGCGGTGTCCGGGCCGTGCAGGGCAAGCACCGCGCCTTTGTCATTGATTTCATCCGCGATGCCCGCTCGGGCGGCTGCGCGGCGGGTGTGCCGCCGGATTACCTTGGGTTCCGTCTGGTGCGGGAAATCGCAGGCTAGGGCAGATCAGCGACCGGCAAAGGAAAAGGCGGCCCGATCGGGCCGCCTCAGGTCATATCGTCAAAGCGTTACGGGGCGACTTGCGCAAATAGCGGCTCGAACCGGGTCTTGGCCTTGCCCTTCTGCGTGACGGCCAAAGCCGCGTCCAGATTGACCGGCGCACCCGCCTGTATGAGGGCAACCATACCCATGCTGTAATGGGGCGTGCATTTGATGCCATACAACCCCTCGGCAGTCAGGGTCAGCACATAGTCTTCGCCCATGCCGCTCTTGAACGCTTCAACGCCTTCGGGAAGCATCCCTTCGATCCCTTCGGCATTGTGGCCCTTGTCAGTGGACAGAAAGGTGATGGTGTCACCCACAGCGGCCTTCAGATAGGCAGGTTCGAACACCATCGCGCCATCCGCGCCCTTGTTCAGCATCTTGACGTCAAAGTTCTCGGCATAGGCTGCGCTGGCAAGCACAAGGCTGGCAAGGCTTGCGGTGATCATTTGCGAAAACATGGTCTTTCCTTTCGGGTGATTGGTCTTGCCCACCTTCTAGGCTAGGGTCGTGCCCGGATCGTTGTGCTGCCACAACATCGGAGGCATCGATTGCAAAAACTCAACGAAAGCCTCTTGGCCACCATCCCCCCCTTTCGCCGGCTGTCGCAGCCGCAGATCCGCAAGATCCTGGATGATGCAACGCCGCTCCGGTTTGATGCGGGCGTGGCTGTGTTCAGCGAAGGCCTGCCGGTCGAACGGTTCTTCCTTCTCCTTGATGGGCATATCCGGGTTGTGCGCACCACGCCGGGGGGCGACCAGATCATCGCCCTGCACATCGCGCCGGGGCAGTTGTTCGGGATCGGTGCCGCCATCGGACGCACGACCTATCCCGCCACTGCAATGACAGCGGATGATTGTGTGGTGCTGGCCTGGCCCAACCGTCTTTGGCAGGTGTTCGTGGACAGCTATCCCGGCTTCGCGACCGAAACCTACAAGATCGTGGGCGAACGTGTGGGCGAGATGAACAACCGCATCATGGAAATGGCAACGCAAGCGGTCGAACAGCGCATCGCCAATGCTGTTCTGCGGCTGGTGACCCAGACCGGACGCAAGGTCGATGGCGGGATCGAGATCGGCATGCCGATCACGCGGCAGAACCTGTCTGACATGACAGGCACCACGCTGCACACCGTCAGCCGCCTTCTCAGCGGATGGGAACGTGACGGGATCGTGCTGTCGGAACGGCGCAAGATCACCGTGACCGCGCCGCACCGGCTTGTGGTGCTCAGCGGGGCTGCGGATTAGCCGTGCGGCGGGCAAGGTTCGGCCGGATCACCGCCGGGGCAAGACGCGCTGAACGGCCCGGCCAGCGTTGCGCGCCCAGTCCAGACGGCCATCCACAAAGGCACGACCAAGGCCGCGAAGCTGCCCGCCAACAGGAACAGTGAGCGGAAACCATGGCTGAAAAGGGCAGGCCCGGTATATGTCCTGTATGGCCGCATATCTCTCGCCTTTCTTCAATTCAAACCGCCACCGCCGCCTGCAACGCGGTGCGAAAAGCGGTTTCATCTAGGCCGTATTCGGCACAGGCATCGATCACCGTGTGAAATGGCGCGATAGGACAGCCAAAGCAGGCCATTCCCTGCAGGCGGAACACAGCCGCCACCTCGGGCCAGCGCAGGAACACCAGCCGCAATGGCAAATCCGGGTCATCCAATCCAGGCCCGCCCATCCGTGCCTCCGCCTTGGCAGAAATGCCATAAGCGCAGTTTCCACCAGCCACGGGTCGTTGGTCGTTGTGCTGGAACAACGTCCGGCGAAGCGGCCGCTGCCCTGCCGAACGGCCCAAGGCCCGCTTTCACCGTTCAAGCAGGCGGATCTTCATCGCAGGTTCGGCCCAACATCGAAGGCTGGGTTGCGACAGCCGCGATGCAACTGTGCTGCACCCATATCCCTTTGTGCCGCCTGACTTGCGGCGGCGGGCCTACCCTCGTTCCGATCTACGAAGGGATGTATCCCGCCCGACAAGTCCCCCTCAAGACGGCTGTTGCCGCTGGCGCCGCCTAGCGCAGAGGCGAAAGGTCTGCTGTGATGCTTCAAGGTCTGCTCTTTCCAGCTTCGCTGCAAAGCCACGCGGTTGGCCCGGTCAAAGGGGGTTGCGCCAAGCTTACCCCAAATGATCCTGCGCCGCGCCCATGTAGGTTTGTACGGCCAGCGTGATCGTCTGGTCGATGCTGACTGAACGATCGCCGTAAATCTGTTGGCGAATACCGTGATAGAAGATCGCACCGTGCATTTGCCAGACCAGATCATGCGTCCCCGTTTGCGTCGCCGCAGGCGCGGGCTTGCCAAAGGCGATGCAGGTTTCGGCCCAGATCGGGCCAAGCAGCGCGCTTTCCACCCGCTGGAGGTATCGCGCGTTCAGATCAAGCCCCTTTAGCCCGGCAAAGAAGAAGATCCGCAGCCAGTTCCGGTCAAACACCACCGAGGTGTAGCTTTGATAGAATCGGTGCAGTCGCGTCTCAACCGGAAGCTGCCGGTCACGGATCGTGTCTTCCCAACCGCTCTGCCAGCGGTCGAGGTAGACCGCGCGATACACCTCGTTCACCAGGTCGTCCTTCGACGGAAAATAGCGGTAAAGCAGCGGCTGCGTGATGCCCATCCGTTTTGCCAGCCCGCGCGTGCCGCCGTCAAAGCCTTCATCGGCAAAGTACAGGATGGCCTCGGCCAGCACTTCCTGCTTGCGCGCTGCGGGCGACAGGCGGGAGCGGCGGGCAAGGGGGGGCAGGGCGGTCGGGCTGTCTGGCTGCGTTTCGGGCTCTGTCACGTTCCGTCACCTGTCCGCCCTGCGGGGCGCTGTCTCTTGCGTTGCGTGCTGGCGGCATTTTCTTTATCGTACGATAAATAACAGCGCGGCAGCGCCGCAAGAATAGCGGGAGGAGTGAGGATGGCAATGAAGGTCAATCGCGCCAAGATCTATGAGGCGGCGGCGGAACTGTCGAACTGGGGCCGTTGGGGCCCCGAGGATCAGATCGGCACGCTGAACCTTGTAACGCCCGAGGACGTGGCCGCCGCAGCAAAGCTCATCAAGCGGGGCAAGACCTTCGCGCTGGGCCTGCCGCTGGATGAAAAGATCCAGTCCGGCCTTTTCGGCGGACGGTGGAACCCGCTGCACCAGATGCTGGCCACGGGCACGGATGCTGTGGCGGGCGTGCAGGATGGCGATGGCAAGGCCTATCTGCGCTATGCCGATGACGCGATCAATCTGCCGATGCAGTGTTCCACGCAATGGGACGCGCTGGCGCATATCTTTCTGGATGACAAGATGTGGAACGGCTATCCGGCCACGCTGGTCGATGTGCAGGGGGCCAAGAAGAACGGCATCGAACACACCCGCGACAAGATGGTGGGGCGCGGTGTCCTGCTGGATGTGGCGCGGTGGAAGGGTGTGGACTCGCTGCCCGATGGCTATCCGATCACCAATGCCGATCTGGATGCCACGGCCGCCGCGCAGGGGGTCGAAATCCGCCGTGGCGATTTCGTGATCGTCCGCACCGGTCATCAGGAACGCTGCCTCGCCAAGGGTGACTGGACCGGCTACGCGGGCGGCGATGCGCCCGGACTGGCCTTCGAGACGGCCTATTGGATCCGCCAACATGATATCGCGGCGATCTGTGCCGATACCTGGGGCTGCGAGGTCCGCCCGAATGAAACGGATGAGGCGAACCAGCCGTGGCACTGGGTGGTGATCCCGGCCATCGGCATCACGATGGGCGAAATCTTTTACGTCAAGGAACTGGCCGAGGATTGCGCGGCGGATGGGGTCTATGAATTCTTTTTCTGCGCACCACCGATGAACGTGCCGGGGGGATGCGGATCGCCGATCAACCCGCAGGCGATCAAGTAGCCGAATGATCCGGGGCGGCGGGGACAACCGCCGTCTCGGCCATGATGCGGGCGAGGTTGGGGTTGTTGCGACCGTCATGGTTGCTACCCTGATCCGGCCCGGCAAAGATGTAGCCGCCCAGCCTTTGCGCCGTGGCATGGGCAAACTTGGCTGCGGCGTGGCGTTCGGCGCCATAGGCCGCCAGCGCTTGTGGAACTGGGGCCGCCGACAGATGCCGCGCCAGCGCCTCGGCATCTGCGGCGGCCTTGGTTACCCCCATCCCGACATGGGGGCGCGCAACACAGGCGGCATCCCCGGAAAGGGCAACGCGTCCGGCGGCGAAGATGGGCGAGAGGTGGTCATAGATCGGGGTGAAAAAAGGCCGTTCCGACCGGGCAAGTATCTCAAGGAAAGGTTTCGCCAGATTGCGGCGGGCAAAGCCTTGCATCCGATCCAGTACATCATCGCGCACAAGCGGTGGCGGGATGGTGACAGGGTGATGGTTGCCCTTTGCATCGGTCAGCATGTCGGCCAGCGCGCTCGCTTCAACCGGGGCATACCAGACAAAGTTATAGCGCCGGTGCCCGGGCCGGAGGTCATTGCCCGGCCCCGCAATGGGATAGCCGAGAATCTGCGTGCCCTGCGGCAGGAAAAAGCCAAAGCTGTCAAACACCTGATCGCGCAGGCCGGGATGCAGGTCCGCTTCATGGGCAAGGCAGCGCCAGACGACATAGCCAGAAAAAACCGGCTGCACCTCTGGCTGCATCTGCCCGCGCAAGGCCGACCGGAACCCATCGGCCCCAATCAGGACATCCGCCTCGAACCGGCTGCCATCCTCGCAGGTCAGGGTGACACCGACGCCATGGTCGTCATAATGCGCGACGGCCTTGTCGAGGTGGTAGCCGCCATCCGGCACCAGCGCGCGGAGAAGAGAGTGCACGCGGTCCCATGAGGTGACGATCTGCGGCAAGGGCAGGGTTGCGATGCGATCACCCACCAGATCAAAGGCAACACGGTGGTGCACCTGCACGCCCAGATCGGTGATCGGTGCCCCGGCACGGGCAATCAGATCAAGCAGTAGGTCATGGGTAACGATCCCCGCACCGCGCCCCGACAATTCGCTGCGCGATCGCTCCAGAACGACCGTGTCCCACCCCGCCTTGCGCAGAAAGGCGGCGCAGAACAGCCCGCCAATGGATCCGCCACAAATGACCGCGCGCCGAGACATCCAGACTTCCTTGTCACGCATCGTTATTTATCATACTATAAATAAGAGTGCCGAAGCGCAACGGAGAGCTGCAATGTCTGCCCAACCCGATCCCCACGCGCCGCATTGGTCGCCTGCGCTGGTGGCCGAGGCTGACGGTGCGCGCGGCAATGGTCGCGTCGGATCGCGTCTGGTGGACGAAACGGCAGAATACCGCATCTGGCTGATCGAGATTGCGCCTGGGGATCGGTTGCCGTTCCACACCCATGTGCTGAACTATTTCTGGGTGGCCACCTCCCACGGGCGCGCGCGGTCGCGCAATCCTGACGGCGGGGTGGTCGAGATGGACTATGCCCCCGGCGATACCCGGCACATGCATTTTGCGGCGGGGCAGTCCATGACGCATGATCTGGAAAACATCGGCAGCACCGTGCTGACCTTTACCACGGTCGAGAACAAACTCAGCCCGAACCGCCCGCTGCCGCTGGATTAGGCGCGGTGCAGGCCGTGGAAAGCGCCGCCCTGAAACACCAGCGGCGCGCGATCGGCACGGCACAGGCTGACCACCTCACCCAGCATGATCTCGTGATCGCCCCCCGGATAACGTGCAACTGTCCTGCATTCGATATGGGCCAGCGCCCCAACGATCAGCGGCAGGCCCCGCGTGCCTTGCACCGTTGGGATGCCTGCGAACTTGTCCTCGGACGGGCGGGCAAATTGCAGGGCGATGTCCTTCTGACCGGCGGCAAGCACGTTCACCGCGAAATGGTCATGCCGCCGGAACTCGGCCAGGCTGGGCGCCTTGAGCGCGAGGCTCCATAGGATAAGCGGCGGGTCAAGTGAGACGGTGTTGAACGAACTGGCCGTTACCCCCAGCCGAAAGCCTTCGGCATTGCCAAGGGTCATCACGGTCACACCCGTGGCAAAGGCCCCCATGACATCGCGATAGCGTGTCGGATCGCAGGGGCGCAGATCGCCTGTCATGTCATCTGAAACAAAGGAATTGGGGATGTTCACGTCTGGCCCGCCCTGATGTTCGACACGGCACAAATAGGCGTGGCGGCCCATCACGAGAAACAATAATATATGTCTATAGATATCATGCAGGATGATACCCATGAACTTTCGCCAATTGTCGACCTTCGTGGGCATCTTCGAGGAAGGGTCGTTCAACCGCGCGGCGTTGCGTCTGAATGCCACGCAATCGGGACTGTCGATGCAGATCAAGCAGCTTGAGGAAAGTCTGGGCACCGCGCTGTTTGATCGCTCCGCCCGCGGGGTCACCCCCACCCATGCCGGCCAGCGCCTGTATGACACGGCTGTTGATATCCTGCGGCGTCTCGAAGGGGCCGAGGCCGAATTGCGCAACCTGTCAGGCACGATCAGCGGGCCTGTCAGGATCGGCCTGATGCCCACCTTCACGCGCGGTGTGCTGGCCCCTACGCTCAGCCGCTTTCTTGCCGATCATCCCAATGTCGATGTGACGGTGGTCGAGGCCTATTCCGCCGTGCTGATGGACCGTCTGGCCGAAGGCGAGGCGGATTTTGTCGTGGTGCCCCAGGATGGCGGGCGCACGGGGATGCGCAGCCGCCGCCTGGGAACGGACCGCGAATTTCTGGTCTGCCGCCCCGGCGGGCCGATCCCGCATCTGGCCCCGGTCCGGCTGGCCGATGTCACCCCCTTGCGGCTGGTCCTGCCCGCAAAGGGCAATGTTCGCCGGGACCGGCTGGATGACTTCATCGCCTCCGACGGGTTAACGGTCGGAAAGATCATCGACATGGACGCAATGTTCGCCACATTGGAACTGGTGGCGACCTCTGACTATGCCACGGTGCTGCCCGCCACCATCTGCCGCAAGGATATTGACGGTCGTGATCGCTGGTTGCATCCGCTGACCGGGCCGGAATTGACCGTCAGCTATGTAGTCGTCGAACCCGCCCGCAAGGCCATGAGCGCGGCGGCCGCCGCTTTCCTGCGCTATCTGGAAGAGGAATATCGCCGCGCCGATGCGGAATGGACGGCCCTGATCGGGCCATCCGAGGGCAATCTAAAAACCTGATATCAGCCATCATATATTATCGTTTCCGCTGAAGTCTGGTCCGACCTAGCTTCACTCCACACCGCAGTGGAGACCGTCGATGCAGCTTGGCTTTTTCACCATGCCGATCCACCCGCTGACCAAGGATTGGCGGCAATGCCTGCGTGAAGATCAGGAGGCGTTCCTTCTGGCCGATGAGCTTGGTTTCACCGAGGGATACGTCGGCGAGCATGTCACCGATCTGGCGGAAAACATTACATCCTGCGCATTGTTCATCGCCACGCTGGCGGGACGCGTGAAGAACATCCGCATGGGCACGGGCACGGTCAACCTGCCCAACAGCCATCCCGCGCATGTGGCAGCACAGATGGCGATGCTGGATCACCTCCTGGACGGCAAGTTCAACTTCGGGATCAGCCCCGGTGGGCTGCTGTCGGATGCCGAGATTTTCGGCAACCTCGACAATGACCGCAACGCCATGTTCCTTGAGGCCATAGACATGGTTCTGGCGCTGTGGACGCAGGAGGCACCCTATAACCTGAAGGGCAAGCACTGGACCATCTCGACCGAGCGGACGCTGATGGGCGAGATCGGGCAAGGCAAGATCGGCAAGCCCTTGCAGCGCCCGCATCCGCCCATCGTGGTGACGGCGGTCGCGCCATTTTCCAAGGGCGTGACAGCGGCGGCGGCGCGGGGGTGGGATCCGATTTCCGCCAATTTTCTGATGCCGAAATGGGTGGCCACGCATCGCGACAGCTATGCCGCGGGCTGTGTCGAGGGTGGCCGGGCGGTGGATTTCGGCAATTGGCGGGTGGCGAAAAGCATCTTTGTCGCCGATGACCTGAACACCGCGCGGGAATATGCGCTGGGGGCAGGATCGCCTTATGTGCATTACTACAAATCGCTGGTGACCAAGCTGAAGAAGAACGGGCGGTCCAACCTGTTCAAGGATGATCCGAACATGTCGGATGACGATGTGACGCTGGATTATGTGCTGGAACGCTTGGTGATCTGGGGCACACCCGACAAGGTGGCCGATGAACTACTGGCCTTCCGTGATCAGGTCGGGCCCTTTGGCACGCTGCTTTACGCCGGGCATGACTGGACAGATGTGGCGCTGGCGCGGCGGTCAAAGGTGCTGCTGGCGGAAAAGGTGCTGCCGATGGTGAATTCCGCTGTGGCCGAGGCTGCGCAATGACGCGGATCGCGGTGCCGGTGGCCGGGGCCACGCTTTCGGCGCAGGTGGACGGGATGGCGGGGCGGCCTTGGTTGCTGCTGTCAAACTCGCTCGCCGCTGATCTGACGATGTGGGATGACCAGATCGAGGTGTTCACGCGCACGCATCGGGTGCTGCGCTATGACACGCGGGGGCATGGGCAAAGCACGGCGTCGGACGGGGCCTATGATTTTGATCTGCTGGTGGCCGATATGCTGGCGGTGCTGGATCATGTGGGTGCGGAACAGGCCGATGTGATCGGGCTGTCGCTGGGGGGGATGACGGCGCTGGGCCTTGGCCTTGCGCATCCGGGGCGCGTGCGGCGGATGGTGGTCTGCGATGCGCGGGCCGACAATCCAGCGCCCTTTGTGCAGGGCTGGATCGACCGGATTGCCGTGGTTCGGGAAAAGGGCCCCGGGGCGCTGGTGGATGGCACGCTGGCGCGCTGGTTCACGCCCACATGTGACGAGGGGGTAAAGGCGCGTGCTACAGCGATGATCCGGGCCACGTCGGCAATGGGCTATATCGGCTGTGCCGGGGCCTTGATGGGGCTGGATTACCTGCGCCATCTGGGTTCGATGCAGCCGCCGGTTCAGTATCTGGTCGGGGCTGAAGATATGGGTGCGCCGAAAGAGGCGATGGCCGCGATGGCGGCGGCCACTCCGGGGGCTGGGCTGATCGTGCTGGAGGGGCTGGCGCATATTCCCAACATGGAAGACCCCGAGGCGTTTCACGCCGCCCTTGCCGATTGGCTGGAGGCCAGCGCATGACGCTGCCGCGGGTGGGCCTGATCGGCCTTGGCATCATGGGGATGGCCTATGCCACCAACCTGCGCCGTGCCGGGGCGGTGGTTCTGGGCTTTGATCCGGTCCCTGCGGCGCGGGCGGCGCTGGACAGTCTGGGCGGGCAGGGATGCGCCACGGCGGCGGAAGTGGCGCTAGGGGCGGACGTGATCCTGATGGCGCTGCCATCGGTCAAGTCGCTTGAGGCCGTGGTGGCCGAGATGCGGCCCCATCTGCGCGCGGGCATGGTGATCGCCGAGATGGGCACCCTGCCCTTGGAGGCGAAAGAGGCGGCACGGACAGCCTGCGCCGAGATGGGCGCGGCGCTGCTGGATTGCCCGGTTTCGGGCACGGGGGCACAGGCGGCGACGGGCGATCTGGTGGTCTTTGCCAGTGGCGAGGCGGCGGACGTGGCGGTGTTGCACCCGGTCTTTGCCGCATTGGCGCGCGATATCCGCCATGTCGGCCCGTTTGGCGCGGGCATGAAGCTGAAGCTGGTGGCGAACCTGCTGGTGACGATCCACAACCTTGCGGCGGCCGAGGCATTGCTGCTGGCGGAAAAGTCTGGGCTGGACCTTGGCATGGTCTATGATGCGATCCGGTCGGGTGCCGGAAACTCGCGCATGTTCGAGGTGCGCGGCCCCCTGATGATCGACGGGCGGTATGAGCCTGCGACGATGAAGATGGATGTCTATCAAAAAGACCTTGCGCTGATCATGGATCACGCGCGCGACGTGGCCTGCCCGGTGCCGCTGATGGCGGCAAGCCTGCCGTTCTATTCGGCGGCCTTGGCGCAGGGGCGGCACAAGGAAGACACGGCGGCCCTGTTTGCCGTGCTGCAACAGATGGCCCCCGGACCGGAGGAGACGGCATGAGCGTGACATTGGCCGAGGCGGAACAGGTGGCAGATGGCACGCTTGCGGCGGGGCGGCTGCGCGGGGCGCAACCCTTGACGGTGGTGGTGCTGGATGCGGGCGGGCATGTTGTGGTGATGAAGCGGTCTGACAACAGCGGGATTTTGCGCTGCGAGATTGCGCATGGCAAAGCCTATGGCGCGCTTGGCATGGGGCTGCCGAGCCGGACGCTGTTTGCGCGTGCGGCGGATAATCCGAATTTCTTTACCGCGCTGGCCGCGGCATCGGGCGGGCGGATGGTGCCCAATCCGGGCGGCGTTCTGCTGCGCGATCCGGCGGGGCGGATCATCGGCGCGGTCGGCGTCAGCGGCGATACCGGGGATATGGATGAGCTTTGCGCGATGGAAGGCATCGGCTTGGCGGGCCTGACGGGCGATTGTGGCACGCCATGACGGGGGTGCTGGCCGGGCGGCATGCGGTGGTGACGGGGGCGGGGCGCGGCCTTGGTCGGGCCATCACGCTGGCGCTGGTGGCCGAGGGCGCACGCGTAACGGCGGTGGCGCGGACGCGGGCCGATCTGGAAACGCTCGCCGCCCAGGCACCGGAGCTGATCAGCGTGATGGTGGGAGATGTGCAGGAAGCGGCCCTGCATGACGCCATCGCCGCGATGACGGATCTCGATATTCTGGTGAACAACGCGGGCGGCAATCGGCCCATGCTGATGGTCGATGTGGATGATGCGACGCTGGATCACCTGATCGGGTTGAACATCCGGTCGGCCTATAAGGTGGCGCAGGCGGGCGCGCGGGCGATGGTTCGTGCGGGGCGCGGCGTAATCATCAACATGTCATCGCAGATGGGGCATGTCGGCGCGGCCAAGCGCACCGTTTACTGCATGTCAAAGCACGCCATCGAAGGGCTGACCAAGGCGATGGCCGTGGAGCTTGCCCCGTCGGGCGTGCGGGTGGTGTCGGTGGCGCCGACCTTCGTGCTGACGCCGATGACCGAACCGATGTTTGCCGACGCCGCCTTTCGCGACAGCGTGTTGGACATGATCCCGATGCGGGAACTGGCCCGGCCCGAGGATGTGGCGGCGGCGGTGGTATTCCTCGCATCAGACGGGGCGCGGATGATCACGGGCGACAGCCTGCGGATCGATGGCGGTTGGACCGCGCGATAGGGGGGACGGGGACAATGCCACGCCATCTGAAAACAGCGATGCGCGCCGAAGTGCGGGCCGAGGCCGATGCCGCAGTACGCCGCACGGTCGAAGAGACGCTGGCCCGCATCGCGGCCGAGGGCGACGCGGCGGTGCGCGCCCTGTCAAAACAGTACGACGGGTGGGAGCCTGCACAGTTCCGCCTGTCAGAGGTGGAGATTGAAAAGGCCATCTCGCAGGTGTCGCGCCGCGATCTGGAAGATATCCGTTTCGCGCAGGAACAGGTGGGCAACTTCGCCCGCCATCAGCGCGCCGCCTTGCAAGATATCGAGGTTGAAACCCTGCCCGGCGTGGTGCTGGGGCATCGCAACATCCCGGTGAATTCGGTGGGCTGCTATGTGCCGGGGGGGAAATATCCCATGGTCGCCTCGGCGCATATGTCGGTGGTGACGGCCAAGGTGGCAGGGGTGAAGCGGGTGATCGCATCGGCCCCGCCGTTCCATGGCGCGCCGCATCCGGCGATTGTGGCCGCGATGCATATGGCGGGCGCGGATGAGATTTACGTGCTGGGCGGGATGCAGGCGGTGGGGGCCATGGCGCTGGGCACACAAAGCATCGCGCCGGTAGATATGCTGGTCGGCCCCGGCAATGCCTTTGTCGCCGAAGCCAAGCGGCAGCTTTACGGGCGGGTGGGGATCGATCTGTTCGCGGGGCCCACGGAAACGCTTGTGATCGCAGATGACAGCGTGGATGCAGAGCTTTGCGCCACCGATCTGCTGGGGCAGGCCGAACATGGGCCGACCAGCCCTGCCGTGCTGCTGACAGATTCTGAACCCTTGGCCCGTGCCACGATGGCCGAGGTGGAGCGGCTATTGGCCATCCTGCCCACCGCCGGGATCGCCGCGCAGGCATGGCGGGATTACGGCGAAGTCATCGTCTGCGACAGTCTGGATGAGATGGTGGCCGAAGCCGACCGCATCGCATCGGAACATGTTCAGGTCATGACGCGCGACCCGGATCATTTCCTGCGCCATATGACGAATTATGGCGCGCTGTTTCTGGGGCCGCGCACGAACGTGGCCTATGGCGACAAGGTGATCGGCACGAACCATACGCTGCCAACGCGGGGGGCGGCGCGCTATACCGGCGGGCTGTGGGTGGGCAAATTCCTGAAAACCTGCACCTATCAGCGCGTTCTGACGGACGAGGCCAGCGCCATGGTGGGCGAGGCCTGTTCGCGCCTGTGCATGCTGGAAGGATTTGTTGGCCATGCCGAACAGGCCAATGTGCGTGTCCGCCGCTATGGCGGGCGCAACGTGGCCTATGGCACGGCGGCGGAATGAAAGGGACAGGATCATGTTGAACGCGGCAGTCATTGGCCTTGGATGGTGGGGCAAGACCATCACCGATCGGATGCAGGCATCGACCGAAATGCGCATCACGCGGGCGGTGGACCTGTTCCCTGAAAAGCAGGGGGATTACACCGCCAAATACGGCGTGCCGGTGACGGGCGACTATGCCGAGGTGCTGGCCGACCCTGACGTTCATGCCGTGATCCTGACCACGCCGAACAGCCTGCACACGGCGCAGATCGCGGCAGCGGCCCACGCGGGCAAGCATGTGTTTTGCGAAAAGCCCCTTGCGCTGAGCGTGGCCGAGGCGAGGGCGTCCGTGGCGCTGTGTCAGGAAAAGCAGGTCGTGCTGGGCATGGGGCACGAGCGGCGGTTCGAACTGGCGATGCTGGAAGTGGAACGCATGGTCCGCGAGGGCGAATTGGGCGAGATCATGCATGCGGAAGGCAACTTCAGCCATGACAAGCTGATAAACGTGCCGGTCACCGATTGGCGGCGGAGCGCTACGGAAAGCCCGGCGGCGGGTTATACGGCGATGGGCATCCATCTGTCGGATGCCTTTGTGAACCTGTTCGGACCGGCATCGGAAGTGCAGGCCATGACGGCCAAGCGCGTGCTGCCCGGCGACAATGGCGATGTGGTATCGGCGCTGATCCGGTTCCATTCCGGGCCGACGGCTTATTTGAATGCGGTGCTTTATACGCCGCTTTACCTGCGCTTCACCGTGTTCGGTACCAAGGCCTGGGCCGAATATCGCAATGAGACACATCCCGATACGCCCGGCCCTTCCACCCTTACGGTGCAGGTGACCGGGCAGCCGCCGCGCGTGATCACCTATGATTGGACGGATTCGGTGCGCGCCAATCTGGACCTCTTCGCCCAGGCCGCGCAGGGCAGGGCCAGCTACAGCTTTACGCCCGAACAACTGGTGGGAAATATCGCGATTCTTGAGGCCATCGTCGCCTCGGCCGCCGGGGGTGGCAGTATTCTGCTGCCGAAGGGCAGCTAGATGATGACAGCGGTCTTGACGCAAGGCACCACGCAAATCATGCTTCTTGAAATATCAGGGGGCGTGAATCGGTGAGTCTTGTTCGAAACAGGGTCTTTGAGCTTGTGCGGGGTGAAATCCTGACCTGCCAGCTTCGCCCCGGCGAAGAGCTGCGCGAGAACGAATTGGCGAAACGCTATGGCGTATCGAAATCGCCGGTGCGCGACGCCATGCAAAAGCTTGAGTTCGAAGGTCTGGTCGAGATCGAGCCGCGCCGGGGCCACCGGGTAAAGCCGATCTCGGTTGGCGATGCGGATGACATTCTGGAACTGCGCGCCATACTGGAAACCGGGGTGGTGCGGTTGCTTGTGGAAAAGGCCACGGATGCGCAACTGGCGGGGCTGGATGCCTTCAGAACCACGGATTTGACGTCGATTTCCGCCTTTGCGGCCTATAACCGATCGTTCCACTATACCTTGGCGGACATGACCGGCAATCGGCGGTTGGCAGAAGAAACCCGCCGCTTGATGGAGATCTATGACCGGCTTTGCCTTGTGTCGCTGTCAACGCTGCGGCGCGAAGATGCCTTGGCCGATCCCTTGGCCGACCACAACGAGATCATCGACGCCTTGCAGGCGCGCAACGGGGCCGCGGCAGCGCGGATGGTGACGCGTCATGTCGGAAAATCGCGGGGATCCATCATGCGCGGGCTGGGCCAGCGGCCGATTGTGGATTGAGCGGAGGGTGCGTTCTTTGTTGCCTGACTTTCTGATATATCAGGCACTGCTAAAACTAGGCAGCGTGGCATATCGGCCGGCTGTGTCGGGAGGAACCGGGGAGTGAACACGATGCAGCCTTTGGGAAAAGTGGACGCCATGGCGCAGACCAGAACCGTGATCGAAGGACGGGGTGTCGGAAAATCGTTCGGCGGCGGCAGCGTGATCGCGCTGGAAGGTGCCAGTTTCTCGATTGAAGCCGGATCCTTCGTGTCTCTCGTGGGGCCTTCGGGTTGCGGAAAATCCACCTTGCTGCGTCTGATCGCAGGCCTGATCGACCGCACGTCGGGGCAATTGACGGTGCATGGCCGCGATGTGACCGGCCCGCATACCGACGTCGGCATGATGTTCCAGCGTGCCACCCTTCTGGAATGGCGCACGGCGATTGAAAACGTGCTGCTTCCCGTCGAAATCCAACGCTCCGTCACGGCGGCGGACAAGGCCCGCGCGGCCGAACTGCTGGCCATGGTCGGGCTGAAGGATTTCGCCTTCTCCTTTCCCAGCCAACTGTCGGGCGGCATGCAGCAGCGCGTGGCGCTGGCGCGCCTGTTGCAGACCGGTGCGGATATCCTGCTGCTGGACGAACCCTTTGGCGCACTGGACGAATTCACCCGCGAACGGCTGAATATCGAACTCATGCGGATCGTGGGCGAGGTGGGGGCCACCACGCTTTTCGTCACCCACAATATCCTTGAGGCGATCTTCCTCGCCGATGAGGTGATGGTGATGACCCCGCGCCCGGGGCGGCTTGCGCGCATGGTGCATGTGCCCTTTGCCCGGCCACGCACACCGGAACTGACCCTGACGCCTGAATTCAACGCGCTGGTGGCCGAAGTGCGCGATATTCTGGGAACACATTGATGGCCGATATGACAGCCATCCCCGCAACAGGCGGCACCAGCCTTCGGCAACGCCGTTTGCTGATCCATCTGAGCATCTTCCTGACGCTGATCCTGTTATGGGAAATGGGCGCGCAGATGGGTTGGCTCGACCCGCTGTTCTTTCCCGCACCCAGCGCGATCCTCACCTCGGTCTGGCGGATCTATTTCAGTCAGGGAAACATCTGGTATCATCTTTATGTCTCGCTCGGTCTGGTGCTGGCGGGCTTTACCGCGGGATCGATCCTCGGCATCGGGCTGGGCGCGGTGGTGGGGATGAACGCCGTGGTGCGGCGCTTCCTTCAGCCCTATGTGATCGTGCTGGAAGCCACGCCGCGCATCGCCGTGGCACCCCTGCTGATCGCGGCGCTGGGCTTTGGCGTGACGTCAAAGATCGCCATCATCATGCTGGTCTGCTTCTTTGCGCCCTTCATCAACACGCTTTCGGGCGTGATCAACGTGGATCGCGACAAGATGGAACTGATGCGCTCGCTCGGCGCCTCCAAGATGCAGGTCCTGCGCAAGCTTGTCCTGCCCGAAGCCATACCGGTAATCATGGCGGGCGAGCGTCTGGCGCTGACATCCGCGCTGTCTGGCGTGCTGGTGGCAGAATTCATCCAGCGCGATCAGGGCATCGGCACGCTGATCCTGACCTATACCCGCAACCTGAACATGGCGTCGGCCTTTGCCTGCATCCTCACGCTGACGCTGATCGGGTTCCTGATCTTCAAGGGCATGGAAATGCTCGATCACCACATCGCCTATTGGAAGAACGAGGCCGGTCTGCGCCGCGTGGGGGCCAAGCGCGCCCGCGCCTGGGCCATGGCACAGAAAGGGGATGTCCATGCGTGAACCCGCGGCGCTGCTCTACTGGCTCTTCCGCATCCTGCCCCATCTGATGCTCTTTGCTGCGCTCATGCTTCTATGGGAATGGGCCGTCGCATCCGGCACCATCGACACGATCATGATACCGCGCCCCAGCGCGATTTTCGGCGCAATCATCGAACTTTACGTCACCAAGGGCACGATCTACGAACACTTCTTCATCACCCTCGCCGAGGCTGTTTTCGGCTTTCTGATCGGGGCGGGTGTGGCGATTGCGCTGGCGGTGTCGTCATCGCTGTC
>CALRMS020000035.1:0-47709 GCA_943369275.1 Rhodobacter maris | reverse complement strand
TATCTGCATTACCGCAACAAGGAAGACATCTTCCGCTCGCTTGCCGCGCGCTATTTCGATGAGGCGCTGCGCGACATGACCGCGGCGCTGCACCTGCCGGGGCAAACGCTGGAGCAGGCGCTGCGGGCGGCGTTCATTGCCAAGGATGGCAAGTTCATGGAAGCGGTGCTGTCCACCCCGCATGGCGAAGAGCTGATGGATGCGGGGTTTGCCGTGACCGGCGATCTGGTTGCGGCGGGTGAGGCGCGGATGGTGGCGGTGCTGGGCGATTGGCTGGCGCAACGCGCGCTGCCGCCGGGGTTGGGCAGCGGGCCAGAGGTGGCGCAGGCAATCATCGCAGCGGTGAAGGGGCTGAAAACATCCGCCCGGTCTTTGCCGGACTATCGCGCGGGGCAGGCACGGCTGGCCGCGCTGTTCGCCCGCGCGCTGACCTGAAATCGGGGGCCTGAAATCGGGGGCCTAATAGCGGCCAAGGAATTCCAGGATGATGCCCGTGGCGATGGCCACCCGGACCAGATCGTTGTCGATCAGCACATAGCGGCTGCCATCCGGCGGGGCGGGCAGATCATAGCGGTCGTAATCGCGCACCTCATACCACGGCAGCGTGCCCGGAATCCGCGCGCCGACCTGCCATTTCTTGGCCTGACCCGGCGGCACGCAGGGCACGGCCTTCTTGGCCAACCCGGGCGGGCAGCCCTTTGGCCCGGCGAATACCGGCATGGAGGGCACCGCAACCGCCGCAGCGATCAACAGGGGAAGAAACAGGTTACGGGCAGTTCTTTGCATCTTGTTCATGGCCCTGTCATGCACCCGGCCATAGCGCAGGACAACCCCACCCCGGCCCGCCACGGCAAAGCCGGGCGGAAAGCCACCGGTCGATCTGTCAGCCCGTTCCCAGAATGGCCGAAAGCGCGGCGCGCGTCTCGACCGTGCGGTCCGACAGCGCCGCAACAAGCCCCGGCAGTTCGGCCACCGCGCCGGGTTGGCGGGCGGTATTTTCGATGTCTTTCAGGGCGGCATGCAACCCGGATGCCCCGACCGACGCCGCCGAGCCAGAGGCACGATGCGCGGTGGTGGCCAACGTGGCGTAATCCTGAACGGCCAGCAACCCGCGCAGGGTTTCGGCGGTTTCCTCGACCTCGGCCAGCATGCGGGCCAGAAAGGCGCGCAGGATGTCATCGCCCAGCGTTTCCCGAACCTCTTCGATCACAGACGCATTCAACAGCATGGAATCCTCCTGACGCGGTGCAGGTTTAGCCTGCTCAAAGGAGTCTGGCATCCGTCCATTGGTCTGGCAGCACTACGAATGGCCTACCCACCTACTGCTCCATGCTGTTTTGTGCGGAAATCCGCCAATCGGTGCGTGCTGAATCGCCAGTTCAGGCCGCGCGCTCCAGCGCCTTGTTCACCACCGTGACGATCTCGCCCAGCGGATGACGGGTCAGCGTCCTGGGCATGGCGAGCACCACGCGGGCGCGCAAGTCATCATCCAGCCGGTCGCGAATCGCGCCGAGCAGCGGCGCTTCGGCGGCAAGGACTAGCCGCTCCGCCCGCCCGCGCGCCGCTTCGCGCGCAAGACGCCCGACGACCTGCACCGCAAAGGCCGAGGTGGCAAGGCGTTCGCGATCCGTCACCTCATGGCTGGCGCGGTTTTCGCCCGGCAGGGCTGCCACGGGCGCATCCAGCCGATCGATCAGGCGCAGGTCGGGCTGTTTCACGCAGCCAGCGTTTTCAAGAATCATCGCGCCTTCCGAACAGGCGACCACGATCCATGTTCCCCGGTGAAGTCCTGCCATTGCGATACCCTCCATTCTTGTTGTTTTGCAGGTGAGAGGTGGCCATGCCCCCGCCCTGCGGAAGTGCGGCAACCTGCCGCAGCGGGGCCGAATGGCCGATAAACCGGCGCAGATCGGCCAAGTTCACGCAGAGTTCATCAGGATCGGCCCGCGCAGGGCAGCGGATGCGCGCCGGGCGCGATTTTGCTTGCCAGACGTTTTTCTGCGCCGTCTAAATTGTTTTACAAATGTACAGGAGCGCATCCTTGGCCGCACCCGCCGCGCAGCACCAGTCTGAGCCCGCGCCCGAAGCGATCCGGGTGGACGGGCTGCACAAATCCTTTGGTCCGCATCATGTTCTGAAGGGCGTCGATCTGACGGCGCATGAGGGCGACGTGATCGCGGTGATCGGCGGGTCGGGGTCGGGCAAATCCACGATGCTGCGCTGCATCAACTTTCTGGAAACACCCAGCCAAGGCAAGATCGTAATCGCGGGCGAAGAGGTGCGGCAGCGTCCCGAAGGGGGTGCTGCAGACCGCCGCCAGATCGAACGCATCCGCCGCAGCCTTGGGATGGTGTTTCAAAGCTTTAACCTCTGGACGCACAAGACGGTGCTGGACAACCTGATCGAGGTGCCGGTCCATGTTCTGGGCGTGCCAAGGGCCGAAGCCGTGGATCGCGCCATGGCCTTGCTGGCCCGTGTCGGGCTGGCGGAAAAGGCCGGGGCCTATCCGGCCTTTCTGTCAGGCGGGCAGCAGCAGCGCGCCGCCATTGCGCGGGCGCTGTGCATGGAACCAAAGGCCATGCTGTTTGACGAACCCACCTCGGCGCTTGATCCCGAACTGGTGGGCGAGGTGCTGGCCGTAATCCGGGCCTTGGCCGCCGAGGGGCGTACGATGATCCTTGTGACGCATGAGATGAAATTCGCCCGCGAAGTGGCGAGCCATGTCGTCTTTCTGGCCGATGGGCTGGTGGAGGAACAGGGTCCGCCGGAACAGCTTTTCGGGGCGCCGCAATCGCCGCGCCTGCAACAATTCCTTCGGTCCGTGGGTTAGACCTGCGGGCCGAAGGGGACAAGAAACCAAAAACACCAAAACTGGGAGTCTGACCGATGAAAAGAACAATGACCGCCGCGCTTGCCCTGTCTTTCGGCCTGATGGCCGGTGTGGCCAGCGCACAGACGGCCGTGAAAGTGGGCATCGCCGCCGAAGCCTATCCCCCCTTTGCCAGCCAGGATGCCAGCGGTGCCTGGGTCGGCTGGGAGGTGGAGATGATCGGCGCAATCTGCGCCGCGGCTGAACTGACCTGCGAAATCGTTCCAGTGGCATGGGATGGCATCATCCCGGCGCTGACGGCGGGCCAGATCGACGCGATCATGGCGTCGATGTCGATCACCGAAGAGCGGATGCAGACGATCGACTTTTCCGACAAGTACTACAACACCCCCACTGTCGTTGTCGGCACCAAGGGCGTGGAGATGGCGGCAACGCCCGAAGGCCTGACCGGCAAGATCATCGGTGTGCAGGTGTCGACCGTGCATCAGGCCTATGTCGAGAAATACTTCGCCCCCGTCGCGGCCGAGGTGAAAACCTATCAGACGCAGGATGAGGCAAATCAGGATCTGGTGGCAGGCCGGGTGGATGCAATTCAGGCCGACAGCATCGCGCTGGACGCATTCCTTGCCACCCCGGAAGGCGCAGCCTGCTGCGAGGTGAAGGGCACCGTGGCCGATGATCCGGCGATCCTGGGCCTTGGCGTGGGTGTGGGCCTGCGCAAGGGCGAGGATGACCTGAAAGCCGCCTTCAACAAGGGCATCGCCACCGTGCTGGCCGATGGCACCTATGACAAGGTGAATGCGGGCTACTTTGCCTCCAGCATCTATGGCAACTGAAGGCTGACGGCAGGGAGAGGGGGCCATGGGCCCGCTGGACCTTCTGGCCCTCTCGCCCCCCGGATGGGGGGCCACTCTGCTGGCTGGGCTGTGGAATTCGCTGCTGATCGCGGTCGGGGCGTTTTCCATGGGTCTGGTTCTGGGCGGGCTTGGCGCATGGGGGAAAATCCATGGCGGCCCGATCACGCGCGACCTGTTGGCGATGTATACGACCGTGGTTCGCGCGGTGCCGGAACTGATCCTGATCCTGATCCTGTATTTCGGCGTGACCGATCTGGTGAACCAGATCCTTGTCGCCTTCGGGCATGAACGTATTCAAATCTCCGGCGTGCTGGCCGGCATTGCCGTGCTGGGCGTGGTGCAGGGCGCCTATGCGACCGAGGTGCTGCGCGGCGCGCTGCTGGCCGTGCCGCAGGGGCAGGTCGAGGCGGCAAAGGCCATGGGGATGCCGCCCCTGTTGATGGCGCGGCGGGTGATCTTTCCGGCCATGCTGGGGCTGGCGGTGCCGGGGCTGGCCAATCTTTGGCTGATCGCCACCAAGGATACCGCGCTGCTGGCGGTGGTGGGCTTTGGCGAATTGACATTCGCCACCCGTCAGGCGGCCGCATCGACCAAGGCCTTCTTCACCTTCTTCCTCGCCGCCGGGGTGATCTATCTGGTCATCACCCTGCTGTCGGGCTGGGTCTTTGCCCGGATCGAGGCCTGGGCGCGGCGCGGTGAGCCGCGCAATGCGGGTGGCTGACGGGATGCGCGACTGGCTGCAACCCCACCGGATTTTCCTCTGCATCCTCGGGCTGGTGATTGTGGCGTGGTGCGCCACCACGATGCGCTGGGACTGGTTGCCGAAATACGCGCCCCTGATGGCCGAAGGCATCTGGCGGACGATCTGGCTTTTGGTGCTTTCGGTGTTTCTGGGCATGCTGCTGGCAATCCCGCTGGGTTTGGCGCAGGCGGCGGGGCCGTGGTATCTGGCCACGCCCGCGCGGGTGTTCTGCACGGTGATCCGGGGCACGCCGCTGCTGCTGCAGATCTGGCTTTTGTATTACGGGCTTGGTTCGCTGTTTCCGCAATTTCCGTGGATACGGGAAAGCGATCTGTGGCCCATCCTGCGTCAGGCCTGGCCCTATGCGCTGCTGGCGCTGACGCTGTCTTATGCGGGATATGAGGGCGAGGTGATGCGCGGGGCGTTCAAATCCGTGCCACGCGGGCAGCTGGAGGCGGCGCGCGCAATGGGGATGCCACGCCACAAGATCCTGTCGCGCATCTGGTTGCCGCAGGCCTTTCGCGCCGTTCTGCCCACGCTGGGGGGTGAAACGGTGCTGCAAATGAAGGCGACGCCACTGGTAGCCACGATCACGGTGGTTGAGATTTACGCCGTGGCCAGCCGGGTGCGGCAGGATACGTTCATCGTCTATGAACCGCTGCTGCTTCTGGCGCTGGTCTATCTGTGCCTTGCCGGGGCGATCGTGTTCCTGTTCCGCCAGATCGAAAAGCGCGGCCCGCAGGTGCGCCGCCCCAGTTGAAACCGGGGCGGCACTTGCCTTAGCCCAGATGATAGGTTTCCGGGATGCCGTAGACCGGGGTATCGATCCCCTCCATCCGCGCCTTGAGTTGCAGCGACAGGAACTGTGAATAGTGCCGCGACTGGTGCAGGTTGCCGCCGTGGAACCACAGCGCCTCCTGTTTCGTGGGTTTCCACATGTTGCGCTGTTCGCCCACCCATGGGCCGGGGTCTTTGGGCGTGTCGGACCCAAGGCCCCAGCATTTGCCAACCTTGTCCGCCACATCCTTGCCGATCAGGTCTGCCGCCCAGCCGTTCATCGACCCGTATCCCGTGGCATAGACGATCACATCGGCGGGCAGATGGGTGCCATCTTCCAGCACAACGCCATCGGGTACGATCTCGGCCACATTGCCATGCGCCAGCTTGATCTTGCCGTCGATGATCAACTGGCTGGCCCCCACATCGATGTAGTAGCCCGACCCGCGGCGCAGGTATTTCATGAACAGGCCAGATCCATCCGCCCCCCAATCCAGCCAGAACCCGGCCTTTTCCAGCCCGGCATAGAAATCGGCATCCACTTCCTTGATCTTGTCATAGATCGGGATCTGGAATTCATGCAGGATCTTGTAGGGCAGCGAGGCAAAGATCAGGTCGGCCTTTTCCGTCGTCATCCCCGACCGGACCGCCTGTTCCGAATACAGCCCGCCCAGCCCGTATTCCATCAGCGGTTCAGACCGTACGATATGGGTGGAAGATCGCTGCACCATCGTGACATCGACATCGTTTTCCCAAAGTGCTGCGCAGATGTCATGGGCAGAGTTATTTGATCCGATCACCACCGCGCGCTTGCCCTTGTAGGCATCCGGGCCGGGGTGTTTCGATGAATGGTGCTGATCGCCTTTGAACGTCTCCATTCCCTTGTAGCTGGGCAGGTTCGGCTTGGCCGACATGCCGGTGGCGAGGACAAGCTGTTTGGGCCGCAACACCACTTCCTGACCATCGCGGTCCACCACAACGGTCCATTCGCCCGTCGCCTCGTCATATTTGGCGGATTTGCAGGTGGTGCGCGACCAATAGTTCAGCTCCATCACCTTGGTATACATCTCAAGCCAGTCGCCGATCTTGTCCTTGGGCGCAAAGACAGGCCAGTTTTCCGGAAACTTGATATAGGGCAGGTGGTCGTACCAGACCGGGTCATGCAGGCAGAGCGATTTGTATCGGTTGCGCCAGCTGTCGCCGGGTTTTTCGTTCTTTTCCAGAATGATCGCCGGAACGCCCAACTGCCGCAGCCGCGCGCCAAGGGCGATGCCGCCCTGCCCGCCGCCGATGATGACAACATAGGGTTGGGTGGCATAGCCCAGATCGCGCGCCTCGGCCTCGCGTTCCTCTTTCCAGGTGGGGCGGTGCTTGTCGGAGCCGTGCTTGGCCCCCAGCGGGCGCGCGAAACCCTTGGGTTCCTCATGGCCCTTCAACTCCACCATGGTGGTGAGCAGGGTCCAGATCAGGCCGTTCTTCAGGCGGATCAGGCCATAGCCCCGCGCCACCGCGGTTTCAAACGTGATCCAGGCGGTGGCGATGCCGCCATCTTCGCTGGCCGTTTCGCCTTCGGCGATGCGCCAGTTCGACGGCTGGGTCTTGGCCAGTTGCGCGCCCAGCATGGCGGCAATCTGGTCCTTGCCTTCGCTGGTGTGCAGGTTCCAGGTGAACGTCACCAGATCGCGCCAATAGCAATCGTCCTGAAAGCAGGCGGTGGCGGCGGAGATGTCGCCCCGTTCCAGCGCCGCGCCGAACGTATCCAGCAGGCCCTGCACCTCGGCGGTGGCGGATGTATCAAGCATGTTTTCCTCCCTGTTGTTGTCCCTCACAGGCGCTGGCAGCTTCCCGCCCGCGCCGTTGCATCCTCAACCTGCCGCACCCCCTCACAGGATCATCATCGCGCACAGCCCCCCTCCCGGCACTGTTCACGCGCTGATCCTGCGCGCATCGCGCGACTGGCTCAACACGACCTTGGTGGCGGGTTGGGGCTTTTCGGCAGGGGTCGGTTGGGCCTATCACTGAGCAATCCCCTGATCCAAAGGCCCGCCCCCCAATGCCCGCCCCCATCCCCAAACCCCGTGCGCGCGATCTTGGCCTGCCCTTTCCCGGCACGCCCGGCCCGCTGAACGCCATCACCGATGTGCCCGGCCTGCGCGTGGGATTCTGCACACTGACCGATCCGGCCAAACGGATGCGCACGGGTGTCACCGCCATCCTGCCGCGCAACGATCACGGCATCCCGGTTCCCGTCTGGGCCGGGCATTACGCGCTGAACGGCAATGGTGAGATGACGGGAACGCATTGGATCGACGATGCGGGGTATTTCATCGGCCCGGTCTGCATCACCAACACTCACGCCGTGGGCGCCGTGCATCATGGGGTGACGCGCTGGATGATCGATACCTATGATCGCTATTTCACCGAGGATCACGCCTGGGCCATGCCGGTGGTGGCGGAGACCTATGACGGGGTGCTGAACGACATCAACGCCCTGCATGTGACACCCGATCACGCCCTTGCCGCCCTGCGCGCGGCCAAGGGTGGCCCGGTCGAGGAAGGGTCAACCGGCGGCGGAAACGGGATGATCTGCTATGAATTCAAGGGCGGAACCGGAACATCATCCCGCCGCGTCACAATTAGTGAACATTCGTTCACAATTGGCGCGCTGGTGCAGGCCAATCATGGGCTGCGGCCCTGGCTGCGCATCCTTGGCCGCCCGGTGGGCGAGGCGTTCCCCGAAGACCGGCTGAAGGATCGAGAAAGCGGGTCGATCATCGTGGTGCTGGCCACCGATGCGCCGCTGTCGGGCCTGTCACTGCGCCAGATCGCCAAGCGCGCTGCCCTCGGCATCGGGCGCGGCGGCACGCCGGGGGGCAATTCCTCGGGCGATATTTTCCTTGCGCTGTCGGTGGCCGATCCGGGGCCGATGCCGCAGCATGCCCCCGCCCTGCTGACCCGGGCTGAGGTGAACGGCGAATTCCTTGATCCGCTCTACCTTGCCGCGGTCGAGGCGGTAGAGGAAGCCGTGGTCAACGCCCTTGTCGCGGGTGAGGATGTAGCGACGGTGAAACCGCCGGGGCTGACCGTCCGCGCCATCGACACGGACCGCCTGCGCCGCCTGTTTCAGCCCAGCGCATAGCCCGATCCGCGCACGGTGCGGACCGGATCAACATCGCCATGCACGCACAGCGCCTTGCGCAGGCGGCCAACATGCACGTCAACCGTGCGGGTATCGACATAGATATCCCGGCCCCAGACCCGATCCAGCAGCTGTTCGCGCGACCAGACACGCCCGGGCTTTTCCATGAAGGCGGTCAGCAGGCGAAATTCGGTCGGGCCGAGTTTCAGCACCTTTTCCCCGCGAAAGACGCGGTGGGTTTCCGTGTCCAGACGGATATCTTCAAACTCCAGCACCACGCCCATCGTCGATGGGCGTACGCGGCGGATCTGCGCCCGCGCGCGGGCCATCAGTTCCACCATCGAATAGGGCTTGATCACATAGTCATCTGCCCCGGTTTCCAGACCGCGCACGCGGTCCACCTCATCGGCGCGGGCCGACAGCATGATCACGGGAATGGACCGGGTTTCGGGGCGCATCTTCAGGCGGCGGCAAACCTCGATCCCCGAAACCTTGGGCATCATCCAATCCAGAATGATCATGTCGGGGTGATCTTCATCGACCAGCAGCAGCGCATCTTCGCCGTTATCGGCCTGGATCACATCGAACCCTTCGGCCTCAAGGTTATAGGCAAGAACCTCACGCTGGGCGAACTCGTCCTCTACCAACAGAACCTTGGGCTGATGTACCATCGCGCGTTCCACTTTCATTGGCCTGTTGCCGGCTCGGCACCGCTGAGCATTTCGGCCTTGGGGCGTTCGTCGCCGGGCATGGCGCCGGTGGCCAAATAGATCACCTGTTCGGCGATGGAGGTTGCATGATCGCCCACGCGTTCGATGTTCTTGGCGATGAAATGCAGATGCATCGCCGCGCTGATGTTGCGCGGGTCTTCCATCATATGGGTCAGCAATTCGCGGAACATGGAATTGTACATCTGATCCACTTCCTTGTCGCGGGTGCGCACGTCCTGCGCCACCGCCACATCATGGGCGATATAGGCATCCAGCGCCTCTTTCAGGCGCAGCACCACCGTCCGCGCCATCCGCAGGATCGACGCCGAGGTGCCACCCAGCGGGGACATGTTCGACAGAAGGAGCGACCGCTTTGCCAGGTTCTTGGCATAGTCGCCGCAGCGTTCCAGGGCGGCGGCAATCCGCATCACCGACAGCACGGTGCGCAGGTCGCCCGCCGTGGGGGAACGCAGCGCCAGAAGGCGGGCACATTCCTCGTTGATCTGTTCTTCCAGCGCATCAATGGCCTTGTCGCCCTGCTGCACTTTCTGGGCCAATGCCTCATCGCGGGTTTCCAGCGCCTCGGCGGCATCAAGCAGGGCCTGTTCCACCAGCCCGCCCATGCGCAGGACATAGGCCTGAACCGCCTCGAGATCGCGGTCAAATGCCGAAAGGATATGGGGTTCCTTCATCACTCGTGTCCTTTCCTCAACCGATCCGGCCGGTGATATAGGCTTCGGTTCTGGGGTCTTTGGGCGTGGTGAAGATCTGCCCCGTCTCGCCGTATTCGACGAGGTTGCCCAGATGGAAGAAGGCGGTCTTTTGGCTAACGCGGGCGGCCTGCTGCATCGAATGGGTAACAATCACCACGGAAAACTGCGACCGCAACTCATCGATCAATTCCTCGACCTGCGCGGTGGCGATGGGGTCAAGCGCGGAACAGGGTTCGTCCATCAACAGCACTTCGGGGCTGGTGGCGATGGCGCGTGCGATGCACAGGCGCTGCTGCTGCCCGCCCGAAAGCCCGGTGCCCGATGCATCCAGCCGGTCCTTGACCTCATTCCAAAGGGCGGCCTTCTTGAGGCTGGCCTCGACGATGGCATCCAGTTCCGCCTTGCCGCGCGCAAGACCGTGGATCTTGGGGCCATAGGCCACATTGTCATAGATCGACTTGGGGAAAGGGTTGGGCTTCTGGAACACCATGCCCACCTTGGCGCGCAACTGCACCGGATCGACACGCGGATCATAGATATCCTGCCCGTCCAGCGTGATCTTGCCCTGCACCCGCGCGCTGGCCACTGTGTCATTCATCCGGTTCAGGCAACGCAGAAAGGTCGACTTGCCACAGCCCGACGGGCCGATAAAGGCCGTCACGGTCCGGTCAAGGATCGTCACATCCACATCCTTGAGCGCGTGCTTTTCGCCGTAATGAACCTGCACGCCCTTTGCTTCGATCTTGGCATGAAGCTGTGTCACGTTTCTCTCCACCAGTCGCATGTCGTCCATCATAGCACCTTCTTACCAGCGGCGTTCAAAGCGCCGGCGCAGCAGGATCGCCGCGACGTTCATGATCACAAGAAACACCAAGAGCACGATGATCGCGCCCGATGACCGTTCGATGAAGGCCGGGTCAGACCGCGACGCCCAGGAATACACCTGCACCGGCAGCGCGGTGGCCGGGTCCATCACCCCGCCCTCCAGCGGCCCGGCGGGATAGTTCGTCACAAAGGCCACCATCCCGATCAGCAGAAGCGGCGCGGTTTCCCCCAGCGCCGAGGCCAGCCCGAGGATCGTGCCGGTCATGATCCCCGGCATGGCCAAGGGCAGCACATGGTGAAACACCACCTGCATCTTGGACGCGCCAACCCCCATCGCCGCATCGCGGATCGACGGCGGCACGGCCCGGATCGCCGCCCGCGTGGCGATGATGATCGTGGGCAGCGTCATCAGCGAAATCACCAGTGCGCCCACCAGGCTTGAAGATTGCGGCAAGCCCATGAAGTTGATGAAGATCGCAAGCCCCAGAATACCGAACACGATCGACGGCACGGCCGCGAGGTTGGAGATATTCACCTCGATCAGATCCGTCAGGCGGTTCTTGGGGGCAAATTCCTCAAGATAGATCGATGCGGCCACGCCCACCGGCACGGTAAACAGCGCCACCATCACCATCATGTACAGCGACCCGATGATCGCCACGCCCAGCCCCGAAGCCTCGGGCCGCAGGTCGGATGCATCCGGCCCCGTCAGGAAGCCCCAGTTGAACGGCATGGTCAGCAGGCCCGCCGCCACCAGATTGTCGGCAAGGTCCAATTGCTCGGGCGTCACGTTGGTGTCCCGCTCCGCCGTCTCGCGCGTCACGCGGCCCTTCAGGTATCCGTCGATCCGCCCCGTGGCATAGACCGACACTTCCACCACCTGCCCCACCAGTGACGGGTCGGCCAGCACCCTGTCGCGCAGCCGGGCCGGGCCGTCATCCGACAGCATGTCGACCAGGTCCTTTTCGGGCACCCCGGCCGTGTCGATCCCTTCTGCCGCCAGATGCGCGGCGAAACCCTGCGCCAGCAGCCGCTTGTAGCCGATGGTGGTGACCTTCGCCATTTCCTCGGGGTTGCGGTTGCCCGCCTTGTCGACGATCGCCGCATCCACCGTAAGAGGGAAGCTGATCGTCGCCTGCCGGAAGGCCGACACGCCATCAAGGAAGATCGTGATCAGCATGAAGGCCAGCGTCGAAAGGCTGATCACTATGGCACCGATGCCATAGGCCTTCATCCGCCATTCGCGTGCATTGCGCGCGCGCGTGCGGGCGCTGCCCGCCAGAAGGGAGCTTTCCTTTGCCACCGGCCGGATGTCCGGCCCGCCTGCCGACATGTCGGTCATTCGTATTGCTCCCGGTATTTACGCACGATCCACAGCGCAAAGATGTTCAGGCACAGGGTGATGACAAAAAGCGAAATCCCCAGCGCAAAGGCCACCAGCGTTTCGGGCGAGTTGAATTCTGTGTCGCCCGTCAGCTGGCTGACGATCTTCACGGTGATCGTGGTCATCGCCTCGAACGGGTTCAGGTCCAGCTTGGCCGCCGCACCCGCGCCCATGGTCACGATCATCGTCTCACCGATCGCGCGGCTGGCGGCCATCAGCACCGCCCCCACGATCCCCGGCAGGGCGGCGGGCAGCACCACATTCGTGATCGTCTCGGCCCGCGTCGCGCCCAGCCCAAGCGACCCGTCGCGCAGGCTTTGCGGCACGGCGGTGATGATGTCATCGGCCAGTGACGAGATGAACGGCACGTTCAGGATGCCGATCACCAGACCCGCCGTCATCACCGAAGATCCGGAATTGCCAAGGCCCAACGGCATGGCGATGTAATCGCGCAGCAAGGGCCCCACGGTCACCAGCGCGAACAGGCCGAACACCACGGTGGGGATGCCGGCGATCACCTCGATCAGCGGCTTCACGATCGACCGCACGCGCGGATTGGCGAATTCGGCCAGGTATATCGCCGCAAACAGCCCGACCGGCACCGCCACCAGCATCGAGATGAAGCTGATATAGAGCGTCCCCCACAGCAGCGGCAGCAGGCCAAGCTGGGAACTGCCCTGAAAGGCGGGCGACCATGTCAGCCCGAAGAAGAAATCGCCGATTGGGTAGAACTGGAAGAAGCGGATGCTTTCAGAAAGCATCGACATCACGATGCCAACGGTCGTGAGAATGGCGATGGTCGAGGCCAGCATCAGCACGGCCAGCATCACGCGTTCCACCTGATTGCGGGCGCGGAAATCGGGGTTGGTCAGACGGATCGCATAGAACAGCCCGCCTAGCGCCACCGCCACCACCAGCAGGCTGCGCAGAACCGCGCCATATCCGGACAGGTCACGATAGCTTTGCGCCGCGACCAGCGTTTCGGGCTGCACCTCGGCGCCCAGCGCCACGCCGGTTGCGGCCAGAATGTCGCGCACCGAACCCGTCGTCGTATCCAATGCCGCCACCTCATCCGCCGACAACGCGCCGGAGGCGATGGCCGCATCCAGACCCGCCGCAATGCGGCGCACATCGGCAAACAACAGGGTGCGGGCGGAATCGTCTTGGATCATTTCCGCCGGAAAGAAACTGCTCAGACGCGTCTCGATCACCAGCGGTTGGGCAATCTGCCAGATTGCCAGAAACAGAACAGCGGGCAGCGCGGCCATGATCGCCCCGAACCACCCGTAGTAGCCCGGCAGCGAATGAAGCCGCTTGGCATCTCCCCCCACCAGCGCCATCGCGCGGCCACGGCACAGCACGAAACCGGCAAATGCCAGAACGGCCAGAAGACACAGGGTCAGGATCACCGACATGTCAGCCCATCGCAAGTAAAGGGGTTGGGGCGGCGCATGACGCGCCGCCCCGATTGGTTTGGATCAGTTCAGCGGGCCCATCGGCGTTTCAGCCGCCACGGCAGCCTGCGTTGCGGCCAGTTCCGGATCGGACACGAGGCCATAGGCCGCCAGCGGGCCATCCGGGCCTGCCATATCGTCGGACACGAAGAATTCGACGAATTCCTTCAGGCCGGGGATCACGCCGATGTGCTGCTTCTTGACGTAGAAGAACAGCGGGCGCGACACCGGGTATTCCCCGCTTGCGATGGATTCGGTCGACGGGACGACACCGCCCATCGTTGCCACGCGCAGCTTGTCGGTGTTGTTCTGGTAG
This sequence comes from Rhodobacter maris, assembly GCA_943369275.1. Classification (GTDB taxonomy): domain Bacteria; phylum Pseudomonadota; class Alphaproteobacteria; order Rhodobacterales; family Rhodobacteraceae; genus Paragemmobacter; species Paragemmobacter maris_A. The sequence goes on along the minus strand of CALRMS020000035.1, from coordinate 33,962 downwards.
AAGCTCAGGCCGAACACGCCGATGGCGGTCGGGTTGGCATCCAGACGGGCCAGCGTTTCGGTGTAGTCGCCGTCGATGTCGATGGACAGGCCATCGGTCCGCAGCGCCATGCACTGCTCTTCCGCGGCATCTTCGTCACCGCCAGCAGCGGCCTTGAAGGCCTCGAACGCGCCGGTTTCTTCACAGCCGGCAATGATCACCTTGGTGTCGAACACTTCGCGCGTGCCGTGCTTGGTGCCGGGGATGAAGGCCATGATGTCCTGGGCGGGCAGCGCGGCATCAACTTCGTTCCAGGCCTTGTTCGGGTTGGCAACCAGTGCGCCATCCTTCATCACCTGGGCGGCAAGGGCGTTGTACCAATGCGCCGGGGTGAAGGCGAATTCAGCACCGTCCACCTTGGAGGCGAAAACGATTCCGTCATAGCCGATGCGCACTTCCAACAGCTCGGTCACGCCATTGGCAGCGCAGAGGTCGAGGTCCGACTGACTGATGCGGCTGGAGGAGTTGGCGATGTCGATGGTGGTTTCGCCCACGCCTTCGCAAAGCTTCTTGCGGCCAGCGCCCGAGCCGCCGCCTTCGACCACGGGGGTCGGGAATTCAAAGTTTTCGCCGAAAGCTTCGGCGACGATGGTCGCATAGGGCAGCACGGTCGAGGAACCGGACACCTGCACGTTGTCGCGCGCCAGCGCCAGGCCGGTCGTGCCGGCCAGCAGCGCCACGGAGGAAAGGGTGATTTTCAGGAAGGTCATCTGCATCTCCATCAGGGACCACGGCGCCCCAACCTTGGGTGCCGCTCGGCCTTGGTCCTAGCCTTGCCGCGTGACGACTATGCAAAGTTATTGTGACAGTTTCGTAACGAACGGGGCGCAACTGGAAACATTGATGGGGCGTTAACAGCGCCTCAATCGAGAGGCCGCCGCGTGCATACGCCTGTCTGCACCGCCATCTGCACCGCGTGCTGCACGGGGTTTCGTCGGAAAACTTTCACAAAACCGAAGTCAATCCGTCATTCATCGCCGCTATCCCCCACGGCGAAGCTTGGTCAGGGGGACCGCCGACATGCTGCTAGAAGCCCGCAATGTGACGCGCATTTTCGGCACGAAATCCGCCGTGGATAATGTGAGTTTCGTGATTCCCAAGGCGGGGTTCATTGGAATCATCGGCCGGTCCGGCGCGGGGAAGTCCACGTTCCTGCGCATGATGAATCGCCTGACGGACGCAACATCGGGTGAATTGCTGTTTGAGGGCCGCAATATCCTGACGCTGGTGGGCAAAGAAAAGCGCGCCTGGCAGGGCCAATGCGCGATGATCTTTCAGCAGTTCAACCTGGTGCCGCGTGCGGATGTGGTGTCGAACGTGCTGCACGGCACGCTGGCGCGGCGCGGAATGTTGCCGTCGATGTTCGGCTTCTGGCCCGATGACGACACGCTCAAGGCGCTGGCCATCCTCGACCGTCTGGGAATCGCCGAACAAGCCCCCAAACGCGCCGAAGCCCTGTCCGGCGGCCAGCAGCAGCGCGTCGCAATCGCCCGCGCCCTGATGCAGGATCCAAAAATTATCCTTGCAGATGAACCCATTGCAAGCCTTGACCCGATGAATGCGCAGGTCGTGATGGACACGCTCCGCCGCATCCATGACGAGGATCGCCGCCTTGTCATCGCCAATCTGCACACGCTCGATACAGCCCGGCGCTATTGCGACCGGGTGATCGGGATGCGCGACGGGCGCGTGGTGTTCGACGGCACCCCCGACCAGCTGACCACAGGGGTCGCGCGCGACATCTATGGTGCCGATGCGTCCTTCAACGAAGGCGCGACGTCGACCTCGATCGAGCGTCTCGGCGCGGCGGGCGACGATGCCTATGCCGATGAAATGCTTGCCTGATTTCCCTAACCGGCCCCGGTTCCGGGGTCTTTCAACACGGAGCGTTCCGATGAAGCACCTGCTTGCCATCCTTGCTGCCACCACCACCCTGTCCGGCGCGGTTCACGCGCAGGAGATCACCGAATTCAACATCGGCATCCTTGGTGGCGAAAACGCCCAGGACCGCCTGACCAACCAGGAATGTTTCCGCGCCAAGATCGAAGAGGCGCTGGGTGTTCCGGTCAAGCTTTTCGCCCCGGCCGACTATGACGGCGTGATTCAGGGCCTGCTGGGCGGCACGCTTGACTATGGCTGGCTCGGCGCTTCAGCCTTTGCCAAGATCCACCTGACCGATCCGAATGCCGTGGAACTGAAGCTGACCAAGCAGAACGTCGACGGCTCCACCGGTTACTACTCCATCGGCTTTGCCCGCGCCGATTCGGGCATCACCTCGATCGAGGATGCCAAGGGCAAGATCTTTGCCTTTGCCGACCCGAACTCCACGTCGGGGTATCTGGTGCCCGGTGCGGAACTGATCGGCGCCTATGGCCCGCTGGAAGAGTATTTCGCCGAAGTGAAGATGTCGGGCGGTCATGAACAGTCCATCGTCGGCGTGCACAACGGCGACTTCGACGCCGCCGTGTCCTGGGCCGATGGTCTGGGCAACTGGGAAGATGGCTATAACTCGGGCGCGTTCCGCCGCGCCGCTGATGCGGGCCTCGTCGACATGAACAACCTCGTGGAGATCTGGCGCTCGAAGATGATCCCGGAAGGCCCGATGGTCATCCGTTCGGCCCTGCCGCAAGACGTGAAGGACAAGGTCACCCAGTTGACCGCCGATCTGTGGGAAACCGATCCGGAATGCGCCTACAACGTCGCGGCCGGTGATGCCAAGGACTTCGTCCCGGTCGATCTGTCGGCCTATGAAGGCGTGCTCGCCGCGCGCAAGCTTCAGGAAGGCATGTAATCCTTTACACCGCAAAACCGGGCTGCCCATCGGGCGGCCCGGTCCTTTTTTTGGGGGCCATATGGTAGATATCGCATTCGGGCCGGAACCGGGAAAACGCCCCGAGCTTTCCAATCCCACCACTCGCTATCTTGAGATGGTTCGCCGCAAGCGCATGTATGGCGGCATTCTGCTGGTCTTCTTCATCGCCCTGACGGCCTCGGGCTGGATGCTTGCCGAAGAGCGCAATGCGGGCGATTTCTGGTCCGGCCTGCCGCAGGTGATCGATTTCCCGGCCGAGGTTGTGACCGAAGCCTGGATGAACCGCGGCAATATCGCAGGCTACGCATGGGAACATCTCCCCTCGCTGATCGAGACAATCAATATCGCCGCCGTCGCCACCTTGGTGGGCGCACTGGCCGCAATGTTCCTTTCCCTGCTCGCCACGCGTGGCCTTGCGCGCTGGCCCCGCCTTATCCCCATCTTCCGCCGCACGATGGACGGCCTGCGCGCCATCCCGGAAATCGTGATCGCGCTGGTGCTGATCTACATCCTCGGCGGCGGGCCTGTTCCCGCCGTGATCGCCATCGCGCTGCACACCGGCGGTGCGCTGGGCAAGCTTTTCTCTGAAGTAGCCGAAAATGCCGATACCAAGCCGGTCGAGGGCCTTGCGTCGGTCGGTGCGACATGGTCGCAGCGGATGTGGCTGGGTGTCATCCCGCAGGTCGCGCCGAACTGGATCTCCTATGCCCTGCTGCGGTTCGAGATCAACATCCGCGCCAGCGCCATACTCGGCTTCGTCGGCGAAGGCGGCATCGGCAGCGACCTGAAGGTAGCGATGCAATGGGGACAGGGCCGATACGATCAGGTCGTGGCGATTTTCCTGCTTCTCTTCATCACCATCGTGGTGATCGACCAGATCTCGGACCATTTCCGCCACAAGCTGGTAAAGGGCCATTGACCCATGACGATGACAATGACTGATCCCGCACTGGCGGAAACCATTCTGCAGAAACTTCGCCGCAAGCGCCGCATGGCGGTGGCCGTTCCGATCGCGATCATTGCTTATCTGGTCTATGCCGCGATCAGTTTCGACATTGGCGGTCTGGTGCAGCGCGCGCGTCTAGACAATGCCGCGATACTTTTGTCCGATTTCTGGTCGCACAAGACGCATGTGACGCGCGACAACCGATCGGGTGATGTGACCGTTGCAATCGAAGGCGAAGGGAAGGGCACCTATCCCGAAGGCATGCTGCCCGACTGGGTTACCATCGCCGATGGCGTGACCACGATTGACCTCGGCAATGGCCACCTTGTCACCTATGACGCCGCCGGCGCGCGCTATATCGTGCCGGGCTATGGCCTGATCGACATCCGCGCAGAAGGCGGCCGCCCGGTGATGACCGCGCCGGAACCCATCCCCGACTGGATCAGCGTGTCGCAGAACCGGATCGGCGTCACCACCGATGCCGGACGGTTCAGCTTTTCACGATCCAAAGTGGAAACCTTCAAGTATCAGGCCGGGTGGGAACTATGGTTCTTCACGCTTGAAAGCCCCTTTTACGGCAAGTCCTTTACCGAGCTCGTCGCCCTGGCCACAGTTGGCGAAAGGGTGGACGCGGCCCGGTTAAACATCGGCTATATGGTCAGTGAATTCTGGACCAACCGCATGTGGCGGCACGGCGACGTGGCCTGGGCGATATTTGAGACGATCCTGATGGCCTTTCTCGGCACTTTCGCCGCCGCCATCGTGGCCCTGCCCCTGTCTTTTGTCGCTGCGCGCAATTTCATGCCGCTGGGCATCTTCCGTGGCACGATCCGCCGCATATTCGACTTTGTCCGCGGGGTGGACGGTCTGATCTGGACGATCATCCTGTCGCGCGCCTTTGGGCCGGGGCCGATGACCGGGGCCATCGCCATCGCGATCACGGATGTGGGCAGCTTTGGCAAGACCTTCTCAGAGGCGCTGGAGAACATCGATGAAAAGCAGGTCGAGGGCATCCGCTCCACCGGTGCAAATGCCCTGCAGCGCGCGCGCTTTGGCGTGATGCCGCAACTGATGCCGGTCATCCTAGCGCAGGTGCTCTATTATCTCGAGTCGAACACCCGCAGCGCCACGATCATCGGGGCCATCGTCGGGGGCGGCATTGGCCTTTTGCTGACGCAGGCCATCATCACCCAAAAGGATTGGGAAGAAGTCGCCTATTACATGGTGCTGATCGTCCTGATGGTCATGGCGATGGACAGCTTTTCCGGCTGGCTGCGGCGCAAGCTGATCAAGGGCGAATGAGCACATTATGCCAAAGCTTTCCCCGGATGCGCCCTTCCTTCATCCCGACACCCAGATCGTGAACTGCAGCTTCGGCGCCTATGTCGAAATCGGCCAAGGCGCACGGCTGCAGAACACGACATTCGAGGATTACGCTTACTGCGACCGGCTGGCCGACATCGCCAACACGACCGTCGGCCGCTTTTCCAACATCGCGGCGCTGACACGGATCGGGCCAACGGATCATCCGTTCACCCATGCGGCGCAGCATCATTTTCTGTATCGGTCCAGCTATTACTGGGACGATGCGGCGGATGATCCGGCCTTCTTTGCCGCCCGCGCCGCGCGGCGTACCGCGCTGGGCGCGGATTGCTGGATCGGGCATGGCGCGATCATCAAGCCAGAGGTGACGGTGGGAATCGGTGCGATTATCGCTGCGGGCGCGGTGGTGACGCGGGATGTGTCGCCCTTTGCCATTGTGACGGGGGTTCCGGCGCAGCCGATCCGTTCGCGGTTTCCGGATGCGGTGATCGACAGGCTGCTGGCGCTGGCCTGGTGGGACTGGGACCATGCGCGCCTGCGCGGCGCGCTGGAGGATTTCCGGACGATGAAGGCAGAGGCATTTCTGGAACGCTACGGCGGTTAAGCTATTCCGCCGCCATGCGCGCCGTGCTGGCAATGGCGCAGAACCGCGCCGCCGCCTCACCCGACAGATGCGCCATGCGACCCCCGGCGATGACCATGTCGATAGCGCGGCTGTCACGGTGGACGGCGACCAGATCGGCGCGCAGACCGGTGGCCAAGGTGCCCCGGTCCACCAGCCCAAGCACCTGAGCCGGACCTTCCGACACCAGCTGCCAGGCCGCGGCAAGCGGCAGGATGCCCTGATCGACCAGCGCCCAGACGGCCAGCGGCAAAGCGGGGATGTGGTAGTCCGACACCAGTGCATCGCAGAGCCCGTCGCGGATGAGTTCCACTGCGGCGATGTTGCCGGCCTGTGACCCGCCGCGCACGACGTTCGGTGCGCCCATGATCACCGGATCGCCCGCCGCACGGGCGGCGGCGGCGGCACGGCGGGTGGTCGGGAATTCGGCCACCTTTGCCCCGATCATGCGATAAACCTCGCGTGTTTCGGCATCGGGGTCGTCATGGCTGCCATAGGTTACCCCCAGCCGATCAAAGGCACCTGCCATCATGCACAGCGCGCGCGGCACATCGCGCGCCTTGGCGCGGGCGGCCTCCATCCGGGTGAGAAGCTGAACCTCGGTCAATCCCGCCTTGCGCGCCCAGTGGCCAAAGCCATCGGGATTGCGGCGGTGCATCTGAAAGCCCTCCTCCAGATGATCGTTGAACACCACATAACCAACGCGGAACTGTTCCACCGCCGCGATCAGGCGCGGGACTGCATCGACCAGATGGGTTTCGGCCCGCACCTGCACCCGCAGATCGACAAGCGCGGTCTGGCGGAAGTCCTGCACGGCGGCCATCACTGCTTCGGCATGGTCAGGGCCACGAAAGCCGCCCTCCCAGCTCCAGCTTTGGGCGAGGAAGGCGGTGGTCACGCCATGCGCCGCCGCCTCACGCGCGGTGGAGGCAAGTCCATCCTTCAGGGGAAAGGGTGCAGAGGGGCGGGGGAACATCTGACGTTCGAACCCATCACCGTGCAGGTCGATGATCCCGGGCAGCAGCCAATAGCCGGACAGGTCCACCTCTGCCCCGCCCGGCAGATCGACGATCTGACCATGGCTTATGCCCACCGCGCGGGCGTCAAAGGCATCGCCGGTCAGGACATCCGCACCGACAAGACGCAAGGGGGGCAGGAAGGGGGACATGACACCTCTCAATGTTCAAATGCCCTGTGGATAACCCTGCCCTGCAACGGGGGTATGACAGGTCAGGCCTGATCAACCGTAAGTGTAATGCGATCCCCTGCGAACCATGTGGTGCCGTATTCGATCGGCTGCCCGGCCGCGTCGACATTGATGGCGACGGTGCGCAGGACGGGCGCGCCTTCCTTGATCTGCAGGGCGAGCGCCAGCATCGGCTTTGCCGCCTTGGCCGTGAGTCGGGTGGAGGCGCGGGTGTAATCCGCCACGCCGCAGGCTGCGAGGGCACCAGTGATGGAGCCCGCCCCCTGCAGCAGGCGGGGAAGATCGGGGAAGCGGTCGGCGGGAAAGATCGACCGGAACATGGCAAGCGGCTGGCCATCGGCAAGCGACACGCCTTCCACCACATGCACGCTTGCGCCTTCGGAGAGGGCAAGATGGGCGGCCTCGACCCTGTCGGCGGGGCGGGTTTCCAGCCGCGTCAGGCGACGGGAGGGTGTCATGCCAGCGGCGGTGACAGCCTGATGAAAGCGCACACGGCGGCCAAGGGGGTAATCCGTCGCGCGGCCAGTGACAAAGACGCCCGCGCCGCGGCGGGATTGAACAAGCCCCTGATCTGCCAGCGCAGAAAGCGCGTGGCGAACGGTATGGCGGTTCACGCCAAAGCGGGCGGCCAGTTCCGCCTCGGTCGGCAGGCGGCCGCCGGGCGGGACATGGCCGCGTGCGATTTCGGCCTGAAGCGTGGCAGCGATTTCCCGCCAGATGGATGACCGGGCCATCGGCCCCCCTGTCATGGAACTTTCACCAAAGCTTCGCACCATCGACTCGACAGTGGATGTATTGAATTTGTATAGTTGTATAGGATCATGGACAAGTGACAAAAGATGTCTAGCCAAGCCCCCGATACCTCCGCCCGCCAAAACTGGATGGGCCTGCTGGCCCGAGCGAAGGCGGAGCATCTGGCGGCCTTGCTGCCCGATCCGCTGCCCGATCACAGCCTGCTGCGCGCGCCCGAGATTGGCGCGGTGATGGTGCGCGGCCGGGCGGGGGCGACGGGTGCGCCGTTCAATCTGGGTGAGATGACAGTGACGCGGTGCAGTCTGCGGCTGACATCGGGCGTGGTGGGCCATGCTGTGGTTCAGGGCCGCGACCGCGGCCATGCGCGGCGGGCGGCAACGGTTGATGCGCTGATGCAGACGGACGCCGCAAGCGCGATCCGGGCGGGCGTGCTGGCCCCGCTGATTGAGGCCGAGACGGCGGCGCGGCTTACCCGGGCCGAGAAGGCGGCAGCGACGAAGGTGGAGTTCTTCACCATGGTGCGGGGAGAGGACAAATGACGGTTTCGGTTGATGCGGCCGACGCGCTTTCTGGCGGCTTTGCCGATCCGCCGATTGATGCGGCACGGGCCTTTCGCGCCTGTCTGGACGTGATGGCGCGGCCGGGTCGGATTGCGGAACTGGGCGGCGCTGTGCCGCCTGCGCCGCTGTCGGTGGCGGCAGGGGTTCTGGCGCTTACGCTGCTGGATGGCACGACGCCGGTCCATCTTGCGGGCGCGCATGACGTGGCGGCGGTGCGGGACTGGATCACCTTTCACACCGGCGCGCCGTTTGTGGGAGCCGGGGAGGCGGCCTTTGCCTTTGGGATGTGGGACGCGCTGAACCCTGTGAACCGCTTTGCCATCGGGACGCCGGAATATCCGGACCGTGCCTGCACACTGGTTGTGGAATGTGCCGCGCTGGTGCCGCGCGGGGCGCGGCTGTCGGGGCCGGGGATCAAGGATCACGCGTTCTTGTCCCTGCCTGAGGAGGCGGCATTCCGCGCCAATCGGGCGCTGTTTCCGCTGGGCTTTGATGCCTTTCTGACAGCGGGCGACCGGGTGGCCGGATTGCCGCGTTCGACCATCGTGGAGAATGTCTGATGTATGTCGCCGTCAAGGGTGGCGAACGCGCCATCGACAATGCTCATGCCTATCTCGCTGAGGAACGGCGGGGCGATCCAGGCGTGGCCGAACTGACCACCGCGCAGATCCGTGAACAGCTGCGGCTGGCGGTGAACCGGGTGATGGCAGAGGGGTCTTTGTATGACCCGGACCTTGCCGCGCTTGCGATCAAGCAGGCGCGGGGCGATCTGATCGAGGCGGTGTTCCTGATCCGCGCCTATCGCACCACCCTGCCCCGGCATGGCGTATCGCTCCCCGTAGAGACGGCGCAGATGGCAGTGACGCGGCGGATCAGCGCGACGTTCAAGGATGCGCCCGGCGGGCAGGTGCTGGGGCCGACCTTTGATTACACCCACCGCCTGCTGGATTTCACGCTGGAGGCAAATGGCGAGCCGCCCTTGGCACCGCGCGCGGCGGCGATGGCGGCGGTGGTGCCGCATATCACATCCTTCCTGAACCGGGACGGGATGATCGAGGAAGCGCCACGTGACGACACCCCGCCGCCCGACCTGACGCGCGAGCCGATGGAACTGCCCGCAGCGCGCGCGACGCGGTTGCAGGCGATTGCGCGGGGGGATGAGGGGTTCATCCTGTCGCTGGCTTACTCCACCCAGCGGGGCTACGGGCGGACGCATGCCTTTGTGGGCGAGTTGCGGATCGGGACGGTGGCGGTGGAGATGGAGGTGCCAGAACTGGGGTTCGCAATCTGCATCGGTGAGGTGGAGTTGACGGAATGTGAGACGGTGAACCAGTTCAAGGGTTCCCGCACCGAACCGCCGCAATTCACGCGCGGCTATGGGCTGACCTTTGGTCAGAACGAGCGGAAGTCGATTGCCATGAGCTTGGTCGACCGGGCGCTGCGCTGGAAGGAGTTGGGCGAGGATTACACCGGAGCGCCTGCGCAAGACGAGGAATTCGTGCTGATGCATGCCGACAACGTGCAGGCGACCGGGTTTCTGGAGCATATCAAGCTGCCGCATTACGTGGATTTCCAGAGCGAGCTGGAACTGGTGCGCAAGCTGCGCGCCGAGGTTGCAGCAAGCGCGATGCAGGAGGCGGCGGAATGACGTTGGAAAGCAACCTTCCCGCCACTTTGTGCCGCCTAGCCGAGGAGACCGTGGCATGACCGACCAAGCCTATAACTTTGCCTATCTGGATGAGCAGACCAAGCGCATGATCCGGCGTGCGATCCTGAAAGGTGTGGCAGTGCCGGGATATCAGGTGCCTTTTGCCAGCAGGGAAATGCCGATGCCTTATGGATGGGGCACGGGCGGGGTGCAGGTGACGGCGGCCTGTCTGACGCCCGAGGATGTGCTGAAGGTGATCGATCAGGGAGCGGATGACACAACGAATGCCGTGTCGATCCGGAAGTTCTTTCAGCGCACGGCCGGGGTGGCCACGACCGAGGCCACGGGAGAGGCGACACTGATCCAGACGCGACACCGCATCCCCGAAGCGCCGCTGACCGAGGGGCAGATCCTTGTCTATCAGGTGCCGATCCCGGAACCCTTGCGGTTTCTGGAACCGCGCGAGACCGAGACGCGGAAGATGCACAGCCTTGAAGAATACGGGCTGATGCATGTGAAGCTGTATGAAGACATCGCCCGGCATGGGCATATCGCCACCGCCTATGCCTATCCGGTGAAGGTGGAGGGGCGCTATGTGATGGACCCTTCACCCATCCCGCGTTTTGACAATCCGAAACTGTCAGACTGCCCGGCGCTGCAACTGTTTGGCGCGGGGCGGGAGCAGCGCATCTATGCGTTGCCGCCCTATAGCCGCGCGGTGAGCCTCGATTTCGAGGATCACCCGTTCGAGGCATCGAAAGCGCCGCATGATTGCGACCTGTGCGGCGCGGCGGACAGCTATCTGGACGAGGTCATCACCGATGATCAGGGCGGGCGGATGTTTGTCTGTTCCGACACCGATCATTGCCGCTGCCGCCGTGAGGCGGGGCATATGGGGCGGCTTGGAACGCCCATGGTTGAGGGGATTGCCTGATGGGGGCTGTGGAATTGGGTATTTCCGCCAAGATGAAGCCGCAGGGCCCGCTTCTTTCCGTGCGGGGGCTGACCAAGCGCTATGGCGCGCGGATCGGCTGTGCGGATGTGGGGTTTGATCTGTGGCCCGGCGAGGTGCTGGGGATTGTGGGGGAGAGCGGTTCGGGAAAATCGACGCTGCTGTCCTGTCTGGCCGGGCATCTGGCGCCGGATGCGGGAGAGGTGGTCTTTGCCACCGCCGAGGGGCCGCGTGATGTGTTGGCGATGACCGAGCCGGAGCGGCGGCGGTTGTCGCGGACCGACTGGGCCTTTGTGCACCAGAACCCGCGCGACGGGTTGCGGATGGGGGTGACAGCGGGCGGCAATGTGGGCGAACGCCTGATGGCCGTGGGCGCGCGGAACTATGGCGACATTCGCGCGCGGGCGACGGATTGGCTGGGGCGGGTGGAGATTGCCGCCGAGCGGATCGACGACAGGCCCAGCGCGTTTTCCGGCGGGATGCAGCAGCGCCTGCAGATCGCGCGCAACCTGGTGACGGGGCCGCGGCTGGTGTTCATGGACGAACCGACCGGGGGTCTTGATGTCAGCGTGCAGGCGCGGCTGTTGGACCTGCTGCGCGGGCTGGTGCGGGAGATGGGGCTTTCGGCCATCATCGTGACGCATGATCTGGCGGTGGTGCGGCTGCTGGCCGACCGGCTGATGGTGATGAAATCAGGGCATGTGGTGGAGCAGGGGCTGACTGATCAGGTGCTGGACGATCCGCAACATGCATATACCCAACTCCTCGTCTCTTCCGTTTTGCAGGTGTGACATGATCGAGATTTCAGAGCTTTCAAAGACTTTCACCCTGCACAATCAGGGCAGCGCGGTGATCCGGGTCATGGCCGATGCCAATCTATCGGTGGCAGCGGGCGAATGTGTGGGATTGGTGGGCGCATCGGGGGCGGGGAAATCCACGCTGATGAGGATGGTGTACGGCAATTATCTGGCCGCGGCGGGCAGCATCCGGATTGCGGGGACGGATATCACCCGCGCCACCCCGCGCGAGATCATCGCACTGCGGCGCAGCACGCTGGGCTATGTGAGCCAGTTCCTGCGGGTGGTGCCGCGCGTGCCGACGCTGGATGTGGTGGCAGAGCCGTTGCTGACGCTGGGCCACCCTGTGGCCGAGGCACGGGTGCGGGCGGCGGGATTGCTGCGGCAGTTGAACATCCCCGAGCGGTTGTGGAGCCTGTCGCCCACCACGTTTTCGGGGGGTGAGCAGCAGCGGGTGAACATCGCGCGGGGGTTCATCCACCCCTATCCTGCGATGTTGCTGGATGAGCCGACAGCGAGCCTTGATGCGGCGAACCGGGAGGTCGTGCTGTCGCTGATCGAGGGGGCCAAGGCGCGGGGCGCGGCGATCCTAGGGATTTTCCATGACGAGGCGGCGCGGGCACGGGTCTGTGATCGGTTCGTGGATGTGGCCGCGTTCACGCCAAAGGCGGCGGCATGATGGGGCAGTTGTTTGCCGTTGTCGGGCCATCCGGCGCGGGGAAGGACACGTTGATCGAGGCGGCGCGGCAGGCGCGGCCCGACCTGCTGATCGTGCGGCGGGTGATTACGCGGCCCGAGGCCTTGGGTGGCGAGGCTTTCGAGGGTGTGACGGAGGCGCAGTTCGCCACGCGGAAAGCGCGCGGGGATTTCGCGCTGGACTGGCGGGCGCATGGGCTGCGCTATGGCGTGCCGGCGATTCAGATTGCCGAACGGCTGGCGGGGCGTGATGTGCTGTTCAACGGATCACGCGCGGCACTGGATGCGGCGGCGGTGATCTTTCCCGATCTGGTGGTGATCCGGGTGACCGCGCCATCGACCGTGTTGATGGAGCGGTTGCTGGCGCGGGGGCGCGAGACGCGGGAAGAGATTGCCGCGAGGGTGCAGCGGGCGAGCTATGAGCTGCCCACGGGTCTGAGCGTGATTGATGTCAGCAATGACGGGCCTCTGGAGATCGGGGTGGCGCGGTTTCTGGACGCGCTTCAGCCGGTCAGCGGGTAGCGATGCAGCAGATGAAAACGACCATCGCCATCTTCGCCGAACAGGCAGAGGTCTGTGATGTCGAACGGGCGCGGCAGCACCTCGGTGAACCAGGGGCCGAGGATGGCGGCGGTGGCCTGCGCGACGTCGTCGGGCAAATCATCGGTGAGCGTCAGGTGGAAACGGAATTCCTCCATGACATAGGGATAGCCCCAGCGGTCGAGCAGTTCCCGTTGGCGTGCAGTCAGGCGGTCGGGGCGGCGGCGGGCGATTTCGGCCTCGGTCAGTGGCGCGCGAAGGGGATCGAGGCGGCTGACGATTTCGGCGCCGAGGGCGAGGAGATCGGTTTCATCGCCTTCGGGTATGAGGCCGAGAAAGCCCTTGAGGATTTCAAGGCGCAGGCCCGCCATCCGCACCGGGGGCAGGCCTGTGGCCAGCGCGGCAAGGTCAGATTGCAGCATCCGCGCATCGACGCCGTCGGCGAGGCGGAATGGGGCCTTGATCGTGCCGTGAAAACCATAGCGCCGGGGCGCGACCGTCAGTCTGGCCGCCGGGAGCGGCAGGTCGGGCAGATCCGGGGCCGCATCCGACAGCCAGAGATTGGCGCGCGTGGCGAAATCGCCGGGCGGCGGAGCGTAATAGACGGCAAAGCGTTTGAAATCTGTCATGTCCGCAGCCCTAGCCCGTTTCTGTCACATGGGTGTGACGCAAAGCCCCCATGTAACGTCTTTTGCCTTACCTTGCGGCCTGTATCGCCGCCCCTTTCCAGCGGACGAGACCTATGACCGAGACGATCCTTGCCAATGCCACGCTTGTTCTGCCCGATGAGGTTTTCACCGGGGCGCTTGTGCTGCGTGATGGGGTGATTGCGGACATCGCCATGGGGGCGGCGCTGCCCGAAGGGGCGGAGGATATGGGCGGCGACATGCTGATGCCCGGCCTGATCGAATTGCACACCGACAATCTGGAACGCCATATCGAACCCCGGCCCAAGGTGGCATGGCCCCATGCCGCCGCCATCATCGCCCATGATGCGGAATTGGCAAGCGTGGGAATCACCACGGTGTTCGATGCGCTACGGGTGGGATCGGTGGTATCCAAGGCCAAGGCGAATTACGGGGAATATGCCCGTGCCCTGGCCGATGAGATCATCGCGCTGCGCGAGGCGGGGGCGCTGCGCATCAGCCATTTGCTGCATCTGCGGGCCGAGGTCTGTTCCGAGACGCTGATCGCGGAACTGGGCAAGTTCGGGCCGGGGGATGGGGTGGGCATTGTCAGCCTGATGGACCACACGCCAGGGCAGCGGCAGTTTCGCGACATCACGCAGTTGAAGAATTATGTCTGCGGCAAGCACGGATTTTCGGATGCGGAATTCGTGGATCATGTCGCAGGGCAAAAGGCGCTTTCGGCCATGATGGGCACGGCGCACGAGGCGGCCGCGGTGGAGGCCGCGCGGCGCTATGGCGCGGTGCTGGCCAGCCATGATGACACGACCGAAGGGCATGTCGCACAATCGGCGCGGCATGGCGCAACCTTTGCCGAGTTTCCCACCACCGCCGAGGCCGCGCGGGCCTGCCGGGCGCAGGGCATTGCGGTGATGATGGGGGCGCCGAACCTTATACGGGGCGGATCGCATTCCGGCAACGTCGCGGCAAAGGCGCTGGCTGAAGAGGGGCTGCTGGATATCCTGTCTTCGGACTATGTGCCGTCTTCGCTGCTGTCGGCGGCGCTGATGCTGGGCGATCTGTGGGGCGACATGGCGCGGGCGGTGGCCACGGTAACGCGGGCACCCGCGATGGCCACAGGGTTGGCAGACCGGGGCGAGATTGCGCCGGGCAAGCGGGCGGATGTGATCCGGGTGCATCGCTTTGGCGATGCCGGGATGTTGCGCGGAACATGGGTCGCGGGGCGGCGGGTGGGGTAAGGAGGGCGGGGTGAACCCCGCCTACCACTTCACGTGGGACGGCCAGCGAAACACCTCATCCCCCTGCCCGCCCAGCGCCATGGTGCGGCGGCGGAGTTCGGCGGCGATGTCACTGCGCGCAATCCCGGCGAGCGTTTCGGCGGTGATCGGTTCGCCCACGGTCATGTCCAGCGGGCGGCCCATGAGGCGGCGGGTTTCATGGAAGATCAGGGCGATGCGCAGCGGATAGGACAGATGGCTTGCCATCTGGAACAGGCGGGAATTCTGTCCCGCGAAATGCACGGGCAGCGTGCTGACACCGGAAAGCGTGGCGAGTCGGCCAAGGAAGGCGTGCCATTCGGCATCATGGGCGCGGCCGCGCAGGGGAGAATTGGCGGTGGCGATGCCCCCACCGGGGAAGATTGCCACGACCTTGCCGGCTGAGAGCAGGTCCACCGCAAGTTTGCGGCTTTGGCCTGATGCCTTGCGCCCCTCAGGCGTGCCACTGAAATCGATGGGCAGCAGGTGGGGGGCAATCTCGGGCGGCTGGCAGAGGACGCTGTTGGTCAGGATCTGCACATTGCCGCGCAGGCGCATGCCGAGCTGGCCCAGCGCCAGACCGTCGATGATGCCGTAGGGGTGATTGGCCACGAGGAGGAGGCCGCCGGTCCGCGGAATATTGGAGGCGGGCATCCGCCATGTGGCGCGGGGCGCGATGCGCAAGAGGCGCAGCGCGGCGTCGAAGACCGATTCTTCATGGCGCGGACCGGCCTGCCAATCCCGGTAAAGACCGCGCAGCATGGGCTGGCCGCTGGCGCGTTCGACCGCGCGGATCAGGGCGCGGCGAAAAGGGGATTGGCCGGGATGGGAATAGGTGAAGTCCGGATCGGTGCCTGCGGCGGCGAAACTGTCGGTCATGGAACCCCCCTTGGTTCAGGCCATCTGGGCCAGATGAAGCGCCGCATCGGGCAGCGCCGAATAACCGCCGCGCCCGGCAACCCAGGTGCGGATGGGTGCGGGGATGCCCTGATCGGGCCAGTCGAGCAGCACCAGATCAGCGCGTTGGCCCGGTGCGATACGGCCACGGTCAGCCAGGCCCATCGCAGCAGCCGGATTGGTGGAGACCAGACGCCACAACACGGGCAGGCTGGCGACGCCATCGGCCATGAGGCGCGTGACCGCGCCCAGCATGGCGGGATAAAAGTAATCGGACGCCAGAATATCGCACAGGCCGCGCGCGATCATGTCTGCGGCACCCGGCGAGCCGAGGTGAGAGCCGCCGCGCATGGCATTGGGCGCGCCGAGGACAATCCAATCGCCCTTTTCCCGCGCCGAAAGGAAAACGCGTTCATGCATCGGGAATTCGGCGATCCGCGCGCCGTGGGCGCGATAGAAATCGCGTGTCTCGGTCTGGCTGTCGTCATGTGACAGCATGGGCGCGCCACGCTCTGCCGCCATGGCAGCCACCACGGCAATGTCATCGGCGACGCGCGGGCGGCGGTTCCAGACAGACATCATCAGCCCGACATAGGCATCCAGATCCATGTGAGACCGCTTGGCGCGGCCATCCATCTTGGCCCGGAAGGCTGGGGTGGCGAGGTCCGTCACCGGATAATCAGGCACCAGATCGAAGGGGCGATCGTGCAGCGCGATGGAAGGGTGCAGCAAGGCCGATGAGGTATGGTCGTTGAAGGCGACAGCGGGCACATCCCTGGCCGCCAATGCCTCGGCCATCAGGGGGATTGCCTCGGGGCAAAAGGTTTCCCAGCGCAGTTGCAGACGGTTCTCTGCCGTCAGGCGCGGACGCAGGCGGTTCAGGGCGTGCAGCATGTCCCACCCGGTCTGCACAGAGCGCAAGCCGGGTTCCCAGCTGAGCGTGAGGGCGTGATAGGCGGTGGCGATGCCATTGGCGGCAAGTTGACGGTCAGTTTCCAGCAAGGCGGCGTCGATCGGGACGGTCACGCCAGGGCGGGGCATGATCTGGCGTTCAAAGGCATCGCCGTGGATGTCGACAAAAGCGGGCGCCAAGACGCGACTCCGCGCGTCGACCACCGCAGCGCCGTCGCGCGCCACATCCAGCCCGGTAATCCGCCCGGATTCGAGCCTCACGGCGGCGCGTTCAATGCGGTCCTCAAGGATGACCCGCGCGCCTTCGATGACGACGGCATCCATCACAGACGCTCCGCCAGAATATGCCAATGCCATGATCCGGGCTTTTCATGTTCCCGGTCGATCAGGGAAAGCGGCTCGAACCCGGCGAAAAGGGCCAGCAGATCCCGCGCGTTGCAGAAGTAATGCGGATGGACCTTGTCACCTTCGCCATCAAAGACCCAGGTGTTGCGCGATATTTCGCGCCCCGGGGCAAGGGCCTTTTCCACGGGCACCCGGCGGGCGGAGAGCATGGTTGCCATGAAGGTGCCACCGGGGCGCAGGACGCGGGCGACCTCGGCCAGTGTGGCGCGGACCACGGTTTCATCGCCGTGATAGATCACGTTCCAGGACAGGACGTGATCAAAGGACCCGTCGGCATAGGGCAGATCGGTCATCGCGCCCTGTTTCACGCCGATATCCAGCCCTTCGGCCTTTGCGGCAAGGTCGATCACACGGGTGGATTCGGCGGCGGCATCCAGCGCCTGAACCTGGCATCCCATGCGGGCGAGCGCCAGAGCATGCCGCCCGATCCCGGCGCCAAGGTCCAGCACCCGCGCGCCCTTAGGCAGGTGGGCCGCATGGGCCAGAACCTCATCCTCGGCCCGTGCCCATTTGGACGTGCCGTCGGCGCGCTGCCATTCTTCGTTCCAGTAACGATGTGCCGTGTCGGTTGTCATGGAAGAGCCTTTTCAGATCAGTTTGGAGCGGATCCAGCTGGACCCTTGTTCGACGATCATCACCAGTGCCAGCAGCATCAGGATGATGGTCAGCGCCTCGTCATAGTTGAACAGGTCGAAGGCGACTTTCAGATCGACCCCGATACCGCCCGCGCCCACAAGGCCCAGCGCCGCCGATCCACGCACGGCCTTTTCCAGCGCAAACAGCGAGGTGGCGGTGAAAGAGGGCAGACATGCGGGGAAGACGGATGAGAAGATGATGCCCATACGGCTGGCCCCGATGGCGCGCAGGGCGTCTTGCGGGCCGGTATCGGCCTCTTCCATTGCTTCGGCGAAGAAGCGGCCCGCGAAACCGATCTTGTCGACCATGATGGCCAGAACGCCCGCGGCAGGGCCAAGGCCCACCATGATGATGAAGAAGATCGCCCAGACCAGATCGGGGATCGTGCGGAACAGTGCGATCACAGAGCGGGCCGCGATGCGGATCAGCGGGTGCGGCGACAACCGGTCGGTGGCGAGGATGGCGAAGGGAACCGCAAAGACGAGGCCCAGCGCCGCGCCGGCCACGGCCATTTGCAGGGTTTCCAGCATCTTCAGCGCGATCCGGTCAATCCGGCTGATATCCGGCGGGAACATCTGCGCCAGCAGGCCCGAGGGCGCAAAGAGCCGGGTGATACCGCGACCCAGCGCATCAACTTGCGGGGCGGTGGCGGCGATGCTGGAGATAACCAGCGCCAGCACCACGACCACGCCGATGTATTCGCCGATGCTGCGATGTTCGAACCGGGGCGGGTTTACCGTTCCGTTTGCCATCTGCGTCAATCCTGATGTTCGAAAAAGCGCCGCAGATGTGCGGCATCGGTACCCTGTGTCGGGCGGTCCATCACGATCTTGCCCTGTTGCAGGCCAAGGATGTGGTCGGAGAATTCCAGCGTATGTTCCATGCGGTGCGAAATCACGATCAGCGTCAGCCCGTCCTGACGGGCGAGATCGGACAAAAGACGCATGACCTCTTGCCCCGATTGCGGATCGAGGCTGGCATCGGGTTCATCAGCAAGGATGATGCGCGGCCGTTGCATCAGCATGCGCGCGATGGCAACCCGCTGTGCCTGGCCGCCCGACAGGCTGTCGACCCGCTGGAGCGCGCGGTCGGCAAGGCCCACGCGGGAGAGGCAATCCAGTGCCTCGGTCCGCACGTCTGCGGGGGCGAGGGATTGGAACCAGGCGCGCGGGCCGGACATGCGGGCCTGCACGCCATGCACCACGTTCGACAGCGCCGAAAGGCGGGGCACAAGGTTGTGCTTCTGCCAGACCACGCCCACCTGCGCCCGAAAGGCCCGCAGCCCGCGCGGCGAGAGCGACAGCACATCCTGCCCCAGCATCTGCACCTGCCCGGCAGAGGGTTCGATCAGACGGATCAGGCATTTCATCAGGGTGGATTTGCCCGATCCATTCGCGCCGATCAGGGCCGTGGCCACACCGGCGCGGACTGTAAAATCGAGGCCTGCCAGTACCACGCGGTTGTCAAAGGATTTTTCCAGCTTTGACACGGAAAGGACAGACCCCGCTTGCGCGGGATCTGTTGTGACAAGCGGGGCGCGGAGGGGCGCATTCATCGGGCGATCACTCGCCCACGAATTCGGTGAATTCGGTCACGCCCACATTTTCGAACATCTTGCGGACATTGTCGTAATCGGCGTCGGTCACCGCAGCGTTGAAGCTGCCGCCGAGGTATTTTTCGTTCTCCTCGGTCGAGGTGACGGCGGCGATCAGCTCTTCGCCATGGTCGGCAAAGGTCTTGCGGACGATATCCACCACCTCGGCGGGCATCTTGGACGAGGCGAGCAGGATGTCATTGGGCAGTTCCGGTCCCTTGACCAGAACGCGCAGTTTCTGATCGGGGAAGGCTTCGGTCATCTGGTCGATATGGGTGCGGTTCAGGCCAATGGCGGCAATCTCACCGCTGATCAGCGCTTCCATCGCGATGTTGCGCTTCAGGAAGACAGGTTCGTAATCGGAGCCATAAACGAGGCCCGCCTCAGCCAGCATCGTGGCCGGTGACAGGTGCTGCGAGGTGGACCCAATCTCGCCGAACGAGATTTTTTGACCTTTCAGTTCGCTTGCTTCCTTGATCGGGGAACTGTCGAGGACGACCACGTTGGAATAATAGTCGGGACGATTCCATGTCACC
Organism: Rhodobacter maris; assembly: GCA_943369275.1. Classification (GTDB taxonomy): domain Bacteria; phylum Pseudomonadota; class Alphaproteobacteria; order Rhodobacterales; family Rhodobacteraceae; genus Paragemmobacter; species Paragemmobacter maris_A. The sequence goes on along the minus strand of CALRMS020000035.1, from coordinate 14,184 downwards.
ACCGGAACCGCATCCATGCGGGCGTTGAACACGACATATTCAGCCGGGCCGGTCAGCACGAAATCGATCTGATCGGCGGCCATTGCCTCAACCGCCACGGTGCGGCCGGAAACGGGGAAGAATTCGACCTTGAGGCCGGAGATCTTTTCAAAGGCGTCTTTGAACGGCCCCATCTCGCGCTGCACGGCTTCGGCACCGTCGATATCGGTGACCGCAAAGCGGATGGTTTCTTGTGCGGCGGCGATACCTGCCCCGGCCATCAGGGCAAGGCCAAAGATGCCGGCTTTCAGAAGATTGGTCATGGAACCCCCAAAGGATGCGAATGGCGTTCCAAGCGGGGTAGAGCGGGCGGATGACAGCGGGATGATGATTTGGTCGCCGATTTGTAACGAAGGGGCGGCGTTACATGAAATTCATCTTGCTGTTGCAGGTGTCATCTGCCGCCCGAAGGTGGTTCAGACATGACGCGTGAGGCCCCCATCAACAATCAGGGTCTGGCCGGTGACATAGCTGGACTCATCGGTCAGCAGGAAGGCGGCGGCCTTTGCCTGTTCTTCCACCCTTGCGATGCGTTTCAGCGCGGCAAGGTCGCCGTATTTCGCCACATCCAGACTGTCGGTGAAACCCGGCGCGAGGCAGTTCATGCGGATGTTCTGCGGACCGAAACGATCGGCAAACAGTTTGGTAAAGGAGGACACCCCGGCACGGTAGACGCAGGAGGCAGGGAACCAGAGGGAGGGTTCAAAACTGGCATAGGTGGTGACGTTGACGATGGCCCCGGCGCCCTGTTCCTGCATCACGGGGGTGACAAGCCGCGCCATGCGGACCACGGATTTCACGATCATCTCATTGGCGAGATCCCAGTTTTCATCGGTGATTTCCAGCAGATCACCCTTGGGCGGATGGCCAGTATGGTTCAGCACCGCGTCGATGCGGCCATGGGTTGACATGGCAAGATCGACGATGGCCTTCAGATCATCGGCGCTTTGCGCCACGCCGCGGCGGGCGACGCCGCCCAGTTCGGCGGCGAGGGTTTCGCAATTCTCGGAAGGCGACATCAGCACCAGCGCATAACCGCGCCTGTGCATTTCCCGCGCAACGGCGGCGCCGATGCCACGGCCACCGCCCGTGACCAGACAGACTTTCTGAACCATGATTCTTCCCTTTGGTGCGTGAGCCCGGCCAATCGGGCAAACGCCTTTGGCGCACAACATGCCCATCCGATTCGGAAAGGGCCACCGGTTTCGCACCGAAATAGCGCTTGCTGGATCAGCGCAGCAGGAGACCGATCTTCTGCGCCAGCATGTCAGGATCGACAGGCTGCTCGGTATCAACCTCGATCAGGGGGAAGCCACCTGACGGGCGCGCCCGTTCGGCCAGAGCGCGCAGTTCCGGCACATAGTCCAGACCGGGGTGCCCGGCGGGGCGGCTTCCTGCGCGGCGCGAATAGCGGTCGGCGATGGTATCAGGCCGGGCGTGGCACCAGACTTCGACCACCTCGGTGATTCCGGCGCGCTGCAGCCCATCGTCCAGAACGGCGCGGGGTTGGAAGCCGAACCATGCGTCGATGATGACCGTCGCGGCCGGCGGATGCTGTGCGACCATGTCGAAAATGGCGGAATAAGTGGCCATTCCAAACCGACGATTCATCGGCCGGTCCACGGGCGCGAATTCCAGCAGGAAGGGGTTCTTGACCGTATCCAGCGACAGGACAGGCCAGCCCCCGGCGCGCGAGAGATGATCTGCGATTCCGGATTTTCCCGATGCAGGAACACCGTTGACCAGAATGGCGCGGCGGCCGCGCGGCAGGCTGGCCAATGCCGCACCAGTCACGCCCGCATCATCGTGCAAGGCCGCAGCGACCACGGGCGCATCGAACCAGGACCGCGCGGATGGCACGCGGGCAAGGGCCGCCACCGCAGCCGCGCCCGCCCCGCCCCCGATCAGCACCAGATCAGGCGAAACAGCCGTGATCATCGTATCAATCGCGGATCGCAGCGGGGCGGCCCAGCGCATCAACACGGTCTGCGCGGCAGGATCGCCTTCCATCGCCAGAAGATCCTGTGCCCGCAGATGCGGTGGCAACCCGGCCTCGGCCAAATGGGTGGCGAAGGCGGTGCCGGAACTTTCCGTCTCGACACAGCCGCGGCGACCGCAGACGCAGGGCCGCCCCTCGGGCATGACGACGAGATGGCCAAGTTGGCCCGCTGTCCCACGGCCCCGCAGGATGCGCCCATTGTCGAGGATCGCCCCGCCGATTCCCGTGCCGATGGTGAAGAGGACAACATTTGCGCAGCCCCGGGCGGCGCCGACACGCGCCTCGCCGACAAGGGCCATGCTGGCATCATTGTCGATGGTGACGGGCAGACCTGCCCCTTCGGCCAGAAGCCGTGCAAAGGGAAGGCTGGACAGATCGACATAGCCACCCGACAGCGCAACCTGACGGTCGAAATCCACCTGACCGGGCACACCGGCCCCGATGGCCACGGTATCGGCATCGCGCAGGGCGGCAATCAGGGCAAGGCAGGTGTGCAGGCAGGCGGTTGGATCGCGGTCTGTCGCCACGGCGCGGCGGTCAAGGATGGTTCCGTCAGGTGCCACACGCGCGGCGCGGATGTTGGTGCCGCCGATATCGATGCCGATAGCATTGTGCGGCATGGGTCAACCGCGCGGCATGTGCCGCCCGATGACGGCCTGAAGTTCACGCAGGCGGGGCACGGCCATCGTGGTCAGCCGTTCGCGAGTTACATCGCGGTCCAGCGAGATGCAGTCCTTCCACAAGGACCGCCCTGCAATCACCCCGGATGCGCCATTTGCCATCGCCGTCTCCACCTGCCCAAGGAAGGTTGCATGATCGACTCCTGCCGACAACACCGCCCAAGGCACATCGCCCGCCATACGGGTGATATTGGCACAGGCCTCGGCCGTGCCGGGGAACGGGATCTTGAGCACCTTGGACCCGAGATCGAGGCAAATGCGTGATCCGCCTTCGATCAGCGCGGGAATGGCCTTCGCATGGGTGGCCTTGTCCTCATCCGGCAGAGCATAGGTAAGAAATTCGACGACCAGCAGCAGGTCTTCGGCAGCGAAATCGTCGATCACCTGTTTCAGAAGCGCAATGTTCTGGGTGTTGGCGGCCGGAATATCGGACCGCAGATAGACCATGATCTTGCCACCCGTGCCGCCCAATTCGCGCACGCGACGCGCTGTGATGCCGGGAACAAGCTTTGAGATGCGATAGCCTTCGGGCGTGGTGCCAAAACCGGAATCATCCAGCCCGACCAGCAGCGCGGTCGATTTGTGCAGATGCCCTTCGTCGATCATTCCCGGCAGCGCGCAGACCGGATCGACCAGAATCGCCGTGGCATGACGGGCAAGATGGGAGCCAATGTCGATCTTTGTCGCGCCCAGCACATCGATGCCGATCTTTGCCTGTTCCTCAGGCGTGGCGGCGAGAAGGGTCCGCATTCCACCGCGCTGGTCGCAGGCCACGACCATCATGGCGCCCTCGTCGCCGCAGATCATCTGATAGCCGCGCCGTTCAGAGGTTGTCATCCCAGTCATGCCACTGCCTTTTCTGTGTCGTTGCGCCGGCATCGGCGCGGGAAAATCGTGCGAACACCCTGCCCCTGCTGATCTGTGCGATTGCCACGAACTGCGAAGGTGATATGGTGACCGAGGCTGTGTAACACGTTGCTGAAAGGAATTGCAATCTGTCTCAGATCGCCTCATCCGATGCGAGCGAAACCCGCGCGCTGATCCATATGGTGGCCAAGCTGCATTACGAATCTGACCTGCCGCAGGTTCAGATCGCAAAGCAGCTTGGTGTGTCCACGGCAACGATCTCGCGCCTCCTTCATCGGGCACGGGCCGAGGGAATCGTGCGGATCGAGGTGCGCGATCTTGTGGTGCCGGATGCTTTGGCCGCACAGCTGGAGCGGCAGCTTGGATTACGGCGGGTCGCGGTCAGCGAAGCCGCGCCAAGCGGTGTGGCAATGGCGCTGGCGGGTCCGCTTGGCACGATGTTGAAGACGGCGAACATGGCCCCCGGATCTGTGCTTGCACTGGGTTGGGGGCGGACGATCCGCGCCGTGCTGGAGGCAGGGTTGCCGAAGATTCCGGGGGTTCTGGTCGTGCCAGCCACGGGCGGCATGTCGCAGCATCAGGCGCATTTTCAGATCAACGAATTTGCCCGAATCGCTGCGGAACAGATGGACGGAACCGCGAACTTTCTGCATGCGCCGGTCCTGCCGAGCGCGGAGTCGCGGAATATCTTTCTATCTGATCCGGCGATTTTGCAGACGGTGGCGCTGTGGGACAGGATCGATGTGGCCGTGGTCGGGGTCGGTCTGCCCCATTCCCTGAACGCGCCAGAAGCGAGCGTGGCGACGCCGGATGAGCAGCGCCTGCTGAACTGTGCGGGCGACGTCGTGCGGCATTATTTCGATGCACAGGGAAACATGATCGACTGGGATGGCGCGGAACGGTTGATCGCCGTGTCAGAAGGGCAATTGCAGAAGGCCCGGCTTTGCATCGGCGTCGCGGCGGGTGAGGCGAAGGCACCGTCGATCATCGGGGCGGCACGGGCGAATCTGATCAACGCGCTGGTCACGGATTCCACCACGGCGCAGGCGGTGCTTGGGCTGCTGAACGCCCCGATCTGAAAGCCTTTGCAGGTGCAGAAAGTTATTGCTGCAAAAAATTGCTCTTGACGATTTGACACTTCGCGCTTTCAGTTGCGCTACTTGAAACGAGGGTGATGGACGGGCCGCCTGCCTGTCACGGCACCCCCACCGGGAGGAGATACAATGAAACGTCGTTCGATTCTGAGCGCCGCCGCCGCTGCCTCTGTCGCCCTGACAATGGGCATGGGCGCCGCGCAGGCGCAGGACAAGAAATTCACCATCGCGCTTATTCCGGGCCTGACCACGGATGCCTTCTATATCACCATGCAAAAGGGCGCGCAGGCCGCGGCCGATGCGCTGGGGGTAGAGCTGGTGTTCCAGGGCGCGCCCGATTTCAACCCGGTGACGCAGGTACCCGTGCTGGACGCGGTGATCGCGCGGGCCCCCGACGCGATCCTGATCGCGCCCACCGACACGACCCAGCTGGTCGAGCCGCTGCGCAAGGCGCATGATGCAGGTATTCCGGTGATCACGGTGGATACGTTCATCGGCACTGGCCAGTATCAGACTGGCGCGGGCGATGCGGATTTCCCGCTGGCCTATATCGCATCGGACAACGTGCTGGGCGGCAAGATCGCTGCGCGCGCGCTGGCCGCGGCCATTGGCGGCGAAGGCAAGGTCTTTGTGTCGAACGTGAAGCCGGGCATTTCGACCACCGATCAGCGCGAAGCGGGCTTCAAGCAGGCGATGGCTGAGGAATTCCCGAACATCACGGTTCTGGAAACCCAGTTCAACGACAATGACGCCAACAAGGCCGCCTCGCAGCTGCAAGGTGTTCTGGCGCGCGAGGCCGATCTGAAGGGCGTCTTCGGGGCGAACCTGTTCTCGGCCCTGGGCGCGGCGAACGGGGTGCAGCAGGCCGGTCAATCCGGCGTGATCCGGGTGGTGGCTTTTGATGCGCCGACGTCGATCGTGGACAACCTGAACACCGGTCTGGTGGACGTGGCCATCGCTCAGCACCCGGCCGAGATCGGCTATTATGGTGTGGTATCGGCCTTTGCCCACCTGACGGGCAATTCCATCCCGGTCAGCATCGGGACGGGCTTCACGATCATCACCAAGGACAACGTGGCCGATCCGGACGTGGCCAAGTACGTCTATTCCGACTGATCAAAACCGGCCCCGCGCCACATGAGGTGCGGGGCCACTCCGACGCGTGACATCACAAGACCGCAGGCCGGACCAACAGGTTCCGGCATGCTGTCCCAGACCACAGGACCACCCCATGACGACCGAAGCGCCGGGACCGGCTGGCGGGCATGTCTCGCCACCTGCTGACCATGCCGAAAAGACGCGCACCGTTGTGCAGCGCATTGCCGACCTGCGGGCCTGGCTGTTTCTTGCCGCCCTGATCCTGGGTTTCGAGATCTGGAGCCGGGTTTCCTTTGGCGGTTCCTTTATCTTTAACCCCTATAACATCACCTCGATCGCGATCTTTGCGGTGGCGCCCCTGCTTTTGGCGACGGGGCAGACCTTTGTGATCATCTCGGGCGGGATCGATCTGTCGATGGGCTTCATCATGGGGCTGGCGGCCGTGGTCGCGGCGCATGTGATCAACTGGGCCACCCCGATGATGGGCATGCCGATGGCGGTGCTGTTCGGGTCGCTTGTCGCGGTGGGGATCGCGATGATCCCCGGCTGCGTGAACGGTCTGCTGGTATCGCGCCTGAATGTGCCGCCCTTTATCGGGACTTTGGGCATGTTCGGTGTGGCGCGGGGCGTGGCCTTTCTGCTGGCGGGCGGAACGACGGTGCCGGTACAGAATTCGTTCTTTGCCACGCTGGGCAATGGCCGCATTTTTGGCATCCCGTGGATCGTGATCGTGACCGCGATCTTTGTTCTTATCATGCACTACGTGCTGAGCCAGACCCGGTTCGGACAGCACAACTATGCCATCGGCGCAAATGCGCAGGCGGCCCGGCGGGCCGGGATCAACATCAAGTCGCATCTGCTGCGTCTTTATATCCTGTCGGGGATTTGCGCAGGGCTGGCCGGGGTGCTTTACGCAGCACGGTTCAGCGCGGGCGCGGCGCAGGCAGGGGAACCGCTGCTGCTTGATTCCGTGGCGGCTGTGGTGATCGGCGGGGCAAGCCTGTTTGGCGGATCGGGCACCATCCTTGGCACCGTTGCGGGGGCCTTTGTGATTGCCGTCATTCAGTACGGGCTGGTTTTCATAAACGTCGAACCCTTCTGGCAGTTCATCTCTGTGGGCGTCGTCATCATCATATCGGTCCTGATCGATCAGGCGCAGCGGCGCATCAGCGGAGGGCGGCAAAGTGAGTGACGCAAGGCCCCTGCTGGAAGTGCGCAACCTGTCCAAGAACTTTGGTCCGGTGCAGGCCCTGAACGATCTGACGATGCATGTGGGCGCGGGAGAGGTGGTCGCGCTTGCGGGTGACAATGGCGCGGGCAAGACCACGCTGATCAAGGCGATCTCGGGCGTCTATCGCCCGTCTTCGGGCAGCGTGCTGCTGGAAGGCCAGGAGGTGAGCTTTGCGTCGCCGCAAGAGGCGCGGGAACGCGGGATCGAGACAATCTATCAGGATCTGGCGCTGGCGGATAACCTGTCTATCGGGGCCAACATCTTTCTGGGCCGCGAGCCGATGACAAAGCGGTTCGGGTTCCTGCCCGTTCTTGACCGCAAGAAGATGGCGCAGGCGGCCAAGGAAACCATGGCGCTGCTGGATTTCCATGTCAGCCGGATGGAGGCACCTGTTTCCAACTTTTCCGGCGGGCAGCGGCAGGCGGTGGCCATCGGGCGTGCGGTCTATTGGAACGCGCGTATCCTGATCATGGATGAACCCACCGCCGCCCTTGGCGTGCCGGAACAGCGCAAGGTGATCAGCCTGATCCACCAGCTCAAGGCACAAGGGCGCGGCGTGATCTTCATCTCGCACAATCTGCAAGACATCTTTGCTGTGTCGGACAGGATCGTCGTGCTGCGGCGGGGCGTGATGGCAGGCGAACGCCGCATTGCGGACACCACGCATGACGAGGTGGTGAAGTTGATGGTCGGGGGCTGATCCAATGACGGCGCGTCCGGTCATCGGATCGCTTGGCGAGTTGCTGGTGGAATTCGTTTGTACCGAAACCGATGGGCGAAACCTGCGCCCGTCGGCCTATCGTGGCCCGTTCCCCAGTGGCGCGCCGGGGATATTCATTGACCAGGCGGCACTTGCGGGCGCGCGGGCGGTCTTTGCCGGGGCAGTGGGAACCGATGCCTTTGGGCAGGTGGTGCTGGGCAGGCTTGTGGCCGATGGCGTATCGGACCGTCTGATCCGCCTGATCCCCGGCCTGCCCACAGGCACCGCGCATGTCAGCTATAACAGCGATGGTAGCCGCGATTTCGTGTTCAACATGGCCGCCTCTGCCGCCGCACGCTTTCCAAAGGGGCGCGAGGCCATTGATGGTTTCTTGGCCGCCGGGACAGAGGTGCTGCACATTTCCGGCTCTGCCCTGGGTGACCCCGAGATGCGTGCTGCAATTGCGGAGGTGGCTGTTGCCTTGCATCAGGCCGGGGTCGCCCTGTCGATTGATCCGAACATCCGCACGGAGCTGATGTCGGACGCCGGTTATCTGGACACGGTGCGCCATCTGATCGGGTTGGCGAGTTATGTCCTGCCATCGGATGCCGATGCCGCGCTGCTTTGGCCCGGTGCGGCCTTTGCCGACTGGGCCGGGTCGCTGCCCGCGCGGGTGGTGGCGCTGAAGCGGGGCGACAAGGGCGCGATGGCGATGGCACAGGGTGTGATGGCCGACCTGCCTGCGCATCCCGTCACCGTGATTGATCCCACCGGAGCGGGTGACTGTTTTTGCGGGACATTCGTGACCTTGCTTGCCACCGGCATGGCCATGCCGGACGCGCTGGCGCGGGCGGTGGTCGCGGGCGCGCTGGCCGTGACCGCGCTTGGCCCGATGGAGGGCAACAGCCCAATGACGCGGATCGAGGCGGAACTGGCATGACAGCGCTGGCCGAAATTCTGGCGCAGAACCTTGCAGGCAAGGCGCGCGGGCTGCCGGCATGGTGCACGGCGCATCCTGAAACGCTGAGCGCGATCCTTGCAACCTATCGCGATGACGACGCACCTGTGCTGATTGAGGCGACCTGCAATCAGGTAAACCAGCAGGGCGGGTATACCGGCATGACCCCGGATGCGTTTCGCAGGTTCATCGAAGGTTTGGCAGTTGTGCAAGGTGTTGATCCTGCGCGCCTTGTTCTGGGGGGCGATCATCTTGGCCCGAACCCGTGGCGGCATCTGCCTGCCGATCAGGCGATGGATCACGCGCGGGCGATGGTTGCGGCTTATGTTCAAGCCGGGTTCACCAAGATCCACCTTGATGCCTCGATGCCCTGCGGGGGCGAGGTGCTTTCGCAACCGGAAATGGCGCGTCGCGCCGCCGACCTTGCCGCCGTGGCCGAGGCTGAGGCCGGGGGGCGGGCGCTGGCCTATGTGATCGGCACCGAAGTTCCGATCCCCGGCGGTGAGACGGCCCCGGTGGACCGCCTGTCGATCACCACAGCCGAGGCGGCGCAGCAGACCATGGAGCTGCACCACGAAGCTTTTGCCGCGCGTGGGCTGAGTTCGGTCATGGCGCGCGTCGCAGCGGTGGTGGTGCAGCCCGGCGTGGATTTTGGCAATGCGCAGATCATCGGCTTTGATCCCCCTGCCGCTGCGGCCCTGTCTGCCGCCGTTGTCGCTTTCGGCGGCCCGGTGTTCGAGGCCCATTCGACAGACTATCAGTCTGGTCCCGCGCTGCGGGCGCTGGTGCAGGGGCATTTCGCGATCCTGAAGGTTGGGCCGGAATTGACCTTTGCCTATCGGCAAGCCGTTCTTGCGCTGGAGCGTCTGGCGCATCTGATGGGGATACCCTCAGGTGTGGAGGCCGCGCTGCGTGCGGCGATGACCGATGATCCGCGCGATTGGAAAGCCTATGTCGACCCCGGGCCGGATGCGCCAATGATGATGATCTGGGGGCTGTCGGATCGCGTGCGTTATTATTGGCCCAAGCCGCAGGTGCAGGCGGCGCAGCGGGCGTTGTTCACCGCGTTGCGCGGCATACACCCGCCACCCGGCCTTGTGGCACAGGTGACGGGCGGGCGGGCCGCGCCTGTCGATCCCGCGACGCTGCCGGAAACCGTAATCCAGACCTATGTGGGCGCGGTTGTCGCCCGATACCGCATTGCGACAGGAGATTTCGATGCCCCCTAAACAGGACCGCCTGCTGCGTGTCGGCGTGCTGGGCTGCGGCCCCATCGCGCAGGCCGCGCATTTCGAAAGCTGCACTAAGGCGCGCAATGCCACGCTTCACGCAATCTGCGATGTGGCTGACGACCTGCGCGAACGCATGGCCGCCACACATGCGCCGGAGCGGCAGTTCAACGATTACGATGCGATGCTCGCAGATCCCGATCTGGAGGCGGTGATTATCGCGACGTCGGACGCCTTTCACGTTCCGGCCGCGCGGCGGGCGCTGGAGGCGGGCAAGCATGTGCTGTGCGAAAAGCCGTTGGCGACTTCGGTGGAAGAAGCCGAAAGCCTGCGCGACATCGCGGCACGCAGCGGCAAGGTGCTGCAGGTCGGGCATATGAAACGGTTTGATGCCGGATTGCAGGCGGCGAAGGCCTTCATCGACACCGGCATGGGCCAGATGGTCGCGCTGAAGGCCTGGTATTGCGACAGCACCCACCGCTATCCGATGACCGATGCCGTGCAGCCTTTGATGGTCACCAGCAAGGCCGCCCGAAAGCCAGCCGAGAATCCGAAGGCCGATCTGGACCGCTACTACATGCTGGCGCATGGCAGCCACCTTGTGGATACCGCGCGGCTGTTCGCGGGCCCGATCCGCGCGGTGGATGCGCGGCTGTCAAACCGGGCCGGGATCCGCTGCTGGTTTGTCGATGTGGAATTCGAGAATGGCGTTCTGGGCCATCTGGACCTGACCGTTTCGGTGCGGATGGATTGGCATGAGGGGTTCCAGATCTATGGTGAGAACGGGTCGATTTTGGGCAAGACCTACAACCCGTGGTATTACAAATCCTCGGAAGTCGATATCTTTGATGAACGCGACGGGGCGACGCGACGGGTTCTGGGGGCCGATGGGCATTTCTATCGCCGCCAGCTTGAGGGCTTTGCCGACGTGATTCTGAACGGCACCCGGATGGAGGGTGCCGATCTGGAGGACGGCATCGCGTCAGTCCGTGCGATGGTCGCAATCGCGCAGTCCGCCCGAAGCGGGCAGCCCGTGCGGCTGGATCAGGCGCAGGGGCAGGTCTGATGCGGCTGGGCATCTTTGCCAAGACGTTTCCGGGCAACGATCCGCTGTCGGTTCTGACTGCCGCGCGGCGGGCGGGATATGATGCGGTGCAATACAACATGGCCTGTTCCGGGCTGCCGTCCATGCCGGACCGCCTGCCGGACGGCACCATTCCTGCGCTGGTTGCCGCTACACGGGGGGCAGGTATCGCGCTGGCGGCGGTTTCGGGCACCTACAACATGATCCATCCCGATCCGGCACAGCGGGCCATCGGATTGCGGCGCCTGTCGCTGCTGATCGACCATGCCGCCGACATGGGAACCGGTATGGTCACCCTATGCACCGGCAGCCGGGATGCGGCAGATCAATGGCGCCACCACCCCGACAACCAGACGCCAGAAGCATGGCGCGATCTGTTGGCCGAGATGGAAAATGCCTGCGCTCTGGCCGAGGCGAAGGCGGTGAAGCTTGGCATCGAACCAGAACTGGCCAATGTGGTGGACAGCGCGGCCTCAGCGCGCAAATTGATTGACACGATCCGAAGCCCGGCGCTGGCCATTGTGCTGGATCCGGCGAACCTGTTCGAAATCGCCCCGGACGCGGACCGTGTCCGCATCATCGAAAGCGCCATCGATTTGTTGGCCGACCGGATCGCCATGGCGCATGCCAAGGACCGAAACCCGGATGGCAGTTTTGCCACGGCGGGGAAGGGCGTCGTCGACTTTGCGCATTTCATTGCTTGCCTCCGCAAGGCGGGCTTCGACGGTGATCTGGTCACGCATGGCCTGACAGCAGATGAAGCAGCAAGTGTGGCCGCGCATCTGAGGGACTGCGGCGCATGACGAACCCGGCAAGATGGATCACCACGGATGGGCTTTCGCTGGCTTTGCACGATGCAGGCGGCGATGGTCTGCCGGTGATCTTTCAGCACGGGCTTTGCGGCGATGCGCGCCAGACGGCAGAGGCCTTCCCCCCCGATCCGCGCTTTCGCCGGATCACGCTGGAATGCCGTGGGCATGGCAGTTCGGACTTTGATCCCGACCCTTCGCTTGCGCAGTTCACCGATGATCTGGCGGGGCTGGTCGCATCCTTGGGGCGCGCGGTACCTGTAGGTGGCATATCGATGGGGGCGGCGCTGGCCTTGCGATTGGCGGTGGCCCGGCCGGAACTGGTTTCGCATCTGATCCTAGTGCGGCCCGCCTGGGATGCCGGGACGGAAGCGCCTGCGAACCTGGCCCCGAATGGCGCAGTCGGGCAGTTGCTGTATCGGTTTCCGGCGGCGGAGGCGCGGGCGGCGTTTCTTGAGAGCGACGTGGCAGCAGGGTTGCGCGAGACATCGCCAGACAATCTGGCCTCGCTCATCGGTTTTTTTGCGCGTGAGCCGGTGTCGCGGACGGCGATCCTGCTGTCTGCCCTGTCAGCCGAACCTTTGGGCGTGACGCGTGCCGATCTGGCGGCGCTGCGACTGCCGGTGCTGATCTGTGCCACGGCAGAGGATGCGATCCATCCGGCGGCGCTGGCGCGGGAATTGGCGGCGGAGATTCCGGGTGCCCTGCTGCGCGACCTTCCCCACAAGGGCCGTGACAAGACCGCCCATATCGCCGCCCTCCACCATGAAATAAATGACTTCCTTACAAGGACTTGACCCATGCCCCGCCCTGTAGAAAACTGGATGACCACCTTGCCGACCGACCACCTGATCGCTGAGTTTTCGGTCTGGTCGGCCGATCTGATCCGGCTTGCCGATGATATGGCGCGCATCCGGCCCCATGCCGATATCCTGCATGTTGATGTGGCGGATGGGGTGTTTGCGCCGTCGTTCCTGTTCTTTCCCGATCTTGTGGCGCGGATTCGCGATGTGTCTGATCTGCCGATCCACGTGCATCTGATGGTGGATGATGCCGTGCTGCTGTCGCAGATCGATCAATTCGCCGAAGCCGGGGCGGACCTGATCAGCCTGCATGCGGAGAATGACGCGCTGGCCGCGTCTGCATTGGACAGAATTACCGCCCATGGGGTGAAGGCGGGCATGGTGCTGCGGGTGGAGACACCTGTGGAACGGGCCAGACCGTGGTTGCAACATATTGATATGCTGACACTTCTTGGCACCGCCATCGGGGTGAAGGGACAAGGGCTGGACCCGTCGGCCACTACCCGGCTGCAAACGGCGGCAGGGTTGATCGCCGAAAGCGGACGGCGGATCGTGCTGGCCGCCGATGGCGGGATCCGCGACACGACGGTCCCTTTGCTGCGCGCCGCAGGGGCGGAGACGGTGGTCCTTGGTTCGCTGGCCTTTGGCGCGGCGGATCTGGCTGCGCGGATGGCGTGGTTGCGAGGGCTGGGCTGAGGCGGATGATTTGCAGGCAAAGCCCTGAGAACGCAGTGTAAATTCGGATGAATCCGGGGGATTGGCCGTGCAGCGCCCGGTGCAGCAAGGCGGTGCAGCAACCTGTATGCACGCAGCGCACGGTGATAGGTCAGTTAACCAAACCCCGCCGAATCGTTTGGGAGTCGCCTGATGCATCCGAACCCTGCCTTTCGTGGCGCGAACCGTGACGACAACCTTGCCTTCGCCGCCGCGCGGGGATTTGGCATGCTGTGCATCAACAGCGATGCCGGGCCGATTGCCGCGCATGTGCCTTTCGTAATCATGCCGGGGGGCGCGGTGGAGGTACATCTGGCGCGGTCCAACGCGATTGCGCGCGCGGCGCTGCCTTTGCCTGCATTGCTGGCCGTGCAGGGGCCGGATGCCTATGTCTCTCCCGACTGGTACGGGGTGCCGGATCAGGTGCCGACATGGAATTATGTGGCGGTGCATCTGCGCGGTGTGCTGCATCCGATGGCGGATGCGGGGCTGGAGCCGCAAGTGGATGCGTTGACCGCCGAGTTCGAGGCGCGGTTGCAGGACAAGCGGCCCTGGACCAAGGCCAAGATGGGCGCAGGGGTGATGGAGCGGATGATGCGGGGCATCCTGCCGTTTCGCCTTGAGGTGACCGATGTGGACGGGACGTGGAAGCTGAACCAGAACAAGACACCGGAGGCGCGGGCGGGGGTGATCGCGGCGCTGGAGGCGCAGGGCGGGATGGCGGCCGAAATCGCGGGGCTGATGCGGCGATTGGGGTGAGGGCGGAATTTGACGCAAATTCCGCGACGGTTTTTGACGCAAAAACCGGGTGGGCACTTGCGGTGCCCGGATCGAAGGAAGCCGCACGCAGTGCGCCGGAATTTGCGTCAAATTCCGACG
>CALRMS020000034.1:0-48420 GCA_943369275.1 Rhodobacter maris | reverse complement strand
CGCCCCAAGGTGAATCAGGTCATCCAATCGTTTCTGAGCGACGGCATCCTCGTGCGTCAGGGCAACCAGATCCTCTGCGCGCGCCCGGCGCTGGAACAGTACATCGATGCCTATGACATGGGTCCGGATTGAACTTGCCCCAATCCGACCTGCCCCAATCCGACCTGGCGCTCTCAAGGCACCCGACGCGCGCAGCAAGGAAAGACTGACATTTGAGACGATCATTTGAATCAAAGGGAGAAAATCGGAATGGAGCATAACCCATATGACGTCATCATCGTAGGGGCTGGCCTGACGGGCCTCGTGGCCGCCGACACGCTCTTGCACGCCGGCAAGAAAGTGCTGGTGCTGGAAGCGCGCGACCGGGTCGGCGGGCGCACCTACAGCGTGACGGAAAACCACAAGGGCACCACCGGCACCTTTGATTTCGGCGCGCATTTCGTGGGCAATGAACCGTTTCAGAAGCCTGTGATTGACCTGATCAACACGCTCAACCTCGACATGTTCGAACAATACGAAGGCCCCGAACAGTCCATGCCCACGCCCGAGGAATTCTGGGCCGGTCTGGGCGCAAACCTGCTTTGGGTGGACAGTACCATTTCCGCCTATATCGGCACGACCATTCCACCCGAACCCTCTTCGCTGGCCGCGCTGTCCTATCTGCTGGGCATCGCAGACAGCGTCAGGCTCGATTCCGTCGATCTGACGCCGAATGCGGAAATCCTCGATCAGATGTCGGTTTGGGATTGGGTGACAACCTATGACCTGCCCGATTGGGGGCCGCTGACCGACTCGTTCAAATCGCAGCTGCGGATGCTCTGCCGCGTCGGGTTTTCCTGCGAACCCGAAGACATCTCGATGCTCTGGTTCCTGTTCTATCTGAAATCGAATGGCGGGCTGGTCCGGTTCCAGTCGATCCGCTGGCCTGTTCAAGGCGCGCAAGGCTATCGGCTGAAGAAAGGCGCGCAATCCATCGCGCTCGCCCTTGCCGACCGGATCAACGGGATGCAACCCGGTGCCATCATCACGGGCGCGCCGGTCACGGACATCGTCCAGTCGCCCGACAGGGACCAGGTCGAGGTCGTCACCGGAAAAGGAATGTATGTCGGCCGCAAGGCGCTCGTCGCCCTCGCCCCGCGCCTGCTGCAATCGGTGAAATTCGTCCCGCCCCTGCCGCCCGCCCGCGCCCTTGCCGCGACGACGATGCAAAACTCGACCATGATCATGGCCTATGTCCTGTTCGACACGCCCTTCTGGCGCAACGACACCACCACCTACACCTCCGGCACCGCCAATGGCCTGCCCTTCGACAACATCTCGAAATACGGCCTGTCGGGTGATGTGCTGCTGGCGGATCGGCCGGTCTGTTGGATCATGGACAATACCTCGGCCGAAGGCATTCCCGCGCTGATGGCCTTCATCGTGGGCAAAGAGGCCGAGGATTACCGCAAAGGCACCTTTCAGGACCGCGAACAGATCGTCATTAATACAATCAGCAAGTGTTTCGGCCCCGCAGCGGTCAAGGCCAACAACCCCGTCTACCGCGAAATGGACTGGACCGGCGAAACCTATTCCCAGGGCTGCCCCGCGGGCCATTTCCCGCCCAAGACCTTCCTTCCCGCGCTCAGCGGGCTTTTGCTGCGCACACCCGGCGCAGGACCCTTCGACCGCGTGCATTTCGCCTCGACCGAAACCGCCTCCATCGCCAACGGCTACATGTCGGGGGCGGTCTGGTCGGGACTGGAAGTCGCTGCCGACATCATGCAGGCGCTCGACAGCCAGATCACTTGGTCGCGGGATACCTTCCTGCGCGAAATCGCCATGCGCGATGCGGTCAAGGTCATCATGCAGGCCATCAGCCTTCAGAACCCGATGATGGAATGGCCCGCCCTTGACGAGCATTGCGATTTCACCGGCCCCGGCGGCAAGGCCTTGCCCGCCGATCATTACATCGGGCGCGAGGGCACCGTCGCCTTCTATGCCCGGCTTGGGTTTTTCATCACCATCTCGCGGCTGAACGTCGATTGCATCTCGGTCGATGCGGCCCACAACATGGCCTATGCCGAGTTTACCGTAGATGGCGTCGCCAACAGCACCCAATTGCCCTTCTACGGGGTCAAGGCCCGCATGGTGTTCGAATTCACCGATCCCGCCCAGCCCGCCGCCCTGATCGCGCGGGACTGGCTGGTGATGGATACCGATGAAATCGACCGGATCATCTTTGGCACCCCATTCGATCCCACGATCCAGTCGGAACTCACGCAAGAGGCGACAACATTTGCCAAAGCCCTTTCCGCCGCCCTGCAAAACGGAACCCCCGTCACCGATCCGTGCTGCGCCCGGACGGTGATAACCGGGCCGGGCGGCAGCGGCTTTCCCAAAGGCCCCTACTTTGGCCTTGCCGGGCTGGGCGAGGTATCCAACCTGATCAGACGCCCGAACTTCATGACCCAATGGTCATCGCAAAGCTGCATCACCGACATTTCCAACCGATCAACAGTCATGACTTGGATCGTGCAGGGGCAGGGGATCGGGTCCGGCAAGACCTTCCAGCAGCCACTGGTGATGGTGTTCCGCTTCTCGAACGAGAACGACCTGACGCTGGATTCCCTCAGCATCGTGACCGACAGCACGACGCTCGCCTGACGGCGGGCGTCACAGGGTCCAGCACAAAGGCTGCGCGAGTCCTAGCTCGCCCAGCCGTTCCGCGCAGCGGGCCGCATGTTCGGCCCGCTCGCCCGGCGTCAGCGCGGGAAGATGCGCCAACCTGTGTTCTGCCATGGCCGCATCAAAGGGCATCTGATAGGCCTTCGCCGAGGTGACGGCCCGCCGCCACTGCTCTGCCGCCCTGTCTGCCCGCCCCTGCAACAGCGCCGCATCCCCCCGCGCCAAATCGCGCCGCGCCTGCGCCGCCGGATAAATGCCCGCCAACGCGGCCGACTTCTTGGCGAAAAAGGCCAAGAGCCCGGCCAGACTTGCATCCCCCGGGCGTCGCCGCAGCAGGGCGCGGATCGCGTCCAGAATAAAGCCGATGGGATCAACCATATAGACCTGCGGATCGTGCAGCCCTGCATACAGCTCCCCCGCGCGCAGCAGATCGGTCATCGCCGCTGCATCGCGCTGCCCGCGCAGATGATCCAGACAGGAAAACACCCGCAGGGCAATCTCGTTGCTCGCCGCCGCGTTCAGCCGGTTCAGATCATCCCGGTACAGCGCGCGCACCCGCTCCAGCAGCCGATCACATTCGTCGATCTCGTTGCAGGCGGTCATGTTCTTCAGCCGCCCGGTCAGCGCCCAGAGCATCACCTGTGGCACGCCGCGATCACGAGCGGATTCAAAAACCTCCCTGTCGACCGCATCCGCCGCCCGGAAATGCCCCCGCAAACGCCTGATATTCCCAAGGGTGGATACCGAAATCTCCCAATCCTTCACCTCTCGCGCCGCAAGCGCCGCACGGACCGACACCTGCGCCTCTTCCTCGGCCAGATCCCAGCGTCCCAACGCGAAATCATAATTCGATGCCACCATATAGACCCATGCGGTCGTCGCCGTATCGCCCAGCGCCTGCGCGGCCTCCACGGCCAGGGTGCGGAAACGATCCCCATTTATCAGCGGTCTCGCGTGAATACCGATCATCGCCGTGCCGGCATAGCCGCGCGCCAGTTCCGCACTTTTCTCCCCCGCCCGCAGCGCCAGATTGATGCCCACCAAAGCATGATACAGCAGCCCGGGCGTATCCTGCCTGTCATAACAGATCTCGCCAAAGGTCAGATGCGCCCGCGCTGCCTTCAACAAGGCGTCACGATTGGGTGGTTCGGCCGCGCGCGGCTTTCCCCCGCTGGCCTGCAACTGCGCATAGGCCGCCAGCGCCCCCGCCACGCGCCGCGCCGTACTCTCGGCCGGCCGCCGGAAACCCGCCGTCATCACCGCTTTCAGATGCGGCTCGGCCTCCAGAAAGTTGCCCAGCGACCGCAGCGCCTCGCCCGCGATGGCATGCCATGCCACGCGGCGCATGGGCGGCACCCCGCCCCCGGCCAGCGCCAGCGCGCGGTTGCACATCGTGACCGCTTCCCTGTTGGCCTGGTTCTGGATTGCGGCCCGCGCCGCCCGATCCAGATAGCGCAGTGCCTGCGCCTCATCCCCCGCCCTGTCCCAGTGTCGCGCCAGCAGGGCATCGCGCGCCGTGCCGCCACCCCGCGCCTCGATCTGCAGGGCCACCCCGCGATGCAGCCGTTGCCGCTCTTCGCCCACCAGCAGATCATAGGCAGCATCCACGATGATCGCATGGTGAAACCGGAACCGTTCCCCCGCGCCATCTGCCCTGTCCACCAGCCCCGCCACGCACAGTTCCTCAAGCGCGCGGTCAAGCGCAGGGCCGGGCCCAAGCTCGGGAAGCAACGCGGCCAGAACCTTCCGGTCAAAGACCCGTCCCTCCACGCTCGCTGCCTTCAGCGCGGCCTGCGACGCGGGGCCAAGGCGCGAAATCTGGCTGACCACCATCCCCCGCAACCCGCCCTGTACGGCCACCGCATCCCGGCTGTGCGACACGTTCGGCACATGGCAATGCCCCATCGATACGACGATCCGCCCCGTCTGCACAAATTGCGCCGCCGCGATCTTGGCATAAAGCGGATGCCCCTCGGCCAGATCATTGATCTCTGCCGCAATCTCCCCCGGCAGGTCGGCCACCCCCAGATGTTCGGTAACCACTTCCACGATTTCCTCCGGCGCCAGCGGCGCCAGCCGGATCGTCTGCGCCGTCTCGGCCCGCAGCATGGCCACGCCATCGGCGGGCAGGTCATCCTCCGGCACGGCCCGCGTCAGGATCAACACACCGATCCCCGGCTTTGCGCGCCGACAATCCACGATCAGCCGCCATGATGGCGCATCAAGCCAATGCGCATCCTCGACGATCACACAGCAGGGCGAATCCGGCAGCGCACGGAGGATGAACTCTGCCGCCAATTCCCGCGTCGCCTGACCGCGCGCCACAGGGGACAGCCCAGCCGTTTCCGGCGTTTCCGGCAGGTCGGCAGGAAGCAAGGCGCTCAACAGCGGCAATCGGTCCACCAGCCCCTCCTCCGGCAGAACGCGCCGCACGGCCGCCATCACCGCATCGGCAGACGGGGCCTCCGGCAGGGCGAACAATGCAGCCACCAGCCGCCGCCAGGCATGAAAGGCAGACCCGTTGCGCAGACTGTCACCCGCGATGAACAGCGGCGTCACCCCGGCCTCTGCCATGTGCCCGGCGGCCACCGTCGCGATGTGCGACTTGCCAATCCCGGCATCGGCAATCACCCTGACAACGCCCGCAGGTTCAGCCCCGCCACAGCTTAGCGTCATCGCAAGAATGGCGTCCAATTCCCGCGCCCGTCCCACCATCCGGCGCAGGCGCGGCCCTTCCTGCACACGCTCGCTCACAGGCCGAAAGAAGCGGAACGCCGCAAGCTCCCCTTTGGGAACAAAGGCCGCAACCGGGGCAAACTGGAACCGCCGCGCCGCTGCCTCCTTCGTTGCCTCGTCACACAACACGTCGTCCCCGGCCCGCAGCAGCGCATTTGCCGCCGCATTGATCGCCCGCGACAGGATGGAATACTGGCGAAACACCGCCGTGCCGATCTGGCCTGCGAACATGTCCCCCGTGGCCACCGCAATCGCCAGATCCGCCTGCCCCGTGCCCAGTTGCGCCAGCAACTGGCGCGCCGCCATGACCGCGCGTTCCGCGTCATGCTCTGTCGCCTTGAATGCCAGCCCCCAGGCCGCCACCAGCATCAGACCCTTGTCATCGGTCTGTACGCTCAGCACGGCCCCGCCAGCCTCGGCAACCACCGCCTGAAACCCTGACACGACACGCTGCAGAACCGCCGGATCGCGCGTCACTTCGGCACTGGCGCGCACGATCACGGCACTCGCCCGGCGGTACTCGGCAAGCCAGGGCTGGATCCCCCCATCCACCGCGTCCAGCCATTCTGGCAGGAACGCCTCAGGGGTTTCTCGCTTGCGGCGCGGGGTTCGGTCCCGAACTTCTACGCTTGTGGTGCCTGCCGCCCATGCCTGCGCCTGCGCTGTCAGAAATGGCGTTCCCGGCCTTGCCTCCCGCGCGGTTTGCGCAAGGCGCAGGATCGGCCCGCCCCCCAGAATTCCGAACCAGCGCCCGCCGACGCCGCCCGCAAAGGCCACCGTCACCTCCCCGGCATCCAGGCACAGCCGCATCGGCAGAACCTTCGCCCGACCCTTGCCCGCCGCATCGGCCTGCCTGCCCACAATCGCCTCGGCGCAGGCGCGGGCGGATTGCGCCATGTCCGCGGGATCGGCCCCCATCCATGTGGCAAGGATCGCATCGCCCGCGATACAGGCCACCGCCCCGCCATGCGTATCGATCGCAGACAGCACCCCGTCAAATGTCGCGCGGATCAAGCGCTCCACCTCCTCGGCGCTGCGCGTGGACTGGCTGGCCAGATCGGCTGTCAGCCGCGAAAACCCTGCCACATCGACAAACAGGCACACCGCCTGCATGGTGACCTGCACAGGTTCCGGAACCTTCAGCCCGGCTCCGGAAAACGCCTCGGTCACAATCGGTGCCACCCAGCCCGACCGTGCCGCAACCATTCCTTCCGCGCTGGCAAGCGTGTCTTCCATCAAATTTCGATCACTCGGTGCCCGGGGCCGCAACAGCGGCCAGTATCGCACTCGCACAGGCACCGATATCACAGCGCAAAACTGGGACGCGCCGGGTCACGTTCCCAACCTGACAGGAATTCATGCCGACCCGGCGCCGAATGTATCGGTGGGCGCAGGCAAATCCACCGGCATCTCGTCTTTCTGCCAGCAATTTCACGCCCTGTTCCCTGCGGAACAGACGGGAAAGCCCGGTCAGGGCAATTTCCCCTTGTCCGCAGATGGCATGCGGACAGCAGACCGATCCATCACACACGGGAACCCATGACATGAAAAAAACGCTCCTCGTCACCCTGCTCCTCTCCCTCGGCCCTGTCGCCGCTTCGGCAGGTGGCACGGGTGCCAATTCCGATGCTCTCGCAACCACGCTCGATATGGCCTGCGCTCTTCAGCAGAGCGAATGCGCCGTGATCGAGCGCCGCATCCGCATCGACTGAACGAACTCAGACGGGGGCACCGACAGGCCGCCCCCGTTACCCCCTTTCAGCACCAGTCCATTTGGCGACCCTGTCGCACCGCTACCTTCCAACGAAACGCATAGAACGGTCACAGGGGGCATCGCTTGCGATGCCCCCTTTTTCGTTTCGCACCCGTCATCCCTGCTACATCCGGCGCGGCAGATCCTCCCGGTCATCCGTCGCCATCAACTCCCGCTGCAATTTTTCGATGATCGCATCACCGAAATCCCGCATGGATCTGATCGGTATGACAAAGGCCCTCTCTCCTACCATGACCCGGCTTTCGAAATATTCGGCCAGACCGTCATCATCGGTTTCGATGGCAAGGGCGTTGACTGTCACCTCCATCGCCTCGGCCCGCTTTCGCAGATCGTCCAGCGTCGCCACAGGATGCCGCATGCGCATGTGCTTTTGCCGCCCATCGCCGGAAACATCCACGATCTTGCGCCGCGCGCAAACGCCCGGCTCTGCCAGCAGATCAAGCGCGATCTGAAGCCCGCGCGCCAGGCCGGTATTGCCGGTCACTTCGCGCGTCAGCCCCTCCATCTCCACGGCCAGCCGCTCTGCGCCCGTCGCATCCACGATCCGCTGAAAGGGCAAGATCTGGGCGCTCATGTCCCCGTCCCCCCACAAGACAACGGCGATATCCACCACGCCCGCCATCCGCAGCGCAAAATGCACCTCATCACTGCGAAAGGCCGTCGCATATCCCTGCATCTGCAAGGCATAATCCGCATCATCAATGCTGCCCGACCCGTCGATGGACAGGACCAGCGCCGTATCCGCGCATGCGGCCTGCCCCGGCAACGGCTCCCCCGCAAAGGAAGGCCCGCCCGCCACCGACAGCCAGACCGCACCCGCCAGACCAAGCCCGCGCAGATGCCCCACGGCACCCGCCAGCCGGGCCGCACCCGGGTAACCGATGACAGGCATCATCCCACCGCGGGACGGCTGTCTGTGATCGTCGCGCAGTCCGCGTTCAGGCCTTCCGTCAGCGCCACCTGCGACGGCATCACCCCTTGCACCACGGCAATGGCCGTCGCGGCAAAGGCCGCATCCGCCGTCCTTGCGCCCGTGGCCGGGGCCATGCGGCCCCGCACCTGCTGCCACCGCCCCCGAACCCAATCCATGGGCGACCAGGCACCCGCACCGGCAAGCCCGGCCTGCGCCAGTTCGGCATCATCAGCCTCGCGCGCCGGCCCGACAGAACCCGAAGCCCCGACCATTCCGACCACGACCTTTGCCATCGCGATGTTCATCATCTTCCGTTCCTCCCTCTGGATCGCGCCTTTGGGCGCTGCTGAACGGACCTTGCCCTGCCATCATGATTGGCGCTGTTCCCTGCGGAACAACCCGGCCGGATCTTCGCATCAATGGCCAGCCGAGACGCAGCAGGCCGCCCCGCGACATTCATCTGTCGCCCCAGCCCCTCACACCCGGCCCAAAGCTTCAGCTAGGCTTGCCCCAAAGCAAGGAGGCCGCGATGCCCGCCAGCCAGCACCCCCACCTGACCTCGCCCATCACCCTGCGCGGCACCACGCTGCGCAACCGCATCGTCTTTGGCGCACATACCAACAACATGTCCGACATGGGCCTCCCCGGGCCCCGAACGCTCGGCTACATCGCCGAACGCGCCAAGGGCGGCGCCGGGATGATCGTGATGGAACCCGTCCCCGTCCACCGCACCGGCGTGCTGACGCGCGGCAACTACCTGCACGGCACCGACGACATCATCCCCGCCTTCCGCAAGGTGACAGACGCGGCCCGCACCGAGGGCGCCGTCATCCTCCAACAGCTCTACCACATCGGCGCCCATGGCGATTCCGACCTGTCATTCCAACCGCATTGGTCCCCCTCCGGCCATGCCAGCTACCATGACAGCGACGGTTCCCACCGCATGACGGAACGGGAAATCGAGGAACTCATAGCCGCCCATATCGCCGCCGCGATCCGCTGCCAGAAGGCGGGTTTTCAGGGGGTAGAGGTCTGGGCCGCCTACCACTCCCTCCTCGATCAGTTCTGGACGCCTTGGTCCAACACCCGCGATGACAAATGGGGTGGCAGCATTGAGAACCGCACCCGCTTTTCCCGCCGCATCATCGACGGCATCCGCCGCGCCTGTGGCGAGGATTTCATCGTGGGCCTCGCCGTCTCCACGTCTGATGCGCATGACGTGACGCTCTCGGTCGAAGCGCTCACCGAAATCGTCGCCCTCCACGATGCGACAGGCCAGATCGACTATGTCACCTGCGGCCATGGCGGCTATCTCGATTTCGAACGCCTGATGCCCACCTTCCTGTTTGCCGAGAAACTTACCGCCCCCGTGACCGAAATCCTCAAGGGCGTGGTCAAACACGCCAAGGTCACATCCGAGGCGCATGTCAGAACCCCCGACAATGCCGAAACCATCATCGCCTCCGGTCAGGCCGACATGGTCTCCATCGTGCGCGGCCAGATCGCCGACCCCCACCTTGCCGCGAAAACGATGGCAGGCCGCGCCACCGACATCCGCGCCTGCATTTCCTGCAATCAGATGTGCTGGGGCAGGCGGTCGCGCGACTACTGGATCTCCTGCCTCATCAATCCCAGCGCGGGCCGCGAATGGGAATGGGGCGGCGACCGGTTCACCCCCGCCGCCGCCCCCCGCCATATCCTTATCGTCGGCGCAGGCCCCGCAGGGCTTGAGGCCGCCCGCGCCGCTGCCGAACGCGGCCACCGGGTTGAGATTGCCGAGGCCGCCCCCCAGATCGGCGGCCAATTCCGGCTGGCCGGGATGCAACCCCGCCGCGCCCAGATTCTTGACCTCATGGACTGGTACGAAGGCCAATTCGCCCGCCTCGGCGTCACCCTACACCTCAACACCTTCCTCGATGCGGATGACATCGCCACCCACCCCGCCGACACCGTCATCCTCGCCACCGGCTCCCTCCCGGACCCCGCCGCGAAACAGCGCTGGCTCCCTGCCCTGCCCCAACTCCCGGGGCTCGAGAACGGCAATGTCTGGTCCGCCGAAGACGTGATGCGCCGCGAAGCCCGGCTCGGCGACACCGTCATCCTCTATGACGAAGGCGGCAACTGGCGCGGCGTGGGCACCGCATGGGCCATGGCCGAACAGGGGAAAAAGGTGATCCTCGTCACCCCCGACCCCTATGTCGGCAAGGAAATCACCCGCACCTCCGCAGACGCCCCCGCCCGCCAGCGCCTCGCCAAACTTGGCGCGCAATTCCTCACCGAACATGTCATCACCCGCTGGCACGGCAACGGCGCGACCCTGCGCTCCGGCCTCACGGGCGAGGAAACCACGATCCCCGCCTCCGCCCTTGTCATGGCGACCACCAACATCGCCTTCGACCCCTTCCCCGAAACCTTCCCCGGCAAAGACACCCACCGCATCGGCGACTGCGCCGCCCCCCGGCAGGCCCCCTACGCCTTCCACGAAGGCCGCAGGATCGCCCTCACTCTCTGACCTTCATCTGTTCGAAAAATATCCTCGGGGGGAGGGCCGCGCACGCGGCCCGTGGGGGGCAGACAGCCCCCCTCCAACGCCCGCCACCCGCGCCACGCTCAGAACGGACACTCCGCCGCGAACTCCACCCATCCACCACCGTCAGGATGGTGCAGCCCCAGCCGCTCTGCATGCAGCATCAGCCGGGGGAAATCCCGCGCCGCCCCTTCCGCATAGATCGGATCGCCCAGGATCGGATGCCCGAGGCTCAGCATATGCACCCGCAACTGATGGCTCCGCCCGGTCAGCGGGAACATCCGCACCCGCGTCTCGCCCTCGCCCCGCGCGATGACCTCCCACTCCGTCACCGCAGGCCGCCCGCGTTCGTGATCCACCTTCTGCCGGGGCCGATACTCCCAATCCGCGCAAAGCGGCAGGTCCACGCGCCCGCGATCCGCCTCCATCACGCCCGCAACCCGCGCCACGTAACTCTTCTTCGCCCGCCGCTTTTCGAATTCCTGCCCCAGATACCCTTGCGCCACCTTGTCCCGCGCAAAGATCATCACCCCCGATGTATCGCAATCCAGCCGATGCACCAGCAGCGCACCGGGGCGGAACACCTCCAGCCGCGCCATCAGGCAGTCGTCGCGCCCTTCCAGCTTGCCCGGCACCGACAGCAGCCCCGAAGGCTTGTCCACCACAATGATCCGCGCATCCTCATGCACGATCACCGGGTCGCCGGGGGGCGGATCATAGGAGAAATCGGCAAGCAGGCTCAAACGATCCGATGCCCCTTTGCCTTCAGCGCGGCTGCCAGCGCGGCGATATGCGCAGGCCCCACCTCGCAGCACCCCCCAACGAACGTGGCCCCCATCGCAACCCAGGACATCGCGAATTCGACATAGCGTTCCGGCGTCAGGTCATGCCGCGCGCAATAATCCGGCGCCCCGCCATCGTCGGGCAAGGGCAGATGCGAGATTTCCGAAAACCCGTTCGCATAGGCCCCAAAGGGCAGGCCCAGACCCTTCAACTCGCCCAGCGCCGCCACCATCGCCTCGGGCATCGAACAATTCGCCAGCACCGCCGCTGCAGGCGCCGCCTTCAGCACCTCCGCCAACCCCGCGACGGGTTCGCCCGACCGCAGCTTGGTGCCGTCCCGGTCATGCACCGAAACCGACAGCCAGACAGGCTTGCCCGCCGCCTGCGCCCCGATCAGCGCGCCGCGCGCCAGATCGAGCGAGGACATCGTCTCGATCAGTACCACATCCACATGCGGCGCCATGATCCGCGCCTTCTCGGCGTAAAGCGCCGCCGACACCTCTACCGGCGGCGTCAGATCGGGCCGATAGCTTTCGCCCAATGGCCCCATCGACCCGGCGATGATCCCCCGCCCCGCCCGTGCCCGCGCCTCATGCGCCTCCATCAGCGCCCGCAGATGCAGCGCGTGAAACTGCGCATCCATCCCCACCCGCTCCAGCCGATCATGCAGGATGTTGTAGGTGTTGGTCGTCGCCACCGACGCCCCGGCGGCGAAGTAATCGTCATGGATCGCCGCCACCATCCCCGGATGATCGATCATCACCCGCGTGGCCCAAAGCGGCGTGGGATCGTCGCCCGATCGCGCCACCAGCTCTTGCCCCATGCCACCATCCAGCAGCGTGATCTCGGCCATCGTCGTCACTCCCATATCATCCGCAGCGCAAGCGCGCCCAGCATCACCGCAGCAACGCGGTTCATCAATCCCATCCGCCGCGTCAGCCCTTGTCCGGCAAAACCCGCCAACGCGCCATAACCACTTGTGATCACCGTCCCGGTCAGCGTGAACAAAGCGCCCAGCACCGCAATCTGCGCCCAGATCGGCCCGCGCGCGGCATCGGTGAATTGCGGCAGGAAGGCAAGCACGAAAAGCGCCACCTTGGGGTTCAGCGCATTGGTCAGGAACCCCCGCCACAGCGCGCGCCAAACACGCCCCTCACCCTGCGCAAAGGGCTGCGCGCCCGCATGCCAACTGCCCCATGCCAGCCAAAGCAGATAGCCCGCCCCCACCAGTTTCAGCGCCATCAACGCAAGAGGCGAGGCCGCAATCAAGGCGCTGACGCCCAGCACCGCCAATCCCACATGACACAATCCGCCCAGGCCAACGCCAAGTCCGGCGACCGCACCCACGCGCGGCCCGCCCGTAATACCCGAAGCCGTGGCAAAAATCACATCTGACCCCGGTGTCAGGTTCAGCAGAATCCCCGCTGTCAGAAAAGCCAGCAGATCGGCAGGCGGGATCAGGGTGAACAGGTAAACCATCACCGCCACCTTTCCTGCGCCCTTTTCAAAGCGCAAGGCCTGCGTCACCCCGGGGGGCTTTGCGCCCCCCGCAGGAGATTTGCAGCAGAGAAGATATCGACACGATTGACACAAGCATAAAGGTCAGTATCTTTGACCTTATTGGAGAAACGCATGGATTACGATACCGTCCCGGCCCCCGCCTTTGGCCACAGCCTGCGCGCAGTCAGCGTCAACCTGCTGGTGCGCGATGTGCTGGCCGAAGTGGCCTTCCTGACGCAGGTTTTCGCGCTGACCGCCTATCGCAGCAGCGCCGATTTCGCCATCCTTCTGCACGCGGGCCAGCCGATCCAGCTTCATGCCGATCACACCTATGGCGCCCATCCCCTGCTGGGGCTTTTGCCCGAAACCCCGCCCCGCGGTGCCGGAATCGAGTTGCGCCTGCACGAGACCGACCCCGACCTTGCGGCGCAAAAGGCCGTGCAATTTCCCGATGCAGTGATCCTGCAACCACCGACCGACAAACCCGCCCACGGCCTGCGCGAGGCGGTCATTCTTTGCCCCAACGGCTATGCCTGGGTGCCCAGCCGCCGCCTCTAACCCCAGCCGGGGAATTGCGGCAAGCCGTCGTCAATCTGGTAATAACTGCCTTTCTCGGCCACGAAGATATGCGCCGACAGCCGCCCGCCAGTCGGCCCGTCCACAGCGCCCGCCTCGACCGAGAAACCGCCATCCGCTGCGCGAAACCAGAGGCTTGATCCGCATCCTTTACAAAACCCCCGCACCCCGCCGCCCTTGGTCCGATACTCCGCCAGCCCATCTTTCACTTGCCACGCGACCGCCTGCTCCTCCACATCGAAGGAGGCCGAGTAATGGCCCGAAAGGCTGCGGCATTGGTGGCAATGGCAGGCCGTGATCGCGCCCGCTGGCCCCGGCAGGGAGAAGCGGCAGGCCCCGCAGAGGCAAGAAGCCGCCAGCCGCTCCGGCGCAGGCCCCGCTTCCGGTGGCGGTCCTTCGGGGGAATAGTAATCCCCCGCATCGCCAGCATAGATATGCTCCGCCACCCGGATCGCCGTCGGCCCTTTCAGGGCACCGGGCGAAAAGCTGATCGCATGCTCCTTCGGCGTGCCCCAATCAAAAACGGCATCCGCCTCCGGCAGCCAGAACAGCGTCGCCCCACAATCCCCGCAGAACCCCCGCTGCGCCACGGGCGAGGATCGATACCATCGCAACCCCCGCCCCTCGGTCACACGCCATTGCGAAACGGGAACCGATGAAGCAGCCCAGAAATGCCCGCTCACCTTGCGGCATTGCGTGCAATGGCAGGCCAGCGCGTCGCGGATCGGCCCGTCCACCTCGAACCTGACCGCCCCGCAATGGCAAGCCCCCTGATACGTCGTGGCCATTACACCGCGTCCCGGAATACCTCGGCCAAAAGCGGCACCAGCCAATTCTCATCCGCCGGGGTAAAGGCCGCAGGCGTGTCACTGTCCAGATCCAGCACCCCCAGCAGCACCCCCGCCCCGTTCCAGACCGGCAGCACCAGTTCCGACCGGGTCGAAGAGGAACAGGCGATATGATCTGCAAACGCCTCGACATCCGGTACGTTCTGCACACGGCCCGTCCGCGCTGCCGCCCCGCAGACCCCGCGGGCAAAGGGGATGACCAGACAGCCATGCCCGCCCTGATACGGCCCGATCTTCAGCAGTTCCGGGCCCACCACCCGATAGAACCCCGTCCAATCGGCAAAGGGGTGGTGGTGGTGGATCTCGCACACCACCGTGGCCATCAGCGCGACGGTATCCGTCTCACCTTCGCACAGCGCGCGGATGCTCGCTGTGATCGCATCGTAATCGACCTGACTGTCCAGCATCTCAATACCCCGCCGATCAATATCCAAGGGCGCAGCCATCCTTGCGGGGGTCCGATGCCCCCACCAACACGCCATCGTCACCGATCAGAATGGCCTGACAGCCGCCGATCGGATCATGCGGGATCGATACGTCATGCCCCATCTCCGCCAGCCGCGCCCGCACCGCGTCAGTATAGCCGCGTTCCACCAGCATGCCATCCGCCCCGCTGAAACAGCGCGGGGCGTCGTTCGCATCCTGCGGTTCCATCCCGTAATCCACCAGATTGGTAACGAAGCGCGCATGGCCGCAGGGCTGATAGGCCCCGCCCATCACGCCAAAGGGCATGATCACCCGCCCATCCCGCTTCAGCATCCCCGGAATGATCGTGTGCATCGGCCGCTTGCCGGGCGCGGCCTCATTCGCGTGGCCCTCCACCAGCGAAAAGCCCGCGCCGCGATTCTGGAAATTGATCCCGAACCGGTCCGACGCCAGCCCCGACCCGAACCCCCAGAAGATCGAATAGATCAGGCTCACCGCCATGCGATCCTTGTCGACCACGGTGATATAGATCGTGTCCTTGTGGACCGCCTCGGTCAGCGGGGCCGCCGCCGGCATCGCGCGGTCCAGGTCGATCAGCGCCGCCAGCCGCGCCGCCGTCTCGTCCGACAGCATATGCGCCAGACGCGTTGTATGATCCGGGTCCGCGATGAACCGGTTGCGCGCGTCATAGGCCAGCTTCGCCGCCTCAGCCTCGATATGCGCCCGTTCCGCGCCGAACGGATCCATCGACGCCAGATCGAAATGCTTCAGGATGTTCAGCATCAGGATCGCCGTCGCACCCTGCCCGTTCGGCGGATGTTCGATCAGATCCACTCCCTTGTAAGCCCCGCTCACCGGATCTGTGTAATCGCAGGCGACGGCGGCGAAATCCTCCATGCTGTGCGACCCGCCCAGCGCGCGGAGCGACGCGACCATGTCCTCGGCCACTTCACCCTCATAGAACCCTGCCCGCCCCTCTTGCGCGATCCGCCGCAGCACCTCGGCCTGCCCCGGCGCGCGGAAGATGGCGCCTGCCTTGGGTGCCGCGCCATTCACCAGATAATGCTGCCGCGCCGCGCCCTGCAAATGCTGGGCATCGCCCGCCCAGTCAAAGGCCACGCGCGGGGCAACCGGCACGCCCTCATCGGCATATCGGATCGCGGGCGCCAGCACCGCATCCAGCCCCAGCTTGCCCCAATCCGCCGACAGACGGCAAAACGCATCCACCGCGCCGGGCAGGGTGACCGCCTCGATCCCGTGGACCGGCACCGCCGTCAAACCCTTCGCCCGCATCGCCGCCGCCGACAGGCCGCCCGGCGCGCGCCCCGAACCGTTCAGCGCGATCACATCCTCGCGCCCCGCAGGTTTGATCAGCACAAAGCAATCGCCACCGATCCCGGTCATTTGCGGCTCGCAGATCCCCAGCAGGACTGCACCCGCAATCGCCGCATCCACGGCATTGCCGCCGCGTTCCAGCACCTCGACCGCCACCTTGGCGGCAAGCGGGTGCGATGTCGCACACATCCCGTTGGTTGCGTGAACGGCCGACCGGCCCGGCATCTGAAAATCGCGCATCTGGTTCCTCCCTGCGGTCAGGCAAACCTAGGCCCCATCCGGGGCGATGCCAAGCCGATCCGTCACTAGGTGCATGCAATCAAAATGATCGCCCCATTGCAGCAGCTTGCACCACGACAAAGGGCAACTCACAGCCACAGCACATCTTCGGCAGGGCCCCGGCATCGCGTTCGGTTGGCGACGTGAAATCGCAGCACCGGGGGCGGCCACCACCCAGCCACACAAAGCAAAGCGGCAACCAAACGCTTTTCCTTACCCCCGCCCATCCTGCCCCGTGGCACCTGACGCCAGCCCCCACTCCGCCCGAACCTGCAAGGTCAGCACGTTGAAACCCGCGCAGCGGCGCATCTCCACCTCATCGGTCAAGGCGCGGATCAGCGACCAGCCAAATCCGCCTTCGGCAGCATCCTGCGGCATCTCGGCCTGCAAGCATCCCTCTGGCAACACGCTCTTCGACCGATCCACGATCCGCCAATCACGCCCGCTGCGCCGCGGGCCCGGGACCAACCCGATCCAGCCGGGACCACCGCCATAGCCATGCTCGACCACATTGTTCAACGCCTCGGCCAGCACGATAAGCGTGCATTCCCTTTCTTCCCCGGTCAGCCCGGCCAGCGCGTTCCCTTGCTCCAGCGCAATCAGCAGATCGCGGACAGCGCCCGGGTCGGCGGCAATCACATGCCGGTCACGCCGTCGCACGCAGTGCATCATCCACCTCTGCATGAATGATGAACATGCGGTCCATCCGCGTCAGCCGGAACACCCGCTCCACCGCGCCGGTCAGCCCGGCCAGTTCAAGCGCCTGCCCCGCCCGCAGGAACCGATGCGCCGCGACCACGGCACCCAGCCCGCTGGAATCCAGAAACCCGACACCGGACATGTCCAGCACCACCCGTGCGGCACCGCCCTCCAGCACGGCCTTCATCCTGTCCTTGAACATCACGGCGGCCATCGCATCCAACCGCGCCTCTGCCGGCCGCACCACCGTGACCGCCCCTTCCTGTCTGACGGCAAGTTCCATCCTGCATCCCCTTTCCAAGGTCTGCCGAAAGAAAAGCATCAAAGAATGAATAGCCCGTAAGCGCCCGAAAAGGCCGCGCTCAATTCATCTGGAATTGCAACGGATAGCGCCCGTTCTCGAAATCCCCGAACAGATCGGGCAGGTCAGGATGGCCCACGGGTTCACCCGTTTCATCCGGCAGAAGGTTCTGCTCCGACACATAGGCCACGTAATAGCTTTGGTCGTTTTCGGCCAACAGATGATAGAACGGCTGGTCCTTGGAAGGGCGCGCGTCCTCGGGGATTGCGTCGTACCATTCCTCGGTATTGGAAAAGCGCGGATCGACATCAAAGATCACGCCGCGGAAGGGGTGCTTCCGATGCCGGACCACCTGCCCGATGTGATATTTCGCTGCCGCCGTGAACATGTCATTGCATCCCTTGAATTCATTTCATAATCCCGGTCCCTGTCGCTTGTCCATCCGGCAGGTGGACCAGCCAGGAAACAGTCTGTGAACCTTGTCCTTACAGTGCTGGAGATCGTGGCCCCTGTCGGCCTGCTCGGCCTTGTGGGTTTTGTCTGGGTCCGCGCCGGGTTTGAATACCGGATGGAATTCATCACCCGTCTGTGCATGACGCTGTCGGTCCCCGCCCTCGTCTTCACCGCCCTGATGAAGACAGAGATCGACCCCGCCGCCCTTACCTCCGTCCTGTTCGCCGCCGCGCTTGCATATGGCGTCCTTACGCTGGCCTTCTGGGGCATCACCACGGTGCTGGGCATCGACAGGCGCACCTTCCTCGCGCCGCTGATCTTCGGCAATACCGGCAATGTCGGCCTGCCGCTCGCGCTGTTCGCCTTTGGCGAAACCGGGCTTGGCTATGCGGTCGTCATCTTCGCCGTGATGATCCTGTGGAGCTTTACCTTCGGCGTCTGGATGGTGGAAGGCGGCGGATCACCCGCCCGCCTGCTGCGCGAACCGATCACGGTCGGCACGCTGCTGGGGGCGTTGTTCCTGTGGCAGGGCTGGCAAACGCCCGTCTGGCTGACCAATTCGCTGGATCTTATCGGCCAGATCGCCATTCCGCTGATGCTCATCACGCTGGGCGTCGCGGTAGCGCGGCTGAACGCGGGGCGCCTTGGCCGCGCGCTCTGGCTTTCCGCCCTGCGTGCGGCGGTCTGCCTTGCCGTTGCCCTTGGCGCGGGGCTCTTGTTCGGCCTGCCCCCGGTCGCTCTGGCCGTGCTGATCCTGCAGGTGACCACCCCGGTCGCCGTCACCTCCTACATGCTGGCCGAAAAATATGGTGCGGATGCCGAGTCGGTGGCGGGCCTTGTCATCGCCTCCACCCTGCTGTCGGTGATCACACTTCCGCTCACTCTCGCCTTTCTGATCTGATCTCCCGCGTTCTTGCATTCCCCCCGGCTGCGTTTTGCCGTATTGTTTCGGCAAAAGAATAAAGTGCGAGGGGCAAATGAGCAGACTTCTCCGCGCGTCGATCCTGTTGATGTTGTTGGCCTCCTGCGGGGGTGGCAACTATTCGGCGCCGCGCAACCTGGACAACGCCTGTGCCATCGTGGCCGAGCGTCCGCAGTATTTCCGTGCCATGAAAGATACCGAACGGCGCTGGGGCATCCCGGTCCACGTTCAGATGGCGACCTTCCATCAGGAATCGAAATTCATCGGCAATGCCCGCACTCCGCACCGCTATGCGCTGGGCGTCATCCCGATGGGCCGCCAATCATCGGCATACGGCTATAGTCAGGCGCTGGATGGCACCTGGGAGGAATATGAGGAAGACCAGCGCCGCTTCGGCGCGCGCCGTGACCGGATCGACGATGCCGCCGATTTCATGGGCTGGTACATGGACCAGTCCACCGAAAGGCTGGGCATCTCGAAATGGGACGCACAGGCGCAATACCTCGCCTATCACGAAGGCCGCACCGGCTATGCCAACCAATCCTATCTGGGCAAGCCCTGGCTGATGGATGTCTCGGCCCGTGTGGCCGAACGGTCCGAAATGTACCGCGCCCAACTGGCCAGCTGCGGCCGGGGCTAAAGCACGGCGTTCCCGCAGGCGGGCCGGATCAACCGGCCCGCTTCTGCGTCTCGATGGTGATGCTGAACAGGGATGGCGGCAGGTCCCCCCCCAGAACCATCCGGTCCAGCACAACCGTCGTGCGGTTGCCCAGATCATCCGTGATGATCCACTGCGCCAGCGTGATCGGGTCATTCAGAAAGACCAGTTCTATGGTGCCATATTCCGGGTTCTTCGGATCCTGCGCCACCACCCGCGTGGTGTTCTGCGCCTCATAGTGGCCAATCACCATCTTGTTGGCGCCAAGGTTCACGTCCCGCGCCAGGATCAGGTTCAGCGGCGTCCGCGACAGCGGGTATTGCTCAGGCGGCTGGTTCGACTTTGCATCGAAAATCGCCACCTGCCCGCCCCCTGCCATCACAAGGCTCTGATCCGGCGGTGCATATTCAAACCGCACCCGCCCTGGCCGCTTGATGAACAGCCGCCCCTGCGTGCGCGACCCGTCGGAATTCACCTGCGTGAACTCTGCCTCGGCTGTGGTCAGCCGGTTCAGATAATCGCTCAACGCGGACAGCGGCAAAGGTTCGGCCTGCACAGGCAGGCCAAGAACCATAAGGGCGAGCGGGGCCAAAAGGGCGGTGCGTCTGTTCATGCCCTCTATATACCCCCTCGCCGCGCAGCTTGCATCCCCATCCCCCCCGATGTTGCGGCCTTGTGCCGATCCTGTGAAACCTCGTGACGCCCCCATCGCGGCAAACCGCCCCGCGACTCGCCGCAAAAACAGGCAGTCGGTAAAGGCGAAAATCATCCCATATTGCCATTATGGCGAAGTATCCTGCGGATTATTCCATGTATGGTGCAATATTCTCCCACATAAAACGGATTAATCGCCACTTTCTCCCAAATCCATACCTTCGCCACCCCATCTTCACAAACACCTCCCACCGATCCTGCCGCATTCTGTTGGAAATCCGGCACATCCCATGAACAGGCGGGCTCAAAGATGAAGATCGTGGTCCTCGGCGCAGGCGTCATCGGCGTCACCTCGGCCTGGTATCTTGCAAAGGCAGGGCATGAGGTCACGGTCATCGACCGCCAGCCCGGCCCGTCTCTGGAAACCTCCTTTGCCAATGCGGGCGAAATCAGCCCCGGCTATTCCTCGCCCTGGGCTGCGCCGGGGATCCCGATGAAAGCCGTCAAATGGCTGTTCATGAAACATGCCCCCCTGATCATCCAGCCCCGCCCCGATCTGCACAAACTGGGCTGGATGGCGCGCATGCTCGCCAACTGCACCACCGCCGCCTATCAGGAAAACAAAAGCCGCATGGTCCGCCTTGCGGAATACTCCCGCGATTGCCTGATGGACCTGCGCGCCGAAACCGGCATCACCTATGACGAACGCACCCAAGGCACCCTGCAGCTTTTCCGCAGCCAGAAACAGGTGGAAGGCGCCGCCAAGGATATCGAAGTGCTGCGCGCCGATGGCGTCCCGTTTGAGGTGCTGGACCGTGACGCCTGCCTGAAAGCTGAACCCGGTCTCGCCGCCGCGCGTGACAAGATCGCCGGCGGCCTGCGCCTTCCGGGCGATGAAACCGGCGACTGCTTCAAATTCACCAATTCCCTGTCCGATATGGCCACCGCCCTTGGCGTGACCTTCCGCTACGGCGTGGGCATCGACGGGCTGGAATCCGATGGCGCCCGCATCACCGCCGCCCACACGTCCGAAGGCCGCATCACTGCCGATGCCTTCGTGGTGGCATTGGGCAGCTACTCACCCTTCCTCGTCTCGCGCTTCGGGATCAAGCTGCCGGTCTACCCGGTCAAGGGCTATTCGATCACCGTCCCGATCGTGGACGCCGACCGCGCCCCCGTCTCCACCGTGATGGACGAAACCCACAAGATCGCCATCACCCGTCTTGGCGACCGCATCCGCGTCGGCGGCATGGCGGAAATCGCGGGCTTTGACCTGTCGCTGAACCCCAAACGCCGCGCCACGCTGGAACATTCCGTCGAAGACCTGTTCGGCGGCGCGGGCGATCAGTCACGCGCAACCTTCTGGACGGGCCTGCGCCCGATGACGCCCGATGGCACCCCCATCGTTGGCCGCTCCACACTCCCGAACCTGTTCCTGAACACCGGCCACGGCACCCTTGGCTGGACCATGGCCGCAGGATCGGGCCGCGTGCTGGCCGATATCGTCTCGGGCCGCGCCACAGAAATCGAAAGCGCCGACCTCGGCTATGCCCGCTACCTCAAGCCCCGCGCAGCACGGGCGCAGGGGTTCGGCGTGGCGCAACCGGCCTGACCTGCGCGGCGGGGGTCACCCCGCCCGCCCGGCCTCATCGCTCCGCAGGACGGTGAACAGCCAATACCCCAACCCGATCGCCACTGCCGCCGCACCGGCAAACCCAAGGATTGTCCATGCCAGGTCGGATGCAGCGGCCAGGTTGCCGGTGAACCCGTAACCAAGCCCGACATAAAGCCCGGTCCAGACCGCTTCCCCCAGCACACCCCACAGCGTGAACCGCGCCCAGGACAACCCGGCCGCCCCTGCCGCCACATTCACATATGGCCCCAGCGCCGACACCAGCCAGCGTGAAAAGAAAACCGCAACACTCCCCCGCCGCTCCAGAAGCGCGCGCGCCTTTTCCACCGGCGCCGCCCGCGACCCCAGCAACGCCAGCAGCCGCTGCCCCCCGTACCGCCCGCCAAGATAGCCCAGCTGATCGCCCAGCGTCGCACCCACAACTGCAGCCGCCAGCGTGCCGATCAGCGGCAGATCCCCCGCCGCGACAAACCCCCCGGACGCCAGCATCAGGATCGATGCCGGGATGGGGATCGCCAGACAGGACAGAAACGTCGCCGCCGCCAGCAACCAAAGCCCATAGGTCGGCACCAGCGCCAGCAGCCAATCCGTCATTCGGCTGGCTCTTCAAACTGCCCCTCTGAAGGGCCACGCCCCAGTTCAACCAGTGCCGCCTCCACCTGCGCGATCACCTCTTCCACAGGCACATCCCGCATTTCGGCAATCTCTCGCAGCGTCAGCGGCTTGCCCTCGCGCGGCTCCGGCAAGCCCGTCACCGCATCCAGCGTGCCGGGGGGCAGATCCCATGACCGATCGATATAACGCACGGTCATCCACGGGCGGATCGGTTCATTCTGGTGGGTTTGCCAATAGACAAAGTTCACCATGATCCGCGTCAGCAGAAACAGCGCCACCACTGTCGCAATGACAAAGGCTGTCGTCAGAACGGGATGGGCGCGCAACTTTGCAAGCATGGTCCGAATTGGCGCTTCCTCATTGGCCAAGTCAACGCAAGAGTGTCTCGCTGAGGCACCCCGACATGTCGCTCTGCACATCAGTCGGGTTTCAACCCATCCCGCCGTTGGGGGCAAGGATTGGGCAAACGCCGCTTAACCCGCGTCGCGTCTCGAACCCGTTAACCTTAATGCGCGCTCAAGCCACGGCCCGCTGCGTGCATACCACTTGCTGCACAGCGCGCTGCACCGCGTGCTGCACGGGTCAAACCGCCCTGTTTCCGCGCAACGGTTCAAAAAGGATGAACGGAACATGGGCGCAGGGTGCGCTGCGTGCATACGCCTGTCTGCACTGCGGTGCTGCACCGGCGGCTGCACGGTTTTTACCGCTCCGGATCTTGGTAAAGATGCACCCCACCGCGCCAGTCGGTGATGCGCCACTGCCCGGCGCCCAGATGCTCGGCATGGTCGCGAACCAACGGAACCTTCCCAAAACCACCCGGTATATCAATCACATAGCTGGGCAACAGCGTCCCGCTCACCCGCCCGCGCAGCCCCGCCATAAGCGCCTGCCCCTCGGAAATCGTGGTGCGGAAATGCGACGTCCCCTTCGCCAGATCGCAATGATGCAGGTAATAGGGCTTCACCCGGCATCCGATCAATTTGCGGAACAACCCCTCCAACGCCGCCACGCTGTCATTCACCCCGCGCAGCAGAACCGATTGGGAAAGCAGGGGAATTCCCCCATCCACCAGCCGTGCCAACGCCGCCTCGGCCCGCGATGTGATCTCTTGCGCGTGGTTGGTATGCACCACCACCCAGACCGCCACCCGCCCGCGCAGCGCCGCGACCAGCTCTTCCGTCACCTTTTCCGGCGCGACAACAGGTATCCGCGTGTGAATCCTCACCACATCGACATGGGCAATGGCCGACAGCCGTTCCATCAACCCCTTGATCCGCCGCGCAGAAAGCACCAACGGATCGCCCCCGGTCAGGATCACTTCACGGATCGCGGGATTAACGGCGATGTAATCAAGCGCGGCCATAACATCTGCATCCGGCAGCGAACCCTCATCCCCCACCGCCTCGCGCCGGAAACAGAAACGGCAATAAACCTCGCAGGTTTTGGTCACATGGAAAATCACCCGGTCCGGGTAACGATGCGTTAATCCTTTGACGGGCGAATGGGCCTCATCCCCGATGGGATCGGCCAGTTCCTCGTCGCGGATTGTCAATTCGTTAACCATTGGCAGGAACTGCCGCGCCACCGGATCATCCGGCGCGCTCATGGCCTCCTGCATCGCCCCGGTCATGCGGATGCGAAACGCGGCTTCCACAGGTTCCAGCGCGGCCGCGGCCTCCGGCGCAACCAGCCCAGCCTGCACCAGTTCCTCCAACCCGTTGATCGCCCGCAAGACCTTCATCGCACAGCCCTTTTCCGCAAGCGCCGCACCTAGCAACAGGCCGCAAAAAGCACAAGGCCGCCCCGAAGGACGGCCCTGCCTTTACCAGATTGCAACGAATCTCAGGCCTCAGGCACCAGAATCTCGCGCTTGCCCACATGGTTCGCGCGGGTGACGACATGCTGTTCTTCCATCTGCTCGACCAGCCGCGCCGCCTTGTTATAGCCAATTCCCAACTTGCGCTGGATATAGCTTGTCGAACACTTCCGGTCCTTCGCCACGATGGCAACTGCCTGGTCATAAAGGGAATCGTCGCCCTCACTGCTGCCAAGGCCAAGGACAAGATCAATATCATCCGCCTTGTCGTCCTCTGGACCCTCGACCACACCCGACATATAGGCGGGGGGGCCATAGCTCTTCAGATGGTTGACGATCTCTTCAACCTCTTCATCGCTGACAAACGGCCCGTGGATACGCGTGATGCGCGCGCCGCCGGCCATATACAGCATATCGCCCATGCCCAGCAGCTGTTCCGCCCCCTGCTCGCCCAGGATCGTGCGGCTATCAATCTTGCTGGTCACCTGGAACGAGATTCGGGTGGGGAAGTTCGCCTTGATGGTGCCGGTGATGACATCGACCGAAGGCCGCTGCGTCGCCATGATCAGGTGAATGCCCGACGCCCGCGCCATCTGCGCAAGTCGCTGGATGCAGGCCTCGATCTCTTTGCCCGCCACCATCATTAGATCGGCCATTTCGTCAACGATCACAACGATATAGGGCAGCGTGACGGGGGCGAATTCCTCGGTCTCGAACACCGGCTCGCCGGTATCCTCATCAAACCCGGTCTGGATCGTGCGCTTGAACATCTCGCCCTTGGCCAGCGCCTCGCGCACCCGGCCGTTGAAACCTTCGATGTTGCGAACGCCCATCTTGGACATCTTGCGATAGCGTTCCTCCATCTCGCCCACCACCCATTTCAGGGCGACAACAGCCTTCTTTGGGTCCGTCACAACGGGGCTGAGGAGATGCGGAATCCCGTCATAAACCGACAGTTCCAGCATCTTTGGGTCGATCATGATCAACCGGCATTCTTCTGGCGTCAGCTTGTACAGCAGCGAAAGGATCATGGTGTTGATCGCCACCGATTTGCCCGAACCCGTGGTCCCGGCGATCAGCAGGTGGGGCATCTTTGCCAGGTTCGCCACCACCGGCTCCCCCCCGATATCCTTGCCCAGCGCCAGCGGCAGCCGCATATTGCTGTCGCCAAAGTCCCGTGCGGAAAGGATTTCCCGCAGCACAACCTTTTCGCGCACGGCATTGGGCAGTTCGATCCCGATCACCGTCCGCCCCGGCACGGTGGATACCCGCGCCGAAAGCGCAGACATCGACCGCGCAATGTCATCGGCAAGCCCGATCACACGCGATGCCTTCAGCCCCGGCGCGGGTTCCAGTTCATACATGGTGACGACCGGGCCAGGGCGCACCGACACGATTTCGCCCTTCACGCCGTAATCATCCAACACACTTTCCAGCATGCGGGCGTTTTCCTCCAGCGCTTCGTCCGACAGCGTGCTGCGCTCCAGCTTTACCGGCGCGGTCAACAACGACAGCGGCGGAAGTTCATAGATTTGCTGGGTTTCCTCAAACCGCAGACGCGGCTGCGCCTCGGCGATGGCCTGCCGCGACGGTGGGGCAGTCTTCTTGATCCCGTGCTGAACCACCACCCGACGATCCGCCACGACCGGCGCCCTTGGGGCGGGGGTCAGATCGTAATCGGGTTCCATATCGTCAATATCGTCGGCCCAGTCTTCCACATCATCGCCGCGGAACATGTTCTCCGCCTGCGGCCAATCCGGTTCCATCTCTGGCAATGGCATCGCAGGGGGCACATCCACCCCGCGCAGCGCAGCACCCAGCGGCGGAATCGCCGGGGCCACGGTCGGCATGGCCTGCGCAAAGACCGGGGGTTCCGGCGGCAGTGCCACTGCGGCGCGCGGCTCTGGCTTGAAGATCATCGGTTGCGGCCCCCGGCGCAGGGCGGGTTCGCGCCGCTGTACGGCTGCCTGCACAGCGGAAACCGGGCCACCCGGATTGCGGATGCGCGACTTGATCACGTCGGAAATGCGGGCACGGATACGGTCTTCATCCGGCTGCATGTCATCGGAAAAGTGCAGATGCTGCGGCTCGACCAGTTCCGGTTCCGGATCGGCCAGACGGCGCATCAGGTTGGGCATGCGGGCCAGCAGGCCCAGTTTTTCCCTTGGCTGGGCGTAATGCGGCGCCTCGGCCAGCGGCGCGGTATAGCGCGGCTCGGCCCGCAGTTGCGCCGGGCGGCCCCAATCGCCCGACCCTTGCGCCGGTGAGACGGCAGGCTCGGCCATAGGGCGGCGCACCATACCGCCACGCTGGGCGGCGGGTGCCACGTCGGGGATCGGCGCGCTGTAACGGTGGGCATCGCCTGCCTGCTGCCGGTTCGCAAGCGCGGCGCGGCGGCGGTCCTGCATCGCCTGCGCGGCACGCGCAGTTTCCTGCGCGCCCTTGCCGGCAAGCGCCATGGCCTGCGAATACGCCAGCACGGATCCAACCATCATGAACCGACCGGCGACACGCAATTCCTGCATGTCAAAACCCATGACAAACAGCAGCATCGCCAACATGCCAAGGCCGACCAGCAAAGACACGATCTTCAGGCTGATCCCGGCCCCACCGGGAACAATCCCGATCAACGCGCCCAGCACCGTGTCACCAAACAACCCGCCCAAACCAAAGGAATGCGGCCAGGCTGCCCCCGGCACCAACGATGCCGCATATACCGAACAAAGCGCCACCGCGATCACGGCAAAGACAATCCGGCCCAGCGCCCGTTCCGACCCACGATGCAGCATGAAGCGCAGCCCCCATGCCCCCATGATCAGCGGCACGGCCCAGATGCCACGCCCCCCGATGATGATCAGCGTCGAGGAAAGCGCCGCGCCAAAACGGCCAAGGATGTTCTTGGCAGGTTCGTCCGTCGCCACCATCCAGCCCGGATCATCCGGCGAATAGGACCACAGCATCAGCACAAAGCAGAACGCTACTGCCAGCAGCACCAGCCCCAAAAGCTCGCGCCCACGCCGTTCCAGCATCGCCTGCATGTTCTGATCCAGAAGGGGATCACGCTGCCGCGCCTGATAGGATGCCATACTGAAGTCCCTCACCCATATATGCAGTCGCGAAGCCGGATCAGGCCGCGCTGCATCTCGTCTTTTGGGGCCACCAGGGCGACCCGGATATATCCTTTGCCGGGGTTCTGACCCCCAGCCTCACGCGAAAGATAGGAGCCCGGCAGAACGCGCACGCCCGCCTGCACCCAAAGCTTCAGCGCCGCTTCCTCGCCGTCCTCGACGGGCAGCCACAGGAAGAACCCGCCTTCCGGGTTCTGAAACCCTTGGACGCCCGCGAAAACCTCATCCGCGATGCGGAACTTTTCCTGATAAAGCGCCAGATTGGCCCGCACATGCGCCTCATCCGCCCAGGCACGCTCGCTCACCCGTTGCACGGGCAGGGGCAGGGGCGCACCGGCAAAGGCGCGCAACTGGCGGATGCGGGCAATGCTGTCCGGCCCGCCAGCCACAAAGCCAGACCGCAGGCCTGGAAGGTTTGACCGCTTTGACAGCGAATGGAACACGCAAATCCTTTCCGGATTTGCGCCGGTGGCCTGTGCCACCTCCAGCCCGCCGGGCGGCGGGGCATCGCGCCAGATCTCGGAATAGCATTCGTCGGAAAAGACGCGGAAATCGTGCTTTTCCGCCAGCTCCAGCAATGTGGCCAGATAATCGCGCGATGCAATCGCCCCCTGCGGATTGGCGGGCGAACACAGATAGGCGATCGCCGTGCGGTCCAGTACATCACGCGGCAGGGCCGTGTAATCGGGCAGGAACCCGGTGGCGGCTGTCGCAGGCACATAGACAGGCTCTGCCCCCATCGCCAGCGCGGCCACGGCATAGACCTGATAGAACGGGTTGGGCATCAGAACGACGGGGCGCTTGCCGCCCTTGGTTTCCGGGCACAGGGCAACAGCGGCGTTGAACAACCCTTCACGCGTGCCGTTCAGCACCATCAGCCGATCTTCACCCAGCGCCACGCCATAGCGCCGCTCAATCCAGCCCGAGATCGCGGCCAGCAATTCAGGCGTTCCGTCATTCGGCGGATAGATCGCGAAACCACCAATGCTCTGCGCCATCACCTCTGCCACGAAATCCGGCATCGGATGGCGGGGCTCGCCGATTGTCATGGCAATGGGCTCGGCCCCCGGTTGATGGGGATCGAGCAATTTCCGCAAACGCGGAAATGCGTAATCTGGCAGGCTCGAAAACCGCTCAGGAAACTGCATTCATGCCTCAATGTCGGGGTCGTATCGCCCCGTTTCACCTTACGATAACCAACCCGCGCGCAGCGGTCCAGAAAAACGCAAGCCACGGCACAACTTGGCCCGCCATTCTGTGGCTTTTGCGACCCGTCTTTTTAGCGCAGGGCGCGCGCCGCCGCAGATCCAAGGCGCAGCAGCCGTTCTTCCTGAAACGGGGCTGCAAGAAAACTGATCCCGCAGGACGGTTGCATCGTGGGGAGAGTCAGCCCGCACAGGCCCATCAGATTGCCAATCCGGGTGTTGCGCAGCGCCAGCAGGTTTTCCGTCACATAGTAATTGTCATCGGTCATCAGCCTGTCCGCCTGCGGCGGCAGGATGGCCGATGTCGGCAGGATCACCGCGTCATATGCCGCTGTTCTGTCCGCCCATGCCTTGCGCAAAACCTCAAGCCGCCGCCAGCCTGCAATGTAATCTGCCCCAGAGAACGCCCCGCCCGACCGGAAGCGTTCCAGGATGCGCGGAAACATCTTCTGCGGTGCGGCTTCGATCACATCGCGCCAGATGCCATAGGCCTCGGCGGTAAAGAGCGCGGCAGCAAGACCCATCGCCTCGGCCACTTCGGGGATCTTGCCCCGCTCCAGCACTGCCCCTGCAGATGACAGCCGGGTGCATGCATCCTCAAACCCCTGTGCCGGACGGTCGCGCAGATCATCCAGCGCCACCGTTTCCAGCACCAGCAATCTGGCCCCGCCAAGGCTTGCCCCGCCCAGATCGGTGGGGCGCGCCCCCTCCATCGCGGCAAGCAGATGGGCGCAATCCTCGACCGTGCGGGCAATCGGGCCGACCGTATCAAATTTTTCGCACAGCGGAACAGTGCCGCGTAGCGACAGCCGCCCTGCGGTGGTCTTCAATCCCACCAAATCGTTCCAAGCGGCCGGGATACGCACCGATCCGCCCGTGTCCGACCCGATCGCCGCCGAGGCCAACCCATAAGCCACCGATGCCGCCGCGCCCGAGGATGACCCGCCCGGCACTGCGCTTTCATCATTGATGCAGGGCGGCGTTGCAGTGACCGGGTTCAGTCCCAGCCCCGAGAAAGCCAGTTCCGACATGTGGGTCTTGCCCAGACAGACCAGCCCGCTTTGCATGGCCACTTCCAGCACTTCGGCATCACGAACCGGGATACGCCCTTTCAGCAAGGCCGACCCGGACTCGGTGGCCACCCCCGCTGTATCGAAAAGGTCTTTCCAACTGATCGGCACGCCGTCCAGCAAGCCGCGTCGGAACCCCCGCCGGGCACGGTCATGGGCGGCCATCGCTTCTGCCCGCGCACGGGCGGCGGTCAGGCGCGCATAGATGCGGTCGGCATGAGGGTGGCTGTTGATGGCATCCAGATGCAGTTCCGCCAGATCGACCGGGTTGATCCGCCCTGCCCCGATCTCGCGCCCCAGTTCCGCTGCCGTCAGGTTCTGCCAGCTTTTGGCCATCCGCCCGTTTCCCCTCTGCTTTGCTGGACCGTAGCGGCAAGGCAGCGCATGGACAATCCCACCGCCGCGTCCATATTGGGGGCATGACATTTGACGCTGATATCCTGATCGCCGGCGGTGGACTGAACGGCCCTGCCCTTGCCCTCGCGCTTGCCCAAGGGGGGCTGAAGGTGATCGTCATCGACAACCGCCCGGCGGTATCCCGCGCCGAGGCCGGGTTTGACGGACGGTCCTATGCCTTGGCCATCGCGTCAAAGCGGCTGCTGACCATGACGGGGGTTTGGCCTCGTGTTGGCGACAAGGCGCAACCGATCCATAAGATCAAGGCGTCGGATGGGCTGGCCGGGCAGGGGCCTGCGCCGTTTTTCCTGACCTTTGATGCCGCCGAGATCGAAGAAGGGCCGATGGGTTTCCTTCTGGAAGACCGCTTTCTTTATGCGGCCTTCCTTGCTGCCATGGCAGAGGAGCCGAACATCACCCTTCTGTCCGGCGAGACCGTCACCGCGCAGGAAGTGGCGGTGAATACCGTGACGATCACCCTTGGAAGCGGCAGGATGCTGACCGGGCGCCTTCTTGTGGGCTGCGATGGGCGTGGCAGCGGCACTGCCGCGCGGGCCGGCATACGCCGTGTTGGCTGGGGTTACGGGCAGACCGCGCTGGTCACCGCGATCCACCATGAACGGGATCATGAAGGCATCGCGCATCAATTCTTCATGCCCGAAGGCCCGCTGGCCATTCTGCCGCTGAAGGGCGGCCATCATTCCAGCATCGTCTGGAGCGAGACGGAGGACAACGCTGCCCGCATCCAGGCCTTGCCGGATGACCAATATCTGGCGGCTCTGCGGCCCCGCTTTGGGGATTTCCTTGGCGAAATCAGCCTTGCGGGCGACCGGTTCACATACCCTTTGTCCTTGTCACTTGCAGAACGCTTTATTGCGCCGCGCGTGGCC
The DNA here is from genome assembly GCA_943369275.1 of Rhodobacter maris. GTDB lineage: Bacteria > Pseudomonadota > Alphaproteobacteria > Rhodobacterales > Rhodobacteraceae > Paragemmobacter > Paragemmobacter maris_A. The sequence goes on along the minus strand of CALRMS020000034.1, from coordinate 17,616 downwards.
TTGGTGGGCGATTCCGCCCATGGCGTGCATCCGATCGCAGGGCAGGGCCTGAACCTTGGCCTGCGCGATGTGGGTGCTTTGGCGCAGGTGGTGATCGAAGCGGCGCGCCGTGGCGAAGACATCGGAAGCCAGACCACCCTGGAAGCATATCAGCGCTGGCGCCGCTTTGACGCCACCACGCTGGCGTTGGGGATGGATACGGTCAACCGGCTGTTTTCCAACGACAACCCAATCCTGCGCGCGGGCCGCGATCTGGGTTTGGGGATCGTCAATGCCATGCCTGCCCTGCGGCGTCGGTTCATCCGACAGGCGGCCGGGTTGCAGGGCGATCTGCCGCGCCTGCTCGCCGGAAAGGCGATTTAGTCGAGCTTGCGCGCCTCGCCCACCAGCATGATGGGAATCCCGTCGCGGATCGGAAAGGCCAGATGCGCCGCCTTGGAGATCAATTCCTGCCGGTCTGCGTCATAAGTCAGCACCGCCTGCGTGACGGGGCAGACCAGCGCCTCCAGCATGCGGCGATCGATCACGGTGGCGTCGGTCATTGCATGATCTCCTCTCCAGATCCGCCGCGCAGAGCGAATTCCATCAGCGTCACAAGCGTTTCGCGCCGGGTCGTCAACGACGGTGCTTCAAGAAGCGCCTGCTTGTCCTCGGGGCTGAAAGGGCAAAGCATCGAAAGCGAATTGATCAGAAGTTCGGTTTCCGCCTCTTTCAGGCTGGACCAGTCGGTGGACAGGTTCATCGTCTGAAAGTACCGCTCCAAGGCCGCCAGAAATTTCGGCCGCTGGAAACCGGGATCTTCCTCGACCGGGCCCATATCACGCTGAAACCCCGCCCAATCAACCGAACAGCGGCGATAGGGGGTGAAACCCTGCACCTCTTCCCGCACCCGGAACCGCGATATTCCCGCAAGCGTGATCATGTAACGCCCGTCTTCGGTTTCCGAAAAGCCGGTCACCCGCCCGGCACAGCCAATGGAGTTGAGGCGTTTCTCACCGGTTCCCGGCACCTCGCGCGGCTGGATCATTCCGATCAGGCGATGCTTCGTTTTAAGGCAATCCTCGATCATCGCCAGATAGCGCGGCTCAAAGATATGCAGAGGCAGGCGGCCACGAGGCAGCAGCAGCGCGCCGGGCAGGGGAAATACGGCGATCGTTTCTGGCAGGTCGGTGATGTTCATCATTTGATGTGATTTAGGCCGTCACCGCGTTCAGGCAAATATCATCGACGAAAGCCTGCGTCGCCCTTTCAAGGCGATGGGATCGGTCGGCTTCAACGCTTCGAATATCGTCATGAGCTGCGTTCTGGCGGCCGCATCGTTCCATTCGCGGTCCAGCTTAAACAGATCCAGCAGCACATCCACCGCCTCATCCACCTTGCCTGCGGCGTGAAGCGCCAGCGCCAGATCGAACCGGGCCTGCCGGTCCTGCGGATCGGCCTGAACGGCGGCCCGCAATTCCTGTTCCGGCCCCGCATTCGCGGCCTGCCGCGCCAGTTCCAACTGTGCGCGCGCGGCCTCGATCTCTTTTGCCTTGGCAATCGCGGGCGGGGCGGCGGTCAGCATGGCCTCGGCCTGATCCAACTGGTCCAGCGCCAGATGGCAACGGATCAACCCGGCATAGGCACCGGAATTTTCGGGCTCTTCGCCCAGGATCGCGGCGAAGGTTTCCGCCGCATCGGCCACCGCGCCCTCGGCCAGCATCTGTTCGGCGGCTTCAAGCGCCTCGGCCAGACCGCCATCTTCACCGGTCAGCGCGGTAAGCTTGTCGATGAAGGCCTTGATCTCGGACGCCGGGATCGCGCCCTGAAACCCGTCAACCGGCTGTCCCTGCCAAAAGGCATAGACCGTGGGGATCGACTGGATACGCAACTGCGCGGCGATCATCTGGTTCTTGTCGACATCGACTTTCACCATCCGAACCTTGCCCTTGGCCGCCTTAACCGCCGCCTCCAGCGCCGGGCCCAACGTGCGGCAGGGGCCACACCAGGTGGCCCAGAAGTCGACGATCACCGGCACCTCGCGGCTGGCCTCGATCACATCCTGCATGAAGGTCGCTTCGGTGCTATCCTTGATCAGGTCACCCTGCGGCACCGTCTTGTCATCCATACTGAACATCGCAAACCCCGTCGCGTCTTTGTATTGCAGTATCTATATGCGCGCGGGGCAGCCAAAGGCCAAGGGGGCAAAGCCGCTTTACCTGCGGCGGCAGGCACCATAGCCTGCGCCGCAATACAGATTGAGGATCCTTCATGCCCGTCCTGCTGACCTTTGGCGACAGCAACACCCATGGTACCCCACCCATCATCGACCGCGCCGAATATCGCCGGTTTGGCGCAGGCGTCCGTTGGCCCACCGTGACCCATGCCGCCCTGGGCGCGGGATGGGAGCTGGTGGAAGAGGGTCTGCCCGGGCGGACCGCGCAATATGACGACCCGGTGATGGGCGACATCATGAATGGCCGCCCGGCCCTGCGGATGGCCCTGCAATCGCATGGACCCATCGACGTGATGACACTCATGCTTGGCACGAATGACGTGAAGACCCGCTTCGCGACACAGCCGGAACAGGTGGTGGCGGGAATCGCCGGTCTGTTGGATGTGGCGATGTCGCTTGAATATCAGACGCGACATGGCGGGTTTCGCATATTGCTCATTTGCCCGCCGCCAGTGGTGGAAACAGGACCGATCAAGACCGAATTCTGGGGCGGTGCGGAACGTTCACAGGCGCTGGCCCCGCTTTATGCCGACCTCGCCCAGTCGCGCGGCGTAGGCTTTCTGGATGCGGGTCAGGTTATCGCGGTCAGCCCGATCGACGGCGTGCATTTTGACGAAGCCGCACATGCCAAGCTGGGCCATGCCGTGGCAGATGCCATATCCGCGCTGATGTGATGCCCAAATCCTGCCCCGAAGACATGCGACCGCATCCTCATGAACATTGAACCTACAGATCTTCCCGGCGTACTCATCCTGACCCCTGCCCGTTTCGGCGACGCACGGGGCTGGTTCAGCGAAACATGGAATGCCGCGCGCATGGCGGCGGCGGGCCTGAACCTTGCCTTCGTGCAGGATAACCATTCGTTCTCGGCACAGCCGGGCACCTTGCGTGGGCTGCATTACCAATCGCCACCCCGCGCGCAGGACAAGCTGGTGCGCTGTTCCCGCGGTGCCATCCGCGACGTTGCGGTGGATGCGCGGGTCGGATCGCCCACCTATGGCCATTGGGTTGCCGTTGACCTGACCGCCGAGAACAGCAGGCAATTGTTTGTTCCAAAGGGGTTTCTGCATGGCTTTGTAACGCTGACGCCAGATACCGAAGTGCAGTACAAATGCACCGATCTTTATGCCCCCGATTGTGATGGCGCGGTGCGGTGGGACAGCGTCGGGATCAACTGGGGACTGATGGACGATCCGGTGCTTTCAGCAAAAGACGCCGCCGCGCCGGCCTTTGGCGACTGGACATCCCCCTTTGTCTTTGAAGGTGCCGCATGAAAATTCTGGTGACAGGGGGGGCGGGATTCATCGGCTCTGCCGTGGTACGCTTGGCCATCGCGCGCGGCCACAGCATCGTGAACCTTGATGCACTGACCTATGCCGCCTGTCTGGAAAACGTGGCTTCTGTCGGCAATGCGCCGGGCTATGCCTTTGAAAAGGCTGATATCCGCGACCGCGCCGCGCTGGACCGCATTCTTGCAGCACATGACCCAGATGCCGTGATGCATCTGGCTGCCGAAAGCCATGTCGACCGGTCCATCGACGGGCCTGCCGATTTCATCGAAACGAACGTGACCGGCACCTTCACCCTGCTGGAGGCCGTCCGCGCCTGGTGGCAAGCCAAGGGCAAGCCTGCGGATTTCCGGTTTCACCACATCTCGACAGATGAGGTGTTCGGTTCACTTGGCCCCACGGGCAAGTTCACCGAAGATACACCCTATGATCCGCGCAGCCCTTATTCGGCATCAAAGGCCGCGTCGGATCACCTCGTCCGCGCCTGGCACGAAACCTATGGATTGCCAGTGGTGCTGACGAATTGTTCCAACAATTACGGCCCCTTCCACTTTCCTGAAAAGCTGATCCCTGTCGTTATCCTGAACGCCTTGGCGGGAAAGCCCATTCCCGTTTATGGCAAGGGCGAAAATGTGCGGGACTGGCTCTATGTCGAAGACCATGCCGATGCCTTGCTGACCGTGCTGGAAAAAGGACCAGTTGGCCGCAGCTACAATATCGGGGGCGAGAATGAGGCGATGAATATCGACATCGTCCGCACCATCTGCGCGCTGCTTGATGAGATGCACCCGGACAGCGCGCCGCATGACCGGCTGATCACCTTTGTCACCGATCGCCCCGGCCATGATCTGCGCTATGCCATTGATCCCACGCGTATTCGCGATGAACTGGGCTGGCGCCCTTCGGTCACGCTGGAAGAAGGGCTGCGCCGTACCGTGCGCTGGTATCTGGACAATGAGGCGTGGTGGCGTCCGCTGCAGGAGCGTCAGGGTGTTGGCCAACGGCTGGGGGTCAAGGCGTGAAGCTGCTGGTTTTCGGCCAGACGGGGCAGGTGGCCCATGAACTCGCACGGCGTGTGCCTGCGGGTTTTCAGACCACATTCCTTGGCCGCGACCGTGCCGATTTGTCCGATCCCGCCGCTTGCGCCGCAGCCATCGCTGCGTATCCCACAGACGCGGTGATCAATGCCGCCGCCTGGACAGCGGTCGACAAAGCGGAAACCGAAGAGGCTGCCGCCACGGTGGTCAATGGCGACAGCCCCGGAGCGATGGCACAGGCCTGCGCGGACCGGGGCATTCCGCTTCTGCACGTCTCAACCGACTATGTTTTTGACGGCAAAGGAAGCACCCCATTTGCTCCGGACCACCCCACGGTGCCGGTCAATGCCTATGGCCGATCCAAACTTGCAGGTGAGGTGGCAATCCGAGCCAGCGGCGCGCGGCATCTGATCCTTCGGACCAGTTGGGTTGTATCGGCACATGGCCAGAACTTTGTGAAAACCATGCTGCGTCTGGGGGCCGAACGGGAAAGCCTGAACGTGGTCGCAGATCAGATCGGTGGGCCAACCCCTGCTGCCGCCATTGCCGACGCGCTCTATGTGGCGGCAACCGCGCTTTGCGACGGGGCGGAAGGCGGAACACATCACTTCGCGGGCAGCACCGACACGAGCTGGGCCGATTTCGCCCGCGCAATCATGGCGGGGGCAGGTTTGCCCTGCACGATCCAGGACATTCCATCGTCGGCTTACCCAACCCCAGCCGCACGACCCATGAACTCTTGCCTTGATTGTTCCAGCCTGGCCCAAAGCTTCGGCATCCCTCGCCCTGACTGGCAGCAAGGCCTGTCGGACATCCTCAAGGAGTTGCGCGCATGATGAAACGCAAGGGCATCCTCCTCGCGGGTGGGTCCGGAACACGGCTGTGGCCCATCACCATGGGCGTGTCAAAACAACTGCTTCCGATCTATGACAAGCCGATGATCTATTACCCGCTTTCGGTGCTGATGCTGGGCGGAATCCGCGACATCGCGATCATCACCACCCCGGAAGATCAGACGCAATTCCAGCGGCTTATGGGCGATGGCAGCCAGTGGGGATTGACCTTCACCTATATCGTCCAGCCCTCTCCCGATGGTCTGGCGCAGGCTTATCTTCTGGCGCGTGATTTTCTGGATGGTGCGCCTTCGGCCATGGTACTGGGCGATAACATCTTTTTCGGGCACGGCCTGCCGCAGGCCCTCGCCACAGCCGATGCGCAGGGCAGTGGTGGCACGGTTTTTGGCTATCGCGTCGCCGATCCGGAACGCTATGGCGTGGTGGATTTCGACAGCGCGGGTCAGGTGCGCGCGATCATCGAAAAGCCGGAACATCCGCCATCGAACTATGCGGTGACCGGGCTCTATTACCTTGACGGGCGCGCGCCGGACCTGGCGGAAACGATCCGCCCCTCGCCGCGGGGTGAGCTGGAAATCGTTGATCTGCTTGAGAAATACCGCGCCGAGGGCAGCCTTCAGGTGGAGCTGATGGGGCGTGGTTACGCTTGGCTGGACACAGGCACCCATGGGTCATTGCTGGATGCGGGCAACTTTGTGCGCACCCTGACAGACCGGCAGGGTTTGCAGGTTGGCAGCCCGGATGAGATTGCCTGGAGGGCGGGTTTCATCACGCGGGATGATCTGCTGAAGCGGGCCGAGACGTTCCGGAAAAACGACTACGGTCGCTATCTGCTGGGCATCGCGTCAGAGTAAACCATCCTTGGCACCTGTTTTCCGACTGTGCCGCGCGCGGTGCAGATGGCTGTGCAGCAAACGGTATGCACGCAGCGGACGACGGGTGAAGCGCAGATTAAGGTTAACGCCACAGCTTCCGTTTCATCTTGGCCCAAATACCCGCAGGGGTGAATGGCCGCGCGGCACGCGCGGACAGAGGGGGCGGCAAGCCCCCTGAACGCGGAGCAGGCCGCGCAGGCGGCCTGCGACACAAAAGAAATGCGGCGTATGCCGCTCCGCAAGATCAGGCGTGTTCGGGGGCGGGGCGGCGGATGGTCTGCGTGGCCTCCATCACCAACGGGCGCAAGCCTGCACCGCCAGCATCCACCACCTCAAACAAATGGCGCCGCATCCGGGGTTCCCAGAAATCGTTGATATGGGCGGCGATCCCGGCCACGCCTTCGGCATGGGGTTTGGATTCGAAGAACTTGGAAATCTGGTTCGCCATGTAGATCAGCTTTTCATGCGGGTCAGCGGACATGGGCACTCTCCATCAATCGGTCGGAATGGGAAAACACCTCGAACCGGTCAGGGCGGGCGAGGGCGATCAGGGTCAACCCCGCCTCTTCGGCCAGATCGACGGCATGGGCGGTGGGGGCGGATACGGCGATCAGGATCGGCGCGCCGAGCGCGCAGACCTTTTGCACCATATCGATCGACACGCGGCTGGTCAGCACAATCGCGCCTTGGCCGTGACCCGCGCGGATCAAGTGGCCTGCCAGTTTATCAAGCGCGTTGTGACGCCCCACATCCTCGCGCGCGGCGACCAGACCGTCGACTGTCCAGAAAGCGGCGCAATGGGCAGCGCGGGTGACATCGTGCAGCGGTTGACGGCCTGTCAGGGCCGATACGGCCTGCATCACCTGATCGGGGGTCATGCGAAAGGCTGACGGCGCGATCTGCGCCACAGGGCGCATCGCCTGTTCGATGGAATCGATCCCGCACAGGCCACAGCCGACAGGCCCGGCCATCGTGCGGCGGCGGGCGGCGAGGCGGGCTTCCGCCTCATCCTTCAACCAGACTTGAACGTCGACGCCCTGCCCTGCCGGCTGAACCTCGATGCTTTCAATCTGGTCGGGCGTGGCGATGCCTTCGGTCAGGGCAAAGCCATAGGCGAAATCCACCAGATCATCCGGCGTCGCCATCATCACGGCTTGCGTCGATCCGTTGAAGGACAGGGCCACCGCCACCTCTTCGGGCAGGGCGCGGGCGCCCTGTTCGATTCCGCCCGCGCCAAAGCTGAGCCGAGGAAGGCGGCGGGCGGTTTCCATCATTCTGCTGCCAGAATGCGGCGGGATTGGGCGGCCTGTTCGGCATAGTCTTCCTGCCATTCGGTCGGGCCGTTGGACGGGCTGACCTGCACCGCAGTCACCTTGTATTCCGGGCAGTTGGTGGCCCAGTCCGAGAAATCGGTGGTGATGACATTGGCCTGCGTCGTCGGGTGGTGGAAGGTGGTGTAAACCACGCCCGGCGACACGCGATCGGTGATCTTGGCCTTGAGCGAGGTTTCCCCCGAACGTGAGGCCAGTTTCACAAATTGCCCATCCCGCACACCGCGAAGTTCGGCGTCATGGGGGTGGATTTCCAGCAGGTCTTCCTCATGCCAGACCACGTTTTCGGTGCGCCGCGTCTGCGCGCCGACGTTGTATTGCGACAGGATGCGCCCGGTGGTCAGCAAGAGCGGGAAGCGCGGGCCGGTCTTTTCGTCGGTCGCCACATATTCCGTGCGGATGAACTTGCCCTTGCCGCGCACGAAACCATCAATGTGCATCAGAGGCGTGCCTTCGGGGGCCTTCTCATTGCAGGGCCACTGGATCGAACCCATGGTTTCCAGCTTTTCATAGCTGACCCCGGCGAAAGACGGCGTCAGCATGGCGATTTCATCCATGATTTGCGACGGGTGGGTATAGTGCCAATCGGCCCCCATCGCCTGTGCGAACAACTGCGTGACTTCCCAATCGGCATAGCCCTGCTTCGGGGCCATCACCTTGCGCACGCGGTTGATGCGGCGTTCGGCGTTGGTGAAGGTGCCGTCCTTTTCGAGGAAGGACGAGCCGGGGAAGAAGACATGGGCGTAGTTTGCGGTTTCGTTCAGGAAGAGGTCATGAACGATCACGCATTCCATCGCGGCCAGACCGGCGGCGACATGCTTGGTGTCGGGGTCGGATTGCAGGATGTCTTCGCCCTGGCAATAGAGGCCCTTGAAGGTGCCTTCGACGGCCGCGTCCAGCATGTTGGGGATGCGCAGACCGGGTTCATTGTCGATCTTCACGCCCCAGATGGATTCGAACACCTCGCGCACAGAGTCGTTCTTCACGTGGCGGTAGCCGGGCAGTTCGTGGGGGAATGACCCCATGTCGCAAGAGCCCTGCACGTTGTTCTGGCCACGCAGCGGGTTCACCCCCACACCGGGGCGGCCGATATTGCCTGTCAGCATGGCAAGGTTCGCGATGCCGATGACGGTGGTCGACCCTTGGGAATGTTCGGTCACACCGAGGCCGTAATAGATCGCCCCGTTGCCGCCCTTGGCATAGAGGCGGGCGGCGGCGCGGAGTTCATCGGCCTTGACGCCGGTCAGAAGCTGGGTGGCTTCGGGCGAGTGGCGGGGGTCGCTGACAAACTCGGCATAGTCCTGGAATTCATCCCAATCGCAGCGGGTGCGGATGAATTCCTCGTCGAACAGGCCTTCCGTCACGATGGTGTGCGCGATGGCGGTGACGACGGCCACGTTGGTGCCCGGTGTCAGGGCCAAGTGATGGGCGGCCCGGATGTGGGCGGAGTTGTCCACCAGATCAATCCGGCGCGGGTCGACCACAATCAATTTGGCCCCGGCACGCAGGCGTTTTTTCAGGCGGGAGGCAAAGACGGGGTGGCCATCGGTCGGGTTCGCGCCGATCAGGATGACGACATCGGTCTGTTCGACGCTGTCGAAATCCTGCGTGCCGGCGCTGGTGCCGAAGGTTTGGCCAAGGCCATAGCCGGTGGGCGAATGGCAGACGCGGGCGCAGGTGTCGGTGTTGTTGTTCATGAACACCGCGCGGGTCAGTTTCTGCACGAGGTAGGCTTCTTCATTCGTGCAGCGGCTGGAGGTGATCACGCCCACGGATTGGCGGCCATGCTTGGCGATGATGCCCTTCATCCGGTTGGCGGTGAATTCCATCGCCTCGGCCCATGACACTTCCTGCCAGGGATCGGTGATCTTGTCGCGGATCATGGGCGACAGGATACGGTCCTTGTGGCTGGCATAGCCATAGGCGAAGCGGCCCTTGACGCAGGAATGGCCGCGATTGGCCTTGCCATGCTTGTAGGGGGTCATGCGGACCAGTTCATCGCCGCGCATTTCGGCCTTGAACGAACAGCCCACGCCGCAATAGGCGCAGGTGGTGATGACGGACCGTTCGGGGGTGCCGATCTCGATGATCGACTTTTCCTGCAAGGTCGCGGTTGGGCAAGCCTGCACGCAGGCGCCGCAGGAGACGCAATCCGAGGTGAGGGCGGTGTCGGTCTTTGCGCCAAAGGACACGCGGCTGTCGAAGCCCCGGCCTTCGATCGTCAGGGCAAAGGTGCCTTGCACTTCCTCACAGGCGCGGACGCAGCGGGAACAGACGATGCATTTCGCCGGGTCATAGGTGAAATAGGGGTTGGAGTCGTCCTTGGGCATCCATTGCGGGTTGGCTTCGCCCGAGGTGTTCTTGGCCTTGAAGTGCGTCTCAACCGCCTCATACCGCACGTCGCGCAAGCCGACGGCCCCGGCCATATCCTGCAATTCGCAATCGCCATTGGCCGAGCAGGTCAGGCAATCCAGCGGGTGGTCGGAGATGTAGAGTTCCATCACGCCACGGCGCAGCTGTTTCAGCTTGGCGTTCTGGGTGTGGACCTTGATCCCCGGCGCGACGGGGGTGGTGCAGGAGGCGGGGGTGCCATTGCGGCCTTCGATTTCCACGAGGCAGAGGCGGCAGGAGCCGAAGGCATCGAGACTGTCGGTGGCGCAGAGTTTCGGGACGGAGATCCCGATTTCCGCCGCCGCACGCATGATGGAGGTGCCCTCTGGCACCGTGATGTCGAACCCGTCGATGGTCAGGGTGACCATGGTCTTCGATTTCGCGGCGGGGGTGCCGAAATCGCGGTCGGGAATGATGAAGTCTTTCATTCGGCGGCCTCTTTCATCGCGGGCGTGAAATCATCGGGGAAGTGGTTCAGTGCCGACATCACCGGATAGGGGGTGAAGCCGCCCAGCGCGCAGAGCGAGCCGGATTTCATGGTGTTGCACAGGTCCGTCAGCAGCGGGATGGCGGCGGCGTCGCCCTTGGCGATGCTGTCCACGGTTTCCACGCCGCGCACCGCGCCGATGCGGCAGGGGGTGCATTTGCCGCAGGATTCGATGGCGCAGAATTCCATCGCGAAGCGCGCCTGTTTCAGCATGTCGGCGGTTTCGTCAAAGATCACCAGCCCGGCATGGCCGATGAGACCTTCTTTCGCGCCAAATTCTTCATAGCCGAAGGGCGTGTCGAACAGGGCGCGCGGGAAGTAAGCGCCGAGGGGGCCGCCGACCTGCACGGCCTTGACCGGGCGGCCGGTGGCGGTGCCGCCGCCGATCACATCAACGATTTCGCCCAGCGTCAGGCCGAATGCAGCCTCGAACAACCCGCCATGTTTCACGTTGCCGGCGATCTGCAGCGGGATCGTGCCGCGCGACCGGCCAAGACCGAAATCCTTGTAGAAGGCCGCGCCGCGTTCAAGGATGACCGGGATGGTGGCCAGCGAGATAACGTTGTTCACCACCGTGGGCTTGCCAAGGAAGCCTTGCAGGGCGGGCAGTGGCGGCTTGGCCCGCACGACGCCGCGCTTGCCTTCGAGGGAGTTCAGAAGCGAGGTTTCCTCGCCACAGACATAGGCCCCGGCGCCGGTGCGGATTTCCATATCAAAAGTGCGGCCCGAGCCAAGGACCGATGCGCCCAACACGCCTGCCCGGCGGGCGATCATGACGGCATCGGTCATCACTTCGATCGCGTCCGGGTATTCGGAGCGGAGATAGACATAGCCGCGCGTCGCCCCGGTGGCGATGCCGGCGATGATCATGCCCTCGATCAGGGTGAAGGGATCACCTTCCATCAGCATGCGGTCGGCGAAGGTGCCAGAGTCGCCCTCATCGGCGTTGCAGACGATGTATTTCTGATCGGCCTTCGCATCGGCCACGGTTTTCCATTTGATGCCGGTGGGGAAACCCGCGCCGCCCCGGCCACGCAGGCCGGACTCAGTCACCTCGGCCACGATGGCGGCGCTATCCATGCCCAGCGCGCGGCGCAGGCCGACAAGGCCATGGTGGGCTTCGTAATCGGTCAGCGACAGGGGATCGACCACGCCGACACGGGCAAAGGTGAGGCGGGTCTGTTTTGCCAACCAAGGCAGGGCATCGGTCAGGCCAAGCGCCTTGGTGTGCTGGGCAAGATCGGCAAAGAGCGCAGGCACATCGGCGGGCGTCATCGGGCCAAAGGCAAGGCGGCCCGCATCAGTGGCCACCTCAACCAGCGGTTCCAGCCAGACCATGCCGCGCGATCCGTTGCGGACAAGTTCCACAGTGATGCCATGCTTTGCCGCCTCGGCCAGAACGGCGGCGGCAACTTCATCGGCACCAAGGCCACGGGCGGCGGCGTCGCGGGGGACGTAGATTTTCATCAACGGACCCCTTCAATGATGGCGTCAAGGCGGGCTTCATCCACGCGACCGACCACCCTGCCATCCACCAGCGCGGCGGGTGCGCAAGCACAGAGGCCAAGGCAGAAAACGGGTTCCAGCGTGATCTGGCCGTCCTTTGTCGTTTCGTGCCATTCGATGCCGAGGCGGTTCTGCGCATGGGCGGCGACACGGTCTGCCCCCATGGCCTGACAGGCCTCGGCCCGGCAGAGTTTCAGCACATGCTTGCCTGCCGGGTCTTCGCGGAAGTCATGGTAGAAGGACATGACGCCGTGCACCTCGGCCCGGGTCAGGTTCAGTTTTTTCGCGATGATCGGCAGCGCGTCGCGCGGCACATAGCCATAGGCGTTCTGGATTGCGTGGAGAATCGGCAGCAGCGGCCCCTCCATCCCCTCATGCGCGGTCAGGATTTCCCCAACGCGCGCGGCGATTTCGGTGCTGGTCTGCGTCATCAGCGGCCCCTTTGGTAGCTGTATGCCGGGATATACCGAACGATAGGGAAATCAATATCGATTTCCCGTTGTTTGATAGATGACGTCTATCATTGGGGTAGGATCGGCTTTCGGCCTATCCCAGCCAGACCCGTGCATAGGGGGGCAGAGCGATATTGCCGTGATGCGCCTTTACCGGGTGGTCGGAGAGAGCATCATGCATCTGCGTCGCGCCCTGAATTCGCAACCAATCTTCGGGAATATGCGCCCAGCTTTCCGAAAAGTTGAACAGGCACAGCAGCGTGCCGGTGGGCGCATCGCGGCGGAAGGCAAAGACCTGCGGCACGCCACAGGACACCACGCGGATGGGATGGGCGGCATGCAGGGCGGGGGTCGCCTTGCGCCGTGCAAGGATATGGCGCAGGCCGAGCCAGACGCGGGAAGCATGGGTCAGCCCGTCATGCCGGGCCCCGGCGGCCTGCCAATCCATCCGGGGGCGGTGGATCCAGCGGCTGTCATGCGCGTGTTCGGGGACTTCGAGATAGCCGTGGTCGTTCAGCGCGGCGAGTTCGTCACCCATGTAAATCAGCGGGATGCCGCCCCAAGCCGCGATCAGCGCATGGCCCATCAGGATGCGCTGGACCGCGAGTTCCGCCGCGCCCGCATCATCCTCGGCCAGTGCCTTTTCCAGCCCGGCGAGCGAGGCGTAACTGCCCGAGATGCGCTTGTCGCCGGTGGCGGGGTTTTCCTGAAACAGCGCGCCACGGGCAAAGGTGCCGGGGAAGGTGCCATCATAAAAATCTGACAGAAAGGCGCGGTGGCCGGGGCCGGACAGGCCCAGCGCGGCGGCATCCTCATCCGTGACGGCCCAGCCGATATCATCATGGCAGCGGATATAGGTGGCGTAGGTGGCATTGGTCAGCCGGTCGGGGAAATGGGTGCCCATGACATGCGTCATCAAGCGCGTGTCGCGGGTGGCGAGAGACGACCAGAACTGCACCATGAGCGAGTTGTGATAGGCGAGGTTGCCTTCCTTGCCATCATGCTTGCCGCGCCCGAGATAGGGCAGCATCTCGGCAGGCGCGACGATGGCCTCTTCCAGATGCAGCACGGCAGGGCATGTGATGCGGCAGACGGCGCGCAGCGCCTGCAACAGCATGTGAACCTCTGGCTCTGACTGGCAGCGGGTGCCCATCCGTTTCCACATGAAGGCCACAGCATCCAGCCGCAGCACATCCACGCCCCGGTTGGCGAGGAACAGCATGATTTCCGCGATTTCCAGAAAGACCTGCGGGTTGGCCCAGTTCAGATCCCACTGATGTTCGTTGAAGGTGGTCCAGACCCATTTGCCGAAATCGGGGTAATGGGTGAAATTGCCGGGGGCGTTGTCGGGGAACACCTCGACCAGCGTTTCCTCATACCGCTTTGGAAGATCGGGGGTGTCGAACATCAGGTAGTAGTCCTGATGTTTCGCATCGCCCTTGGCGGCTTTCTTTGCCCAGGCGTGTTCTTTTGCGGTGTGGTTCAGGACAAGGTCGATGCAGACCGAGATGCCCCGTTTGCGCAGCTCTGCCGTAACGGTTTCGAAATCCTCCATCGTGCCGTAGGCCGGATTGATGGCGCGGTAATCCATCACCGAATAGCCACCGTCGCTGTCACCCGGGCGGGGTTTCAGGCAGGGCATGAAGTGGACATAGGTGATGCCAAGCTCTTCCAGATAATCCATCTTTTCCAGAACGTTGGGCAGATTTCCGGCAAAGCGGTCGATGTAGAAGACATAGCCCGCCATATCGCTGCGCTGGAACCAGTCGGGTTCCAGATCGCGGCGCAGGTCCAGCCGTTTCAGATCGGGGGCGCGGTCCGTCCAGGCCTTTTGCATCGCCTTGAGCAGGGCGGCGCGGAAGGTGGCGTAATCGGGGTGCTGACCATAGAGCGCATCCAGCATCGGCCAGAGATCCGGCGCGCTGCGGTCAAGGCGCAGGGCAAAGATTTCGTCATCCGCAACGGACGGCGTGCGTGGCATGGTGGTCCCTCCCCCAACTTGCGCGCAGATTAGGCGGGCCAAAGCGGTTTGGAAAGGGTGATTCAGCCCCGGATGATCAAGCGGGTCCGATGGCGGATGCGGTTGGCGATCCAGAGCAGATCGGCCTGCGCAAAAGCGACGCAGCCCGCCGTCGGGCGCCGGGGCCGCCGCCATGTATGCACGAAGATCGCCGATCCCCGGCCCGGCTCGGCCTGGGGCCAATTCCAATCGGTGAGCAGGATCAGGTCATACATCGGATCGGGGCGCGTCAGCCGTTCATGCGACCATGAATGCGGGGCGCGGACCATCAGGTTGTAATCGGGATCGCGGCTGTCATCCGACCACAGGTCGGACGGGCCGAAGGGCAGCGCCCAGTCGGGCAGTTGTGTTGGCGAAAGTCGGTCGGGGCGGTAAAGCATGCCCACAAAGCGATGCGTTCCGGCAGGGGTGGCACCGTCGCCTTCGCGTTTCGCGCGGGCGGGAACGATGCCGCCGCGCCCGATGGAACATGGAAATACTCGCCCCATGAAGCGCGCGCCCCAGCGCGTGACCACCAGATCGGTGGGCGTCACAGCAGATGCCCCGATTTCGCGGCCTTGGTGGCCAGATAGGCCGCGTTCTGCGCTGTCTGCCCCACCTTGAGCGGCACGCGTTCGGCCACGGCCACACCACAGGATTCCATCATCGCCAGCTTGTTGGGATTGTTGGTCAGCAGGCGCACGGCGGAAAAGCCCATCTTGCGCAGGATGCCCGCGCCGATACGGAAATCGCGTTCATCATCTTCGAATCCGAGGCGGTGGTTGGCCTCCACCGTATCGAAACCCTGATCCTGCAGCGAATAGGCTCGCATCTTGTTGGCCAGCCCGATGCCGCGCCCTTCCTGATTGAGGTAGAGCAGGACCCCCGCCCCTTCCTCGCCCATCTGCGCCAAAGCGGCGCGCAGTTGCGGGCCGCAGTCGCATTTCAGGCTGCCCAGAACATCCCCGGTGAAGCAGGCGGAATGGAGGCGGGCAAGAACGGGAAGGCTGCGGTCGGGTTTGCCAATTTCGATGGCGTAGTGTTCCTCGCCGCCATCTTCCGGGCGGAAGATGTGCACGCGACCGGCCTGGGCGGCCTGCATCGGCAGGCGCGCATTTACCACCGGGTGCAGCGGTGACATGCGCGACAGTTCCGGCGCGATCTCGACCAGCGGCAGCAGGGTAAGGGCGTGCTCTTCGGCCAGAGCCAAGCCATGAGCAACCGGCACCAGCAGGGCGGCGGGCAGGAGATGGGCGGATTTCACAAGATGCAGCGCGGCGCGGTGCAGATCGGACGATCCGTCCCGCAAGGCGCGCAGCGGCCCCTTGAGCGGGACGCGCAGATCATCGGCCGGATCGGCCAGCGCGCGCAGCCATTCGACCCCCATCCCATCGGGAACCATGATGCGGGCGATGTCGCCGTCATAGGCAGGGGTCTTGAGCGTTTCGGCGCGCCGCGAGGTCAGCGCCAGTTCGGGCTGGCCCAGCGCGCGCAGGGCGGCAAGGCGGGCGGGCTCCAACGCCTCGACCGCGACCACCAGCATGGCGCGGCCATCGCCGGTCATCACCACGGGAACGCCCATGCGCAGATCGCCCCGCGCGCGGGACAGCCGTTCAACGATGGTGGGTGCAAGCGTGGGGCGGGTGTTCTGCATCATGTCCTCTGCCCCCTATCTAGGCCGATGCGCAGGAAATTGAAACATTCCCCCGCACAGCCACACGACCGCGTGACCCGTGCGTTGCAATTCTTGCCGCAACCACAAGCCGGGCGCATGTGGGACGCATAAGATGCAAACGGAGGTTCCCATGGGCACCCTGAGAAAGATCCTGCTGGTCGATGATGACGACGATCTGCGCGAGGCGCTGAGCGAGCAGTTGGTTATGACCGAAGACTTTGACGTGTTCGAAGCCCGCACCGGGGCCGAGGGGATGGAAAAGGCGAAGGCCGGTCTTTACGATCTGGTGATCCTGGATGTGGGCCTTCCCGATACGGACGGGCGCGAGTTGTGCCGCCGGATGCGCAAGGGCGGCGTCAAATGCCCGGTGCTGATGCTGACGGGCCATGATTCGGATGCAGACACCATTCTGGGGCTGGATGCCGGGGCCAATGACTATGTGACCAAGCCTTTTAAGTTTCCGGTGTTGCTTGCGCGCATCAGGGCGCAATTGCGCCAGCACGAACAATCCGAAGACGCCATTTTCCAGCTTGGTCCCTATACCTTTAAGCCCGCGCAAAAGATGCTGGTGGACGAAAAGGAAAAGAAAATCCGTCTGACGGAGAAAGAAACCAATATATTGAAGTATTTGTACCGCGCACAGCAAAGCGTTGTTGCACGGGATGTGCTGCTGCATGAAGTGTGGGGATACAATGCCGGGGTTACCACCCACACGTTGGAAACCCACATATACCGCCTGCGGCAGAAGATCGAACCCGATCCGTCAAACGCGCGGTTGCTGGTAACCGAAAGCGGCGGATACAGACTGGTGGCGTGACGATCTTAAAATCGCCCGATTCATTAATTATATACGATTGGATGTGAGATTGATCGCATTCAGGATCCCCTTGTCGTGTCGGGGTTATGGCACGGCATCCTCCCTGTTGGACTTGGCCGGGCATCTTGCCCGGCCTTTTTTTCTGACCGAGCCGCCGCATCGGGATGGAAATCGGGTTCGCATCCCGGACAAATTCACCACCTATACATCAGTATAATAAATCGTTCACCCTGAACAATTCTTTCACGCTGCATCAGCGATCAGATAGTGGCGGTTTATCGTGGTTTCGGCGGCCCATAGCATGGCGATAATGCAGGCAAGCCAAGCCCGGAGGTGGGCCAGGATCTTACGGATGTTGTGGCCGCAGGCGTTCAGAACGGCGAAGACCGCGTCACCGATTGTGCCTTTCAGGGGGCAGCGGGACAGGCGGCCATCGGTTTTCATGTGGCCGATTTCGGCCTCGATTGCGCTTCGCCTGCGCAGGTCGATGATTTCTTTGGCAGTCAGCCCTCTGCGTGTGCCGCTGATCAGGACACGGATCTTGCCTTCGTCGTGCCCCCTGTAACCGCGATCAACGACGGCAAGCTCAGGGCGCTGATCTGTAAGGATCTCGACTTGGCCGAGGGCGTCCCGCAGCGTGTGACCGTCATAAGGATTGCCCGGAAAGCTGCGCATACCAACCACGAAG
>CALRMS020000033.1:0-49833 GCA_943369275.1 Rhodobacter maris | reverse complement strand
GATTCCGGGGGGCGGGTGGTGCATGCGGGGTCGTTTTCCAAGTCGCTGTTTCCGGGGCTGCGGTTGGGCTGGCTGGTGGGGCCTGCGCCGTTCATCCGTGAGGCGCGGGCGCTGCGGGCGCAGGTGTTGCGCCACCCGCCGGGGCATGTGCAACGGACGGCGGCCTATTTCCTGAGCCTGGGGCATTATGATGCGCTGGTGAACCGGATGAAGGCCGCGTTCCGCAAGCGACGGCAGGCGATGGAGGAGGCGATTTCCCTGCACGGTCTGATGGTTGCGGGGCAAGGCGGGTTTGGCGGATCGTCCTTCTGGATGGAGGCTGCGGCGCAGGCGGATACCGAGGTGCTGGCCATGCGGTTGCGGGGGGAAGGGGTGCTGATCGAACCCGGGCGGGTGTTCTTTGAGCCGGGGACGGAGCGGCGGAATTTCTATCGGCTGGCCTATTCATCGATCCCGGTGGGGAAGATCCCGGATGGGATCGCGCTGGTGGCGAGGGCGATGCGGGAGGCGTGAGCCTGAGGGGGGGATGCCCCGCGGGTTTGGTTGCAAGTGCCTGCGGGCGCTGGGTTTATTTTCGACGTCAGGGCCAATTTGCGGTGCCGCTGGCGGTGCAGTGGCCTGTGCAGACGGCTGTGCATACGCGCGATGCCGGAAGGGCGCGTTAACCATGACACTTGGGGGACGGTGGCGCGGGGCGCATTGGCCATCTGGACCTAAGTGGCCCGGTTTTCTGGCCCTAAGCCCCGGGCTGGGTGCGGGGGTATCAAGGGGCAAAGCGCCCGGCTGGGGTGCGGTGGATTGAGCGGGAGATCAGCGATGCGGATGACCACGGAAGAAGCGTTTGTGAAAGTGTTGCAGATGCATGGCATCGACAATGCGTTCGGGATCATCGGGTCGGCCTTCATGCCGATATCGGACCTGTTTCCCAAGGCGGGGATCACCTTCTGGGACTGTGCGCATGAAGGATCGGGCGGGATGATGGCGGACGGGTTTACCCGTGCGTCGGGCCGGATGAGCATGATGATCGCGCAGAACGGACCGGGCATCACCAATTTCGTCACTGCGGTCAAGACGGCCTATTGGAACCACACGCCGCTGCTGCTGGTGACGCCGCAGGCGGCGAACCGGACCATCGGGCAGGGGGGCTTTCAGGAAGTGGAGCAGATGGCCCTGTTCAAGGACATGGTCTGCTATCAGGAAGAGGTGCGCGATCCGAACCGGGTGGCGGAGGTGCTGAACCGGGTGATCCTGAATGCGCGGCGCCATTCGGCGCCTGCGCAGATCAACATGCCGCGGGATTATTTCACCCAAGTGATCGACATCGACCTGCCTGCGGTGGTGGAGTTTGAGCGGCCTTCGGGGGGAGAGGCCGCCATGGATGAGGCGGCGGCGCTGCTGTCATCTGCGAAGTTCCCTGTGATCCTGAACGGGGCGGGGGTGGTGATCGGGGGCGCGATTCCGGCGTCGATGGCGCTGGCGGAACGGCTGAGCGCCCCGGTTTGCGTGGGCTATCAGCACAATGACGCCTTTCCGGGCAGCCATCCGCTGTTTGCCGGCCCCTTGGGGTATAATGGCAGCAAGGCGGGGATGGAGTTGATCCAAAAGGCCGATGTGGTGCTGGCGTTGGGGACGCGTTTGAACCCGTTCTCAACCCTGCCGGGCTATGGGCTGGATTATTGGCCCAAGGAGGCCAAGATCATTCAGGTGGATATCAACCCGGCGCGGATCGGGCTGACGAAGCGGGTGGCTGTGGGCATCGTGGGCGATGCAAAGAAGGTTGCCGAGGGGATTCTGGCGCGGCTGTCGGCAAGCGCCGGGGAGGCCGGGCGCAAGGCGCGGCTGGATCTGATCGCCACGACCAAGAGCCGTTGGGCGCAGCAACTGGCATCGATGGACCATGAGGATGATGATCCGGGGACCAGCTGGAACGAACGGGCGCGGGCGGACAAGCCGGACTGGATGAGCCCGCGCATGGCGTGGCGCGCGATCCAGAGCGCGCTGCCGAAAGAGGCGATCATTTCCAGCGATATCGGCAACAACTGTGCCATCGGGAATGCCTATCCGACATTCGAGGCGGGGCGGAAATATCTGGCGCCCGGCCTGTTCGGGCCGTGTGGATATGGCCTGCCGTCCATCGTGGGGGCCAAGATCGCCTGTCCGGACACGCCCGTTGTGGGCTTTGCCGGGGATGGGGCATTCGGCATTGCGGTGACGGAGTTGACGGCCATCGGGCGGCCGGAATGGCCTGCGGTGACGATGGTGGTGTTCCGCAATTATCAGTGGGGCGCGGAAAAGCGCAATTCGACGCTGTGGTATGACGACAATTTCGTGGGGACCGAGTTGGATACGCAAGTGTCCTATGCCGGGATTGCGCGGGCCTGCGGGTTGCAGGGTGTGCAGGCGAAGACGATGGAGGAGTTGCGCGACGCTTTGGCGAAGGCGGTGACGGATCAGATGGAGCATGGGAAAACCACGCTGATCGAGGCGCTGATCAATCAGGAACTGGGTGAGCCGTTCCGCCGCGACGCGATGAAGAAGCCGGTGGCGGTGGCGGGGATCAGCAAGGCCGACATGCGCGCGCAGGTGGTTTGATGCCCTTTGACCTGTCCCTGATGGGGACAGTCTGGATGGCGGTGGCCGTATTGGGGGCGGCCTTCATCCGGGGTTATTCGGGCTTTGGCTATTCCGCGATGGTGATTGCGGCGTCCAGCCTTGTGATGAACCCGCTGAACATGGTGGCGGTGGTGGTGATCCTGGAAACCGCCATGTCGTTGCAGGCGGCGCGGGGGATTGCGCAAGACGTGGACTGGCGGCGGGTCTGGCTGCTGTTGGCGGGGGCGGCGGTCGGGTTGCCGCTGGGCCTGTGGGCGCTGACGGGGATATCGGAGGATGCGGCGCGGGCGGTGATATCGTCCTATGTGCTGGTGATGTGTCTGGTGTTGCTGGCGGGATGGCGGCTGGCGGGCGAGGCGCGGGGGCTGTCGAACCTGGGAATGGGGGTGATTTCCGGGCTGGCCAATGCGCCGGGGATGGGGGGGCTGCCGATTGCGGCCTTTTTCGCCGCGCAGCCGATGCGGGCGGCGGTGTTCCGGGCCACGTTGATTGCGTATTTCCCGATCCTCGATCTCTATTCCGCGCCGCTTTACTGGTATGCGGGGCTGGTGAGTTGGGACACGCTGTGGGCATCGCTGATCGCGCTGCCGCTGACGTTTTTGGGGAATTGGCTGGGGAGCCGGCATTTCCTGAGCACCGATCCGCAGGAGTTTCGGCGGTTTGCGATCTTGCTGCTGGCGGGGTTGGCGGGGATGGGGCTGGTGAAGGCGGTGCTGTTTTGAGCGTGCTGGTGGTGAATGCCGGGTCATCGAGCCTGAAGGTGGCGGTGTTTGATGACCGCTTGCGCGAGGTGATGGCGGGACGGGTGACCGAGATCGGCAGCTATGGCGCGCGGGTGGAGGCGGGGCCTTTGGTGGGCGTTCGCCCCGTGGAGGACCATGCGGCGGCGCTGGCCTTGATCCTTGAGGCGATGGAGGAGGCGGGGCTGCCTGTGGCGTCGCTGACGGCGGCGGCGCATCGGGTGGTGCATGGCGGCGCGGGGCTGGTGGCGCCGTGCCGGGTGACGGAGGCGGTGGTGGCGGAGGTGGAGGCCTGCGTGCCGCTGGCGCCGCTGCACAACCCGGCGAACCTGACGGCGATCCGGGCCTTGGCGGGGCTGGTGCCGGAATTGCCGCAATATGCGAGTTTCGATACGGCCTTTCACGCGACGAACCCCGATGTGGCGCGGCGCTATGCGCTGCCTGCGGAGGCCGAGGCGCTGGGTTTGCGGCGCTATGGGTTCCACGGGATCAGTTACGCGTCAATTGTTCGAAAAGTGCAAGAAAATGGGTCTGACGCGGTGCCTGAGCGGTTGCTTGCGTTCCATTTGGGCAATGGGGCATCGGCCTGCGCGATCCTGAACGGGCGGTCAGTGGCGACCACGATGGGCTATTCCCCGTTGGACGGGCTGACGATGGGGACGCGGGCGGGCGCGATGGACGGCAATGCCGTGCTGCGGCTGGCCGAGGTGCATGGGGTGGCGGGCGCGGGGCGCATCCTGAACCGGGAGAGCGGTTTGCTGGGCTTGGGCGGGGCGTCGGACATGCGCAGCCTGCACCGCGCGGGGACGGTGGAGGCGCGGTTTGCGGTGGCGCATTTCTGTTACTGGGCAGTGCGCCATGCGGGCAGTCTGATCGCCGCGATGGGGGGGCTGGATGCGGTGGCCTTTACCGGGGGGATCGGTGAGAATGACCGTGTGGTGCGGGGGGAAATCCTGACCGGTTTGCGCTGGGCGGGGGTAGAGTTCGATGAGGCCGCCAATGCGGAGGGGGCGGCGGTGCTGCATCCGACGGGCGCGCGTGTCGCGATCTGGACAGTTCCGGCCGAGGAAGAGCGCCAGATTGCGATGGAGGCCATGGCCGTTAGGGCGGGGGAGGCGTGATGGGACAGCCGAGGGTCGATACATCGCCGAAGGTGTCGGATGAGGTCCGCAAGACCACCTGCTACATGTGCGCCTGCCGCTGCGGGATCAATGTGCACATGACCTCGGGCAAGGTGAGTTACATCGAGGGCAACCGCGACCATCCGGTGAACAAGGGGGTGCTCTGCGCCAAGGGGGCGAGCGGCATCATGCAGGTGACGGCGCCGAGCCGGTTGCGGGCGCCGCTGCGGCGGGTGGGGCCGCGCGGATCGGGGGCGTTCGAGGAGATTTCCTGGGAAGAGGCGTTGCAGACGGCGGTGGCTTGGATGAAGCCGCTGCGGGAGGAGGCACCGGAGAAGCTGGCGTTCTTTACCGGGCGGGATCAATCGCAGTCTTTCACCGGGTGGTGGGCGCAGCAGTTCGGCACGCCGAATTATGCGGCGCATGGCGGGTTTTGTTCCGTCAACATGGCGGCGGCGGGGATCTACACCATCGGCGGGGCGTTTTGGGAATTCGGGCAGCCGGATTGGGCGCATACAAAGCTGTTTGTGCTGTTTGGCGTGGCCGAAGATCATGACAGCAACCCGATCAAGATCGGGATCGGCAAGCTGAAGGAGCGCGGCGCGCGGGTGGTGGGGGTGAACCCGGTGCGCACGGGCTATAATGCCGTGGCGGATGAGTGGTTCGGGATTACGCCCGGGACGGATGGGCTGTTGATCCTGTCGCTGATCCATTGCCTTCTGGCGGCGGGAAAGATCGATCTGGACTATCTGGCGCGCTGGACCAATGCGCCCTTGCTGGTGAATGAGGCGGAGGGGCCGGAGAAGGGCCTTATACTGAAGAACGCCGAAAGCCAGCCATTTGTGATCGACAAGCGGACGGGGATGCCTGCGCCCTGGGACGGGGCGGGGGTGCAGCCAGACCTTGGTGCGGTGTGGGAGGGGCACCGGACTGTGTTCCAGCATATGGCGGAGCGGTATCTGTCGCCGGACTATGCGCCGGAGGCGGTGGCGGACCGGGTGGGGATTGATGCTGCGCGTATTCGCGGGTTGGCGGCG
Source organism: Rhodobacter maris (assembly GCA_943369275.1). Lineage (GTDB taxonomy): Bacteria > Pseudomonadota > Alphaproteobacteria > Rhodobacterales > Rhodobacteraceae > Paragemmobacter > Paragemmobacter maris_A. The sequence goes on along the minus strand of CALRMS020000033.1, from coordinate 44,322 downwards.
GAATTGGCGCGGGTGGCGTTCGATGAGGCGTTCGAATTGCCCGTCGCCTGGACGGATTTTCGCGGGGATCGGCATGAGGTGATGCAGGGGCGGCCTGTGTCTTTCCATGCGATGAGGGGGATTTCGGCCCATTCCAACGGGTTCCAGACAGCGCGCGCGCTGCACCTGTTGCAGATATTGCTTGGGACGGTGGAGGTGCCGGGGGGCTATCGGCTGAAGCCGCCTTACCCCAAGCCGGTGGAGGCGCATCCGACGCCGCATTTCGTGGCAGCACCGGGCAAGCCCTTGAGCGGGCCGCATCTGGGCTATGTGCGGGGGCCGGAGAACCTTGCCATCAAGGAGGACGGGACGCCTTGGCGGATCGACAAGGCGTTTACCTGGGAGAACCCGTTTTCGGCCCATGGGTTGATGCATATGGTCATCCCCAATGCCCATGCGGGCGATCCCTACAAGGTGGATACGCTTTTCCTGTACATGGCCAACATGGCGTGGAATTCGTCGATGAATTCGGCCCGCGTGATGGAGATGCTGACGGATAAAGGCGAGGACGGGGAATATGTGATCCCGCGCATCATCTATAGCGATGCCTATGCGTCCGAGATGGTGGCCTATGCCGATCTGATCCTGCCGGATACGACCTATCTGGAGCGGCATGATTGCATTTCGCTGCTGGATCGGCCCATCAGTGAGCCGGATGCCGCGGGCGATGCGATCCGCTGGCCTGTGGCGGAGCCGGATCGTGAGGTTCGGGGGTTCCAGTCGGTGCTGCTGGATCTGGGCGCAAGGCTGGGCTTGCCGGGGATGGTGAACACGGATGGGACGGCGAAGTTCAAGGATTACGCCGATTACATCGTGAACCATATCCGCCGGCCGGGCGTGGGGCCGCTGATGGGGTTTCGCGGGGCGGATGGCAGCGCCGAGGGGCGGGGTGAGGCGAACCCGGAGCAACTGGCGCGCTATATCGAGAATGGCGGGTTCTATCAGGCGCATGTGCCCGAGGGGGCGCAGTATTACAAACCCTGGAATGCGGCCTATCAGGATTGGGCGGTGGCGACATCGTTTTATGAGTCGCCCCAGCCCTATCTGTTTTCGATCTGGTCCGAGCCGATGCGCAAGTTCCAGCTGGCGGCCGAAGGGCAGGGATTCATCCAGCCGCCCGATCATCTGCGGGCGCGGTTGAAGCTGGCGATGGACCCTTTGCCGGTCTGGTATCCGCCCTTTGGCGAGGTGGCGGGGCAGGATTTCCCGGTGCATGCGATCACCCAGCGGCCGATGGCGATGTATCATTCCTGGGGGTCGCAGAATGCGTGGTTGCGGCAGATTCACGGGAAGAATTACCTCTATCTTCCGACGAAGATCTGGGAGGCGGAGGGGTTTGCAGAGGGCGATTATGCCCGCGTAACATCGCCCACGGGCGAGATCGTGGTGCCGGTGGCGCATATGGCGGCGCTGAACCCCGATACGGTCTGGACCTGGAACGCGATTGGCAAGCGCAAAGGGGCCTGGGCGCTGGATGAAGGCGCGCCGGAGGCGGTGGAGGGGTTCTTGCTCAACCATCTGATTTCCGAGGTGCTGCCGGGGGCGGGGCGGTTGTCGAATTCCGATCCGGTGACGGGGCAGGCGGCGTGGTTCGATCTGCGGGTTCGGATCGAGAAGGTGGGGCCGCGGGAGCGGGCGGAGCCGGAGTTTGACGCGTTGCCGCGTGTCGTGCCGAAGGGGAGGGCGCGGCGATGAGGGGGGCGAATTCTGACGCAGAATTCGGATGCGGGACTGCGGGCCTGTCGGCAGTGGGGAGGCGATTTCTGACGCAGAAATCGCGCCGAATTCTGGCGCAGAATTCGGGTGGGGTTGTTGGGCACTGTGGGTGGACGGCGGAATTTGCGTCAAATTCCGGCGCGTTTTTTGCGTCAAAAAACGGGGGGCGGGCATGACGGCATTGCCGGGAGCGACGGAAAAGACGCTGGGGTTGGTGATCGATCTGGATACCTGCGTGGGCTGTCATGCCTGTGTGACGGCCTGCAAGGGGTGGAATGATCAGGGCTATGGCGTGCCCCTGTCGGATCAGGAACCTTATGGCGCGCATCCGTCGGGGGCGTTCTTGAACCGGGTTCACAGCTATGCGGTGCAACCTGTTGACGCTGCGGCGCAAATCGTGAATTTTCCGCGATCCTGCCTGCATTGTGCGGATGCGCCCTGTGTGACCGTCTGCCCCACAGGGGCGAGTTACAAGCGGGCCGAGGACGGGATCGTTCTGGTCAATGAGGATGCTTGTATCGGCTGTGGCCTTTGCGCCTGGGCCTGCCCCTATGGGGCGCGGGAGATGGATGCCGCGGCGGGGGTGATGAAGAAATGCACGCTTTGTGTGGACCGCATCTATAACGAAAATCTGCCAGAGGAGGACCGCGAGCCTGCCTGTGTGCGGACCTGCCCGACAGGCGCGCGGCATTTCGGGGATCTGTCGGACCCGGACAGTGCGGTGAGCCGCCTTGTGGCAGAGCGGGAGGGTTTTGCGTTGATGCCCGAGATGGGGACGAAGCCGGTGAACCGCTATCTGCCGCCACGCAAGAAGGACCGGCCCCAAGAGGCCAGTCTGCTGGCGCCGCTGCTGGACATTCAGGCCACCGGGTTTGCCGGGTGGCTGGACCGTGTGCTGGGGAAGATGTGAATGAATCCGGCACCTTCCGTCATTGTCTTTACCGTTCTGTCGGGGATGGGGTTCGGGTTTCTGGCGCTGCTGGGGATTTTTGGCGCATCGGGGGCGGCGGCGTTTTTCCTGTGGGGGATTGGTTACGGGCTGGCGGTGGCGGGGCTGGTGGCATCAAGCTTTCATCTGGGCAATCCGCAGCGGGCGCTGTTGGCGTTCACGCAATGGCGGACAAGTTGGCTGTCGCGGGAGGCCTGGGCGTCGGTCGTGACCTTGCTGCTGTTCGCGCCGCAGGCTTTGGCAGATTTGCTGGGGTTTGATTGGGGACGCGGGTTCGGGATCGCGGGGGCGGTGGGGGCCGTGGTGACTGTTCTGTGCACGTCGATGATCTATGCGCAGATCCGGGCGGTGCCGCGCTGGCATCACTGGACGGTGCCGTTGGTGTTTCTGGCCTATGCGGTGGCGGGGGGGCTGGTGCTGGGAGGGCTGCGGCATCTGGCATTGCTGATGCTGTGCGTTCTGGGGGTGGCGATGGCGCTGCACTGGCATTTCGGGGCGCGGGCCTTTGCGAAGGCGGGCGCATCTATGGAGAGCGCGACGGGGCTGGGCGGCATCGGCGCGGTGTCGGTGTTCGAGCAGCCGCATACCGGCGGGAATTACCTGCTGCGCGAGATGATTTACGTGGTGGGGCGCAAGCATGCGGATCGGGTGCGGATGATCGCCATGGTGTTTTCCGTGCTGCTGCCCGCGGTTGCGCTGGCCTATTTGCCCGGGATGGTGGCGGTGGGTGTGGCGGTGGGGGCGCATCTGATCGGGGCCTTCGCGCAGCGCTGGCTGTTCTTTGCCGAGGCCGAGCATGTGGTGGGGCTGTATTACGGCCAGCGGTAGGGGTGGCATCCGGCGCGCCTTGGCCTAGGTTCGGAGCGGGAGGCCGCGCTTGTGTTCATTCTGACGCCTGAGACGATCTGGAACCCGCATGTGCTGGAGATGCGGCAGGTGCCGCGCCGGGTGTTCGGGCGGGTGATGATCTTTCCGCGGCGGGACGCGGGAACTGGTCTGTGGCTGCGGCTGATCTTTGAGATGGAGGTGCTGCGCTATCTGCTGGCTTTGGTGCCGTTCCTGTTGGCGGCGGTGATGTATCCCCGCTATGCGGGGGCGATTGCGCAGGCGCCGCTGCCCATGCTGATTGTCATATATTTCTTTGAAGTCAAGGTGTTGCGCCTGCCGCCGGCGGGGGCGAAGGCATTGGCGAGCGAGGCTGAGGTGGAGCGGGGGCTTGATCTTTTGCGGGTACGGGCGGTTGCGGTGTTGTCAAAGATCGCGGCGGGGCGGGGGCTGGTGGAGGGGCGGTTGCATCTGGTGGTGGAACAGTCGGAGATCTGGCGGATGCCGCCCTTGACGCTGGTTTCCGTGCAGAGCGAGGCGGGGCCAAAATCAGGGCCGGAGGTGTTGGCGCTGACGGCGGCGGAGCGGGGGATACTGGCGGGGCTGTTTGACGAGGCGTTCTCCGAGCGGGATTTGCTGCGGATCAATCTGGCGTCAAAGGAATGTCTGCGGGATGTGGGCTTTGATGTGCGGGGGGTGTCGGCCCATGCGCGGCTGGCGGCGCTGATCGGTTAGGCGGAGAGGTCCAGCAGCGTGCCCCATTCGGGTTGGGGGGCGCTGCGGGCATCCGGGACCGCCCAGATCACCGGAAAGCGCGGCGGCGGGGGCAGGGGTGCCTCCAGATCGGTCAGGACAATGAGGATGGAAGGGTGAAGCTGCGCCGCTGCCGCGAGGGCGGGGGCGAAGTTGGTTCCGCCGCCGCGTTGGGGGGCGAGGGCGCGGAGTTGGGTTTGCCATGCGGCGGGATCGAGGTGCAGGGGCGGGGCGGGGGTGTCGTCGAAGGGGATGAGGTGGATTTCCGCGCGGGTGCGGCGGGCGATCCCGGTGACTTCGGCCATCAGGAGCGACAGGGCATCATCGGTGATGCTGGATGATGTATCCAGCGCGATCACCACGCGGGGGGCAGGGCTGTGCCGGGCCATTGCAGGCTGGAAGGCAGGTTCCGGGCGGTTGTCGATCTGTGCCTGTGCCAAGGTGGCGATCCATGCCCGCGCGGGGCGGCGGTGGGTTGGGTTGGGGCGTTCCAGCGTGGCGCGGGTGAGAAGGCGGCGCAGGATCAATTCCCACGGCGTCTGGGGGGTGGGGATATCGGCAAGGCGCAGGCCTGCCGCGCCGAGGCCGCGACCTGCGAGGCGGCCCGCCTCTAGCGCGCGCGTCAGGTGGCGCTGCCAGTCGGCGGCGGTGGGGGTGTCAGGCGTGTCGGTGGGGCCGGTGTCGGGTTTGAGGTCGGGGCCGTGATTCTGGGCGCGCGCATGGGAATGGGCGCGGTCGGAGGCGCGGTCGGAGGCGCCGCCCTTGCCGCTGCCATCGCGCAGGCGGTGATAGAGCCGGTCCACGTCCCATTCCGACAGGGCCTTTTGTGGGGAGGTCTGGGTGTTGAAAGCGGCGGTGAGCAGGCCCGTGAGGGTGAGCGCAGGGCGGGGCAGGGCGTAGCCTGCGGCAAGCAGGGTTTCGTTGATGATGGCGTCAGCGGCGATCTGCCAGAGGCGGGCATCGAAGCGGTCGCCCATGCGAGCCTGCATGTCGCCCAAGCGTGGGGAGTGGCGCAGGGCCACATGCAGGATGTGATGGGCGGCGGTGCCGATCTGCTCGTGGCGGGGAAGGGTGTCGAATTCCGGGCCGTAATGGATGGTCTGCCCTATGGTTTCCGCCGCAGGGCCGTGGTCGCGGTCGCGGTGATCGCACCAGAGCGCGAGGGCGGCGAGGGCGGGGTCAATCTCGTTGAGCGCGCGCAGGGCGGTGGTGGCGCGTTGGCTGTGGCGGGTCATTCCAATCCTTGCGCCTGTCGCTCGGCCCGGTAGTCGGCATAGGCGGGGGAGGTGCGGAAGGCGTCGGTGAGGTTTTGGGTGAGGGCCTTCTGGATGAGAAGCTCGAAGCCGTGGGTGGTGAGTTCGGCCAAGGGGAGGCGCGCGAAGGGGGCATCGGGGCGGAGGCGGGGGAGGTGGCGAAGCTCGGCCATCACTTCGATCACGCGTGGCATGGTGGTGGCGTTGGCCGCGCCGATCAGGCCGTAGGTCAGCGCAGTGAGGCCGGTCATGGTGGTGGGATAGAGGTCAGGGCGTTTTCCCTTGGGTGCATCGAGCAGGTCGGCGATTTGCACATTGGTGGCCAGTTCTTCGACCAGCAGGAGGAATTCGGCGGCGGCAGCATCGCCGATGGTGCCTGCGATCATCGGGTCGCGCAGGCGGCGGTCGGGGATGGCCTGCAGGATTTGCGACACGCGCGCCCAGGAGCGGGGGGTGCAGGCGATGGTGAGGCCGCGACGAATGGAATCCTCGGTGGTTTCCAGAAGGTCGGGTCGGGTGCGGATGAAGGTGATGACAGCGGGGTGGAGGTTTCGGGGCACGGCGTAGCGGGTGAGCCAATCTGTCGCCTCGGCCCGGATTTGAAGATGGATGAGGCGGTCGGAGAGGGCGGTGCCCATGTCATAGGCGATGGCGCCATCGTCGATGCCGTTGCCGGCGGCGATGATGAGGCAGCTGTCAGGCAGGCGGTGGCGACCGACGCGGCGTTCCTGCAAGAGGCCGTAGACGGTGGGTTGCAGGGTGGGGGCGGCGGCGGTGAGTTCGTCGAGGAACAGGATCGCGGGGCGGGCGGGATCATCGGGCAGGTCTTCGGGGCGATACCAGATGGTGCGCTGGGCGGCGTGGTCGTAGAAGGGCAGACCGCGCAGATCCTGTGGTTCGACGGTCGTCAGGCGCAGGTCGAAGAGTTGTGCGCCGGTTTCCGTGGCCAGTTGGGTGACGATGTCGGTCTTGCCGATACCGGGGCGGCCGTGGAGCATCCATGAGGCGGTAAGGCTTCCCGCGCCTTGTGCGGCATGGGCGGCGCGGAGGATATCGAGCGCCTCGCCCGCCGAGACGGGGCTGGTGTTCACGGTCATGGGTGCGCGGTCCTGTGCTGTGTTGTGCGTCATAGCCTAGGCCCTTGTGCGCATTCGGCAAGCGGGGGCGGTTGTCCTTGGGGGAGGGGGGGCCTAAGACGGGGCGCGGGCTGCGCAGCATGACGGGAAGGCAGATGATGGGCGAGATGGAATTGGCGACGCTGCTGCCGGTGATCGTGGCGCTGATCGTCGCGGGGGCGGCGATCGGCCTGCTGGCGGGGTTATTCGGGATTGGCGGCGGGGCGATTTCGGTGCCGGTGTTCTTTGAGCTGTTCCGAGTGCTGGATTACCCGGAGGCGGTGCAGATGCCGATGGCGGTGGGCACGTCGCTGGCGGTGATCATTCCCACATCGCTGAATTCCGCGCGGGGGCATTATCTGCGCGGGACGGTGGATTTGGACCTGATCAAGCTGTGGGCGGTGCCGGTGGTGCTGGGGGTGCTGGCGGGGTCGGTGATCGCGCGTTATGCCGATCCGGTGGTGTTCCAGCTGGTGTTTATCGCGGTGGCGGTGGTCAATGCGGCGAAGCTGTTGCTGGGCGGTGCGGGGTGGCGGCTGGCCGAGGGGTTGCCGGGGCGGGGCGTGCTGCGGGTTTATGGCGGGGTGATCGGGGTATTGTCTGCGCTTATGGGTATTGGCGGGGGGGCGATCACCAATCTGGTGTTGACGCTGCATGGCTATGACATTCGGCGCGCGATTTCGACGGCCTCGGCGGTGGGTATCCTGATCGCGCTGCCGGGGGCGATTGGCTATGTGGCGGCGGGATGGGGCAAGCCGGGGCTGCCGGTGGATGCGCTGGGCTATGTGAGCCTGCTGACATTCGCGCTGACGATTCCGACGACGCTGCTGACGACGCGGCTGGGGGTGCGGTTGGCACATTCGCTGCCCAAGAAGGTGCTGGAGACGGGGTTCGGGCTGTTTCTGTTGACGGTCTGCGCGCGGTTCGTTTGGGATATTCTGGCGTAACGGGGGGATGCGATGACACTTGCGGTGGTGACGGCCGGGACTTCGGCCATCGGGCGGCATCTGGTGGTGGCGCTGGCAGGGGCGGGGCATGATGTGGCGTTGACCCATCTGGGCAGCGCCGATCTGGCCGCGCAGGTGGAGGCGGAGGTGGCCGCACTGGGGCGGCGCTGTCTGGCCGTGGAGGCCGATGCGGGGGATGAGGCGGCGGTGACGGCGTTTCACGCGCAGGCGGCCGATTGGGCGGGATGCGCGCCATCCGTGCTGGTGAACAATGCGGGGATACAGACCTGGGCTGGATTGCTGGAGTTACGGGCGGATCAGTGGGACGCGGTTATGCGGACCAATCTGCGCGGCACGTTCCTGAATACGCAGGCGGCGGCGCGGTTGATGATCGCGGGCGGGGTAAAGGGATCGGTGATCAATCTGGGGTCGGGCTGCAACAAGGTGGCGTTTCCGAAACTGGTTGACTACACCGCGTCGAAAGGCGGGATCGAGCAGTTCACCAAGGCGGCGGCATGCGAATTGGGGCCGCATGGCATAAGGGTGAATTGCGTGGCCCCCGGCGCGATTGCGACGGAGCGGACAGCGGCAGAGGCGGGGGATTATGCCGGGACGTGGAGCCCGATCACGCCGCTGCGGCGGGTGGGGACGCCCGGTGATATTGCGGGGCCGGTGCTGTTCTTCTGCTCGCCCGCGGCGGATTTCGTGACGGGGCAGACGCTGTGGGTGGATGGGGGCGTGTTCTCACAAGCCCCATGGCCCTACCCGACCTAATTCGCGGCGTTTGCTGTTGAAGCCTTGTCGACGCCCAGATGGCGGGTGAGCAGGGCGCGCAGGGTGGCGGGCGAGATCGGTTTGACGATGTATTCGGACATTCCGGCATCCAGCGCCACTTCGCGTTCGGTATCCCGCGCGTTGCCGGTGAGGCCGATGATCGGGACAGTGGATTTTGTAGTGGGCAGGGCGCGGATGCGGCGGGTGGCCTCTAGCCCGTCCATCACGGGCATCTGACTGTCGATCAGGATCAGGTCGAAATCCTGATCGAGAAGGGCCTGCAGGGCCTCGGCCCCGTTGGTGGCGGTGGCGGTGGTCAGGCCCTGATTGGCCAGCATGGCGACGGTCAGTTCCACGTTGAGCGGGTTGTCATCCACCACAAGCGCGTGGCGCCCGGCATGGGATTGCGCGGTGCGGGGTGCATGCTGGGGGAGGGGCGGGGGCAGTACCGCGCCCGGCGTCTCCAAAAGCGCGACAAGGCGGGCGATGAGCAGATCGGGTTCGGCGGGTTTCATCACCAGATCGCGGAAGCCTTCGGCATGGGCGCGATCGACGATGTCCTGCCCGCCCTTGTGCGCCAGCAAGACAAGCGGCGGGGTGGCGGGGCCGTGGCGTTCGCGCAGGGTGGCTGCGGTGGCGAAGCCGTCCATTTCGGGCATGCGGCTGTCGATCAGGATGGCGTCGAAACGGTCTGTTCCGATATCGGGCGCGTGGGTGGCGCAGGTGACGGTGGCCCCGGCGGCGCGCAGATGGGTGGCGATGGCTTCGGCCGCGGCGGGGACGTCGTCGATCACCAGCAGGCTGCGGGCGGCGAGCGGGGCTGTGGCGGGGCGCGGCGCTTCGGGGACGGGTTCGAGGGGGAGGTTGACCCAGAAAGTGCTGCCTTCGCCCGGGGTGCTTTGGACGCCCACCTCGCCTTGCATGAGATCGGCAAGCTGGCGGCAGATGGCAAGGCCAAGGCCGCTGCCACCATAGAGGCGGGCGGTGGAATCCTCGGCCTGCGAGAAGCGTTCGAACAGGCGGCCGATGTGATCGGGCGCGATGCCTATGCCGGTATCGGTGATGGCGAAATGCAGGCCGCCCTGCGGCAGGGGCTGGATGGTGAGCGTGATGGTGCCTGCCTTGGTGAATTTCAGCGCGTTGGTGAGCAGGTTCATCAGGATCTGCGTGATCCGCAGCGGATCGCCAATGTGTTGGCGGGGAAGGGCGGGATCGGTCTGGACGATGAGTTCGATGCCCTTTTCGGCGCTGGCGGCGGCGATGGTGTCGACCGCCGCCTTGACCACGGTACACAGCCGGAATTCGGCCTGTTCGATATGGAGTTTGCCCGCCTCGACCTTGGACAGGTCGAGGACATCGTTCAGGATCATGAGGAGATGGCGACCGGAGGCCTGCACCTTGGCCAGATAATCGCGCTGGTGATCGGCGAGCGGTGTGCCCATCAGCAGTTCTGCAAAACCGAGCACGGCGTTTATGGGCGAGCGCAGCTCATGGCTCATATGCGCGAGGAATTCGGATTTCAGCTGGGCGGCCTGTTCGGCCAGATCGCGGGCGGCGGCAAGTTGGCGGCTGGCGAGGTAGCTGTTGGAGATGTCGTCGATCACCAGAACGGCCCCGGCTTCGGGATTGCGCGGATCGATGGCATTGGCGCGGATGGCGACCCAGAGGGTGCTGCCATCGCCGCGGCGAATTTCGCTGTTGATGCTGAAGATGCCGCCGCGCGCCATTTCGGCACCGGCCTGATCGCGGAAGTCGGTCCATTCCGCTGTATCGCGGAAGATCGGGGCGAGCGGGCTGCCGATCAGTTGATCCTGCGGGGTGAGGAGAAGGTGGGACAGCGAGGGGTTGCAACTGCGGATCAGACCGTCTTGCAGCAGGGCGATGCCGCTGGCAGCGGTGGCGAGGAGGGTGGCGAGCTCTTCGTTCAAGCGGGAGAGTTCTTCGGTGCGCAGGGCGACCTGCGCCTCGAGCGTGCGCTGATGGGCGGCGAGGGCGGCTTCGGCGCGGCGTTTAACCGTGATGTCGTTCCAGAGGGTGTAGATTTCCATCTGGTCGCCATCGGAGACGGCGGAAAGCAGAACCTCGACCAGGATGGGGGTGCCATCGGCGCGGACGTGTTCCCAATCGAATTTCAGGGTGCCGTTCTGCAGAATGGCGCGGGTCAGGCGGGCGGCCTTTTCCACGGACAGCTCGCCATCAGGTTGCCGTTCGGGCGAGATGGCTTCGGGGGGGAGGCCAACGAAGGTGGATCCTTCGGGATAGCCCAGAAGGGTGAGCGCGGCGGCGTTCGCTTCGGCGAAGCGGCCCTTGCGGATGACGGCGGTTGCCTGTGCGGAATGGTGGAAGGTGCGGCGGAAGCGTTCCTCGCTTTGCGCAAGGCGCGCGGTGGCGCGGGTGGCTTTGGCGCAGGCGGTGATGCGGGCAGCGGCGCGGGTGAGCAGCGACTGGTCATCGGGCGAGAGGGGCTGTGCGGCACCGCGCGCGAGGTGGAGGGCTGCGATTTCGCCCTGCGCGCTGCCATCGACGATGAGCGGGAGGGAGAAAATGGGGATCTGGCCGGGCGCAAGGCCGGCGGGGAAATCGTCATGCAGTGCATCGAAGAGGCGGAGGCGGAAGCGGGTGCGGCCCGGGGTGCCGATGCCGGTGGCCAGTGCATCGGCCAGATCGGCAAGGATGTCGGGCAGGGGGCGGGTCATGTCTTCGGTGGCCAGCGCGACGCGGTTGAGGCACCCCTGTTCGGTCAGGCGGCGGCGCAGGGCATCGGCGATTTCGGCGCGGGTGGCGAGGGCGCGGTCAAGGCGGCGGCGCAGAAAGACCGTGGTGCCCAGCGCCACGGTGATGGCGAGGATCAGTGCCCCCAGAAAAAGGGGCAGTTTGTCGACGCCGATGCCGAGGAAGGTGAAGTCGCCCCCACCCATCCAGCGATCCTCGATCGCGCGGATTCGGTCGGTCGGGATTTCTGAAAAGCCGTCGATGACGGTGGCAAAGAGGGCAGTGTTGCCATCGGCCACGGCCCAATGGGCCGCGATGTCGAGGATGGGGGCACTGTGGGTGTAGCTGGTTTGGAGGCCGGCGCGGGCAAAGAGGGCATCTCCCGCCGGTATGGGCAGGCAGAATACCCGCAGCGTGCCGGTGCGGGCGGCCTCGGTCATGGCGGCGCCGGAGGCGAAGCTGCGGACCTGCGCCCCGTTGGCGGCGAGCGTTGCGGCGCAGGGGCTGTCGGCGCGGGTGCCGATGATCTGGCCCGCCACATCAGACAGGGCTGCGATTTCGGGTGTGGCGGCGCGGTTTGCGGCGGGTTGGAAAAACGCGTAGGACAGATCAAGATAGGACGGGCTGAAGTCGAGCCAGTCTGCGCGCCCGGGGGCCAGCAGCGCCATGTCGATCACGTCTGCGGTGCCATCGGTGATCTGTTGGCGCAGGTCGGGCCAGGCCGCCTGTTTCAGGGTGACGGGGATACCGGTGACCTTTGACCATTCCGCCCAGAGATCGGCCCGGCTGCCCGTGACGCCGCCGTTGTTATCAAGGATCACATAGGGGGGCAGAGGTTCCGGGAAGACCACGGTGAGGGGGCGGCTGTCCTGTGCAGAAGCCGGGACAAGGGAGAGCAGGAGGCAGAGCAGGGGGGCAAGGCGAGAGAGGGCGTGGCGGATGGATGCAGAGACGCGGGACAACAGGGCGATGGCGGGCGGCGCGCTGTCTTGTTGCCTCCTGTGCCATTGTCCAGTCATTCTCGAACCTGTGTCCCTGTCTGTTGTGCTTTCCCGCAGGTGGTGCTGCCGGGCTCCAATACATCGTTAACTTGTAATAACAGTGTCGCGCCAAAAGGTCATTGCGCCGGGACAATCCAACTCAAGGTTGTGGCCTTTTTGCGTCGCACAATTGGCAAAGCTGTTCATTCACGCATCGTGATTGGGAAACTGTTCGTTTTCAGTGGGATGAAGATCCTGCCCTGCGCATGCGAGGCGCGGGTTGCGGCACCATGGAAGGGAATTCGGTGGTCTGCGGGAATCGGTCGTACTGTGGAGGACATCGATCCGCTGCATGATGCCGTGGGGCCAAGCGGGATGTGGGGCGTCTAGGGTGGCGGGACGGACTAGCCGCTGGCGCGGCCGGAGGCGCCGGTGCTTTTGATCACGGCGCGGGTGGCGGCGGTCAGCGGGGCCTCGGTTTCGCGCAGGATTTCGATCCGGTCGAACCGGTCGGGATGGGCTTTGAGTGTGGCGCGCAGGGATTTGCCGAAGACCTGCCGCAGTTCGGTGCCGATGTTGAATTTGCAGATATGGGTGCGGGCGGCGAGGTCGGCGCGTTGGGCCGGGGGCACGCCGGAGCCGCCATGGATGACGAGGGGGGTGGTGGTGAGGGACTGGATGGCCTTGAGGCGGACGAGATCGAGGCCCGCGCTGTGCTGTGTTTGCAGATGGACGTTGCCTATGGATATGGCCATGGCGTCGACACCGGTTTCGGCAGCGAAGCGGGCGGCCTGATCGGGGTCTGTGCCTTGGGAGGCTTCGCCGGATGCATAGCCGACGAAGCCGATCTCGCCTTCGCAGGAGGCGCCTGCGGCATGGGCGAGGGTGGCGACGGCGGCGGTTTGGGCGATGTTTTCTTCAAGCGGCAGGCGGGAGCCATCGAACATCACGGAGGTGAAGCCCGCATCGAGGGCTGCTTTGCATTCATCCAGCGAATGGGCGTGGTCTAGATGGGCGACGATGGGGATATCGACGCTGGCCGCCAGATGGCGGAACATGGCGCCGAGGATCGGCAGCGGCGTGTGGGCGCGGCAACCGGGGCCTGCTTGCAGGATGAGGGGGGCCTGTTCGGCCTGCGCGGCGAGGGTGTAGGCGCGCATGTCTTCCCACCCCAGACAGACCAGGCCGGGAACGGCATAGCCGTGCTGGAGCGCGGGTTGGAGGACATGCGCAAGGGTGACCAGCGTCATTTGAACTTGGCCACCATGTCCATGATGCCGGGGATGGTGTGAAGCTGGGCGGCGTGGGTGGGTTGGAAGTATTGCTTCAGGCTGCGCTGGCTTTGGCCGCCGAGGATGGTGAAGTAATACATCTCATACCCCGGCAGGACGCAGCAGGGGTGATAGCCCTTGTCGATCAGGACCGTGGAGCGGTTCATGATGTGATAGGCGTCGCCGGGTTCGTTATCCACGCGTTGCAGCATTTGCAGGCCCGAGCCCGTGTCGGGGCGGAAGCGGAAATTGTAGCATTCGTCGTGGCGGGTTTCGATGAGTTCCCCGGCGGCATCGCGGCGGTCGGTGTCGTGCTTGTGGCTGGGAAAGCCGGACCAGCCGCCCGCGCCCACGGAATAGAGTTCGGACACCAGCAGGCGACCGACGCGGTCGTGATATGCGGCCCCCAGGATATGTTTGATCTTGCGGTGGGTTTTGGTGTCGTCTGACCCGTATTGCACCTTGTCGATATCTGCGGCGCGGACGGCGAAGGGGCGAAGGGTTTCCGCGAATCTGGCCCCGGCGATGAAGGTTTCCGTATCTGTGCGGGCGGTGATGCGGGTGGCGGCATCGGTGGGGATATAGACGCCTTCGGGTTCGCCATCCCAGACATCGACGCCGCGATGGCCGATGTCAGTGTAGGTTTGGCCCATCGTTTCCACCGTCACGGTGCCTGTGGCGGGGACGATGCAGGTCTCGTATCCCGGGGTGCGATAGTCGAAGGTTTCGCCCGCCTTGAGGCGGAGGATGTTGAAATAGACCAACGGGACCAGCGCATCTTCGCGGTCCACGATCGGGCGGTTGGCGTTGTCATGTGGGGCGATATGCATGGTCGTCCTTTCAGCCTGTGGTGGGGCCGGGATGGGTGGCAAGGAAATCGTCAAGCTCGGCCGTTGTGGGCATGGCCGGGGCGCAGCCGACGCGGGCCACGACCATGGCGGCGGCGGCAGAGCCACGCAGGACGGCGCTGCGCAGCGGTTGGCCTGCGGACAGCGCGGCGGTGAGGCCGGCGAGGAAGCTGTCGCCTGCACCTGTGGGTTTGAGGGCGGCGGTGGGGTAGATGCCGGTGGTGAATTCGCCATCAGAGGTGAGGGTGATCGCGCCCTTTTCGCCCATCTTGTAGATGACGATCTGCGCGCCTTGGGTGATGAGGCTGCGGGCTTTGGTGAGGCCCTGATCGGGGTGGCCTGCCATGAAGCCGAATTCCACGTCATTGCCGATGATGACGTCACAGAGGGCGGCGGCTTTTGAGTAGACCTCGGACGCGACGGCGGCGGAGGGCCAGGAATAGGGGCGGTAGTCCACATCAAAGATCAGCGGCAGGCCAGCGGCGCGGGCGAGGGCGAAGGCGCGGAAGGTGGCGCTGCGGGAGGGTTCGGCAGCAAGGACGGTGCCGGTGGTGATGAGGGCGGAGAAGGCGGTGTAATCGACGGGGTCGACATCCGCATCCGTCATCGCGAAATCGGCGGCGTTGTTGCGGTAGATGACGGATTGGCAGTTTTCCAGCCGGGTTTCGACCACGGCAAGGGAATTGCGCGCCTCACCACCCACGGCGCGGACATGGGTGTGATCGACGCCGTAGCGGGCCAGTTCGGCGCGCGCGAAGCGGCCCACGGCATCATCGGAGATGCAGGTCATAAGGGCGGCGCGGCAGTCCTGTTTTACCAGACCCACGGCGATGTTGGCCGATGATCCGCCGAGGGCGGTGGTGAAGCGGGTGGCGTCTTCTATCGGCGTGCCGGGGGGATCGGCGTAGAGGTCCATCCCGGCGCGGCCGATTATCAGGAAGCTCTTGCCCGAGAGGCGCGTGAGGGCGGCCATCAGATGCCGGGCCTTTGGGCGGCGCGGCCTGTTTCGACCTCGTTGTGTTTGTCGCGGACGGTTGCGGTGGGGGAGGTTTCGGGCGTGCCGATTTCCCACCAGGCGTGGCCTTGGGTGGTCCACCCTTCATACGGGTCGACCTGCATGACGATGACGGTGGTTTTGGGGGCAGCTTTGGCGCGTTGGAAGGCGGAGGCCAGTTCGGCGGGGTTGGCGGCGGTTTCCGTGAGCGCGCCCATCGCACGGGCATGGGCCGCGAAATCGACAAGGAAGGGGTCGGGGACGGTGGGGCAATCGGCGATGAGGTTGTTGAAGCTGTCTTGGCCGGTGTTGTTCTGCAGCTTGTTGATGACGGCGAAGCCGCCATTGTCGAGGAGGAGGATGATCAGCTTTTTCTGTGTGAGAACAGAGGAGTAGATGTCGGAGTTCATCAAGAGATAGCTGCCGTCGCCCACGAAGACGATGGTATCACGGTCGGGTTCCGCCTCGGCCTGTGCGATGCGCGCGCCCCAGCCGCCTGCAATCTCATAGCCCATGCAGGAGAAGCCGAATTCGACATCGACCGTGCCGATGCCGAGGGTGCGCCAGTTTGCGGTGACCTCAGCCGGAAGGCCGCCTGCGGCGGTGACGATACGGTCGCGCTGGTGGGCGAGCGCGTTCACCACGCCGATGGCCTGCGCGTAGGAGTTGGGGCGGTTGCCGGGGGCTGTGTTGGCGGCGACGTAGGTATCCCAGGTGCGGCGTTCGGTTTGCGCCTTTGCCACCCAGTCGGCGGGGGCGCGGTGGGTGGAGAGGGCGGCGGTGAGCGCCTGCAGCCCGAGTTTCGCATCGCCCACGACGGGGAGGGAGAGGTGTTTGGCGGCATCGTGCCGACCCGCGTTCAGGCCGATGAGGCAGGCGTCTTTGGCGAAAACGGTCCATGAGCCGGTGGTGAAATCCTGCAGGCGGGTGCCGATGGCGAGGACCACATCGGCGGCGCCTGCGATGGTGTTGGCGCTGTCTGATCCTGTCACGCCAAGGGGGCCGATGTTGAGCGGGTGGGTGGAGAGGAGGTTGGCGCGTCCGGCGATGGTTTCCACGACGGGGATGTTGTGCGCCTCGGCGAAGGCTGTCAGTTCCGCGACCGCGCCGGAATATTGCACGCCGCCACCTGCCACGATGACCGGGCGTTTGGCCGCGCGGAGGAGGGCCGTGGCATCGGCGATTTCGGCCATGTCGGGGGATTGGCGGCGGATGCGGTGGACGCGGCGGGCGAAGAAGGCGGCGGGGTAGTCATAGGCCCAGCCCTGCAGATCCTGCGGCAGGCCGATGAAGGCGGGGCCGCAATCGGCGGGGTCGAGCATCGTGGCCAATGCGGCGGGCAGGGATTGAAGGATCTGCGCGGGGTGGGTGATGCGGTCCCAGTAGCGGCTGACCGCCTTGAAGGCGTCGTTTACACCCAGCGTCGGGTTGTTGAAGTGTTCCAACTGTTGCAGCACGGGGTCGGGCAGGCGGGTGAGGAAGGTATCCCCGCAGAGCATGAGCATCGGCAGGCGGTTGGCATGGGCCAGCGCCGCGGCGGTGAGCAGGTTGGCGGTGCCGGGGCCTGCGCTGGCGGTGCAGAACATGAAGCGGCGGCGCAGGTGGTATTTGGCGTAGGCCGCAGCGGCGAAGCCCATGCTTTGTTCATTCTGCCCGCGATAGAGGGGCAGGTCGTCGCGGACGGGATAGAGCGCCTCGCCCAGGCACGGCACGTTGCCATGGCCGAAGATGCCGTAGCCGCCGCCGCAGATGCGGGTTTCCACCCCATCGATTTCGATGAACTGGTTCATCAGAAAGCGGACGATGGCCTGTGCGACGGTCAGCCTGAGGCTGGGCTGTGATCCGGTCATGGTTATTCCCCCAAGGCAGGCCGCGAAACGGGGCTTGCGTGTTCTGGAGGGGGAGGATACATATTTTGCAACCGGTTGCAATATGCGATGCAGGGCGTGTTGCGATAGGGGGCTGTGAGCGGGGAGGCTTGCCGTGAAAGAGATCGGGATCGGGCTGATTGGCGGCGGCTATATGGGCAAGGCCCATGCGGTGGCCTATGCGGCGGTGGGGGCGGTTTTCGACACGGATCTGCGGCCCCGGCTGGAGGTGATCGCGGCATCCAGCGCGGAATCGGCAGCGCGCTATGCGCTTGCCTATGGGTTCGCGCGGGCGGCGGGGAGTTGGCGGGATGTGGTGGCAGACCCGAAGGTGGGGGCGGTGGTGATCGCGTCGCCGCAATCCACGCATCGGGCGATTGCCGAGGCGGCCTTTGCCGCCGGAAAACCGGTGTTTTGCGAAAAACCCTTGGGGGCATCGCTGGAGGATGCGCGCGCCATGGTGGCGGCGGCGGAGGCATCTGGCCTGCCCAATATGATCGGGTTCAATTATGTGCGCACGCCTGCGACGCAGTTCGTGCAGCAGTTGCTGGGCGAGGGCGCGATTGGCCGGGTGACGTGGTTTCGCGGCGAGCATACCGAGGATTTTCTGGCCGACCCGTCGCTGCCAGCGACATGGCGCACGACGGGGCGGGCCAATGGCACGATGGGCGATCTTGCGCCGCATCCGATCAACTGCCTTCTGGCGCTGATGGGGCCGGTGGAGGCGCTGTCGGCCCAGATCGAGACGGTGCATCACCGCAGGCCGGGGTTGACCGGGCCGGTGCTGGTGGACAATGACGATCAGGCGCAGTTGATGCTGCGTTTTGCGTCGGGCGTGATGGGACATCTGTTTGTCAGCCGCGTGGCGACGGGGCGGAAGATGGGCTATGCCTATGAAATTCATGGAACAAAGGGCGCGATCCGCTTTGATCAGGAAGATCAGAACGCGGTCTGGCTGTACCGGGCCGAGGGGCCAGAGGCGACGCGCGGGTTCACGCGCATCCTGACCGGACCTGCGCATCCGAACTATGCCGCCTTCTGCCAGGGGCCGGGGCACGGCACGGGCTATCAGGACCAGATCATCATCGAGGCGCGGGATTTTCTGCAGGCGGTGGCGACGGGACATTCCGTCTGGCCGACCTTCCGCGACGGGCTGGCTGTGTCCACCATCATCGACACGGCTTTCAAGGCATCACAGGACGGCCAATGGCACGCCGTTCCGCAGGCATGAGGACAATATGACCATTCGTATCGGCAATGCGCCCTGTTCCTGGGGTGTGGAGTTTGCAGGCGACCCGCGCAATCCGGACTGGCGGCAGGTCTTGAGGGAATGTGCCGAGGCCGGGTATCGCGGCATCGAGCTTGGCCCTATCGGGTTCATGCCCGAGGATCCGGCGGTGCTGGGCCCGGCGCTGGAGGAATTCGGGCTGGAGTTGATCGGGGGGGTGGTGTTCCGCCCGTTCCATGACCCGGCCAAGTGGGATGAGGTGCTGGATGCGGCGCAGCGCACTTGCAAGGCATTGGTGGCGCATGGGGCGCGGCATCTGGTGCTGATCGATTCCATCTCGCCGCGCCGCGCGCCGACGGCGGGGCGGGCGGATGCGGCCGAGCAGATGGACGCGGCGGAATGGGCCGCGTTCCGCGACCGGATCGCCACGGTGGCGCGGATGGGGGCCGAGGAATACGGGCTGACCGTGGGGATACATGCCCATGCGGCGGGGTTCATCGATTTCGAGCCGGAACTGGAGCGGCTTTTGGATGAGGTGGATGAGGCGGTGTTGAAGATCTGTTTCGACACGGGCCATCATTCCTATGCGGGCTATGATCCCGTGGCCTTCATGCGGCGGCATATCGGGCGGATATCCTATATGCACTTCAAGGATATAGACCCGGTTGTTAAAGCGAAGGCGATTGCCAACAGCACCGGATTCTATGACGCCTGCGGGCAGGGGATATTCTGCAATCTGGGCAAGGGGGACGTGGATTTCCCGGCGGTGCGGCAGATCCTGCTGGATGCCGGGTTCGAGGGGTGGTGCACGGTGGAGCAGGATTGCGACCCGACGCTGGACGTAAGCCCGGTTGACGATGCGCGGCTGAACCGGGCCTATCTTTCTTCTATCGGGTTTTGAGGGGCGGATATCATGGCGAAACTGAATTGGGGCATGATCGGCGGCGGTGAGGGCAGCCAGATCGGCCCGGCGCATCGCTTGGGTGCGCTGGCGGATGGGCATTTCACCTTTGCCGCCGGGGCGCTGGATCACCGGGCGGATGCGGGGCGGGAATACGCGCAGCGGTTGGGGATTGCGGCGGACCGTGCCTATGGTGACTGGACCGAGATGCTGGCGGGTGAGCGGGGGCGGGCGGACCGGGTGGATCTGGTGACGGTGGCCACGCCGAATTCGACGCATTTCGAGATTACCAAGGCCTTCCTTGAGGCCGGGTTCAACGTGCTGTGCGAAAAGCCGATGACCATGACGGTGGAGGAGGGCGAGGAAATCGTCCGGGTCGCGGCGAAGGCAGGCAAGATCTGTGCGGTGAATTACTGCTATTCCGCCTATCCGATGGTGCGGCAGGCGCGCGCCATGGTGCGGGCGGGGGATATTGGCCGCGTGCGGCTGGTGGTGACGAATTTCAGCCATGGCCATCATGGCGATGCGACGGATGCCGACAATCCGCGCGTGCGTTGGCGCTATGATCCGGCGATGGCGGGGGTTTCGGGGCAGTTTGCCGATTGCGGCATTCATGCGCTGCACATGGCGAGTTTCATCTGCGATGACGAGGTGGAAAAGCTGTCGGCGGATTTCGCATCGACCATTTCGAGCCGCGTGCTGGAAGATGATGCGATGGTGAATTTCCGCATGACCAAGGGGACGGTTGGCCGCTTATGGACATCATCGGTTGCGATCGGGCGGCAGCATGGGTTCGACATTCAGGTGTTTGGCGAAACCGGCGGGTTCCGCTGGGCGTCAGAGCAACCCAACCAGTTGATCTATACCCCCGTGGGCGGGCGGACGCAGATCATGGAAAAGGGCGAGGGCGGGCTTTATGAGGATGCCAAGCGCCTGAGCCGGGTGGCGATTGCCCATCCGGAAGGGTTCCCGCTGGCGGTGGCCAATATCTATTGCGATCTGGCCGATGCGATCCGCGGGCAGGTGCGCGATGGGCTGCCGCTTGCGGCCAGTGGCGTGCGGTCGATGGCGGCGGTGCATACGGCGGTGGCCTCGGCCAAGGCCGGGGGGCAGTGGATGGACGCGCGCCCGCCGATGTTTCGGTAGGGCGGGGTTGCGTTAACGTAACGAGCGGCGGTCGATCACGCTGCAGGGAAACAGGCGCACCTCGGGCGGGTGTTCGGGGTGTTCGATGGTGGCAACCACCAGTTCGATGGCGGCGTCGATGATTTCCGCGACGGGCTGGCGGATCGTGGTCAGCCCGATATTCTGCCAGCGCGACATTTCCATATCGTTCAGGCCGATCAGGCCGATGTCACCGGGGACGGACAGGCCGGCCTCTTCGATCGCGCTCATGGCGCCGACGGCGAGCAGATCGTCGCCGCAGAAATAGGCCTGTGCGGGGGAATGGGTGAGCAGGCGATGCATCTCGGTTCGGCCTGCGTCGAAGCTGTAATCGGTGGCAAAGCTGGTGGTGACTGTGATGCCGGGATGGGCGGCGAGGGCGTTGAGAAAGCCTGCCGCGCGGTCCTGGGTGGATGTGGCGGCCTGCGGGCCGCCAAGGAAAGCCACGCGGGTATAGCCGCGCTGAATGAGCGCCTCGGCGGCCATGCGGCCGCAGGCGATGTTGTCGATCCCGACAACAGGCACATCGGGCGCGGGGGCAGGGCGACCGAAGGCATGCACGACCGGCAGGCCCGCCTGCCGGAAGGCGGCGGCAAAGCTGGGGGGCAGGGTGGAGGAGGCCACGATCACCCCATCCACCGAGTATTGCCGCAGCATCCGGACCGAGGCAGCCGGATCGGTGGCCCCGCTGAGATTGACGAGCAGGGGGCGCAGGCCGCGATCCTGCAGGCCGCGGGTGAAGAGGTCGAAGACTTCAAGGATCAGGGGGTTGTGGAAGTTGTTGGCGATGAGCCCGATCAGCTTGGTTCGGCCCGTGGTGAGGCTGGAGGCGAGGGCATTGGGCGCATAGCCCAGTTCATCGGCGGCCTGTTCCACCTTGGCCCGTGTGCGGGCCGAAACGGAGGCCCCGTCGGTGAAGGTGCGCGACACCGCCGAGCGGGAAACCCCCGCGCGCTCTGCCACATCCTTGAGTGTAACCGCCATGACCTGCCTGTAACCGCTGTTTGGGGGGCAAGTATACAGATGCGCGGGCGGGAAAGAACCGCAAGAGTGCAGACCCACCCTGCGATATGAGCGCGGTTTTTGGGGGGAACCCGGTCCGGGCGCGGCCGGGGGGGCGAGGTGGTGTGCGTCACCCGGGCAGGTGATGCAGATCAAGGCGCGGCGCACTGGTCCATGCGCAGATGCGCAAAAGCCGGGGGGGCGCGATGATACTGTCTGTTCTGGATGGGTTTGCCGAGTTTTTCGTGCGGGTCGTGGTGCCGATGCTGCGCGATGGTCTGGCGGGCTGTGCGTGCAAGCCAGTGCGGGCTTGGGGCTTGGCACACGCAACAGGCGTGGTTGCAGCCCGGCGGCCGAGCGTCCTTTGGAACGGAGGCCTTTCATGACCGAGTATCGCGTTCACGCCCGACGGATTGACGACCATGGCAGTCTGGCCCGGGCAAAGGAGGCCGAGGTGGTGCTGGACACCGACCTGTTCGGCCGCCAGGACGCGATGAACCCGGTGGAGTTGCTGCTGTCGGCGCTGGCTGCCTGTATGCTCAAGGGCATCGAGCGGGTGACGCCTATGCTTCATTTCCAGCTGGCGGGGGCGGAGGTCAGTCTGGAAGCAATCCGGCAGGATGCCCCGCCCAAGCTGACGCTGATCCGTTATCAGATCATCGTGGACAGCGCAGAGAGCGATCAGCGGTTGGACTTGCTGCACCGCAACGTCCTGAAATACGGCACGATTTCGAACACGCTGGCCGGGGCGGTGCCGCTTGAGGGGCGGCTTGTCCGGGCGACGGAACGCGGCTGAGCGGCACGGCTTCAGGGCATCACCGCCAGAGGGGTATTCGCGGGGCTGGCCTGGACGTGGCTGACAGCGGGAGCGTTGAGGGCTTTCGGCAAGCCAGATCAAGCGAGATCTGCGGGCATCGAAAGTTCACCTGACAGTGCCCAGCAGGGATGTCAGCGCGTGCAGGAGTTCGCGCTGTTTGAACGGTTTGGCGAGATGGGTGTCGAACCCGCCCATGATATAGTCGGCCACCTGATCTGGCATCGCATTCGCCGTGACCGCAATCGCCGCGACGGGGGGACGACGCGTTTCTGCTTCCTTGTTCCGGATCATCGAAAGTGCGCCCAGACCATCCAGCACCGGCATTGAGATATCCAACAGGAGCAGATCGAAGGGCTGACCATCGTCAAGCGCGTTGATCCAGGTGGAAACGGCTTCTTGGCCGTTTTCCACCATGGTCATCTGCACGCCCGTCTGAGCAAGCATCTCTGAGATAACGAGGAGATTTGTCTGGTTGTCATCCGCCACGAGAAGCCGCTTGCCCGCCAGGATTGCAGTGTCCAAAACGGTATCGGTTTTTGTGATTGGCAGGGAACCAGCCTCTGCCTCGGGCAGGGGGATGACGACGCGAACCTCTGTGCCTTGGCCCGGGCGGCTTTGGATCGTGATCATTCCGCCCATGAGGAGAACGAGCTGCCTCACGATGGAAAGGCCCAGACCTGTTCCGCCGAAGCGGCGTGCCATCGACCCGTCGGCCTGTTCAAAGCTTTCGAAGACGCGTGAAACTTGCGCCTCGGTCATGCCAACGCCGGTGTCGCTGATATCGATCGTGACGGGTTTGCCCGGGCGACATGACAGTTCCACACGGACATGGCCGTGGTCCGTGAACTTTATCGCGTTGCTGATAAGGTTGTTCAGGATCTGGATCAGCCTGTGTGGGTCGCCCATGCGCGCGATGTCAGCGCCGACGCTGGTGAATACCTGAAGATCCAGACCCTTTTCTTCGGCCATCACACGATGCAGCGATTCCACGTGGGCCAGGATGTCGGACGGCACGATGGGCACCGTTTCCAGATCCATCTTTCCGGCCTCGATCTTTGACATGTCGAGGATCGAGTTCAGCACCGCCAGCAGGGTTTCCCCCGATTTTCGGATGGTCGAGACCATGCGCAGTTTTTCGGGCGTGGTTACAAGGCCCTGCAGGATTTCTGCCATGCCGAGAACCCCATTCAGGGGCGTGCGAATTTCATGGCTCATGTTGGCAAGGAAGATCGACTTGGCCCTGCTCATGTCTTCGGCCTTTGCACGGGCCTCTTCGAGCTGAGATGAAATGCGGATGAGCCATTTCGCCGCAAGGTAGAGAAGGGTGCAGATGACGGCGAACCAGACAAGCAGGATCGGAAGCAGCTGGCCGATCATGGCCCGCCCCGGCGTGTAGCCCTGCCAGGTGAGCCAAGTTACTGTCGCCCCGCTCGACTCCCTGAGGGGTACACCGCGCAGTTGGCCTTGGGGCGGGACGTTGGAAAAGACGGGCTCTGACAGCTCCATGGGCGCGGCAACGCGTGTTGCGAGAGCTGAGTCGAGGTGTTGTACCGCGACGTGCAAGTATTCCGTTCCGGGCTTTTGAAGCAGATCGCCTGTGTCAGACAGGATCGGGACGATGCTTATGAGCGCCGGCTGGCCGCGAAGCCGAGTGATTTCGGAGACGAAGAGCGCCTCTGGCCCTTGTGTATCGGCGTTGGGATTGATGCCCGCATTCGCCATTAACGAACGGAGGCGGGTGATCATTGGAGAGAGCGTAGAGAGTGCATCGGCCATGGCGGCAGGATCGACAGTCTGCCCGTTCAGCGCTGCATAGATCGGCTGACCTTCAGCTGTGAGAATATAGGTCTCATCATGGTCGAAGTAGCCATGCATCCAGATGCCAAGGTTATCGTCGATAAAACGAATGTCGCGTGAAATCACCGCTTGAACCGCGTCGTCCCAGATCGTCGCGCTTTGCTGTTCGACGGAAATCTTCGTGCGTTTGGCGTCGAGGGCTTGCAAGGCCAGCCTCTCTTCGCGCGCTGCCGCTGCGCTGTCGATGACCATCATGGCGCGAACGGCAACCCCAACGCTGCCCAGCATGGCAAGTATGGAGAGCCCAAACAGCACCAAGGCAAGTTGAGTGGAAAAGGATGGAACCTTCCGTGACGTCAGCAATTCAGCAATCAGGCCTCCAGTTGAAATCGGTGCTCGCGACTGGATCACCGATTGACCCGAGCGGTGCAGAACAGGGGCCGCACCGATTAGAACGGCAAAGATCGGACAAGTTTACTCAGGCGCTTGTTTCAGTGCTGCGATGCGGCGACTGATACTTGTTTTGGTCATTGTCAGCACACGCGACGCCGCAGGCGTGGACGCAGCGCGAGCCGGGGCGAGGGAGATGTGCAGATATTTTCATTAATACAAGTAAGGAACCATGCAACGGTTTTGCAATGATGCAGAGCGGTTCTTTTTCAAAGCGGCTGCTGGACGAAGGAACGTCATGTCACAGGCAACCCGGTGTTCAACACCATCAGCTAAAATCGATAAAGACCGTGAAGCGTCGTGAAGTTGGGCCGCCTGCCTTTGCCGGGGCGGCGGCCTTGGCCGACCATTTCGGGGCCACCACTGCCGCCCGGATGCCAGCCCCGCCGTGGCGAAGGTCCGGTGTTTGAGGCAAGGAGGAATGGCCGGTTTGGGGAAGTCGAACGGGTATACTCAGCGACGTCCGACCGGCGGCAAAGGGGCAGGTTTGGAAAATGCCATGCAAGGGCGGAAAGCAGACGTAGATCCCGCCCTATCTTTTGTTCGTGAGCGCAGTTCAATGCGGCGCTTCGCTGATGCCAACGAAGCGCCACAGGGTTGCCGAGGGGTCAGCTCCGCGTGAGCCACTCCTTTGCCATCATCATGTGGACACCCTTTTCGCCATCAACAACCTGCGTGATGCGAAGATCTCCGGCAAGGCTGAGAAGCATGTAGGCCTGATCCTTGGTGATGCCTGCGCTGGCGGAGGCGAGGTCGATCATCTGGCGCACGGCGCGGCGCATGGCTTCGTCCAGCGTTTCGTGAAAGCCCATCGAAATCAGGTGTGTCGCGGACTCTGCGTAGGGGCCTGAGATGTTCATGTCCTTGCGGACGGTCAGGCGGAAGCGGCCCTGCAGCGCGGTTTCGACGGCGGCGATGCACACTTCGCCGTCGCCCTGCCGGCCATGGCCGTCACCGGCCGAGAAGAGTGCGCCTTCCTGGAACACCGGCAGATACAGGGTGGTGCCGGGGCGCAGTTCCTTGTTGTCCATATTGCCGCCGTGGGCGCGGGGCTGGGGCGATCCGATGCGGCCCCATGCCGTGGGTGGGGCGACGCCGATGACGCCAAAGAAGGGATCAAGCGGCATGGTCAGGCCCCAAGGCACGCTGCAGGTGCCGGCGTTGCGGTCGATGGCAATGTGGAGGTGCTGGTAATTCGTGAATTCATCCGGCAGCGCGCCCAGAAACGGCATGATCGCGGTAAAGCCCCAGTCCTGCATCGGCTTGGCCTCGAGGATGTCGACCTGCAGCACATCGCCGGGCATAGCACCGCGTACGAATACCGGCCCGGTCATGAAATGTGCCCCGGGGCCCATTCTGCCTTCATGCGCGTGCAGCGCGGCAAGGTGGGCGGGCAGGACCTTGTCCTGTCCGGGTGGCAGATCCTCCATCGTGCAGGCGGGCAGGCAATCAAGCGTGACCTCATCGCCACTGTCGACGGTCAGGACCGGCGGTGTTGTCGCGTCGAAATACCCCCAGAAGAGGTGTTCAGGCCGCCAGTCGATGTGATGGTGCGTCATTGGATGTCCTTTCCGGATCAGACAGACAGGAAGCGGGAAACGCCGTCAGCCTCCATGTCGCGGCCGGTTCCGCGGAGCGCAACGCGCCCCCGGTCCAGCACGACATAGGCATCGGCGAGGGAGCGGGCGAAATCGTAATACTGTTCGACCAGCAGGATCGCCATGCGGCCCTTGAGGGCGGCGATGGCAGCCTCGATATCCTCGACGATCGAGGGTTGGACGCCTTCGGTGGGTTCATCGAGGATCAGAAGCTTTGGGCGCGGCGCAAGGGCGCGGGCGATGGCAAGCTGTTGCTGCTGCCCGCCCGACAGATCGCCCCCCCGGCGGCGCCACATCTGGCCCAGAACGGGGAACAGGGTGGTGACTTCATCGCGCGCGGCGTCGGGGTCGGCGGTGCGATGATTGCGCAGCACGATGTCGATGTTCTGGCCGACGGTCAGGTCGGCAAAAATCTCGCGTCCTTGCGGCACATAGCCCATCCCGGCGCGGGCGCGGATGTGTGAGGGCGCGCGGGTCATGTCGGTTTCGTCAAAGCGGATGCTGCCAGTGGGGGTGGGCATGACGCCCATGAGCGTGCGCAAGAGCGTGGTCTTGCCCGCGCCGTTGCGGCCCAGAAGGGCAAGGCAGGACAGGGGTGCGATGTCGAAGCCCACATCTTGCAGGATCACGGCAGAGCCGTAGCGTTGGCCAAGCGAGGATACGGTCAGCAGCATCAGTGGCGCCCCAGATAGACTTCGCGCACGCGGGCATCGGCGCGGGCATCGGCCATGCGGCCTTCGAAGATTGGCGTGCCTTCGTGCAGCACGGTGACACGGTCGGCGATTTCTTCGACAAAAGCCATGTCATGTTCGATGACAAGGATCGCCCTATCCGGCGCACGCAGGCGGCGGACCAGATCGGCGGTGTGGGCGGTTTCGGCATCGGTCATGCCGGCGACGGGTTCATCCAGCATCAGAAGCTTGGGCCGCTGCATCAGCAACATTCCGATTTCCAGCCATTGTTTCTGACCATGCGCAAGGATGCCAGCGGGCGCATCGGCGCGGTCGGTCAGGCCGATTTCTTCCAGCACCTCATCCACGCGTGCGGCGCGGCGCGGATCGCCCCAGCCGCGGAGTTCGGCAAGGATCGACTGCTGCCGCAGCCGCAGGGCAAGGCCGAGGTTTTCCCGCACGGTCAGCGCCTCGAATACGCTGGGTTTCTGGAATTTGCGCCCGACGCCCGCCAGCGCGATCTGCGGTTCGCTGAGTGCCAGAAGGTTGGTGATGCCGTCCAGCACGACCTTGCCTTCACGCGGGCGGGTCTTGCCCGTGATCACGTCGAGAAGCGTGGTCTTGCCCGCCCCGTTCGGGCCGATGACGCCGTGAATTTCGCCATAGCGGGCGATGAAGCTGAGGCCGGGGATGGCGACAAAATCGCCAAAGGTGACGCGCAGGCCATCGACCTGAATGGCCTGTCCGCCGCGGATGTCAGTTGTCATGGCGCGGGCTCCGCTTCAGGGTGGGCAGGCGCAGGACGCGGATATCGGTCAGGCCGTTGGGCAGGTAGACGACGACCACCAGAACCAGCAGCGCAAGGATGAAGGGCCACAGGTCGGGCGCAAAGCCCGTCAGCCAGAATTTCAGCGCGCTGATGACGGCCGCGCCGATCACCGCGCCCGACAGCGTGCCGCGCCCGCCAAGGGCGACCCAGACGGCAATTTCGATCGACAATTCGGGCGACAGCAGGCGGGGGTTGATGATGCCAACCTGCGGGACATAAAGCGCGCCTGCGATGGCGGCGAGGATGCCGGACAACGTCCATGCCGCAAGTTTGGGCCAAATGGGATCATAGCCGAGAAAGCGCAGTCGCGCCTCGTCGTCGCGCACGGCGACGAGGAGACGGCCGAAGGGGGATGCGACCAGCCGCCCGCAGAGCAGAAAGCCTGCAAGCGCCGCCCCGGTGGAGGCGGTTGCAAGCCAGATCGCCGTGGAGGGCGCGCCCATCGGCATGCCGAGCAGGCTGGTAAAGCCCGTCATGCCGTTGTTGCCGCCAAAGCCCGTATCGTTGCGGAACATCAAGAGCATCGCGACATAGGTGAGCGCCTGCGTGATGATGGCGAAGTAAACCCCGCTGACGCGGCTGCGGAAAGAAATCCAGCCATAGGCAAAGGCAATGAGGCCCGGCAGGATCAGGATCAGGGCCGCCGCGTAGGGGAAGCTTTCGAACAGCGCCCAATGGGTGGGAAGCTCGGTCCAGCCCATGAATGTCATGAGATCCGGCACGACGCCTTGATAGACGTATCCGGCCTTGAGCATGTGCATGGCGACGAGGTAGCCGCCCAGCGCGAAGAACAGCCCGTGGCCCAGCGACAGCACCCCGGCAAAGCCCCAGATCAGATCAAGCGCGATGGCCAGAAGGGCAAAGGTGGCGATCTGGCCGATGATGTTGGCAAGGTAGGGCGAGATGCCAAGGCCCGTGCCCGCCAGCGGCCCGCCAAGGATCGGCAGCAGGATGGTCAGGGCGGCAAGCGCGGCGGCAACGATGCGGAACAGGACCGGGTTGCCCATCAACGACGTCCTTTCGGTGCGAAGAGCCCTTCGGGGCGGCGCTGGATGAAGGCGATCACAAGAAGAAGGACAACCACCTTTGCCGCCACCGCGCCGTAAAGCGGTTCGATGATGACGTTGATCTGGCCGATCCCGAAGGAGGCGGCGACCGCACCCGCAAGGCTGCCCACCCCGCCCAGCACCACCACCATGAAGCTGTCGACGATAAAGCCCGTGCCCATGTTCGGGTTGACGTTGTACAGTGGTGTCAGCGCAACCCCGGCCAACCCGGCAAGGCCCGAGCCGAGCGCGATGGCCATGCGGTCGGTGCGGCGCGTGTCGATCCCGGCGGCCCCGGCCATGGCACGGTTCTGGGCAACGGCCCGGATGTTCATGCCAAAGGTCGTGTAGCGGATCAGCGCGACAACGCCCGCAAAGGCCGCGATGGCGACGGCGATGGCAAAGAGGCGGTTCCAGGTCACGATAAAGTCGCCCAGCACCGGGATGCCGCCTGTCACGTAGAAGGGCTGATGGAATTCAAGGTTTTGTGTGCCGATGGTCACCCGCACAAGGTTGATTAGCAGCAGGCTGACGGCCCATGTTGCCAAGAGCGTCATCAAGGGGCGGTCATAAAGACGGCGCAGGACCAGCGCCTCCATCACCAGCCCGACCAGTGCGGCCACGATGAAGGACAGGGGTAGGGCAAGGATCAGATACCAATCCAGCAGGCCGGGCGCGAAGGCGCGGATGGCGTTCTGGACGAACCATGCGGCATAGGCGCCGATCATGATGAATTCGCCCTGTGCAAGGTTGATGACCCCCATCAGCCCGAAGATGATGGCAAGCCCCAGCGCCGCCAGCAGCAGGACGCTGGCATAGCTGAGGCCGCTGTAAAGCGTGGCAAGCGCCTGCCCAACGGCAAGTTCGCGGTCGATGGCGGTGATGGCGGCCTTGCCCGCAGCGATGACCTGCGGGTCCGTTTCGGCGGCGATGGCGTCCTCGATGAAGGTGCGGTTGCGCAGCGTCGCCTTGTCGGCAATGGCGGTGATCGCATCGACCCGGTTTTCGGGCGATGGGTCATCCAGCAGCAGGCGGGCGCGCAGGGCTTCCAGCGAGGCCGATACGGTTGCATCCGTCTCGATGGCCAGGGCGGCATCGAGGATCGGCATGTTGAGCGCCTCGCGCCGGCGTTCAAGCGCGGCAGAGGCTGCGGCGCGGGCGGCCGGATCGTCTGTCGCGGTAAACAGCGTCAGGATGGCGGTGGCAGAGGCGGCAGTGCCGCGCACGCGGTTGTTGACGGGCAGGCCCTTGGCATCGGCTGGGGCGGGTGTGGGGGCGAGGGTTGCAGCATCCAGCGCAGCGGCGCCATCGCCAAGATAGGCGGCGGTGGGAGTGCAGCGCAGAGTGCGATCTTCCACCGCGGCAACCACGGTCTGGCCCCAAAGCGCCTCGTCCGGGCCGCCCAGTGCGCCCGCCTCGGCGATGGCACCCAGCGCCGTGATCTGATCGGCGATGGCCGGTGCGCAGAGCGCCGCAACAAGCGTGGAGCGATCCGCAAGCGCTGGCGTTGCCACGAGGGTGGCCAGAAGGACAAGAAGCCGGGCAAAGGGCATGACTGCGTCTCCGGTGGGTGCGGCGGGCTTTGTGCCCGCCGCTCTTGTTTCGGGGATCAGGCCTTCATGTAGGGGCTGAAGGGGACCGGATCGGGCGTGCCTTCGGATTGCCACAACACATCAAAGCCCTGCGTTTCATTCAGCGATCCGATGAAGACGCCGCGTTTGACATAGGTGCTGTCGGCCATCATCGCGATTTCGTAGCCCGACGGGCAGGCGAACGAGACCTCGGGGCTTGCCGCGCGGACTTCGGGCACATCGAAGGAGCCAGCCTTTTCGGCAGCAAGCGCCCAGAGGTGGACCCCGTCGTACACCGAAACCATGGGATCGATGGCCACGTCGCCCCGATAGGGCGCGCCGGTATCGGCCACATACTTGGCCCAAGCGCCAAGGAATTCCTGGTTGCGCGGGCCTGCAGCTGTCTGCAGGTAGGCCCAGCAGTTCAGGTGTCCGACAAGGGCGGCCGTGTCCAGACCTTCGAAATCCGCTTCGAGCGCGTCGAGACCAAGAACCGGCACGTCAAGCGCGCTGATGCCTTGGTTGGCGAATTCGCGGAAGAAGTCGGGGATCGAGTTGCCGACGACCGTGAGGATCACGACAGGCTGGCCACCCGGCTGATCGGCGAATTCGCGGATCTGG
Organism: Rhodobacter maris; assembly: GCA_943369275.1. Lineage (GTDB taxonomy): Bacteria > Pseudomonadota > Alphaproteobacteria > Rhodobacterales > Rhodobacteraceae > Paragemmobacter > Paragemmobacter maris_A. Next base: position 13,583 of record CALRMS020000033.1, on the reverse strand, counting down.
TTTACCAGCGTCTGGAAGTTCGAGTGTCCTACCGGCACGTATTCCTCGCGCCAGGCGTCGGCGGTGATGCCCTTTGACGCCCAATAGCCCTTGAGCTGCTGGTTGATCGTGCGCGGCCAGACATAATCCGAGCCAAGCATGAAGAAACGCTTCGCTTCGCCGCCATCCGGGCCCATCAGGTATTCGACGGCCGGCAGCACGGAGGATGAGGGCGGCGAGTTCAGGTAGATGACGTTCTTCGAGTTCTCTTCGCCCTCGAAATGCAGCGGGTAGTAGAGCAGGGCATCTTCCTGTTCGACGACGGGCAGAACCGATTTGCGGCTGACCGAGGTCCAGCACCCGAAGAGCGCGGCAACCTGATCTTGTGTGATCAGTTGGCGGCCAAGCTGGGCGTAAAGCGGCCAGTCCGAGGCCGGATCCGTACCCACAACCTCGACCGTGCGTCCGAGAACCCCGCCTTTGGCGTTCAGTTCCTCTGCCGCCATGCGGACAACGGTGGTCAAGCGCCCTTCGACGTTTGCCATGGCACCCGAAGACGAGAAGAGGCATCCGAGCTTGACGGTGTCGGCGGCGCGCGCGCTGCGGATCAGGCCGGGCGCGGGGAAGCTCGCGGCCGTCAGGCCGAGTGCTGTCGCACCTGCGCCTCTGAGCAGGCCACGGCGGGTCAGGCGTATGGTCATCGTTCGCTCCTTCTGCTGGATCCCGGATTGCCCGGGCGGTTTATGAGGGGTAGACTTGTCGCATCGTCCAAAGGAGACGTCGGCAAACTTGAACAGGGGTCAATGTTTGGAAAGTGCGCGACATATGTTTGACGGTGGGCAGTTCAAATTTTCCGCTTATTTTCTGCATTCTTGATGCATTGTTGAGCCGAAAGCAGAGGTGACACCGCAGAAGGGAGCCCCGTGTCTTTATCTGAATTCAAGAAACTTGAATCCGAACCGCAGAGCACCACAGCCCATGTCGGCGTGAGCCTGCGCAGCCGTCGGCGGCATATGAACCTGACTCTCGACGATGTCGCGACCCGGGCAGGATGTTCGGAAAGCATGTTATGCAAGATCGAGACAGGGAAGGTGAACCCGTCGATCACCTTGCTCAGACGGCTCGCAGAGGCACTGGCCATCAACGTCGCGGCGCTGTTCGATGACGCTCTGCCACCCGACATCGTGCAGCGGGCAGGGCAGCGGCCACGGATCAACGACAATATCTTGCGGCGCGGTGATGGGATCGTATTGGAACGTGTGGTGCCACATGCGCCGGGCGTCGCACTGCAAGCGGACATTCATGTGGTGAATGTCGGGGGGGCATCTGACGGGCTGATCTCGCATGCGGGAGAGGAAGTCGGTTACGTTCTGGAGGGCGTTGTGGAGCTGATTGTGGAAGGCCGGACGTGGCGGCTTGAGGCTGGCGACAGCTTTCATTTCAGGTCCGAACGACCGCACGGGTATCGAAACCTCGGTGATAAGCCTGCCCGGATCCTTTGGGTCAACACACCGCCGACATTCTGATGGCAGGTAAGGCGGGCGCGGTTTTTCCGTTCTTCACAGGCGAAAAGACCATCTTTTCGGACGTTCGTGAGTGCCCGCCATGGGACAGGTGCGGGCTTTTGGTTCGGGCAAGCCTATTGCCGCCGTCGACGTTTGGGGCGAGTGGGAGGGCTATTGACCAGTAGGGCCTGTCACAGGGCTGAGCCCACAGCAGCCCTTGGGCGGCAGCACGATCAGCTCTGCGTGGTTGAAGCATGACGTAATCGACCCGAGTGCCGAATTCGTCGCAACGGGCGGAAGGCTGTCTGACCGCTGCACGGCGTGGCGGCCGCAGGGAAGGTTTGTCAGGCGGCGGCTTTTTTTCGGGCAAGCACGCGGTACATGCTTGTTTTCAGGTCGAGCGCCGTGAACGGATGTGGCCCTCGCAGCAGGGAGTCTGGCGGCTGGTTGCCGACAATCGCACGCCCTTCCTTTTCGATTTCAAAACCGGCTTCAGTCAAGAACTGACGCAACTGAAAGATCGTCACCTTGTTCAGTGACGAGTTGGGCTTTCCGGTGGAAAAGCTGTTCTGCGGAAAGAGGCTGCCGAAGTCATCTTGGTAAAGCAGGTGAGCCCAAGGCTGGGAGCGCCTGTAGTAGTGGCAGTCGGCACAGACGAGCGGGGTTAGGTGGGCCTCATTTCGTTGGTCCCAGGTCCAGGGCAAGCGTCGTGCAACCTCGTCGCGAAAGGGCTTTGACAACGAACAGTTCGCGCCGTCATCCCAGCACGCGGGGCCTTGTCGGACGATATCGGTGCCGCCGTATCTGAGAAAGCCATGATCGTGCGAGCCAACCGGCTGGTAGTAGTTGTCGTGATTTAAGAACAGATAGCCACCCGGTTTAATGACCTGAAAGAGGGAAGCGAAAGAGGCAGGCAGGTCGGGAATGTGTTCGGTGACTGTGTTGGCGAAGGCAAGATCGACGGATCCTCGAAGCTCGTCTTCAATGTCCCTGATATCGGCCCGTCTGAACCGGAACAGTGGCGAGGCTCGCGCAACTGCAGGCAAGCGCTTTACATCAAGCCATTGGTCGCTTCCGAAAACCAGGCGCGCACCGCCCAGAGCGAAGGCGGCGGAAAAGGCCCCATCGCCGCATTCCCAATCAAGGACGATCTTGTCGCGGAAGTGGTCTTCGCGCAAAAGACCGCCGCCGATGAACTGATGAAGGACCCCCTCGCAGGCCTTGATCCGGCCCTGTGCTTCGCTGGGGAAATCCCTCAGGCCAAGGCGTATGGACGGATTGACCGCCATTGATCCATCTGTAGGGACTGTCTCCCGGATTGGCAGAAAGCAGGTGACATCAGCGAGGTTCTCGATGTTCGCAGCCAGCGAGGGTTTTGCGATCTTCTGGTTGTCTGGCCGGACCGTATTCCAGTCAGGTCCGGGTTTGCGTTCAAGGAACGCGGCGACATGTGCGAGTATGTCCGCATAGTCTTGATGCGCAAAGACCTGATCATAGGTCAGATCCAGCACCTGCAGCCCGTCAAGCCATCCGGCGACAATTGCATCTTCCTTGGCGCATGTGGCGAAGAAGTTCTCCAGCGCGACGGGATCCACCCAAACCTTCTCGGCATGAACATCGCCCTTGTTCAGCTGATGCCAAACCCCGGATTTCGCTGCAATGAGCCCAGATACCCACTGTGCCATAGGGTGTCTGTGCAGACGGATGATCCTGCTTTGGTGCTTGTGAAACAGATCGACGAGGCCTGGTGGCAGGACCGGGCTCCGGAACGGTGGGTTCACGGCACCGAGCGATTGCACCTTGATGTCGATAAGGTGAAATCCCTGATCCTCGTGCAGGTGCTGAAGGAAGGTCTGCAGCCGGGGCCAGGTAACGGCCTCTTCGTTGGGGCTGACAGCCGGGCTTTTTGTGGCAGGGTCGAGGATCTCGCCATGTGATTCAAGCGCCAGGCCCTTGCAGATAATCTGGCCAAAAGCCGAAGTTCCGGAGCGTTGGCGGGCGATGACCACGGCATAGGGCAAGTTTGGCGCTCCCGCTTCGGTGTCCGGGTGCCGCCGTCGATTGTGCGGAACCCAAGTCACCAAACCCAGATATCCTGTAGGGACTGCAATCGGCAACGCCAAATTGCCCTTGCCATCAGCGAGAAGGTAACCTTTGTTACCAAGGTGTGGCCTCGGCGGTGAGCGCGGCGAATGACTGACAAGACCCCTGAGGAGCCTGTGAAAAATGCAGTTCAAACGGCATTGCTGCACAGCGCGTTAAGATTCGTCACACCAGGTGGGAATGGGCGGGAAGAGGAGACGTCGGCCAAGACCGGATGGCCCTTTCCCTTTGTTCGCACAGTAAAGGAGTTCGGAACCGTTCTTCCCGGGGTTGCCGAACCACGCCTTGCCCTGGATCGCACTGTCGATACGAAATACGCCCATTCTGACCCTGCATTCTCAGGGGTTCTGCACGTGTTTTGTCAGACCTGGAAAGGTATTCGCGCAGCTGCAGGGTCTTTGCCGGGGCGCAAACTTGCTGTGGCGGATTCCGGCACTCTGGACCGTAAGGAAGTGGCTTGGTTTCTGGGGCTTCTGGCCCGAGAGCGGATTTCGAAAGTGGTTTTCCACGGTCTGCCCGACATGGCCCGGACATTGATAGATTGTCTGGCGAGGGCGGGTGCTTCGGACATGGCCTATATGGTCTACCATGGGAATGTCGCACAATGGGAGGAGCGGCACGAACGCACGGCGGCGCTTGCGGCCATCGCCTTGGCCGACAGCGGCAAGATCAAGCGGCTTCATTTCATGCAGCGCGATTGCCCGCTTGCCGGTGACCGGGCTTTTGTGCCGATGCTGTTCAATCCGGCTCCCGTGCATCGTTCGCCAGTGGGATCTGGCCGACGTCAGGATGACGTCATCTTTCTTCCGGGAACCAACACCTGGCGCAAGAACCTTCATGTCAATGCCCTGGGTGGCGCGCTGTCTTCGCGCGTTTCCCGGGTGATGCATTATGCGCCCGATCTGGTACTTCCGCAGCCCTATGACGCAAAGTTGCGCCGGGCGAGCTATACAGATCGCGCCGCGACCTTTGGCTTGATGGCCCGTGTCGGATGCACGCTGAACGTGTCACTTGTCGAATGCCATCCCATGGTAGGACTGGAAAGCGAAAGCGTTGGGACGCCCTGTCTGCGCGGTCGGCTCAATCTTGATGCGGGCGACGATCACGACTACGCGCGGCTCGTACAGGTAGAAGATCCCAATAGCCCCTACGATGTTCAAAGGCGGCTGGACGACATCCTTGCGCTGTCCCAGCCGGAACGCGTTGAAATGATCCGGGATTATACAGCCCAGATGGATCGGAGATCCCTAGACCGATACAAGGAATTTCTTGAACTTTGACAGAGCAAGGCCTGATCGTCCTCGTGACCACCGAGGTGTTTCCCTTCACTTCCGGTGGCATCGGTCGTCTGACGTACAACATGCTGAAAACCATGTCGGCGGAAGACCGGCAGCGGACGGTTGTCATTCTGACGTCCGGAACCGTAGGGCAGACCGCTTTTTCCGAGGTGTTTGTCGGCTGCGGGCTGCTTGAACTTGATAACTATGACTTTTCCTCCTGTGATCCGCATCTGGCCTGGGCGGTCCAAGGTCCGGGCAGCTGGCTTGCCACATCGGTCAAGCTTTTGATCATGCTGCAAGGTCTGTCGCGGACCGAAAGGATCGACTACGTCGAATTTCCAGACTGGAGCGGCTATGGCTTTGCGACCATTCAACACAAACGCCTGACGGGTTTTCTGGGTGACGCGACGATTGCGGTAAGGTTGCACTCGACCGAAGCCATGCTGGTTTTGTTTGAGTCCCGTCTTCTCGCGACGCAGGATCTGTTGCGCTATGATCTTGAGCGTATTTGCCTGAAGGACTGCGACCGGATCGTCGGGCACCTGCCTCCCGTGGCCGAAGTGACGCGGCGCGTGTTCGGAATTGACCCGGCCAGCTGGGCGCGGCGCCTGGTGATCGCCGATGCGCCGGTGATCCTGAATGGCCAGAACCGCGCGACGCAATCCGCCATCCCCAGTCAGGCGCGGCGCATCGTCTTTTCAAGCAAGCTGCAGGAAATCAAGCGCCCGGAGATTTTTGTCCGCGGTGCCGCACGGTTTCTTGAAACAGCCGCCGGTTTCGCGGGAAAGATCAACTTTGCCTGCCCGATCACAAACAACGCCTATGCCCGTGCTGTGCTGGATGCCGTGCCTTTGGCACAAAGAGACCGGTTTATCCTGCCTCGGCCACTTTCCGTTCAGGAACGCGACCAGCTTGTGGAAGGCAGCATCGTAGTCTTCCCGACGGTGTTTGAATCCTATTGCCTCGCCGCCTATGAGGCCGCCGCCCTTGGTGCGGTCGTGGTCGCAAACCACAATAACCCCGCATTCGGACCTGACACACCGTGGAAGGATGGGCTGAACTGCATCACGTTTGATGGCAGTGTCAGCGGGCTTACCGCGGCTTTGCAGCGCTGCCTGACGATCGACAGGCCGCTCGCGGTTGCCGAACCTCCGGTGGCGCCCCCAGCCTGGCACTTTCCCCCGATGGTGAAGGCCATGACAGCGGCATCGCAAGAGAAGGGGAGATTGGCCGTCGTTGTGGTCAATCAGGGCGAGGGGGCCGCTTTGCAGGCCACCCTTGCTAGCCTGTCCTCCTCAGGCCCGTCTCTTGCCGAGATCGTTGTTGTCGATGATGGCTCCTCTGACACCGAAAGCGATCTGGTCCTGGCGGATCTGGATCAAGCCGGTCTGCCGCAGGTGAAGGTCATCCGGTTGGAGGTGGCGCATGGATATGCATCGGCCCTGAACCTGGCCTTGAAGGCGGTCGACGCGCCGATCGTGGCCATTCTGCGAAGCGGAACGATGGTTCAGCCAGACTACCTGCGTGATGCAGCTTGCTGCCTTGCGCGCTACGAAGGCATCGGCATCGTCTGCGGGCAGGTCCGGACCTATATTGACGCCGATCAGCTGGCGGATGGCCTTGGCGCAATGATCCCGATTCTGGGTGACGGTTCGATCTCGGGCAACGATGCGAATACCTATGCTGAATTCGGCCTTGTTGTCCGAACCGAGCTGGCGCGGCGCATCGGTTTCCGCTGGGAGACAGGATATCTCTGCGACTGGGCCTTTGTTCGTGCCGCAGTGGCGCTTGGGGTCGGGATCGTCGCCTCTCCGGCCGAGTCTATCGGACGTCGTGCCCAGACCGAACGCGACTTCGGCACGCCGATCGACGAGTTTGACCGCCTTCGGCACATCGCCATCACCCATATCAATACGCCAGCATTTCAGGCGCCCATAATGCAGCTTGCCATGGCGTGCTTTCGCGCGCCGCGCGGAAGTGCAGGGCAGCAGATGCCGGACTGGTATGTTCACATGTTGCATCATCAATACGAACCCGAAGTCGCCTTCATGGCCGAGTTCTTTGGCCATACGCGTTTGGGGCGGTTCATTCGAAGCAACACGCGGTTCAGCGCCTTTATGGAAAGGCTGGTGAACCGGCTTTCACGCTTGGGACCGAGGGGGTCGAAATGACTGCTGCCAGCGAAGTCCAGCGCACGGAATTCGTCATCAACGAAATTTATGCCGATGACGTGACCATCCTGATCGAAAGCGTGCTGAACCCCTGGGGCGATGACGACAATGTTGTCGAGGCGATCCTTGCGGGCACTTACCCTGATGCGGCTTCGGTCAGGTTGTGGACACTTCTTGCGCAGAAGGCCGGGGCAGGGGAGATCATGGTCGATGTCGGTGCCTATACAGGCATCTTCAGCATGGTGGCGGCCAGAGCGTCCTGGGTTGGCAAGATCGTGGCCTTTGAGCCTTCGGCCGTGACATATGGGCGTCTGGTGCAGAACGCCACGTTGAACGGCGTGGCGTCGCGCGTGGTTCCCTGTAATCTTGCGGCCACATCGACGGAAAGGATTTTGTCCATGCCGCATCGATGGGGTCATTATACCCTGTGTTCGGGCGATGGCATCGAGGTGGCCGAGCACGATCACACGCAGCCTGCATTCGGCATTCCGCTGGACAGCCTGATGCAGCCTTCGCCATCGCTGCCCTATCTGAACTCCAAGTCGAACTCCGTCTGGCCGTTCAGCCGTGTCTCTGCGATCAAGATCGATGTCGAAGGTGCCGAACTGGACGTTCTGGAGGGCACGCGCAAGCTTATCGCGCGTGACCGACCGGTGATTATCGCCGAGGCGCTGAGCGGCAAGGCGGGGGCGGACCTCGCGGAATTTGCGCAAGGCGTGGACTATCACATCCGCAGGATTGGCAACGAATGGAACTTCGCGTTGTACAGCCCGGACGACGCGATGGCGCATGAGTTGATAGACGGGGCAATCGCGCGCCCGACGGTTTTGCGCGGGGTCAGACGGCTGCGCTATGGGATTTGAGGATCGGCCGGCGCCCGGCGATCATCTGAGATCAACTGACGCCCGGACTTTGACTGCGACGGTCCTTACTGCGGCCGATCAGAAGTTTGCGCGCACGCTTTGGCAGTATCTGAAATCGGTCGAGCGGGCGCGGATGCAAGACGGCCACCGCTGGATCGTCTATGATCTGGGCCTGTCGGAAAGCGCGCTTGCATCTCTGCAGGGGCGCTTTTCCTGGTGTGTTTTCAAGCCTTTCCCGTTCGGGCAATGGCCACCCCATCTGGGAATTGAAAATCGCAACTATGCCTGGAAGCCCGTGCTGGTGGCCGAAGAGGTTCTTGCAAGCGAGGGTGTTGTCCTGTGGTTCGACTGCGCGACCCTGTTCAAACGCAGCATGGACAGCGCCATTCGCGCCACGCTGGCCCATGGTCTGTGGTATCTGCGCGGTCAGACGCGCCTTTACCAGCATGCCGATGCGCGGTCGCTGGATGCGATGCAGGTTCCGCCGGAGGTCCGGCATCTTGGCGAATGCGTGAGCGGAGCGATCGGGTTCGATGCCCTTCACGCCACGGCGCGCCAAGTCGCAGCGGAATGGCGGGATTGCGCCCTGCAACAGGACATAATCGCACCGCCGGGTGCCAGTTTGGCCGACCATAAGTTTGATCAGGCCCTGCTCAGCGCAGTGATATTCAAGGCCGTGAAGGATGGGAAGCTGCACCTGTCGCAGGAAGAGATCGACATCAGTTCGCGCCGTCCGATCCGCTGGATGAGTTCGCGCAACAAGGTGGCCCCAAACATGCCGCCTTGCGCTGACTTTGCCGTGCGGGCCTACTATGCCGTCTATAAATGGCTAGATAGGAGGTGGTTGCGGGCATGCCACTGGTTCGGCCCAAGGCTGGGCGGGTTCAGGCGTCATGTGATCGAGCACTTCATAATCTCGGTCACCGACCACGCCACTTTGCAGACCAAGGCCCTGCCGACGCCACGATATGGCTATCTGGCCGATCCGTTCATCTGGTCGACTGATGCAGGTCTTTGGGTCTTTGCCGAGGAGTTTTCCTGCGCCAGAGATCGTGGAAGGCTGGTGGTCTTCGCTTTGGATGCTGATCTGTCAGTCCGTCAGAAGTCCGACATCACTGTCGTCGATCCCTGCGGCGCCTTTGATTGTCATGCATCCTTCCCGTTCGTTTTCGAGTCTGAGGGTCGGGTGTTCATGATCCCGGAGACCAGCCACCGCGGTACGGTGGATCTCTATGAATGTGTCAGATGGCCGGATCGGTGGACGCTGGCGCGTCGGCTTTTGCTTGGGGTTGATGCGGCAGACACGGTGGCCATTCGGCATGAGGATCGCTGGTGGCTGCTGACTTCGGTATCGCAAGGCTCTGGTGGCAGGTATCTTGAAATCTACAGTTGCGAGGACATTACGACGGACCCGCTGGAACCGCATCCCGTCAATGCTGACCGCCTCGGCATGGCTGCCCCGTGCGGGACAGGTCGAAATGCGGGCAGGATATGGCATGATGAAGAGGGACGACTGCACCGCTTTGTACAGGAAAGTTCGGACCATTATGGACAGGGTGGGGAATTCCGCAGGATAGCGCAGCTTACAAGGACCGCGTTCGCCGAAGAATCGGCCATGCCGCAAGATGTTCATGGCCCTGTGGACGACGTTCTGCACTGCCATCACTATTCGCGATCTGGCGGTTACTCTGCCAGCGATCGCCGCACGCGGGCATCTGTGCAGGATTTCCTGTTTCCCGGTTTGCCGACCCGACACCGTGAGGGACGTCGTACAGGGTGAATGTTGCTAGAAGTCGTCGACCAAGGCCAGTTTCGGGAGGATGACCTTTTGCGCGTAATCGAGCATTGCGGCAGTGTCGACCTCGGACCAGATCAGATCCGGAATATGCAATGCCGCCATATCGTGATGGTCCAGCAAGGGCAGCAAACAGGTTTCATAGGGCAGCAGGGCGGCATCAGACGGGTTCTGATCGGCCCAGCTGCGCAGGGCATCAGCAAGTGCCGCACCGATCTTCATGATGCCCATATGTTCGCCTGTTGGCGGATCATCCCGATCGGTTTGGCGTTTCGACAGATGACGAAGCCAGTGCCGCCCGCCCTCATGTTCGCTCTCGGTCCAGGCAAGGAACTCATCGCCTAGGGTGCCGATGCCGCTGAGCGTGATCGCGTTATCTGCATCGTCGACAAGCAGGCCGCGCACTGCGCGACGTTCGAAGACGATATCGGCGTCAAGAACGAAAAAGGGGCCGATGGGAAGATCAAGCGCCGCGAGAAGGCTTCTCATGGTGCCTTTGGTTTCGAAATCGGGATTGAATACGGTACGGACCAACCCCCCATAGCTGCCCGCCAAGGTTTCGAAGAAAGTGGCGCCATAGCCTGTCACAATGAGGATGTCGGTCACGCCCTCGGCGCGCAGGATATCGATGGACCTTGAGATAAAGGTTCTTTCCAGCGCGGGAAGAAATCCCTTTGGCCGATTGCCGGCAGAACCTTCCATCCGGGTTCCGCGGCCCGCAGCAAGGATGACAGCGCATGGAGTAGGGATTATAGACAAGGCGACCTCGTCACGAAAACAAAACCCGTCTAGCATGAAGAACCCCGGCATCAAGGCCCTTGTGGCCGACTATACCCGCACGCTTGCCTTGCAGGAGCTGGCTGGCATGTGGGCGGTCGTGGTTTTCTTTCGGTTGCCCGGGTTCGTTGTCGCATGGGTTGCAATCACTCTCGGGATTTCGGCAACGCGCCTGACCCTTCTGGGACTGGCGAGCACTGTCCTGATCGCCCTTGCCGGTGTCTTCCTGCCGGTTCCGGCGGCGCTGGTGGTCATTGCGGTCCTTGCGGCTTGCTTTCAGATACTGGACTGCGCAGATGGCACTGTCGCCCGGGCGACCGGCACCGCAAGCCTGACGGGCCGCTTTCTGGACTTTGCGTCGGATATCCTGTGGCGGGCCACCTGTCTTGCGACGCTTGGCCATGTTGCCGACCGGATTTCGCCGGATGCCACACCTGCCTGGCTTGCCATCGGGCTAATGGCAGGGTTCTGCGCCACCTATGCGCGGCTGATGCGATGCTATGTCGATACCCTTCCCGGTGCCGATGACGCGGCGGGGAAGACGCCGACCTTTCGACCGACATTTGGGAATCTGGCCTTCGCGTTTCTGTCCGGTCTGGACCAGATCATTCCGTTGATCGCGGTGGCGGCCTGGGCTTTTGGCGTGCTGGAAATGCTGCTGATCTTCGCCTTGATCTATCATGGTGCAGACATGCTCCTTGCGGTGCAAAGGGCATATGCGACGCTTCAGGTGCGTGATGGGCGCAAGATTTCGCGCGGGCCTGCCTTGTGACCTTTGCGGTCAGCTTGCCATTTGCAGGGCCAGGGCCGTCATTGGTGCCACGTAGATCCAGGAGTCGAACATGTCGAGCAAGCCGCCCTGGTTTGCGATCAGCGTCGGATAGTCCTTCACACCGGCCAAGCGTTTGCCGAACGACGCCGCGATATCGCCCAGGGCTGCGAAGACAATCGTTGTGACGCTGCAGATGATGGCTCCGCCAAGGCTCAGGACAGAGAACCCGATCAAACCCAGAGAAACGCCAAAGGCAACGGTGGCACCTGTCAGCAGCCCTTCCCATGTCTTGTTGGGGCTCAGATTGGGGGCGAGGTGCCGTTTGCCAAAGGCCTTGCCGCCCAGATACGCAAAGCTGTCAAAGACTTCGGACAGGAAGAACGCCACAACCAGCATGGTAGCCGAGGCTTCGGTATCCAGAACCATGGCCATAAGGAAAAGGGGCAGGACCGGCGTCATGAACACAGCGGCTGCGCGGTTTGCGGTCCATCGGCCGCTGTGGATGCTGGCGGCTTCGTAGATCATCCGCGCACCGCCACACAGAAAGAGCAACCAGCGAACGGGCGAAGGCGACAGGGCAAAGAGGCACAGGCAGGCCGTGATGCCGGCCTGCCAATACATGAGGCTGGGAACATCGCGCAAACGGTGGCGCATGTCCGGGTTCCGCCGGGCGAGCGCCACCAGCAACAAGCTGCAGAGCCATGCCGCAGCGATGGCGATGATCAGCGATACCAGAGAGGATGACGCGATCACCTGCGGTTCCGCGTCATGCCCGCACAGGCAGCGTTTCGTTCGCGGTCCAGTCTTTCAACCATCAGCTCCATCTTCACCTGCAAAGCGAAGCAGCTGCGCATGTGCATCGCGATCGCTCAGTTGCCGTGGCGGGGATTTGAAAAGAAAGGCGCAAGGCTCCCAGATCGCGCCGGCCTGTCCGCGATCCAGCGCAATGCGGGCACAACGGATTGCCGTCAGTGCCATGGCGGCGGCGTTGGGTGAATCCTCGACAGAAAGGCGGACCTCGATGTTTACCGGGGCCCCCCCGAACAGTCGCCCTTCCAGCCGCACATAGCCAACCTTCTGGTCGTTGAGCCAAGGCACATAGTCAGAAGGCCCGACCCGGATATCCCCGGGGGCCATCCGCGTGTTGGCCGCCGCCTGAACGGATTCCGTCTTGGAATGGCGTTTCTGGTTCAGTCGCGAGGAATCCATCATGTTGAGAAAGTCGGTATTGCCCCCGACGTTCAGCTGATAGGTCCGATCAAGCGTGACCCCCCGCAACTCGAACAGATTGACCAGATCGCGATGAAGAACCGTCGCGCCCAATTGCGCCTTGAAGTCGTCGCCCAAGAGCGGAAGGCCATGCGCTTCGAACCGGGCGGCCCATGTCTGGTCGCTGGCAAGAAAGACCGGTATCGCATTCACAAAGGCAACACCTGCGAGCAGCGCGCAGCCTGCGTAGAATTCTGTCGCCTTCTGTGAACCAACCGGAAGAAAGTTGATTATCACCTCGCAACCGGAGGCCTTGAGATGGTCCACGACTTCCGCCTCGCCCAGAGCCGGTGCTTCGCTTTCGCAGAAACCGTCTTGAGGCGATTGAGCCAGCATATGCGACGCGAGTCCGTCAAGGGTCGGTCCACGCTGCACGGTCACACCCGTGTGTCGGACATCGGGATGAAAGACATAGGTGCAATTTGGCGCGGCGAAGATCGCTTCCGACAGATCAAGGCCGACCTTTCGCGCATCGACATCAAAGGCAGCCACGAAGGTTATGTCTTCGGCGCCGTAGCCAGCGAGGTTGGGAAAAGGCAGGCTTACAACTTTTTGTCCGCTTTTGCAGTAGGATACGCCCTGGACAACCGAGCTTGCGCAGTTGCCGACCCCAATGATTGCAACCTTGATCACATTGGTTCCTGCCGGGCTGTAACTTTAAATTGGTTTTGTGTTAACCATTCGTTAATGCCGACTCAACCCGAAATTGTCACAAGAGAAACACGCTGACCGCACAAACCAGTACCGCGAGACGCCTGTTTGCTTCTGCACTTTGGGCTGGACCTCTTGCGACTGTCGCGAGCGTCCTTGTTGTACATTTGGCGAACTTTTCTCTTCGGCCTGAGGCCTATCGCGAGGCCCCGCCTTCGATCAGCCGGGCCATTGTGAATGGCGAGATCGGCATCCCCTTTGCGGTGGCGATGTTTCCGACCGCCTTGCTGATCCTGATTGCCGTTGGTCAGATCGTCTTGGCCTACCGCCGTGCTTTTCCGGAAAAGCCCGTCTTCGGGGCGCTGCTGCTTGTTCTATGCCTGAGCGAGTTTGCCGCCATTGTCGGGCAGATTGTTTT
>CALRMS020000032.1:0-51620 GCA_943369275.1 Rhodobacter maris | reverse complement strand
AATTTGGAGACAAGGATATGCGCCAGCAGGCCCGCACCGGCCATGCTGCCCGGGATCGGCCGGCTGGGGGCGGGCATCTGCACCATGCGCTCGCAGCGGCGGCAGGATTTCTTCAGGCGGGCGATCTGGACGACCTTCAACTGCGCCGCTTCTCACCAAGTTCGTCCTGCCACTGTTCGACCAGACTGCCAGGTGCGACGACAAGGCAGCGCTCGAGATCGCTGCGGGCGATCAATTCCTTGATAAGCAGCCCCGCCATGATGGTTTTTCCAGCACCCGGATCGTCGGCGAGAAGAAAACGCAACGGCTGGCGCGGCAGCATTTCGCCATAGACTGCAGAAATCTGGTGTGGAAGCGGATCGACTAGGCTGGTGTGAATAGCGAGATAGGGGTCAAAGTAATGCGCCAGCTTTATCCGATTGGCCTCAGTTACAAGGCGCAAGAGATCACCATCGGCATCGAAAGACCATGCCCGGCCGCGGGCATCCAGTTCAATTCTGGCCTGGTCATCGCGATACAGGGTTGTTTCCGCCACACCTCCACCGGGCACGCGAAAGACGAGATTTATGGCTTGATCCCCAATCCACTCGACAGAAACAACCTCGACGGGCTGGCCCGGAACGACGCCGCGCAATTGAGCGCCATTCTTGATATCTTCCAGAACCGTCATCTTCCCTCCGCCCACATGCACCAGGATCGAATCGGCGCAGCACTCCAGTCTACTCGAAACGCATGGTCAAACAGCCTGAAAGCCCAGCAATTTCTATCAGATGGACGTTAGACGCCGATGCATCCGGGAACAAGCGGCGACCGCCGCCGAAAGGCGATGATCTGAAGGCTGACCACGCCTCTGAACCCACTGATCGTGTACCCTACCCCCCTCCTCTGGTTCCTCCCCGGCCCCAAACTTATGCGGGGGGGCGCAGCGCGGCGGTTCGCTAGCGTGAGGCGTTTTCACCGGGGAAGCCAGGCGGAAGCCACCTTGCGACCTGATGCCGGAATTCGTGAGTCAGATCAGCGACTTGCGGAATCACGATCTGGCCGGGGTGGATTCCCGGCGGGAAGCCAGGGAAGCCACCTCCGGGGAAGCTAGGTGGGCGGAAGCCACCACGGGAAGCCAATTCGTCAGAAGCTGTTGAATCCGCTTCACTTTTCGGGTTGACAGACCTGCCCCCATTGACCTACCCCTTGATCATCGAAGAATTGCGCCCGGAGGAACCCCCTCGCGGGCGCTTTTCGTTTCCCGTCCCCCACATCCCGAGCCCCATCCCATGGACCTCGTCTTCGCGCCGAGCCAGGTAGAGTCCTGGCCGATTGCCCGGCTGCGCCCCTATGCCCGCAATGCCAAGACGCATGGCGACGACCAGGTGGCCAAGATCGCTGCCAGCATGGCCAAGTTCGGTTGGACCGTTCCCTGCATGGTGGCCGACGACGGCGAACTGATCGCGGGGCACGGCCGGGTGCTGGCGGCGACGGTGCTCGGCCTGACCGAGGTGCCAGTGATCCGGCTCAGCCATCTCGACGAGGCCGAGCGCCGCGCCTATCGCATCGCCGACAACAAGCTGACGGAACTGGGCGAATGGGACGAGGCCCTGCTGCGCGACGAGATCGCTGGGCTGCTGGCCGAGGATTTCGACCTGACGCTCTTGGGCATCAGCGACGATGACCTTGACGCGCTTTTGCGGGATCCCGAGGCGCTGGGCGCGGAAGGTCCGGTCGAGGGCGAGGACGATGTTCCGGAGTTGCCGGTCTCACCGGTGTCGGTGCCGGGCGACCTCTGGCAGCTGGGCGTGCATCGGCTGATCTGTGGCGACAGCACCGCGGCCGATGTCGTTGGGCGGCTGCTCGGGGATGTTCGGCCCCTGCTCATGGTCACCGACCCGCCCTATGGCGTGGAGTATGACCCCTCCTGGCGCAATCAGGCGGGAGCGGCGAAGACCAAACGCACCGGCAAGGTGCTGAACGACGACCGCGCCGACTGGCGCGAGGCTTGGGCGCTGTTCCCCGGTGACGTCGCCTATGTCTGGCATGGCGCGCTGCATGCGGGGACCGTGGCGGATAGCCTGGCGGCGGCGAGCTTCGCCATCCGGTCGCAGATCATCTGGGCGAAGGACCGGCTGGTCCTCAGCCGGGGCGATTACCACTGGCAGCACGAACCTTGCTGGTATGCGGTGCGCGCCAAGGGCAAGGGTCACTGGGCGGGGGACCGCAAGCAGACCACGCTGTGGCAGATCGCCAACCGGGATCAGGATGCGGACACTGTCCACGGCACGCAGAAGCCGGTCGAATGCATGCGACGGCCGATCCTGAACAATTCCAGCCCCGGCCAGGCGGTCTATGAACCGTTCATGGGATCCGGCACCACGCTGATCGCGGCGGAGACGACGGGGCGGGTCTGCTTCGGCGTGGAACTGAACCCGGCCTATGTCGACGTGGCCGTCGAGCGCTGGCAGTCCTTCACGGGCAAGGAGGCGGTGCTGGCGGAAACCGGCGAAACCTTCGCCGCCCTCAAGGCCAAGCGGGTCGCGGCATGAACGCGCCCCTCGTGCCCGGCCGGATCGAACACTGGCCGCTGTCCCGCCTCCGTCCCTATGCCCGCAACGCCAAGACCCACAACGCCGACCAAGTGGCGAAGATCGCCGCCAGCATGGCCGAGTTCGGCTGGACAGTCCCCTGCCTCGTCGCCGCAGATGGGGAGTTGATCGCGGGCCATGGTCGCGTCCTGGCCGCAGCCCACCTCGGGCTGGCAGAGGCGCCAGTCATCGTGCTGGGTCATCTGACCGAGGCGCAACGCCGGGCCTATCGGATCGCCGACAACAAGCTGACCGAACTGGGCGGGTGGGACGAGGCGCTCCTCCTCGAGGAACTGCGCGGGCTGATGGCCGAGGACTTCGACCTAGGGCTGATCGGGATCCCCGAAGACGAGCTGGACGCGCTGCTGAACGATACCGATGACCGCGCACCCATCGACGACGACACGGCCGACACCATCCCCGAGGCCCCGGCCGATCCGATCACCCGGCCCGGTGACATCTGGGCGCTGGGCGATCACCGGCTGATCTGCGGCGATGCCACTGACCCGGCCGTCGTGGCCCGGCTGATGGACGGCGTACAGGCCTCGCTTCTGTTCACCTCTCCGCCCTATGCCCAGCAGCGCGACTATGGCGCGGCGAAGGAAAAGGTCGGCGATTGGGATGCGCTGATGCAGGGCGTATTCGCCGCGGCGCCGGTCACCGCCGATGCCCAGCTGCTGGTGAACCTCGGCCTCGTCCATCGCGATGGCGAATGGATCCCGTATTGGGAGGGCTGGCTCGACTGGATGCGCGCGCATGGCTGGCGGCGGTTCGGCTGGTATGTCTGGGATCAGGGGCCCGGCCTGCCCGGCGACTGGAATGGGCGGCTGGCACCGTCGCACGAGTTCATCTTTCATTTCAACCTCCAGCCCCGCAAACCGAACAAGACGGTCGAGAGCAAGCACGCGGGCGAAACCCTCGGCGGCGGCGGCCTGCGCGGTGCAGACGGAACCGTCCATCGCAAGACCGGCACCGGCAACGCGATCCAGAGCCACCGCATCCCCGACAGCGTATTCCGCATCATGCGCCACAAGGGTGGGTTGGGCGCGGCCGGATCGCACCCGGCCGTGTTCCCGGTGGCGCTGGTCGAGGCGGTGCTGGAGGCCTTCACCGATCCCGGCGACCTGGTGTTCGAACCCTTCTGCGGCTCCGGCACCCAGCTGATCGCCGCGGAACGCACCGGGCGGCGCTGCTGCGCGGTGGAACTGGACCCGGTCTACTGCGACGTTGCCGTGCGGCGGTGGGAGATGGCGACGGGGCGGAAGGCAAAGGCCATGTCGGGGTGAGAGAGGACGACAGAAGCACGTCGACGGTTTGCGTGGTGACAAATGTGAGTCTTCCTACGATTTGCCCTTGCCCTCAGTGCGGCTCGCTGCCATTTAGTAAATGCGTTTACTAAATTGTGGAGATGTTAATGACTATCCTGCACCAGATCGAGATTGACGCCCCTGCAGAGATTATCTTTGCACTATATGCGGATGTTGATGGATGGCCCTCTTGGGACAGCGAGACCACAGCGGTCAAACTACCGGGACTAAAACATGGCGCTACGGGTTGGCTGAAACCGAGGAACGGCCCAAAGGCCACGATCAGAGTCGTCGACGTGGTTCCGAACCGATCTTTCACGGTCGAGGGGGCTTTGCCCTTTTGCCGCATGCAATTTGGACATGAGTTGCAAGAAAATGCAGGTCGAACCACGGCAACTCACTGGGTCACGTTTTTCGGGCCACTCGCATTCGTTTTCCGCCGATTGATCGGTACGGGAATCGACCGGACATTGCCCAACACCTTGGGAGGGCTAAAGAGGGCCAGCGAGGAGAGGGTTCGTACAAAATGACGGCAGAGAAAACAGTGTGGCAATCCGACTTCGAGGGACCGCAGGACAGCCCCGGCTTTTCCCTCTGGCGTAATTTCATGCGGTGGCAGAGAGGACTCAACGCAGCATTGCGCCCCTTGGGTCTCACACAACCCCAGTTTGCGATCTTAGCCGTCTGCGGTTGGATGACGCACGATGGACAGGAAGTCACACAACAAGGCGTTGCCGACTTTGTTGGACTGGACAGGATGCATGTGTCGCAGGTCGCTAAGCGACTAGAGGAAGAAGGCTTAATTGAGAGGCGCGCATCCAAATTCGACCAAAGAGCCAAGAAGATCGTGTTGACCGGGAAAGGGTTTGACTTGCTTGCCAAAGCCATGCCGGTGGTTGAGGGTTTTGACCGTATGCATTTCGAACCAGTTCCTTCTGCCGCAGCAGTGGTTTCGTGACAGCATCGTTTGCGTTTGATCTAGCCTGAAATTCAGATCCGATAAACCGTCCCCCTGCCCTCGACCTTCTCCGCCACGATGGGCAGGCCCAGCTTCTTCTTCAGCGCCCCCGAGATCGAGCCCCTGACCGTATGCGCCAGCCATCCGGTGGCCTCGACCATCTCGGCGACGGTTGCGCCCTCGGGGCGCTGGAGCATGGCGATGATCTGCGCCTGCTTGGTGCCAGCGCGGATGGCGACCGGTTTCGCGGTGTCGGTGTCGTCGGGCGTCTGCACCGGTTCCGGCTTCGGCCTCGCCTTCCGCACGCTGGCGACGGCGCTGGCCACCACTGGCTCGATCCCGATGGCCTCCAGCCCGGCCTCGGTGGCGATCAGCGTGGTGCCGTGTCCGTCGCCGGTCTCGCGCCACATCGGCTCGCCGCGGCGCAGGTTGGCCTCGATCTCCTCGAGCCAGCCGCGGGCGATCATCTTGCCGACCACCTTCTTGGCTGCGGCGCCAACCAGCCCCTCGGGCAGCGGCAGAGCGAGGTTGCCGGGCCGGGTCGCGGCGCGGGACAAGATCATGGTCTGAGTGTCGGATGGGGTGGTCATCGGGGCCTCCGTGGCTTTGGGCGCGCGGTATGCGCGCCTTCTACGGAGGCTAGCCCCATCCTCGGACGGGGCGGCCGTCGCGCGCTGTGGGCGCGTCAGGCGGCGTGTTCGCCTTCCTTGAAGGCGCTGTCAGTGATCTGGCGCAGCGGACCCGCGGAGTGCGTCAACGTCCCGACATGCCCCCAATAGATCTCGTCGGGGTGGATCTCGAAATGGTCGTCGCTAAGGCACTTCAGGCGCTCAAGCATGGTGTCGATCTCGGCTTTGGCGGCGATGAAGGCGTCGAGGGCTTTGGGATTGTCGGCGGCACGGCGGGTGGTCATGGCGGTGGCATCCTTCGGTGAGTTGCATCGTTCCCTTGGGTTCAGACTCGCTCTGTCGCGCCATATAATCAACTAATTATATATCGATATCATCATCTTGCTTGGATTGTCTGCGCCATGAAGGGCATGAGCGAACGCGAGTATGCGGCGCATTCCGGCCTGTCCCGCGGCGGGGTGCAGAAGGCGCGGAAAAACGGGCGGCTGGTTGTCCATGACGACGGGTCAATCAACGCGGCAGCCTCGGATGTGCGGCGGGCAGAGATGACGGACCCCGACCAGCAGCGCCGGTCCTTGGGCGGTGACGGGCTGACCAGCGGCCCCGGCGACACGACATCCTACATCAAGGCCCGCACCGCGCTGACCGTCTACGCGGCGCAAGAACGCCAGCTGGCCGTTCAGAAGAAGAAGGGCACGCTGGTCGATCGCGCGCGGGCGGAGACCCTCGTCTTCCGTCTGGCGCGGCAGGAACGGGATGTTTGGGTCTGGTTGCTTACGCCAACCCAGAACTGAGAGGACCACCGATGACGACCGACATGATGAACTTTCGCGACCTTGTGGAGAAGGCCCCCGATGCGGACCTGCTGCGCGAGATGATCGGCTTTTCCGCCGAACGACTGATGGAGCTGGAGGTCGGCGCTGTGACGGGCGCGGCCTATGGCGAGAAGGATCCTGCCCGGCTGGCCCAGCGGAACGGCTTTTGCAACCGGGATTGGCAGACCCGGGCCGGAACTGTTGAGCTCCGCATCCCTAAGCTCAGAAAGGGCAGCTACTTCCCGGGTTTCCTCGAACCCCTGCGGATGGCCGAGAAGGCCCTGACCGCGGTGATCCAAGAGGCCTATGTTCAAGGCATCTCGACGCGATCCGTGGACGATCTGGTCAAGGCCATGGGCATGTCGGGCATCTCCAAGAGCCAAGTCTCGCGGCTTTGCGAAGAGATCGACGGCAAGGTGAAGGCCTTCCTCAACCGGCCGCTCGAGGGCGATTGGCCCTACCTCTGGATCGACGCCACCTACCTCAAGGTCCGGCGCGGTGGACGGATTGTCTCGGTCGCGGTGATCATTGCCATTGGTGTGAACACCGACGGGCGGCGTGAAGTTCTGGGCCTGGAAATCGGCACTTCCGAGGCCGAGCCGATCTGGACGGAGTTCCTGCGCAAGCTGACCCGCCGCGGCCTGCGGGGCGTGAAGCTGGTCATCAGCGATGCACACGAGGGCATCAAGGCTGCCGTCTCGAAGGTTCTTTGCGCCACCTGGCAGCGGTGCCGGGTTCACTTCCAGCGCAATGCCCTTGCCCATGCCGGAAAAAGCGGGCGGAGGGTCGTCTCGGCCTTCATTGCCACGGCCTTCGCCCAAGACACCGCTGAGGCCGCCAGCACCCAGTGGCGCACCGTGGCCGATCAGATCAGGCCCAAAGTGCCGAAGCTGGCCACGCTGATGGATGACGCCGAGCACGACGTGCTGGCCTACATGTCCTTCCCCAAGGAGCACAGGGCCAAGCTGCATTCGACGAACCCGATCGAACGGCTGAACGGCGAGATCAAGCGCCGCACCGAGGTCGTCGGCATCTTCCCCAACGATGAGGCCATCCTCCGCCTCGTCGGCGCCTTGCTGCTGGAACAGAATGATGAATGGGCCGTCCAACGCGCTCGCTACATGACGCTGGAAACCATCGCGCCGATGGGCGAAGATGCCGTCATCAGCCTGCCCGCCGCGGCATCCTGATCAAGCAGGCCCGCGCCAAGCATCACGGTGACGATCAGCGCCAGCTACACCATTCCATGGGACAGCATCGAAGCGCAGGATCTCCACGAACGCCGTCGTCGGGAATGGGGCGCAAGCTGAATACCCCATCTGACCCCAGGTTCCCTGATGACGATGGGTCAATCCGTCGGACAGGGCCTGGTTTCCCGGCCCCGATTTTCCAAGAAAGTGTGGCGCATAAATGAATTGACGAGTTGACGAGTCAGACCGGCGTCTGCGACGCTATATGTGCAAAAGTCACAAAATTTCGCCAGTGCTCTGCCATGCTCTGCCCAAGGCTGAGTTCAAGGTTGGGTCGGGGCTGATGATTGGCGTGGACGGGAAATGGGCGCACTCAGTATTGCCGAAGTTTTGTCTCTCCGCAGGGAGCAGGACAGTTTGGCAGCGGCATTTCTTGGCGAAAAGGACGACGTTTCCACTCTCACCTTCGCAGAGCTCTACTCCCGCGCGACCTCGGCGCTCGGCGTTCTTCAGCAGAACGGACTGAAACCGGGTGATACCGTCGTCCTGTCGGTCGAAGATCCCGAAGCATTCTTCATCCTTCTCTGGGCCTGCTTTCTGGGCGGCATTGTCGCCTCACCTGTTGCGCCGGGTGCCGGATCGCCAGCGCGGGTTGCGTTGATCCGCACGGTCTGGGACCTCTGCGACGAGCCGCTGATCATTTGTGATGGCGGTCTGTTGCAGATTGGCGAGGCCACCAGGCCTGACCGTGTCCTGCCTGCGGACGGGTGCCTCCGCGCCGGGCCCAGAGCGGTCTTGCCAGCGATCCGGGCGGACGACCCAGCGTTGTTTCCCTTCACCTCGGGCAGCACGGGTCTCCCGAAAGGCATTCTTCTGACGAACCGGAACATCCTGTCGATGGTGCGCGGGACCATCGAGATGAATGGCTTTTCGGACAGTGACCATTGCTTGAACTGGATGCCGCCGGAACACCCCGGAGCGGCCGTCTTTCTTGGGGTCCTTCCAGCCTATCTCGGCGTATCGCAAGTGCATGTGAAGACCAGTCGGATTCTGGCGGACCCTCTGCTTTGGCTGCGCCTGATGACACGGCATGAAACAGCCGTCTCTTGGGCGCCGAACTTCGCCTTCTCGATGGTCAGCGATGCGATCAAGGCGCATGAGCCGACGGGGATCGACTTGTCAAAACTGCGCTTTCTCGTCAACGCGGGCGAACAGGTCAAGTCGCGCACCGTCCTCGATTTTCTCGACGCGCTCATGCCGCTTGGGTTGCGCGATGGCGCCTTGCGACCAGCCTTCGGAATGGCGGAAAGCTGTTCGGGCATCACCTGGTCAAGCGGGCTCACCCGAGCAGTCCTCGAAAATGATCCCGAGTTCATCTCGCTTGGCAGAGCGATACCTGGGGCAAGTCTGCGTGTCACCGACGATACTGGCGCGCCATTGCCGGAGGGAACGGTCGGCCAGCTTGAGATGCTTGGGCCGTCAATTACCAGCGGATACTTCCGCAATCCCGCCGCGAACGCTGCTGCCTTTACCAGCGATGGCTGGTTCCGGACCGGGGATTTGGCCTATCTGCAGGACGGCGAGCTTCATGTGACCGGACGCAGCAAGGAGGAGATCGTCCTCAATGGTCGCAACATCCCGTTTCATCTCATCGAAAAATGCGCCGAGGGCGTCGAGGGCGTTCTTGCCAACCACAGCTGTGCCTTCCCGGTCCATGATGCGCACGGCGCGACCGAGCGTCTGGTTCTGGTGTTCTGCAAGTCCGGGCAAAGCCATGACACTTCCCCTGTTGCAACCGAGATCCGGCGCCGGATTGCAGCCGAGTTTGGCGCGCAAGGGTCGGTGACCATCTGTGTTGCGGTTGAAGACCTGCCGCGGACCTCGATCGGCAAGATCCAGCGGCGAAAGCTGAAAGAGGCTTATCTCGCCGGCGGCCTGAACGATTTCGTTGTGGAAGGCACCAATTCGCCAGCCCCGCCCGCAAGGCCGCGAAGCGCCATCGAAAGCGACGTGCTATCGATCTGGCAAGAGATCCTGCAGACCGACAGGATCGGCCGCAGCGAGAACTTCTTCGATCTTGGCGGACAGTCCATTCTGCTGGCTCGGATACAGGTCCGTCTTGCGGAACGCTTCGGCAGTTTTCCTCTTTCCGATCTGTTCCTGCATCCGACGGTGGAGACGCAGGCGGCGTACCTTGCCCGCCGGGAAAACGGCACCAGGGTCGATCCGGCACGGAAATCCGCTCGTATCACGCCCCGTCCAAAGCCGCGGAACCGCGACATTGCCGTTATCGGGATGGCCTGCAGGTTTCCCGGGGCCAACACGCCCCAGGCGTTCTGGGCCAATCTTCTGGGCGGCGTGGATTCGATCTCCCGGTTTTCGGCCAGCGAGGCGATCCTGGCCGGAGTGAGCCGGTCGCTTGTGGAACATCCCGACTACGTGAAGGCCACGCCAAGGCTTGCGGATGCTGCCGCCTTCGACGCCGGTTTCTTCGGCTATTCCGATCGCGACGCCGCCGTGATGGACCCACAGCATCGGCTGTTTCTGGAAGTGGCCTGGGAGGCCTTTGAAGCAGCAGGATATGATCCGCTGGCGCTGGACGGATCGGTAGGCGTCTACGCAGGCGCCGCCATGAACACCTATCTGGTCAACAATGTGCTGCCGAACCTGTCCGAGCTGGATCCCAAGGCAGGACAGGACGCCTTCACCCTTGATTCCATGGCCGGTTTTCAGGCCATGGTGGCCAATGACAAGGATTACCTGGCAACGCGGGTCAGTTACAAACTGGACCTGCGAGGTCCCTCAGTAAACCTGCAGACAGCCTGCTCTTCCGGGTTGGTGG
Source organism: Rhodobacter maris (assembly GCA_943369275.1). Lineage (GTDB taxonomy): Bacteria > Pseudomonadota > Alphaproteobacteria > Rhodobacterales > Rhodobacteraceae > Paragemmobacter > Paragemmobacter maris_A. The sequence goes on along the minus strand of CALRMS020000032.1, from coordinate 41,306 downwards.
TGATCCATGAGGCGATCAAGGCGATCCTCGCCGGTGATTGCCGGATGGCCCTGGCCGGCACCGCTTCCGTCAAGGCGCCCGAGATGGCCGGCCATCTTTACCGTGAAGGGATGATCGTCTCGCAGGATGGCCGATGCCGCGCCTTTGACGCCGAGGCCAGTGGAACGATCTTTGGATCCGGTGTCGGGACCGTGCTCTTGAAGCCACTGGACGAGGCGCTTGCCGATGGCGACAGGGTGATTGCCGTCATCAAGGGGTCGGCGGTGAACAATGATGGGCGGCGCAAGGTCGGATACATGGCCCCCTCGCAGGACGGCGAAACCGATGTGACGCTAGCCGCGTTTGAAGCGGCCGACGTTTCTCCTTCCACCATTGGTCTGGTTGAGGCCCATGGCACCGGAACCCTGATTGGCGACCCGATCGAGGTGAAAAGCCTGTCTCAGGCGATCCGGCAGGACACAGATGCCAAGCAGTTCTGCGCTTTGGGTGCGGTGAAGACCAATCTTGGGCATCTGCAGATTAGTTCCGGGATGGCAGGGTTCATGAAGGCCGCGCTGGCGGTTCAGTCCGGCAAAGTGCCTGCCAACCTGCATTTCTCGCTGCCAAATCCGCAGATCGACTTCGCCAGTTCACCCTTCTTCATCCCCACCAGAACCATGGACTGGCCCCTGACCGAAGGACCCCGGCGGGCAAGCGTCAACTCGCTGGGAATAGGTGGCACGAATGCCCATCTGGTCGTCGAGGAAGCCCCGCCACGAACCTTGCATCCCGCCCCTGCCGAGGCCGAGCTCATGGTCCTGTCCGCGCTCGACGCGGAAGATTTCGATCGGGCCGTTGCCCGGCTGAGCGACCATGCGGCAACATCGGAAAATCTGGCAGATGTCGCCTTTACCCTCTGTACGGGGCGGCACCAGTTTCAGACGCGCAAGGCATTGGTTATCGACACGGCGGCCTCCTTGCCAGAGGCTTTGATAAATCTACAGGGGGTGGTCGCCGAGCCCTCGCCGCGGCTTGTCTTTGCCTTTACCGGGCAGGGGTCACAATATTCCGGTATGGCGCTGGGGCTCTATCGCGATCAGCCCGCCTTCCGCCGCGAGCTGGATCACTGCGCCAATCTGCTGGCCGATCTGCTGGACACATCACTTCTGGATCTTCTGCGCGGGGATGATGCAACGCTCGCCAACACGGCGGTGACCCAGCCGGTGCTCTTTGCCGTCGAATATGCCCTCGCCCGCTTCTGGATGGCCTGCGGGCTCATCCCTGCTGCCCTGATCGGCCACAGCCTCGGCGAATATGTTGCCGCGACCTTGGCTGGCGTCTTCTCAGTTGAGGATGCCCTCCGCCTTGTCGTCGCGCGCGGCCGTTTGATGGCCGCCCAGCCGGGTGACGGGGCCATGCTGGCCGTGATGCAGGGCGACGTGGACCTGTCAGCCCACCGGGAGTTGCAGGTTGCTGCCCGCAACAGCCCCGAGAACACCGTCATTTCCGGCCCAAGCGACCAGATCGCCGCCTTGAAGGCCGCACTGGAGACCGCAGGGATCGACTGCCGCCACGTCGCGACCTCGCACGCCTTCCATTCGCAGCAGATGTCGGGCGCGGCAGAGGCGTTCCGTCAGGCATTTGCCGGGGTTTCGTTGGCTGAACCGGACATCCCGCTGGTGGCAAACCTGACTGGAAAGTTCGAAAGCGGCCTCTTTGCCTCGCCCGATTACTGGCTGCGCCACATGCTGGAGCCGGTGGACTTCCATGGCGGAGTTCAGGCTTTGCGCGCCGAGGGGCTAACTCGGGTTCTGGAAATCGGCCCGCATCCGGTACTGTCCGGTTTTGTCCGCACCCTTGGGGGAGACACAGTCGAGACGCTGCGCAAGGGTCGCTCTGACCTGCGGCAGATCCTGACGGCAACCGCCCGGCTGTTCGAAGCCGGACACGACCTGAACTTCGCGCCACTCTTCGAAGGACGGAATTGTCAGCGGGTAGAGCTTCCGACCTATCCGTTCAAGAAGACCCGCTACTGGCTTCAACCCCCGGCACCGGCTGAACGCATATCCGAAACCCCGCGCCTGCATCCCTTGGTGCATCGGGCCGTGGCGTTGCCGGGTCTTGAGATGGCGGTTTTCGAGACCGACCTGACCGACCCCTTGCCAGACTGGGTGACAGACCATGTGGTGCAAGGCCGTCCGCTGGTGGCGGGTGCGGCACATCTGGCCATGCTGGTCGCTGCGGCAAGCCTTGCCGGAACCGCAACGCCCGCCTTTTCGGATATCCGGTTCGTCGGGCCGCTGTTTGCCGACAGGCCCCGCCGGGTTCAACTACGCCTGTCGGGGTCCGGGGCCGAGATCGTCAGTTACGCCCCCGATCAGGACGGTTTCAGCCGCCACGTTTCGGCAGATATGGCGCCCGATCCCGGGGCCGACCCGGCGATTGGCCAAGCAGCGCCAGACACTTTGGCAGGGCGTGTCGCCGGCGATGAGCTGCGGCACCAGCTTGCGGCCCGGCAGATCGCGCTTGGCCCGTCCTTTTCCTGGCTGCGCTCTGTCGAATTCGATGCGGATTGCGCCCGTTACGTGCTTGCGCCGCCGGACGGGCTCCATGTCGATACGGCCTTGGGCCTACATCCCGGACTGGTGGATTCGCTTCTGCAGCCCGCCCTGACGCTTCTGTCGTTTGGTGCGTCGCATGAAACCTTTGTCCCGGTTGCGCTGCAGCGGTTCGCCCTTCACCGCTTGCCCGAGGCCTTTCCCTTGCTTGGAACCATGCGCCGTCGGCCCGAAGGCGGCCAGATCGTCGATCTGGAGGTGCGAGATGCCGTGGGCCGTCCGGTACTGGTTGCCGAAGGCTTCGAACTACGCCGCCTGACCCATGGCGATGATCTGGCCCAGGCGCTGGTCGAGGTTCGGTGGCTGCCGACCGAAAGTACCTCAAACTGGCGCAAGCGCCCCTCTCCCGCCGATTATCTTGCCGGTCCGGCTATCAAGGATGACGCGTTTCAGGCGCGCATCGCCGCCATTGCTGGCCCACGCGATCTGCACCGTACCGAAGAGCTTGAGGAACTGGCGCTTGCCTATCTGGCCGAAGCCCTGCACGGCGCGGGGGCGATTCCGGCCGCAGGCCAGGTCATAGACCGCGGCAAGATCGTCGCCGGCCTGTCGCTTGCGCCCGAGTTTGACAAGGCGCTCGACCGTTTGCTGCAACTGATGGTCCGCCACGGCAGGCTGCTGGATGCAGGGCCCGGGCTCTGGCAAGGGGTGTCGCTACCAGACGACTTGGCCTCAACCGAGCAGGCCCGGCGCATCCGGGCCAAACATGGCGAAGCGGTGATCAGCGAAGTGGCGCTTCTGGAAGCTGCGGGCAGTCGTCTGGGAAGCATTCTCTCTGGCAAGACCGATCCGTTGGAGGCCTTGTTTCCCGGTGGCGATCTTTCGGCTGCAACCGTACTTTATCGCGACAGCGCCGGGTTCTCGGTGCTAAACACGCTCGTCGGGCGGCTTGTGGCCCAGATCGCCTCGGCCGCGCCCCCGGATTATGTGTTGCGCGTTCTTGAAATCGGTGCGGGCACCGGTGCTACCACCCACCACGTGCTACCGCATCTGGCGCCAGATCGCAGCATCTACGTCTTCACCGACATCTCCAACCTGTTCCTGAAAGCCGCGCGCGAAAGCTTTGCCGACGCCTCTTTCATGGAGTTCCGGCTTTTCGACGTCGAGAAGGACCCCGGCCCGCAAGGGCTGAAAGCGGATTTCGATCTGGTGATCGCCTCAAACGTCCTGCACGCAACCGTCTCGATCACTGAGACGCTGGCCAATGCTCGCCGCCTGTTGCGACCCGGCGGTTATCTGATCCTGCTTGAGGTCAATGAGCCGACCGTACCGGTGGACCTGACCTTCGGGCTGCTCAAGGGCTGGTGGCGCTTTGCCGACCACGATCTTCGCCCGGACTACCCGCTTCTGTCCCGCTCACAGTGGCTGACCGCGCTTGAGGCGGCCGGGTTCGCCAGTGCCAGCGCGGCGGATCTTGAAATCCCGACACCGGGTGGCCTTCAAACGGTCTTTGTCGCCCAGATGCCCGAAGGCCCCTCCAGCAGCGCATTGCGTGTCGTTGGAGAGGATGAGTTCGGTCTGACAGCCGCGCTTCGGGCCTTTGGGACGGGCGCGGACGAACCTTCCTCCGACACCGTCCTGATCGCCCGGGACGCAGACGATGCCGAACGCCTCCGCAAGCTTGCGACGACCGGGCCGGGTGGAAAGCTTCATGTCGTGATGGACGAGACCGCCGGCACTGCGGCGCTTTGGGGACTTATGCGGGTCTTGCGGCACGAATTGCCCGACCGGGCCGGCCGCATCCTCTCTGTAACGGCCGACACCCCGGCGGATCGGATCGCCACCGCACTTGTCGACCCGCTGCTGCCCGACGAACTGGTCCTGACTTCCGATGGCTCAGTGTCGCCCGTCCTTGCCCCGCTTCGGCTCGCTTTGCCAGAGCCGGTGTGCTTTGACCACGAAGGCGTCCATCTGATCACTGGAGGAATGGGAGGCATCGGACTCCGCCTTGCCCATGGATTGATTGCCCAGGGAGCCCGTCATGTCGCGCTCGTTGGTCGGACCCTGCGCGATAGCGCCGAACTGGCGAAGCTACAGGCCGAACACGACGTGACCGTACACCTCGCCGATGTTACCGACCTTGATGCGATGGGCCGAGTTGTCCGCGACATCACTGCACGGCACCCGCTGCATGGTGTGTTCCATCTGGCCGGTATCCTGAAGCCCGCCCTTCTTGAGACCGAAGGCGACCTTCTTGCCAACATGTCAGCAAAGTTGCGCGGGGGCGAGGTTCTTGACCGGCTTTGCGCCGAGGTGCCCGAACTCCGGCATTTCGTCCTGTTCTCCTCGGCCGCCGCCTGGTTTGGTCTGCCCGGTCAGGGCGCCTATGCCGCTGGCAATGCCGCGCTGGATGGCCTTGCCTTGAAGCGGCGGCGCCGGGGCTTTCCGGCACTGTCGGTGAACTGGGGCAGATGGGCCGAGGTCGGGATGGTGGGCAGTGCGCGCGATGCAGCTGCGATCCGCCCTGATGACGGCATTGCGCTTCTGTTCAGGCTTATGGCCACCGATCTTGGCCAAGTGGGCGTTCTGCCGGGCGACTGGAAGCAAGAGCCGACGCAACCAAGGACCCCCGCCCCTAACCCTGCACCGGCCGCCGCAACCAACGGTGCAACCGGTGCGGCTGTGGATTTCCTGAAACAGCAGATCGGGAGGCTTTTGGGCGGATCGGCAGCCCTGGATACCGGAAGGACGCTGCCGGAACTGGGTCTCGACAGCCTGATGTGCATCGACTTGCGCGGCCGAATCAATGACGATTTCGGCATCAGGCTCAGCCTTGGAACGATGATGGAAACGCCGCTTATGCAGCTGTCACAAGAACTCGATGCCGCCAAGGCCGCGCTTGCCGGGCCTGCGGCGGCGACAGAAGTCGAGTTCGTCTTATGAACGACAACATCGCCCAATTGCTGGACATTCTTGCCGAGCGGGGCATCAAGATCACGGCGGATGGCAGCCAGTTGCGCATCCGTGCCGCCCAAGGTGCGATGGACGAGGCGCTGCGCGACAGGTTGCAACTGGCAAAACCGGCCCTGCTTGCCCATTTGCAGCAGGATGGTCCGGCCACGGCCCTGCCTGTCGCCTTCCCTGATCCCGCTGGTCGCCATGAGCCCTTCCCGCTTACCGAAATCCAGGAAGCCTACTGGATCGGCGCGACCTCGGGGATCGAGGGCGGCGGCAGCTATCACTACTATCTTGAATTTGCTTGTGAAAACATCGATCTGGGTCGGCTTGAGGCAGCCTGGCAGGCCCTGATCGACCGTCATGACATGCTGCGCGCGGTCATGCTGGCCGATGGGCGACAGCAGGTTCTTTCTGGCCTGCCGCCCTATCGGATTGTCTGTCACGACCTCTCGGGCGTTTCCGATCCTGCGGCGCGTCTTGCCGAAACCCGCACCCGACTGGCCCATCGCATGCCTGATCTGGGGCGCTGGCCGGTGTCCTCGGTTGAGCTGACAAGGCTACCGGGCGGGACCTGTCATATCCATGTCAGCCTCGGGCTGATCGTGCTTGACAGTTTCAGCATGATGATCCTGTTCCGGGAATGGCAGCAGCTTTACCAAGATCCCGACACAGCCCTGCCAATGCTGGCACTGACCTTCCGCGACTATGTCCTGGCCGAACGCCAGCTTCCAACACGCCCCGCCTACCGGGAGGCGCAGGCCTATTGGCAGCAGCGGATCGCCAAGCTTCCCCCTGCACCCGATCTGCCGATGGTCAACTCGGGAAAGGGGGGCAACGGACGCTTCTACCGTCTGGCGGGCCGTGTCGCAGCGCCGGACTGGGCCCGGCTAAAATCCGCCGCGCAGCATCGGGGGATCACGCCGTCCGGGCTGCTGCTGACCGCGTTTTCCCAGGTGCTTGCCGCCTTCGGCCGCAACCGACAGTTCACCCTTAACCTGACTCTGTTCAATCGCCTGCCTCTGGGGCCGGGCGTGAACGGAATCGTCGGCGACTTCACCTCGGTCACGCCCTTGTCAGTCGATCTGACCATAAGCGACAGTTTTGTCGCCCAGGCCCGGGCACTGAACCGTCAGCTCCAGGACGATCTGGACCAACGGTCCTATCCCGGGGTTGCCGTGCTGCGGGACTGGGCGCGTCACCTGGGCGCGACCGGCCGCCCCTTGGCGCCAGTGGTCTTTTCCAGCACGCTCGTTCTGGATACCGCAGCGGACTTCAGCCTGAACCATCTCTTCGGCGGCAAGCTCGTCGACGCAATCAGTCAGACGCCGCAATGCAATCTCGACCACCAGGTAATGGAGGATCAGGGCGAGCTGATCTACCACTGGGACGTCGCCGAAGGGGTCTACCCCTTCGACCTGATTGAGGACATGCTGGCCGCCTACGACGGCGTGCTGGCCCTGCTCCTCCGGGACGAGACGGCGTTCGACCGCCCGTTTGCTATCCCGGTTCCCGCCAGTCAGGCGCAGCGGCATGCGTCAGCGAACGCCACTGACGCGCCGATACCGCCGGTCACGCTTGTCGAGGCCTTCCGCCAGCAGGTGGCCCGTGCCCCCGAAGCTACCGCGGTCCACAGTGCCGAAGCAGAGCTGAGCTACCGGCAGTTGGAAGCCGCGTCGCTTGCGGTGGCGCAGGACCTCCTGGCTGCCGGGGTGAGGCCAGAAGAACCGATTGCGATCTGCCTGCCCAAGGGTGCGGGGCAATGCATCGCGGTTTTCGGGGTTCTCATGGCGGGTGGGGCATACCTCCCCCTGGATCCCGACGCCCCGGTAGAGCGGAACCGACGCATCCTGCAACGCGCCGGTGCCCGCGTCGTCCTGGGCGCAGCGGGGTTGGGCCAGGTGACGATCAAGGTCGACCCCACAGCCCAGCCAGTGGGAACGGTCGCGCTGCCTGCGCTTTCTCCGGACCAGCTGGCCTATGTGCTTTTCACCTCGGGCTCCACCGGAGAGCCGAAGGGTGCAATGATCACGCATCAGGGCGTCGTGAACCGGATGTCGGAAGTCGTTGCGCGGTTCGGGCTGACCGAGACGGACCGTGCCCTTGGCATGACCGCCCTGCATCACGACCTTTCAGTCTTCGACATCTTTGCGGTTCTTGCCTTTGCCGGCGGAACGCTGGTGCTGCCCGCCCCTAAGGACCTGCGCGAGCCTGCGGCCTGGGCTGCGCTCATGCAGGCGCAGGCTGTGACGCTCTGGAACTCGGTCCCGGCCTTCATGAGCATGCTGACCGACCATCTCGCGACAGGAAGGGACGTGCCGCAGGGGTTGCGCTGGGTTATCCTGTCGGGCGATTTCATTCCGCTGAACCTGCCCGACCGCATCCGCAGCAAGTTCGGCCCGGTCGAGATCATTTCGGCAGGCGGTCCGACGGAAACCACCGTCTGGGATATCTGCCACAGGGTCGAAGAGGTGGATCGCTCGCTGCCTTCGATCCCCTATGGCCGTCCGATGGCAAATGCGCGCTACCATGTACTGGGGCCGGATCTGGTACCCCGACCCGATTGGGTTCCGGGTGAACTTTGCATCTCGGGCACAGGACTCGCCCGCGGTTACATCGGCGACCCCGACCTGACGGCACAGAAGTTCGTTACCCATCCACAGACGGGCGAACAGCTATATCTTTCGGGCGATCTGGGCTACTGGCGGCCCGACGGCACCATCGCCATCCTCGGGCGCAGCGATTTCCAGATCAAGATCAACGGGCAGCGGATCGAGATCGGCGAGATCGAAGCCTCGCTCGAAAGTCTGCCCGGTGTCGCGCGCGCCGTCGTCACGGCAGAGGGCAACCCGCCGGTTCTGACCGCCCATGTCGCAGCCGTCGCACACACAACTGCCTTACCGGGCCGAGCGACCGAAATGAAGCTGGAGCAGGCACCGCTGCGCCCGCCTGCCAGCACGGGCCCGGCCATAGCCCTGCCCTTGTCGCCATCGCCCAACCTTTTCGCGCGGCAAAGCCATCGGCAGTTCCTTGATGCGCCGATCCCGCTGGCCGGACTTTCCGGGTTGCTCTCCTGCCTTGCCGCAACCGTAGCGCCGGGGGCACCGCTGCCCAAGCGTCAATACCCTTCGGCCGGTTCGCTTTACCCCGTGCAGACCTGGCTGCATGTTCGCAAGGATGGGGTCACCGGCCTGCCTCCCGGGCTATACTTTCTTGATCCCCAGGCTTTCGCCTTGCATCCCGTCGCGGCCGACCCAGAGGTCAATCTTTACAGTGGGGTCAATCTGCCCCTGCTCTCCGCCGCGCACTTCACCCTGTTCCTGATCGGTCGAGGCGCGTTCATCGAACCGGCCTATCCCGGAGCAGGGCGCGATTTCTGCCTGATCGAGGCGGGCCACATGGCCCAGGAACTGGCGCGCGCGGCACCGGCTCAGGGTATCGGGCTGTGCCCGCTTGGCGCGGGCGTCGATCTGGCAGGACTTCGGATGGCGCTTCGCCTGCCCGAGGCGGACGATCCGGTCTACATGCTTGCCGGGGGGCTGATCTCTGCGGACTGGTCGCAGGAGTGGCGCGAATACACGGCCGGACAGCACGACTGGGAAGCCGGTCTCAGGCAAGCGCTGCGGACGCGTTTGCCCCGGCACATGGAGCCGCAAAGGTTCCGCCGCTGGTCAAGTCTTCCCCTTTCAGCGAACGGTAAGGTCGATCGAAAGGCCCTTGCTGCCGCACTGACACCGCCGCCCACAGCACCCCTTCCACCTGTGGCGGATGACATGGAGCAGACCGTAGCAGCCTTGCTGGCCGAGCTTATGGGCGGGGTCTCGCCACATCCGACGCGACCCTTTTTCGAGCTGGGCGCCACCTCGCTGACACTCGTGCAGCTGCGCGGAAAGATCACGCAAGCTCTGGGGGTCGAGCTGCCCATGGCCGAGCTTTTCGGCGCACCCTCGCTGCGCAGTCTTGCCGGCGTGCTCCGCGGCCTTGCCGCAAGGACGCCGGAGTGACCAAGGAGATGGAGCCGATCGCGATCATTGGCCTCTCCGGCCGCTTTCCAGGCGCGGCGGATGTCGCCCAGTTCTGGGACATGCTGATGACCGGGCGCGAAGGCATCCGTCGACTTGGCCCGGATGAGCTGGACGCCGCCGGCGTTCCCCAATCGTTGCGCACGCAGCCGAACTTTGTCGCTGCCGAGCCGGTCCTGGACGACATCGACCTCTTTGACGCCGAGTTCTTCGGCCTGTCGCCCCGTGACGCCACCGCTCTCAGCCCGGCGATCCGGCTGTTTCTGGAATGTGCCTGGGAGGCCTTTGAAAACGCTGGTGTCAAACCCGATGGGGCTCTTACCGGCGTCTTCGCCAGTGCCAACCTCAGCCAGTATTGGCGGCTTGGCAGCAATGCCTTCGACCCCTCGCTTGAAGCGATCCTTGGCAATGACAAGGATTACATTGCCAGTCAGGTTGCCTATCGGCTGAACTTGAAAGGGCCGGCGATTTCGGTGCAGACCGCCTGTTCAAGCTCGCTGGTCGCGGTGCATATGGCCTGCCAGGCAATTGCAGGCGGAAGCTGCGAGCAGGCGCTTGCCGGGGGAGCGGCGGTTCGGGTTCCGCACGGCCAGGGCTATCTGCACGAACCGGGCAGCATCCTTTCGCCCGACGGTCATTGCCGCCCCTTCGACGTCGCCCCCAGCGGGCCGGTCTTTGGCAGCGGCGTCGGAGTGGTTCTGTTGAAATCCTTGCGAGCGGCCCTTCGCGATCGTGATCCGATCCGGGCGGTGATCCGCGGGACGGCTGTCAACAACGATGGCAGCCTGAAAGCGGGTTTTGCAGCTCCGGGGCTTGAAGGTCAGGCCAGCGTCATCGCTCAGGCCCTTGGCTCCGCCGGGCTGACGGCCGATGATATCTCCTACATCGAAGCACATGGCACTGGCACGGCGCTTGGCGACCCAGTCGAGCTTGCGGCACTAGCGCGCGTGTTTGGCCCAGCCGCGCCAGGACAGGAGCCGATTGCGCTTGGCGCGGTCAAGGGGCACGTCGGGCATCTTGAGACGGCCGCCGGGATCAACGGTCTCATCAAGACCGTCTTGGCGCTTGAGGCCGGGATAGTGCCGCCGACCCTGCACTTCCAGACGCCGAACTCCCACTTGGGTCTTGCGGCAACCCGGTTCAGGATCGATGCGCGGCCACAAAGCTGGCCAAGACAGGCCAAGCCCCGCCGCGCAGGTGTCAGTTCCTTCGGCATGGGAGGGACAAACGCCCATGCGGTCCTTGAAGAGGCTCCGGCGGTCGAATTCTGCGATCAATCCGAACGTCGCCCGACCCTGTTTCTAATGTCGGCCCGCAGCCCCGCCGCCCTTACCAGGATAGCACAACGCCTGGCAGCGCATGTCCGCGCGCACCCGGACATTCCGCTGGCCGACATCGCCCTGACCTTGGCAACCGGCCGCCGTACCTTTGACTGGCGGCGCGCTGTCGTCGCCCATGACGCCGCAAGCCTGAAAGAGGCGCTGCTCGCACTGTCCGAAGAGCCTCCTTGTCAGGCCGCGCCCGACCCGACCATCGGCCTAGACCTTTCGGGGCAGATCTCCACCGAACTGGCGGACTGGCTGACATCCGGCGGATTCGCGCCCGACCGGCTTCGTCTTGGCCATGATGCGCCCGATGCGGTTCGGGCCTTGATCACCGATACCGCGCTGCCAGCCGTTGGTGTCAGCTGGGTCATGTTACCGGGCCTCAGGGCCGACAGCCCGGCCCCGGGCCGCCATCAGCTTTTGCAGCTGGCGGGCAGGAGCTGGTCCTTGGGCGGATCGGTGGATGTGAAAGCCTTGTGCGCTGAGCCCATGGCGCGTCGCCGCCCGCTGCCGGGCTATCCATTCCAGCGCAGCCGCTACTGGCACGCGACTGTCGAGGTGCCGCCCGCCATGACGGTCGCACTCGCACCCGCGGTGGTGGAACCCGCACCTGCCGCGCCTGCGCCTCTGCCCGTCGATGTCCCAGTTGCGGTGCGCGAAATCGTGGCGCAGGCCCTGCTGATCTCGGTCGACCGGCTTGAGATCCATCGCAGTTTCATCGATCTCGGCGCGGACTCACTGGTTCTGATCGAGATCTGCCAAAGCCTGAAGCGCCGCTTTGGCGTTGACGTCAGCGTGGCGCAACTCTTCGAGACGTTGACCAACACGGGGATCTTGGCGGCATATGTGGCGGCGCAAGTCAGCCGTCCTGCGCCCGACATCCAATCGCAGCCGCCCAAGGCTGTGCCGGTTGCCACCGTTCCGGCCCGGCTTCCTGTCACGCTGCCTCCCATCGCGCCGCAGCCGCGCACGCGCGAACCGGAACCGCAGCTTGATGCCCGGAGGACGCAGCATCTGCACGCATTGATCGCGGCCTATCAGTCGCGAACCGCCGGATCGAAACGGCTTTCCAGCAACAAGCGTCCGATCCTCGCCGATACGCGCTCGTCTGCGGGATTCAAGATGTATCTCAAGGAGATGCTCTATTCGATCGTCGTCGACCGCGGAGAAGGTGCCCATGTCACCGATGTGGACGGCAACACCTATGTCGACGTCACCATGGGTTTTGGCTGTCGCATGTTCGGCCACAACGCCACTTTCATGCGTACCGCCATGCAGGCGCAACTTGACCGCGACGCGCCGCTTGGTCCGGAAAACGCCGATACCGGTCGTGTTGCCGAACTCATCACCCGCCTAACCGGGGCCGAGCGGATCGGGATATTCTCGACCGGAACCGAAGCGGTGATGACCGCCCTGCGCGTCGCCCGGGCCAAGGCCGGGCGCGATGGCATCGCCCTGTTCAAGGGATCATACCACGGCCATTCTGACCTTGTGCTTGGCATGGGGCTGAAGGATGGCCAAGTGGCACCGCTTTCCGCCGGGATACCGGCGGATGTCGTCGGCAAGCTTACTATCCTTGACTATGGCGCCGACGAAGCGCTTGCCCGGATCGAAGCCGGGGCCGGCAGCTTTGCCGCCGTCCTGGTCGAACCGGTGCAGAGCCGTTTTCCGGATCGCCAGCCGGGTCCCTTCCTGCACAAGCTGCGCGCGCTCTGCGACCGGCTGGGCATCGCGCTGATCTTCGACGAGATGATCACCGGCTTCCGCATCGGGGCCGGTGGAGCGCAGCGTTGGTTCGGGGTTCAGGCCGACCTCGTGACCTACGGCAAGATCCTCGGCAACGGTATGCCAATCGGTGTGATAGCGGGCAAGACGGCTTGGCTTGACTATCTGGACGGCGGCGCATGGGGATTTGGCGACAACAGCGCCCCGGACAAGCCCAGCATCTTCTATGCCGGCACCTTCAACAAGAACCCCTGGTCGATGGCCGCCGCCGCCGCAACCCTTACCGAGATCGAAGCCCGCGGACCTGCGCTTTACGCCGCACTGAACATGAAGACAGCGCGTCTGGCCAGTCGACTGAACGCCTACTTTGCGGCCAATGGCTTCCCGATCGAAGTGGTGCATTTCGCCTCGCTGTTCCGTTTCCGGATCACCAGCAACGCCGATCTCTTTTTCCTGCATCTGATCCTTCGCGGCATCTATGTCTGGGAAGGGCGGAACTGCTTTCTGTCCGACGCCCACACCGACGCCGACATTGACGCGATCTGCCGAGCAGCCGAAGAGGCGGCTCAGGCCCTTCGCGCGGGAGGCTTCTTCGAGCCTGCCCCACCCAGAGCAGCGCCGTTGGACCTCAGCCGCAGCCAGGCACAGCTTCTGGTCGCGGAAGCGACCGCAACCCACGCCGCGCAGGCCTACACGATCCCTCTGGTGGTCGAGATTTCCGGCGGCAGCCTCGACAGCGCATGGCTGGAACTGGCTCTGGCGCAGGTTGTCAGTCGGCACGAAGCGCTGCGGACCGTCTTCGGCACAGCCGACGAACCGGCGCGCATCTTGCCGCATGTCTGGCCTGACCTAACGATCAAGGAGGGCCTTACCGAGGGCGAAGCCAGTCTGAAGATGGCCGCCGTCATCGATCAGGGCTTTGCCGCGGGCACCCCTCCCCTGAAGGCGCTGCTGTGTGGGCTGACCGACGGCCGCTGGCTTCTCATGCTTGCTCTGCGGCACGTTGTGGCGGACGGAATCTCGCTGGATATCCTGCTCAGCGATCTCGCGACCGAGTATGCGGACCTCGCGGAAGGTCAGGCTGGCTACCGTCCGGCAGCCCCTGGCTTTTCAGCCCATCTAGCCTGGCTTGACGCTCAAAGATCGACTCCGGCCTGGGCCGGGCATTTGGCGTTCTGGCAGGATCGGCTGCGCGCCCCGCCGCAGGGGATATCGCTGCCCGCGCGGTCAGATCTTCCCGCCGATCATGCGGCCGACTGCCTGCGGCTTCTTCTGCCGCTAGACCTTTCGCGCGCGCTGAAGCGTACCGCAAAGGCCCATGGGACCACCGTCTTCGCGCTGACCCTCGCTGCGGCGCAAGCGGTTCTGCACAGGGTGTCGGGCGACGACGACCTGATCATCGGCACGCCCGTCACCGGACGTACTGACCCGGCTTCGCGTGAGGTGATCGGGTTCTGTACCCATCTTCTCCCTTTGCGCAGCACACATCCCGGTGGAATGTCTTTCGCCGACTATCTTACCGCTTCACGCAGCGCCCTTTACGCGGCAATGGCCCATCAGGACCTGCCCTTCGCCGAGATTCTCGACTGCCTGAACCTGCCACATGATCCCTCGCGCCCGCCGCTGCTGTCAGTGACGTTCAACATGGATCAGCCCGCCCCCATGCCCGTGATGGCAGCGGTCTCCTTTCGGTCGATTCCGCCCGACCAGCGCTATGCCAGCTATCCCTTGGCCCTGAACATGACCGACCTGCCCGAAGGTTTCCTGCTCGAGGGCCGCTTCCAGACCGCAGTCTACGATCCCGCAATGGTGGCCCGGTTGCTTGACCAGTACACGGCCTTTCTTGCGGCCGTTGCTGCGGACCCCGGTATTGCCGTCCAGGCTGTGCCGCTGGACGATCACTGCAAGACGACGCTGCGCCGACTTTCCGCGCCGATGGCGGTGGAGGATCATGGCACCTGCCTCCAGCGGATCGTGGCGGCGGCAAAGGCTGCGCCCGACTCCATCGCAGTGATCGCCCCGGATCGCCAGACCACCTACCGCGACCTCCTGGCCGAGGTCGAGTCGATGGCCCGCGCTCTGGTGGCCGAGGGGCTTGGCAAGGGCGACGTGCTGGCGATCTGCGGCCCGTCGTCGGCCCGGTTCATCGCGGCGGTCCTAGCTGCGGAACGGATCAGCGCGCCGTTTGTCCTGCTAGATCCGGCTCACGGACCCGACCGGCATCGCGCCATCATCGTCGAAAGCCAGGCGAAAGCCGTCCTTTCCCTTGACCGCGAGCCAAAGGATATCGGGCCGGTGCTGCACTGGCCGCAAACCCCACAGGCGCAGAAGACGCGGTTACCCGAGCTTGCGGGAAGCGGCGACCCGGCCTGCATCTTCTTCACCTCGGGATCGACCGGAACGCCCAAGGGGCTGGTCGGCAGCTATGGTGCCATCGCCCAGTTCATCGACTGGCAGTGCAAGGCGTTCGGGGTGACCGGCACAGACCGCGTAGCACAACTCACCGCCGTTTCGTTCGACGCCGTCCTGCGCGACATCTTCCTGCCCCTCTGCCACGGGGCTGCAGTCCTCATTCCGCCCGAAGGTCTTCTGCAAGAGCCTGCCCTCGTCCCCGGCTGGCTGGCGCGGGAACGGGCCAGCATCGTGCATGCAGTGCCGTCGCGGGTGCAAAGCTGGCTTTCCGCCCCGGCGGCGGACCTTGTTGCGCTACGATGGCTTTTCATGTCCGGCGAACCCCTGTCGCCGTCGCTGATCCAGCGCTGGCAGAGTCAGTTCGGCAGCCATGCGCAGCTTGTGAACTTCTACGGCAGTACCGAAACCACGATGATCCGGGCCTTTGCACCTGTGGATGGGCGTGGCGCGACAAGTGTCTTCTCGGCCATTGACGGCACGGAACTGCATGTCATGAAGGGCGACCTGCCCTGCGCGATCGGTGAAGCCGGCGAAGTCGTGGTCCGTACCCCCTATCGGACGCTCGGCGCCCTTAAGGGCGGAGTTGCGGCCACCTTTGTGCCAAATCCGCATCTTGCGGATGACTGGCTATATCGCAGCGGCGACCTTGGGCGCGCGCTGTCGGACGGCAGGATCGAGGTCCTTGGTCGTATGGACGATCAGGTCAAGATCAATGGTGTCCGCGTGGTTCCCGCTGCGGTGAAATCGGTTCTCGATCAGCAGACCGGCGTGGCCGACAGCGTCGTCCTGACCCGCACGGGCGCCGATGGCACGCCCCAGCTTTACGCCTGGGTGATTTCGGCCGACCCGCCCGCCAGCTTGGTCCCCCGTCTACGGCGCGAACTGTTCGCCCGACTTGGACCGGCCTTCGTTCCGCGTGGCATTGCCGTCCTGACAGCCGCCCCGCTCTTGCCGAATGGCAAGGTCGACCGATCTGCGCTGATCACCCCGACTGAGAACCAGCGGACGCCGGTGCCACCCAGAACCGAGACCGAGGCAAAGGTGGCGGCGATCTGGACCGAGGTTCTCGGTTTGCCGGTCGGGGCAGACTGCGACGTCTTCACGCTAGGTGCCAACTCTCTGTCCGCAACCCAGGCCCTGTCGCGGATGCGCCGTGACCTCTTTGCCGACTTGGACCTGAGGCATCTCTTCCAGTTGTCGACCCCCGCCCTCCTTGCAGCCCATCTGGAAGAAGACACCGAAGAATGGACCGAGACGCTGTAATGGCCGATATCGCCCGCTTTGTGCAGAAGTTGCGTCTGGCTGGCATCCGGCTGTCGCTTGACGGGGACGAGATCCGTTTGCGTGGCACCCAGGCCATGGACGATGCCACCCGCCTGAAACTCAAGGCGCGGCGCGATGAGGTTTTAGCCTACCTGCGGCAAAGCGCCGGCCCCCGTCCCCGCAGCGAGGCTCACAGGACCGAGGCGCCGCTCTCTTTCGCACAGCGCCGCCTGTGGTTTCTCGAACGCTGGCACGGACCAGGCGCGCTTTACAACGAGGCCGCGCTTTTGCGGCTCGACGGCCCTCTGGATGATCAAGCTCTGTCACGGGCCATCGAACACATCATCGCCCGCCACGAAATCCTCCGCACCACCTATCATGACCGGTCTGGCCTGCCGTTCCAGCGCATACATCCTCCCGAAGCCTTCCGGATCGACCGGATCGACCTCACGGGGCAGAGCATCCAGGTTGACGTGCGCTTGCAAGCCGAAGTCCGGGCGCAGATCGCGCGCCCCTTCGATCTTGCCTTGGGCCCCATGGTGCGCGGCGTGCTGTACCGAACTGGCGCGGACTCGCATCACCTTTGCCTGGTGATGCATCATATTGCCTGTGACGGCTGGTCCTCCGGCGTGCTTGTCTCTGAACTGTCAGACCTCTATGCCGCCTTCTCCGCCGGTCATCCCGACCCGCTGCCGCCCCTGGCGATCCAGTATGCCGACTACGCGATCTGGCAGACCGCGTCCGAGCGGCGGCAGGATGAAACGGCGGACCTTGCCTATTGGCACGATCACCTTGCAGGCGCGCCGGAACGCATCGGCCTTCCGACCGACTTGCCCCGGATCGGCGAAGATACCGCAGGCGGCTCGGTCGATTTCGCGCTGCCGCCCGATCTGGTCGCCAGGGTTGCCGAGCTTGCCCGACATCATCATGCAACGCCCTACATGGTCCTGTTGACCGCCTTCTACGCCCTGCTTGGTCGCCTGGGCGGGGACGAGGACATCGTCATCGGCGGGGCCATCGCCAACCGCGACCGGCCGGAGATCGAACCCCTTGTCGGCTTCTTCGTCAACACCTTGGCGCTGCGCGTTGATCTGTCCGGCATGCCCTCGTTCACCGAAGCGTTGCGGCGGGTGGTCGATATTGCTCATGGCGCCTTTGCCCATCAGGCGCTGCCCTTCGATCAGCTGATCACCCAGATGATGCCTGAACGCGCCAAGGCCCATGCCCCACTGTTTCAGGTCATGTTCAGCCTGCAGAACGCCCCCGGCGCGGCGGTGGATCTTGCAGGGCTGCGGGTGACGCGGGTGCCCCTGCCCTGCTTCACCTCGAAGTTCGATCTGACCTTGTTCCTGCGCCCCGGCAAGGACGGCTACACCGGAACCTTCGAATACCGTACTGCGCTCTTTCATTCCAAGACCGTGACCCGGCTTGGCAGGCTTTACGTCAGGCTTTTGCAGGCGGCCCTTGCATCGCCCGACATCCCGGTCGCGCATCTTTCCCTGCTTGAACCCGGCGAGGAGGCGCGCCTTCTTGAGGCCGGCATCGGGCCCGCAACCCCATTCCCCCGCGATCTGGGCATACCCGAACAAGTCGCGCAGATTGCGGCGCGGATGCCATCGGCGGTGGCGGTCTGCGACGGCACCACCGAGCTTGACTACCAGACCCTGATGACACAGGCGCGATCCATTGCCAGCGCTCTGCGAAACGAAGGAATTGCGCCGGGCGACCGGGTTGCGCTGGGGCTTGACCGGTCGATCCCCATGGTGGTGGCCAGCCTGGGCGTGCTCATGGCGGGGGCGATATACGTTCCGCTCGATCCCGACCACCCGCCTGAACGGACGGCCGCCCTTCTCAAGCAATCCGGCACCCGCCTGGTGATCGGGCGGCTTGCCGCGAGCGCGCTTGCAATCATGGACTTCACCCAGATGCTTGCCGTCCGGCCGCTTGATGACCTGCCCACGATCGACCCCATGCAACCCGCCTACATGATGTACACATCCGGCTCGACCGGCCTGCCCAAGGGTGTCGTCGTGCCGCACCGCGCCATCCTGCGGCTGGTGCTGGGACAGGATTTCGCGGCCTTCGGTCCTGGCAGACGCTTTGCCGGCGTGTCGAACCCCGCCTTCGACGCAGCAACCTTCGAAATCTGGGGGGCGTTGCTGACCGGAGGTCGATTGGACCTGATAGACCGCGAGACCCTGCTCTCTCCTGCAGCATTTGCCCAGACGCTCCGGCACCGCAGGATCGACAACCTCTTCCTCACGGCCGCCCTGTTCAACCGCATTGCCGAGGATTGTCCCACGGCGTTTGGCGGGCTCCACAGCCTGCTTGTCGGGGGTGAAGCGCCTTCAGCCCGCCATGTCAGTCGGGTCCTGCAATCAGACAGCCCTCCGGCAAACCTGCGAAATAGTTATGGCCCCACCGAATGCACGACCTTTGCGGTCGTCAGCCAAATCGACCTGCCTGACGCGCCCAACCAACGCGTTCCGCTGGGCGGGCCGATCGCCAACACGACCCTCTGGATCCTTGACGGCCAGCTGCGCCCCTGTCCTCCCGGAGTACCCGGCGAGATCTACATCGGGGGCGACGCCCTTGCGCTTGGCTACCACGACGACCCGGCACAGACCGCCAACCGGTTCATCGTAAACCCCTTTGGCCCCGGAAGGCTCTATCGGACCGGCGACCTTGCCCGGCTTCGCGATGAATGGCGCATCGATCTCCTCGGCCGGACCGATGATCTGGTGAAGTTGCGTGGATTCCGGATCGAGCCCGAGGAAGTGGCACAGGCGCTGAAGTCCCACCCCCGGGTGTCAGACGCGCTGGTCATCCCGCGCCGCGATGGCGAAACGCTGCGCCTCACGGCCTATGTCGTTCCGCATCTCGTCGACTCCGGAGAGGACGAGACCCTCACCAGCTGGACCGAACTGTTCGATACCACCTACGCCGCGACGAAGGACAGTTCTCCCATCCGTGCTGAACATTTCGACGGCTGGGTCAGTTCGGCCACCGATGCCCCTATTCCGCTGCCCGAAATGCGCGAATGGCTGGCAAGTACGCTGGCCGAACTGAAAGGCGCGAAGGGGCGCCACATTCTTGAGATCGGCGCCGGGACAGGACTTCTGCTTGCCGCCCTGGCCCCTGACGCTGCAAGCTATGTCGCGACCGACATCTCCCGCACCGCGCTGGACCGACTGGCTCTGCGCCGCGCCTCGCAGCCCGATCTCGCGCATGTCCGACTGCTTCACCAACCTGCCCATGTGGTCGCGGGGCTTGACCAGGGCCAGGGCTACGACCTGATCATCCTCAATTCCGTGGTGCAATACTTCCCTGGCACCGGCTACCTTCTGCAGGTCCTTGGCGCGCTTCGCCCGCTCCTTCGCGCTGGCGGGCGGATATATCTTGGGGACCTTCGAAATCTTGATCTTCTGACCGAATTTCACACCTGGATCGCCCGCGAACGTCTGGGGCCAAACGCTGACCCCCATGCCGTACAGGACCTGGTCAGCGTGTCGGTGGCCGACGAAAGCGAGCTGGTGCTGTCGCCGGACCTCTTCCGCCGGATCGAGTCCCTCGTCCCCGGTCTTGTCTGCCACCGCGTCGCCCTGAAACGCGGACGTGGGCGCAATGAAATGGCGGTCTTTCGCTACAGCGTCGACCTGACTGCCACAGCCCAAGCCACCCTGCCGCACCACTGGCAGGACTGGCAAGACAGCCGCGCAGAGCTTTCGGGTATCGAAGCCCTCTTGCAGCAGGCCGGGGCAGAACTCGCCCTGTCTTCGATCCCGAATGCCCGGGTCCATGACGCGATTGGCGCATCGGGCGCGGCCATCGATCCGGAGGATCTTCATGCCCTTGCCGAAAGGGCGGGCTGTACCCTGCATCTGACCTTCGCGCGGAATGCACGCTGGATGGACGCGCTGTTCACCCGATCTGCGACTGCATTGGCGACAGGCCGATTTGGCCCCGCCCCCGCCGCGCCAGCCAGCCTCGGCAACACCCCGGCTTTGGCCCGTATTGCGCGCAGCTTGCGGACGGACTTGCGGCGGCATGCGCGCCACCTATTGCCCGAGCATATGGTACCTGCAGCAATCGTGCTTCTGGCACAGTTTCCCCTAACTTCGAACGGCAAGATCGCGCGGGCGCTGCTACCCTCGCCCAACTCCGTCGATCTGCACCTTGCGGACAAGTCCGGACACAGCGCGCCGCAAACCGAGGCCGAGCAGATCATCCACGCCATCTGGGCCGAAGTGCTGGGGACAAGCTCTTTCGGCATTCACGATCGCTTCTTCGACATTGGCGGCCACTCCCTTCTTGCCACCCAAGTCGTCTCGCGGCTGAAGGATCGGTTCGGCCAAGCACCCACCTTGCGCGCCTTTTTTGAGGCCCCGACGATTTCCGCCCTTGCCACCGGCTATTCGGAGCCAGCCGCCGATCAGGAGATCGTGCTGATATGACACACATGGCCGAGCTTTCTTCACTGCCAGAGCAGCCCGCCGCGCTGCTGGCTTTTCTCGCCCAACGGGGCGTCTCGTTGACGCTTGAAGGCGAAAATCTTCGGCTGTCGGCCGCGAAGGGTGCCCTAACGCCCGAACTGCAGGACCACCTCGCCCGGCGCAAGCCTGCCGTCCTCGCTTACCTGCAGGGGATCGAGCGTGCAGGCAACCGGATCACGCCTCGCCACCCCCGGCCTACCCAGATTCCACTTTCTTTCGCACAAAGCCGGTTGTGGTTTCTCGATCAGCTCACAGGCGGGGGCCCAACCTACAACATCTCAAGTGCGCTGGAAATCGAAGGCCCGCTGCAACACTCTGCCTTGCAAGCCGCACTGAACGCTCTCGTTGACCGGCACGAAGTCCTGCGCACCACCTTTGCCGCCGACCATGGCCTGCCACATCAGGTCATAGCCCGGCAGGTCGCCTTCTCGCTGCCCCTCGTCGATCTTTCGCATCTGGACGGAGCGGCCCTTGTCCAGGCCCGGCAGGACGCGCTGACGGCCTGCCTGTCCCAAAGCTTCGACTTGTCCCGCGATCCGATGATCAAGGCCACGCTGATCAGGCTGGGTGCCGGGCACTGGCTTCTCGTTTTGCTTCTGCATCACATTGCCGGTGACGGTTGGTCGATCGGCATCCTCACGCGCGAACTTGCCCAGCTCTATGCGCAACTTTCAGCGGGACAGGCACATGATCTGCCGTCTCTTCCGCTGCACTATGCCGATTTTGCCCTCTGGCAGCGCGAAGTTCTGACCGGACCAGCGCTTGATGCGCAGCTTGAATTCTGGCGGAACCAGTTGCGGGATGCCCCACCGCTGCTTCTGCTGCCCACCGACCGTCCGCGCCCCGACCGGCAAAGCTTTGCCGGGGCCCACGCGGTCTTCACACTTCCAGCGGGGCTGACCGGCCAGCTCCGCGCTCTTGCCCGGAAGCTGGAAACCACGCTCTATTCGGTCCTGATGGCCGGGTTTGCATCGCTTCTCTACCGGTACTCGGGCCAGGACGACATCGTGATCGGCAGTCCGATCGCCAACCGAAATCGGCGCGAACTGGAACCTTTGGTCGGGTTTTTTGTCAACACCCTGGCATTGCGGCTTCGCAGCCTGTCCGATGATCTTCCCTTTGCAAGCCTTGTTGCTCAGCACAGCGCCACCGCGCGCGATGCATTCGACCATCAGGACATGCCCTTCGAACGCGTCGTCGACGATCTTGCGCCCGACCGGGACCAGGCCCATGCCCCCGTCTTCCAGACCGCCTTCGCACTTCAGAACGCACCGCGCAGCGCGTTAGAGCTTGCCGGGCTTACCCTGCGGCCCGTGCCGCTCGACAACGGAACCTCCAAATTCGACATCTTCCTCTCTGTCGAAGAGCAGGAAGATCACCTCCGTTGCACCTGGGAATACGCAACCGACCTCTTCGATACAGCCACAATCGCGCAGATGGCCGATCACTACCAACGCCTGCTGACCGGGGCGATCGCGGACCCGGCGACGGGAATCGGCCACCTCCCGCTTCTGTCGCAGGCCGAGATCGACCAGCAGCTGACCCTGTTCAACAGCCCTTGCGACCCGCCCAACTCGGTTACCCCGTTTCCCGACCTCTTCCGCGACCTCGCCACCACCTTCGCAGATGCGCCTGCCCTGCACTTCAATGGCGAGACGCTCAGCTATGCCGCGCTCGACCGGGCGACAGACTCAGTTGCAGCCCAGCTGATTGCAGCGGGACTGGACCACCAGGGAGCGGTCGGCATCCTTCTGCCCCGCGGCTTTGGCATGATCATCGCGATGCTGGGTATCCTGAAGGCAGGCGGCGCCTTTGTGCCGCTTGACCCCGCCTACCCGGCAGATCGCCTTGCCTATATCGCGCAGGACAGCGGGATGCGGCTCGTGCTTTCGGACGAGGATACCAAGAACCGGCTGGACACAAGTGACTTCACGATCCTCGACATCGCTGCCGCGCCCGCTACGCCGGATCAGCCCCCGCGCAGACAGCACCATGCGCCGGATGATCTGGCCTATATCATCTACACCTCAGGCTCGACGGGTCGGCCAAAGGGCGCGATAAACAGTCACGCGGGGCTGGGCAATCTGGCGCAGGTCGTGCGCCGGATCTTCCAGGCCGGACCTGGCGACCGGGCCCTGCATTTCGCCTCCTTCAGTTTCGACAGTTCCATCTGGGAGATTCTGATCCCCCTTGCCTCTGGCGCGACGCTTTACCTGATCCCCGAAACATCAAGATTGCCGGACCGGAAATTTGCCGATTGGCTTCAGGCGGCCCGGATCACCCACGCCACTTTCACCCCCAGCTTCCTTGCCGCCTTGCCCGCGACACCGCTGCCCGACCTGCGTGAACTGGTCCTTGCAGGCGAAGCTTGTCCGCAGGGCCTCTTGCGGACTTGGGCCAGCGGACGACGGATCGTCAACGCCTATGGCCCCTCCGAAGCCGCCGTCTGCGCCACCTTTGCGGTCCTTGATCCCGATCGGCCCGTGACAATCGGCAGGCCTGTCCACGGTGTTCAGGCTTACGTGCTTCGAGGTGACGCGCTCTTGCCGCCCGGGGCAGAGGGCGAGCTTGTGATCGGCGGGCTCAGCGTCGGCCTTGGCTATCGCGGGCGGCCTGACCTGACGGCTGCGGCGTTTGCCCCGAACCCTTTCGGGCCAGGGCAGATCTACCGGACAGGCGACAAGGTTCGCTACAGTGCTGACGGTGAAATCCTTTTTCTCGGTCGGATCGACCATCAGACCAAGATCCGAGGGCACCGCATTGACCCCGGCGAGATCGAGAAGGTGCTGTCTGCCGACGCCGCGGTTCAGAACGCCGTCGTTCTTGCCCGCGAAGACCGCCCTGGCGAAAAGCGGCTGGTCGCTTATGTGCAACCCCATCCGCTGACCGAAGATGAGACCTTGGACCGGACCGGCGAATGGCAGAGTCTCTTCGACAGCGTCTATGCACCCAGCGAAATTGCCGCCGATCCCGTCTTCGACATTTCGGGCTGGGCCTCCAGCTTTGACGGCTCTGCCCTGCCCGCCGCAGAGATGCGGGCCTGGCTGGACGACACCTTGGCCACGATCCGGTCGCGCGCGCCCACCAGGGTGCTTGAGATCGGCTGCGGGTCCGGTCTGATCCTGTCGCAGATCGCACCAGAGGTCGCAGTCTACGACGCAACCGACATCTCGGCCCGGGCCGTGGCCCGGATCCAGGCCCTCTGTGACGCAAACCACGCCCTGCGCCATGTCAGGGTCGAACGGCGCGAGGCTGATGATCCCGGCCCGATGGCCAATGGCACTTACGACCTCATCATACTCAATTCGGTGGTGCAGTATTTCCCCAGCCTTGCCTATCTGCGGCGCGTGCTTGCCAGACTTGCACCGGCCCTCGCGGCAGGAGGGGCCATCTTCTTCGGCGACATTCGCAACCTCAGGTTGGCCCATACGCTGCATGCGGCGATACAGGCCTTCCGCGCTCCACCGCACCGGCTTGCGGCAGATGTCGCAGCCCGCGCCGCCCAAAGCCTCCGCGATGACGAAGAGCTCTATCTCGATCCAGCCGCTTTTGCCGCGCTCATTGAAGACATCCCAGGCCTTTGCAGCGCGCAGGTCTTCCTCAAGGATGGCCGCTACCGGAACGAACTGAATGCTTTTCGCTATCAGGTCCTGCTGGACGGTCGTCCCTCGGCGAGTCCGCCTCTGCAACTTAACGGAGACGGCTTCGGACTGGAAGACATTCTTGCCCATCTGCCCGGGCAGGACCCCATCCTCATTACCGGCCTTCGCGACGCCCGGACATCAGCCGATGTAATGCTGACCGACTGGCTTGGTCCTGCGCAGACGCAACCGATCAGCCAGTGGAACGGGACCGCAGACCCCAAGGCCATCGATCCCGCCGATATCCTGGATGGGATCGGCCGTCGCGGCCTGAATGTCCAGCTTTTGCCTGGCCCCAAGGCGGGTGAGATGCAGGCACTGATCTATCGCGGGTCCGAAGTCCCTGCTGTCGCGATCCCTCCGATCGGCCCCCTCAGCAACACGCCGCTCTTCGGCAAGTATCGCCGCGTGCTGGTCGAGCGCCTGCGCGTCCGTCTCCGCGACAGTTTGCCGGAATACATGATGCCGACCGCGTTCGTCGTTCTTGAACGCTTGCCGTTGACGCCCAACGGCAAGATCGACCGCCGCGCCCTCCCCCCGCCCGAGCGGATCGCGCCCACCGCCACGTCCTCACCCGGATTGCCTCAAACACCGGCCGAAACCGCCCTCGCCGCCATCTGGTGCGCGGTGCTGCGGCTCGACTCCGTGGGACGCGACGACAACTTCTTCGAGATCGGCGGCGACAGCATCAGCTCAGTTCAGGTTATCGCCAAAGCGCGGGAAATTGGCCTGGCGCTTACGCCGCAAGATATCTTCAAGAATCAGACAGTTGGAACGCTGGCCCGCGCCGCACTCCCTGGCGAAAGGGCTGCGGTCTCCCAGGAAAGCGCCACCGGGACCGCGCCCGCTACGCCGATCCAGCACTGGTTTGCCGAACACATCGGCTTTGCCCCGCATCACTTCAACCAGTCGATCTTCGTGGCGCTGGAACCGGATTGCCCGCCAGAGATCGTTTCTGCGGCGGTTGCGGCATTGCACGAGATGCATGACGCGCTGACCGCACGCTTCTTCTTCGGCTCCGACGGCTGGCAGATGCTGTTCGGCGGAGCTCCTGCACCGAAGCTGCGGGTTGTGGCCTGCGACGATCCCGAACAGATTTCCCGGCTCTGTGCCGAGGCACAAGCCGCGCTCGACCCTGCCTCGGGTCGCATGTCCTGCCCGATCTTGTTCGACCGCGGTGCGGCCGGTGGACTTTTCTTCTGGACTGTTCACCATCTGGTCGTCGATGTGGTCAGCTGGCACATCCTGCAGACCGACTTCATTCGGGCCTGCTCACAGCTGGCCGAGGGGCGGGCAATCGACCTTGGCGCGCGGACGCTGTCTTTCGCCGACTGGGCACGGGCAACGGATACGGCCACTTCGACCTGGGCGGTGCAGCGCCACCTGCCCCACTGGAAGACCACCGCGGCCACCCCTCCGTTCGTCCTGCCGACGGAAGGTTCAGGTCCCGACACCGCCGCCCTGACGCGCACCGAGCGGCGCATTCTGCCCGCCGTGCTGGCTGACCGGCTTCTGACTGCTGCGAACGCCACCTATGGCACCCGCCCGCAAGAGCTCATCTTGGCCGCCCTCGCATCTGCCCTGGCCCGCCACAGCTCCGAACCGGCCTTTCGAATCGATCTTGAAACCCAGGGCCGTGACGGTGACAGCGATCTGTCGCGCACGGTCGGCTGGTTCACTGCGCTGGTGCCTCTGACCATCACACCGGCGCCGCTTGGCACGCTGATTCCGACCGTGAAAGACAATGTCCGAACCTCGATTGCGCTGCCACAAATCCATGGCCAGCTGCGCTATCTTGGCCAGACGGCGGACCTGCAATGCAGCCCCGCCCAGCTGGTCTTCAACCACCTGGGCCAGACCGGCGCATCCACCGAGGCAAGCTGGCCGGTCGTCGGCCCGGCCCCGCTAGATCCCGGCCCGATCCATTCGCCGGACCAGAGGCGACCCTATGGGCTGCAACTCACGACCGCCTTCGCGGACGGCGGGCTTGTGCTGGCGCTGACCTACGGCGCGCAGTGCCACCGGGCCGAAACCATCGCGACGCTTGCCGATGCCATCCTTCATGACCTTGAGACGGTTCTGGACCATTGCCAGTCCATCCCCGAAAGGGTTGCGACGCTGGGCGACTTCCCCCTTGCCAGTCTGTCATCCGACGCATTGGCCCTGCTGCCGCACGGACGCGACATCGAAGACATTCTCGACGCCACGCCCTTGCAAGAGGGCATGCTCTTCGAATGCCTCGCCGCTCCTCAAGCCGGGCAGTATATCGAACAGGTTGGTTTCGATTTGCAGGGTCCGCTCGATCCAGCCGCTCTTGAACGCGCCTGGAACGGCCTGATTGCGCGCCATGCCATTCTACGCTGCGGCTTCCAGCTGGAGGGCCAGAGCCGCGCTAGGCAGATCTTGCACCGGACCGCGCTGCTTGACCTTGCCTGCGCCGACCTGCGCCATCTGCCAGAGGACGCCGCAAAACACCACGTCGCTGCGTTGCGCATCAGCGACCGTCAGCGTGGCTTCGACTTCACCGCGCCACCGCTCATGCGGTTGCATCTTCTCCAACTTGGTCCCGAACGCTGGCACCTGCTGTGGACCAGCCATCACATCCTGATGGACGGCTGGTGCATCAAGATCGTCTTCAATGACCTCCGCGCCCTCTATGCGGCCGAACGGCAGGGGCTACCCAGCCCCCTGCTGCCCGCCCCCGACTGGCGCGACTATCTGCGTTTTCGCCAGACCGTCGATGCCCCGGCAGCCGAGGCCTGGTGGCGCCAGCAGCTCTCCGGCTTTGATGAACCAACCCGTCTGGCCCGCGATACCCAGCCCGGACCGCGCCGCTGCGATCACCAGCGGATCGAGCTTGAATCCCAGGTCGGCGCCATGTTGCAGGCCATGGCCCGGGCGCATCGCGTCACACTCAACACCCTGTTGCAGGGCGCCTGGTCGGCCCTTCTGGCCCATACCACCGGTCGAAGCGACGTGGTTCACGGCACCACGATCAACGGTCGGCCCCCCTCGGTCCCCGGCATCGAAGATATGGTCGGGCTTTTCATCAATACCCTCCCCCACCGCGCTCGGATCGATTGGGACATACCCATTGCCGACTGGCTTCTGGCTCAGCACGCCGATATGGCCGGGCTTGATGCCCATGGGCATGTCTCGCTGCGCGACCTGCGCGGCTGGAGCGACATTCCCCGCAGCGACGGCGCCCTTTTCGACACCCTTTTCGTTTTCGAGAACTTCCCCTTCGACGAAAACCTGGCCCGGTCTCCGCTCGCCGACGACCTTGCGCTGACCGGGATCGAGACGGGCGGCGAGACCAATTTCCCGTTGACAGCCGTAGCCAGTCTGCGGGGGCAAGTCCTGTCGCTGCGCCTGACCTACGACGTCGCCGCATGGGACGCGGTGCGGGTGGCAGCGCTGGCGAAGACCTACCGCGTCCTGCTTCTGGGGCTGACCGAAAACCTTTCCCGCCCGATGCGCGACTGGCTGCCTTGTACCGACCCTGGGGCGGAGCCCGCGCCCCAGTCCCATGCGCTTGTGCCGACGTTACTTGCCCACCGCCTTGTTCAGTCACCATCCGACATCGTGCTGTCGGATGGGACGCAGCACCTGACCGTCGCCGAACTGGACGCACGCGCAGCTGCTCTCGCAGGTGCCCTCGCGGCAGCGGGTCATCCAGAGACCGCGCCCGTTGCGCTGATCGTCGACCGTGGGATCAACTTCGTCGTTGGCCTGCTGGCCGCATGGCGCCGCCGCGCGCCCTTCGTTCCGGTCGAGCCGGCATGGCCGCCCGAACGTCAGGCACAGATCCTGACCCTCGCACAGGCGCAATTCGCCATCGGACGGAACCTGTCCGATCTGCCCACGACGATCGTGCCACCTGACGCGGCGGGCGCGCCCATTCCACCCTTGCCGCTTGCCGCGGACGATCTGGCCTACATCATCTTCACCTCGGGCTCGACGGGCACGCCAAAGGGTGTGCGGATCACACAGGGCAATCTGGCGGCCTATGTGGCGGGTATCACCGACCGACTTGATCTGATGCCCGGTCATGTCTTCGCAACGACCTCGGGCTTCGGGGCCGATCTTGGCTATACCGCGCTTTTCCCCGCGCTGACGACGGGACGCCTGCATCTCTTGCCCGAAGCGCTGGTCACCGACGCCCACGCCCTGGCGCACCATCTGCAGACCCATCCTGTCGATGTGCTAAAGACCGTGCCGGGGCATTTTGCGGCGCTTCTGTCGACCGAGAATGCCCGCTCCCTGCTTCCGCGCCAGCGCCTCGTTTTCGGCGGTGACCGGCTGGAGGCGGGGCTCGTGCACCGCATCCGCGCGCTGAGGCCAGACCTTTCGATCTTCAACCACTATGGCCCGACCGAGGCGACCATCGGCGCGATCTGCGGCGAGGTCCCGGCCAGCCCAGGCGACTTCGTGCCCCTCGGCCAGCCCCTTCCGGGTGTCGGCGTCACGATCCTTGGCCCGGCGGGCCATCGCTTGCCAGACGGCCTTGTCGGCGAGATCTGCCTTACAGGCGCGACAATCTCGCCCGGATACCTTGGCTCTCAGCCGGGAGGGTTTGTCGACGACGCCGAGGGTGCAAACCCAGCTTACCGGACAGGCGATCTGGGCTTCGTCGATGACCAGGCCCAGGTTCATTTCATGGGGCGTCGCGACGGCCAGGCAAAGATACGCGGCTTCCGCGTCGAACCGGCCGAGGTGGCGCTTTGCCTGCGCGGCCATCCGCTGGTGACCGATTGTCATGTCGCCGTGCACCCGGGCGCCGGCGGCGGCGCGCAGCTTCTGGCCTGGGTCGTCGGCCCGGTCGAGGGTTTGCGCGACTGGGTCCGTAACCGCCTCCCCGATGCCTACGTTCCGGCACAAGTCAATTCGGTGCCCTCGCTGCCCCGGCTGGCAAACGGCAAGATCGACCTGCGTGCTCTGCTGCGGACAGACGCGTCTCGGCCAGCGGCCCGCACGCCGCAATCCGAAACAGAGATCCGGCTTTGCCAGATTTTCGCCGATGTCCTGCGTCGCGCAGAGGTCGGTCCAGATGACAATTTCTTTGACCTCGGCGGTGATTCCATCGTGGCAATCCAGGTCGTGGCCCGCGCGCGCGAGGCCGGGTTCCGGTTGACGACGCGCGATGTCTTCGCGCACCAGTCACCGGCTGAACTGGCGCTCTGCGCGCGCGCTGTTTCCAATGCTGCGGCAGCGATTCAGACCTCGGGCCCGTTCCAACCCGGTCCGATTCAAGCCCGCTTCCTGCGGCGCCGCGACGCCGACCTCTCGCATTACAACCAGGCCCTGCTATTCCCATCCCCCTCCCCGGATGAAACCGTCCTGCAACAGGCCCTTGCCCTGATCACCGCGCAGCACGATATGCTGCGCCTGCGGCTGCGGGGGGCGACGCTGCAGCTTGCGGACCTCTCCGATGCGGCCTCGGTCGCGGTTGAGGTGATCGACCTTTCCGACTGCCCAGAACCGGACCAGCCCGCCACCTTTGCCCCGCATGCCGCACGGTTGCAGGCCTCGCTTGATCTTGCGGCCGGACCGATCCAGCGCGTCGCTCTGGTGCGGCGCAGGGCGGGGGCAGACCCCCTCGTTCTGTGGGTCATCCACCACCTCGCGGTCGATGCCGTGTCCTGGCGCATTCTTCTGGAAGACCTGTCGACCGCCTGTCGGCAGATCGCGGCCGGTGAGACGCCCCGCCTGCCGGCCAAGGCACATTCCTTCGCAGCCTGGACCCAGCACCTGGCCGCGCCAGACCGTTTTGCCGACGAACTCGCACACTGGCGTCATGCCTCTGCCCTTGTGACCGACCTGCCCCACCGCGACGGTCCGGATGTCGTTGGCGATGTCCGTCGCAGCGAGGCCAGCCTGACGGAAGCCGAAACTTCGGCGCTTTCCGGGCAGCCCTCGAAAATCCCCCTGCTTGACCTGATCGTCACCGCCCTGATGCGCGCCCTGAAGGCGATCACCGGCCTTCACGACCTGCGCATCGATCTTGAGGGGCACGGACGCGCCACCCTTGACCCCGATCTCGACATCAGCCGCACGGTCGGATGGTTCACGGCCATCCACCCGCTGCGCGTGGGCTTTCCGCGGACCGCTGCGGATGAGCCGGCCTCCGAGCTTACGATCGTTCGGCAAGCGCTTGGGCAGATCCCGAACGGAGGCCTTGGCTATGGTGTCCTGCGTGACATGGCGGCGGACCCACGCCTTGGATCCGCACCGCAGGGCGCGATCGTACTGAACTATCTCGGGCGCCTCGATGGCGGGGCGAGCGACCATGACTTGAAAACCGGCCCAGCCCGCAGCCCCCGGATGGTCCGGCCCTATCCGCTGGAGGTGGTCGCGATACTGGTCGATGGCCAGCTTCGGTTGCTGATCGAACACAACCCCGACCTCTACAGCCCTGCAAGCATCGACGAGCTGCGCGACTGCATCCTGGCCGAGCTTCGGCTTCTGACCGCCGCCGGTGCCGCTCCGCTGGCATCGATTCACGACTTTGGCCTGTCGGGCATGAGCGAAGACGATTTCGCCCGCCTTCAGGACCTCATTGCCGACGAGGGAGACCGGGGATGAAGATGGAAAATGTCCAGGACATCTATCCGCTGTCGCCAATGCAGCAGGGCATCCTCTTCGAATGCCTTGCCGCTGATCCGCAAGCGGGTCTCTATGTCGAACAGTTTGCCTATTCTTTCGACGGTTCCTTTGATCCTGACAGCTTCCGGTCGGCCTGGTCGCAGTTGACCTCGCGTCACACCGTCCTGCGCACGTCGTTTCACTGGGAAGGTCTTGACGCACCGGTTCAGGTCGTTCGCAAGTCGGTCGAGCTTGACTGGCAGCTTCTGGACTGGAGCAACTGTGAGACTTCGCAGCAGGAGGCCAAGCTTGGCACTCTGCGCGACGCCCTCCGTCGCGAAGGCTTCCGCTTCGAGCAGGCACCGCTGATGCGGCTGCGGCTCATCCGGTTGGCGGCCGATCGCCACGTCTTTGTCTGGACCCATCACCACCTTCTTCTGGATGGTTGGTGCGTCCCCATTCTCGTGCGCGAACTGGTCGCCTGCTACAATGCTGCGCTGAAGGGGGAAACGGCCATTCTGCCTCCGGTGCGTCAGTACCGCGACCATCTTGCCTGGATCAGCCAGCAGGACCGGCAGGCCGCCAGACGCTACTGGGAAGAGCGGCTGGGCGATATCGACGCGCCAACCCTGCTGTCGGGATCGCTGCCGGTAGTCTGGGGCCCCGAAGGCAAGGGCCCGGCCGATCTTGAAATCGATGCAGGCCTCGCCAGGTCCCTCGGCGATTTCGTCCGCGACCACCGCCTGACGCTGAATACCCTGTTTCAAGGTGCGCTGGCGATCCTCCTCTCCCGCGCCTGCCGCCAGGACAGCATTGTCTTCGGTGCCACCGTTTCTGGCCGTCCGGCGGATTTGCTGGGGGTCGAGACCATGGTCGGCCTTTTCATCAACACACTGCCGATGCGGGTCGACCTGACTGACCAGCCGCTGGCCGAATGGTTGCAAGGGCTGATGCAACAGGCCCAAGCTCAGGACGCCTTTGCCTATTCCAGCCTTGCCGAGGTTCAAGGCGCCGCGAAGATTGAAACGCGCGCTCTTTTCGACACCATTCTCGTCTTCGAGAACTTTCCCGTCTCGGACGCAAACCTTGGCGCAAGCATTGCCGGGGCGCCCCGCGTCCGAACGTTGGAGATTGTCGAAAACACCAACTACCCGCTCGCCATCGCGGTTCTGCCCGGTGTCGAGCGTATCGGCTTGCGGCTTTATCACGGCAAGGGCATCGCAAGCCCCGTCGTCCACCGTCTAGGCGAGATGCTGGTTGCCATCCTTCAGGCAATGGTCGCCCATCCATCGGCGACATCGCTTAACCTTCCACTGGCCCCCTTGCCTGCCCCCGCGACGCTGCTGCCCGCTCAGGCTGACTGCCTGCATCACCGCCTGAGGGACATAACCCTTCGTAAGCCCGACGCTATTGCGCTGACCCCGCTCGCCTTCCATGGCGGGCAAAGCTGCCAGGGCATCAGCTTCGGCCAACTCGACGCCCGCGCCAATGGCCTTGCTCACCGGCTTCTCGCCGAAGGCTGCCGCTCGGGAACTCTTGTCGGCCTCTGCCTACCACCGGGACCCGAGCTGATCATCGCCATCATTGCAATCCTGAAGGCCGGGGGCGCTTATGTCCCGCTTGATCCGACCAGCCCGCCGGACCGGATTGCCATGATCCTGCAAGACGCGGCAACGCCGCTCCTGATCTCCTATCCCGACCAGATGTCGGGCATTGACCTTGGCGGCTGCAAACTTCTCATGCCTGACGGCACCGTTTCGGACGATCCCCCGAACGTTGCCACCACGCCGGACGACCCGGCCTATGTGATCTACACCTCCGGCTCGACCGGAAAGCCCAAGGGTGTTCTTGTCAGCCACCGGAACGTCGACCGGCTCCTGACCCGGACGGCCTCGCAATTTCACTTCGGCCCGGCCGACGTCTGGGTGCTGTTCCACTCTGCGGCTTTCGACTTTTCGGTGTGGGAGATTTTTGGCTGCCTCCTCCACGGCGGGCGGCTGGTCCTGCCGCCTACACTTCTGTGCCGCTCGGTGCCGGAGTTTCGCCAGATGCTTGCGGATCAGGGCGTGACCGTTTTGAACCAGACCCCTTCGGCCTTTGGCCAGCTGGTGCAGCACGAAACAACCGAAGGGCTGCCACCCTTGGGGTTGCGCTGGGTGATCTTTGGCGGCGAGGCGCTGGATTTCGCGATGCTGCGGCCCTGGTTCGCCAGGCACGGCGATACCCGGCCCGTGCTTGTGAACATGTACGGCATCACCGAAACCACTGTCCATGTCACGTATCGGCGGGTCACCGCTGCCGACTGCGACCGGCCCCACAGCCTGGTCGGAGTGCCAATCGACGACCTTGAGCTCCTGCTGCTGGACGCCGCCGGCAATGCCGTCTTGCCCGGGCTGCCGGGTGAGCTTCACGTGGCGGGCGCAGGCGTCGCGCAGGGCTATCTCAACCGTCCCACGCTGACGGCCGAGCGGTTCGTGGATCACCCGGTCTTCGGGCGTCTTTACAAAAGCGGTGACATCGCGCGGCAAGTTCTGGACCAGACCGGCGCGACGATCGATCTGGACTACTGCGGACGCGGCGATGACCAGGTCAAGATCCGCGGTTACCGGATCGAGACGGGCGAGATCGCCGCCGCCCTGCGACTGGCGCCGGGAGTGGCCAATTGCATCGTCTCGACTGCGGAAGACAGCACCAGCGGCGCACGGCGTCTGGTGGCTTGGATCGTCCCCGATGCGAGATCCGCCCCGGGCGTTCTTGGACGCCTGCCTTTTGACGGCGCAACCACCGATCTTCCCGATGGCACGAGGGTTGCGCACCTGAACCTGAACGAGACGCGGTTTCTTTATGACGAGATCTTCCGCGACCGGTCCTATCTGCAGCACGGGATCACGCTCTGCCCCGGAGATGTCGTCTTCGACGTCGGTGCCAATATCGGCATGGCCGCCGTATTCTTCGCGCGGGAGGCTGGCTTCGACCTGACAGTACACGCTTTTGAGCCGATCGCCCCTGTCTACGCCATATTGCAGCAGAACTTCGATCTCCACGGGCTTCGCGGGCAGGCCCACAATCTTGGTATTGGAGGCGCCCCTGGCCAGGTGCAAATGCGGTATTTCCCCCGCTTGACCATCGTGTCCGGACAGGACGTGGCCGAAGCCGGAGCGCGCCAGTCCGTGGCAAGCTTTGCCGAAAGCCAGGGTGGGGGGCAGGACGATGCCATCGCCTGGCGGATGCAATCGGTCGAGGTGCCCGCCCGGATCGAGACGTTGTCCTCTGTAATCCGGGCCCAGGGTATCACCCGCATCGACTTGCTGAAGATCGACGTCGAAAAGGCGGAAATGGCCGTCTTCGCCGGGCTGGAGGACGAACACTGGCCGCTGATCCGGCAGATCGTTGTCGAAGTCCACGACATCGAAGGACGGGTTCAGGCGCTGGCAAAGGACCTTGCCGCGCACGGCTTTACCGTCGTCCACGAAAAGGCTTTCGGCGGCGGCGATGCCGTAGCGCTCGTCAATCTCTATGCCCGCCGACCCGAGATGGACCATCGCCAGGCGACCCCACCCGCACCGCAGATGACCCCTGCGGCCTGGGCAGCCACTGTGCGTGAGTTCTGCTCGGCCTCACTTCCCGCTTACATGGTTCCCTCTGATCTGGTTCCGGTCCGCCGCATTCCCCTGACCCGCAACGGCAAGGCCGATCTGGCGGCCCTGCAGCTGATGGCGCTTGACCGTGCGCCCGAGACGGTAATGTCGCGCCCCCTGACCGAGGTCGAGCAACTCCTCGCCGAAATCTGGCGCGCTGCACTTGGCATCGCCTCCGATCGCCCCATCGGTCCCGAAGACGATTTCTTCCTGCTCGGTGGCCACTCCCTTCTGGCCACCAGGGTCATTGCCCGTATCCGCGACGTCTTTGCCCTGCGGCTGCCCGTCCACGCCCTGTTCGAGGCGCCGCAGCTTTATCAGTTCGCCGCCCGGATCGAGGCCGACCGGAGACCGGGGGCCGCGCCGGAAGCGGCCGAATTCCAGATTCACCCCGACCCGGACCAGCGCTTTTCGCCTTTCCCGATGACCGAAATCCAGGAAGCCTACTGGCTTGGCCGCAGCAGTGCCTTCGATCTCGGCAACATCGCGACGCACGGCTATATCGAGGTTGACTGCCAGTCGCTTGACCTGCCGCGCTTTGAGGCGGCCTGGCGGGCCCTGGTCTCGCGCCATGACATGCTGCGAATGGTCGTTCTGCCTGAAAGCGGCCAACAACGGATTCTCCCAGACGACGCCCCCTACACCATCCAGCTGATCGACGCTGCAAGCGGTACCGACGAACGCCTTGCCCGCATCCGGCAGGACATGTCGCACCAGATTCTTGATGCAACGACGGGGCCGCTTTTCGACATCCGGGCCGCAACGTTGCCCGGCGACGTGACACGCATCTTCTTCAGCATCGACGCGCTCTGGGCAGACGCCCACAGCCTGCGCATCCTTTTGGGTGAGCTCTTCACACTGTACGCCCATCCTGAAACTGAACTGCCACCCATCGGCCTCTCTTTCCGCGACTATGTGCTTGCAGAAACCACGGCGCGCGCGGGCGAAGCATACGCCAGTTCCCTTGCATACTGGACCGATCGCCTGCCCGCGTTTCCTGCCGCCCCAGCCCTGCCCCTGCGCCGCCGGGGGGTCAGTCACAAGCCGCCAGAGTTCAGGCGCCGCCCGTTCACGCTGCCCGCCGCACAGTGGTCAGCGCTGAAGGGCCGCGCCGCGCGGCTTGGGCTTACCCCTTCAGGTGTGCTCCTTGCAGCCTTTGCCGATGTGCTGGCCTATTGGTCGGACGAGCCGCATTTTGCGCTCAACCTCACCCTCTTCAACCGCCAGCCCGTGCATCCCGACGTAAACCGAGTGATCGGCGATTTCACCTCGCTGATCTTGCTTGAAGTCGACAACCGGCCCATCGACCGCTTCCTCGACCGGGCAAAACGGCTACAGGGGCAGTTGTGGCGTGACCTGGAACATGCCCGCGTCAACGGTGTCCGTGTCCTGCGCGAACTTGCTCGCCAGAACTCGGGCGGTGTGCCACGGGCGGCAATGCCGATCGTCTTCACCTCGACCCTTGGCCTTGCGGCGCAGTCCGCCTCTGGCGCACCGATGGGCGAGGTCGTCTATTCCATCACTCAGACCTCGCAGGTATGGCTTGATCACAAGGTCTCGGAACGGCAAGGCGCACTGC
This sequence comes from Rhodobacter maris, assembly GCA_943369275.1. Taxonomy (GTDB): domain Bacteria; phylum Pseudomonadota; class Alphaproteobacteria; order Rhodobacterales; family Rhodobacteraceae; genus Paragemmobacter; species Paragemmobacter maris_A. The sequence continues at coordinate 5,131 of CALRMS020000032.1, read as the reverse complement.
AAGTCGATTGGGATGCGCTGGACGATGTCTTTCCCGATGGCTTGCTTGACGCGATGTTCGCCGCCTACACCGAGCAGCTGACCTCCCTGGCCGAGACCGATGCCGCCTGGAAGGACATGAACGCCGGACGCCTGCCCCCGCCCGACCAGTGGGCGCTGATCGGCAAGGCCAATGCGACCGAGACCGATTTCAGTCAGGGCCTTCTGCATGAAGGCTGGCTTCGGGTCGCACATGACGCGCCCGACAGCCCGGCAATCCTCTGGCAGGGCGGCGCGCTCAGCCATGGCGCGCTTCGGGCACAGGCCAACAGGATCGCGCATGCGCTGCGCGACCAAGGGATCCGCAAGGCCGAACCTGTGGTGGTCCTGATCGAGAAATCCCCCGACCAGATCGCCGCCGTTCTTGGCGTCCTCATAGCGGGCGGCGCTTATGTCCCCGTCGATCCAGACCAACCGGCCGAGCGCATCGGCCAAATCCTGCAACGCCTTTCCGCGCGCCTGATCCTGACGCGCGACAGGTTCGCCGCCCAGGCAGGCAATACCAGGGCCCGGCTTGTCATCATTGACGGCGACGCGCTTGCGAGCCTGCCAACCCATGATCCGGATCCCGCGCCGCTCGCACCCACGGATCTTGCCTATGTCATCTTCACGTCCGGTTCGACCGGCGTACCGAAAGGCGTGATGATCGACCATCGTGGCGCCCGCAATACCGTTCTCGACATCAACGCACGGTTCGACATCTCTGCCCGCGACCGGGTTCTGGCGCTTTCCGTCCTGCATTTCGATCTGTCGGTCTGGGATATCTTCGGCGTCCTGGGCGCCGGAGGCGCGCTCGTTCTGCCAGACCCATCCCTAAGGCTGGAACCCGGCCACTGGGCCGATCTCGGGCGGGAAAAGCGCGTGACTGTCTGGAACACGGTTCCCGCGCTCATGCAGATGCTGACCGACCATCTCTCCAGCGGTGCCGCACCGCCACCGGATCTGCGCCTCGTCATGCTAAGCGGCGACTGGATTCCCCTGACCCTTCCGCCTCGCATTCGCGCGCTCTGGCCCGCGGCTCGGCAGATCGCAATGGGCGGGGCGACCGAAGCGTCTATCTGGTCGAACTGGCACGAGATCGGCACCATCGTCCCGGACTGGACCTCGGTTCCCTATGGCCTGCCCCTTGCGAACCAGAGCTATCACATCCGCAACCACCACGGCGCCCCCGTACCGATCCTTGTCCCGGGCGAGCTGTGCATCGGCGGTATCGGCGTCGCCATGGGGTATTTTGGCGATGCGGCCCAGACAGAAGCAAGCTTCGTCACCGATCCGCGCAGCGGCAACCGCATCTATCGAACCGGCGATTTCGGCCGTTACCTCCCGAACGGAGAGATCGAGTTCCTGGGTCGCCGCGATGCTCAGGTCAAGATCCGCGGCCATCGCATCGAACTTGGCGACATCAGTGCCGCCTTGAATGCGCTGCCCGGCATCAGCTCTGCCATCGTGCTGGCCGAAGGTGGCGACCGTCTGGTCGCGCATGTGGTCGGCGAACCGGCCTCGGCCAAGGCCGATCAGGCGAATTTCAAGCTGGGTCAGCCCGGACTCCGCCCCGACCGGACCGCTCTTCCCGCCATCGGCCTTGACCGGCCAGAGATCGAGCCGGAACACTGGCTTTCCCGCCAAAGCCGAAGGCGCTTTCTCTCCTCCCCGGTTCCCGTCAAAGCCCTTGGCAATCTTCTCGCCCCCCTCGCGACGATCGAGCTCGAAGGCGGCCTTACCCGTCGGAGCTATCCTTCGGCGGGAAATCTCTACCCGGTCCAGGTCTACCTCGTTGTCAATCCCGGCGCAGTCGACGGGCTGGAGGCAGGCCTCTACTGGTATGACCCGTCCGGGCACCAGCTGCGCAGTCTGTCTCCCAAGCTGACAGTTCCCGGCGCGGTCTGGGGGCCTGATCACGGCTTCAACCGGCGCATTGCCGACAGCGCTGGGTTTGCCATCCTGCTGATCTCGCGGCCCGCAGCCATCCACCCAGTCTACGGCACCAACCTCGCCGAAAAGTTCGCCCTCTTGGAGGCAGGCTATCTCGCGCAGCTCTTGCAGGAAACAGCACCGGCGCTGGAGCTTGGCCTTTGCGCCCTTGGCGGCATGGACTTCGATGCGGTCCGGCCCGCTTTCCGGTTGGAGGACGATCAGACCCTGCTTCATATCGTCGTCGGTGGCCGCGTCGCCGAAGCCGGCGCATGGCCGGAAGAACCAGAGGCCGCCCCGCCGCTTGACGAGCAGATCAGATCCGCCGTCCGGCAAAAGCTGCCTGATTACATGGTTCCCGATCAGGTCGTGCTCTGGCCTGCCTTGCCCCTCTCGGCCAACGGCAAGATCGACCGCGCTGCCCTGACAGCCGCCACACGCCAGCTGTCTCGGCCCTCGGCCAGCTATGTCCCCCCTCGCGATCTGGTCGAACAGAATCTGGCCGAGCTCTGGCAACTTGTGCTCTCGCTGCCCGGAACCCCCGGCGTGACCGAGAACTTCTTCGACCTCGGCGGGCAGTCCCTGCTTGCCGTGCGACTGGCCACCGAGGTCGAACGGCGTTTCGGCCTCGCTCTGTCACTCGACCAAATCTTTCGCAATGGCACGATTGAAATGCAGGCCACTCTGCTGCGCGATCAGAATGCAACGGGTGGAAAGGGCACGATGCTGGTGCCTCTGCGTGCAACGGGCACGGAAACGCCACTGTTCTGTTTCCCCGGGTCAGGCGGGCACGGTCTTTATTTCCACCACCTCGCCCGCGCCCTGACCGGGGATAGACCAGTCTATGTGCTGCAGTCCCCTGCCACCGATGGCCACAGCGCGCCCTTCTCACGGATCGAGGACATGGCCGAGGCATATCTTCCACTGATCCGCCAGGTGCAGCCCGAAGGTCCCTACCTCCTCATCGGTCATTCGTTGGGCGGCAAGGTCGCGCTTCAGATCGCTCAGGACCTGATCGGTCTGGGCCAAACGGTCGAACGGCTGATCGCCGTCGATGCCTTGCCCTTCTACGTAGGCAAGGATCAACTCGACAGCTGGGACGACCTTGATCTTCTTGCAGGGTTATTGCGGACGGGTGCCGACTATGCAGGCGAGGCAATAGACGACGAAAGGGCCCGGCTCCTGCCGCTTTCCACGGCCGGGCGCATGGCGGCGGTCCGTGACGCGCTCGTGCAGGCAGGTCTCGTGCCGCAGGATGTCGGCCTTGACCGCCTGCACCAGATGGTGGGCCTCTTCAGCGCCAATACCCGCGCTCATCTGGCCTATGGCCCGCGCCCAGTCCGGCCCGTTCCGGTTGATCTGATCCTTGCCGATGAACATGATGCCAAGACAGTCGCCACAATGCTTGCCGCTTGGCAGGCGGTCGGCCCAACCCGGCTCACGACACTTCCCGGCACCCACGCAAGCCTGCTTGCTCCGGCCCGTATCAGCGAGTTTGTCGCCAAGCTGGAGAGCCTGCTGCCCCTCTCCCTTGCGTGACCAGCGTCAGGGCTTCGCAACCGGGGTCTTGGCCGGATCTTCGCCACCCGGCTCGGCCATTGCGTCCACCTTTGGCTTGGGGACCGGCAGACCGTGCGGGACATTCCCGTCCTTGTAGGATGGGGTGAAGGTCAAGCTGTTGTCGAACAGCCGGTTCCAGTATGAAGGATTCATCATCGGAGCCGCGCTCGTGGCCCCCGCCGCCGCGGCAGCGGAAGTATCCACTGGCGTATCAGTACGCCCGTCAAGGATCAGCGGCAGACCATCCGACCCACCGATGACTACGATCTTCGAGTTCGGAGACTGCGCCAGTGCCAGCGTTGCCTCAATCCCGCGCCAACGCAGGAAGCTGTCCGAAATTGCGGGTGTTACAATCTCCTGGAACTTTCGTATCCCCTGCGCCTCGATCTCGCGCCGCTGCGCCTCAAGCTGGGCCTCTTCAAGCGTGTACTTGTAGCGGAAAAGCGACTGCTTCGCCGCCTCCTTGGCCTCGATCGCAGCGTTGACACTTACGGGCAGTTTCATATGCGCGATATTGAAGTCGATCACATGAACATAGCTTTCACCGGCGACCATCCGCGTGCTTGAGGTATCCAGCTTTGTCTGGATGGATTCGAGGATGTTCGTTTCGATCCCCGAGGTCAGATCACTACTGAGATCACTAAGGTCGACGGCAGCGGCAATCTGTTCGCGCACTGCCGTCGCCACGACTGGGATGACGAACTGGCTCTCAAAATCCGGGCCAACATTCGCGTGCAGATATGGGGCCTGCTCTGGCTGCACTTCGTACAACACGTTGACCTGGGTCGATATTTCAAGACCTTCAGCCGAAAGCGCAACAACGGTTGCGTCGGTTCGCTTCAGGCGGGTGTCATAGACGTAGACCCGGTCCCAGGGAAAGATGATCTTGGTGCCTTCGCCGAAATAGCTATCCAGCTGTGTTCCATTGAAAAAGCGCAGCCAGTGAACCCCGACCGAACCTGGTGGTATCGTAATGAAGATGCTTCGCCACAAGAGCGCGATGAGAAACAAGACGACAATGATACCAAAGGCCGCATAGTTCATGAAGCGCGACAGAAGGCGGCGCTTCTTCACAGGCGTGGTTGTGGCCTCGGTCATTGTGCCTCCACCAGGGTCAAGCGACCTTCTTCCATCTGATAGCGACGGTCCGCGACGTCGAAGAAACGGTCATCATGCGAAATCGCCAGCACAGCCTTTCCGGTTGCCTTCATTGCCGGCAGACGCTCGCGGTAGAACTTCTCGCGCGAGGCAGGGTCCTGATCGGCTGCCCACTCGTCCAGGAATAGAACCGGGCGGTCCTCGGTCAGCGCCAATGCCAAAGCCAACCGTTTGCGCTGCCCGGTCGACAGCTTGTCTGGTGCCAGACCCGAGGCTAGATCCTCGGGCAGCTTGTGGCCGATCCCAAGATCCTCAAGTTGCTCACGCAGGATCGGCAACTTGTCGGCGGGCAAGGCGTAGGGTTTTCGGAAGACATGCGCCTCTGCGAAAATCGTTGCAAAAAGCTGACGATAGGCCTCGCCGTCGGGCCCGTCGATTTCCAGCCGCTGACCATTTAGCACCAGCTCTCCCGAGGTTGGAGGATAGAGGCCGCACAATACTCGCATCAGCGTGGTCTTGCCCGA
>CALRMS020000031.1:0-53021 GCA_943369275.1 Rhodobacter maris | reverse complement strand
CCCACAACGCCCAGCCCCCATTCCGCCCGCGCCCTGTGCCGGATGGGCAACGCCAAAGGCACCCCCGCCAGTTGCAGCGCCGCAAAGGCCGTCACCGGCACCCCCAGGATCAGCAGATAGGCCGTACGCGGGATCACCGTCAGCAAGGGCGCAGACAGGATGATGAACACCACCGTCCCGATCAGGAAGCGCCGATAGGCGATCATCGACTCCCACGCCGCAGGCAGCCCCTGCCGCGTGGACTGGCTCAGATTGGTAATCAGCGTGGGCAGGATCAGCCCCGCCACCGCAAGTTCCGGCGGCAGGAACCCGTTAAAGGCCGACACCATGATCAGCGGCATGGCAAAGCCCACCGCCCCCTTCACGAACCCCGCAAACAGCGTCACCGCCATTGCCACCCAGAATGCCGCAGGTTCCAGCCCCGCCATCGCCACGTCCATGCCCGCACCCCGCGCCTTGTCGGCGGCGACCATGCCGCCCCCATCCGGCAAAGCCAAGACCCGACTCACCCCGGCAAGCCCCCACCGCAATCGTGGTTAACCCCCCCCCACCGCGCGCTGCGTGCATACGCCCGTCTGCACTGCGCGTCTGCACCGGCCGCTGCACAGCAAAACCCACCAAACCTTGATCGTTACCCCAGCGTCCTCAATGGCTTAGCCCGGATTTCATCACCCCGCCCGGTGCCAGACAGAGTCCAACCCCAAAATTCCGCTGCGACATTTTCCTTCACTTGATCTTTTTGCCGCGAAATTATGTTGCTCACTGCCCATGAAGGCACTACCTATCTCGCAACCGCAGCATAGCCCTTTCCAAGGTGATCCCGATGCCCCACGATGGCCAGTCCGTGACGCAGTCGCCCCTCCTCGCCGATCTCCTCCGCCTCACGGCCGAGGCTCTGCCCGAAGTGGAATCCACCTTCATCGCCGCCCGCGAAAACCTGCGCAGCATGGTCACTGTGGCGGGCAAGGTCTCTGCCGCCGCCATCGAAGAACACCAATACGCCGCCCACGCGCTGGCATGGCTGGCCACCTATACCGAAAGCCTGCGCCAGATGCAGGCCTGGGCACTCCGGCTTGATGCCGATGGCAAGTTTTCAGAGATGGAGGCGCTGCTCCTCCAGATCGCCTATGGCGAATACCTCCAGCAGATCCAAGGCGGCATTCCAATGAGCCAGGGAGAGGTCGCGCGCTTGCAGGACCTCGGCCTCACCCCGGCCAAACCCGGCGCGGCGGCGGCTGCCCTCATGGCCCAGGGCAATACCGTCGCCGCCCGCACCCGTCTTGTCGAACTGATGCGCGACAATCACGGCCGCGCCACCTTTGGCGCCTCCGGCCTTGATGAAGAACTGGAAATGATCCGCGATCAATTCCGCCGCTTCGCCGATGACAAGGTCATCCCCCATGCCCAGGGCTGGCACCTGCGCGATGAACTCATCCCGATGGAAATCATTGATTCCCTTGCAGAAATGGGCGTCTTTGGCCTGACCATCCCCGAAGAATTCGGCGGCTTCGGCCTGTCCAAGGCATCGATGGTCGTGGTGTCTGAGGAACTGTCGCGCGGCTATATCGGCGTGGGCTCCCTCGGAACGCGCTCCGAGATCGCGGCCGAACTCATCCTCTGCGGCGGCACGGCTGAGCAAAAGGCCAAATGGCTCCCGAAACTCGCCTCCGGCGAAATCCTCCCCACCGCTGTTTTCACCGAACCCAATACCGGGTCTGATCTCGGCTCCCTGCGCACCCGCGCCCGCAAGGATGGCGAAGACTGGGTCGTCAACGGCAACAAGACCTGGATCACCCATGCCGCCCGCACCCATGTGATGACCGTCCTCGCCCGCACCATCGACGGCACGACCGATTATCGTGGCCTGTCGATGTTCCTAGCGGAAAAGACCCCCGGCACCGATGAAACCCCCTTCGTCGATCCCGGCATTTCGGGCGGCGAGATCGAGGTGCTCGGCTATCGCGGCATGAAGGAATACACCGTCAATTTCGACGATTTCAAAGTAAAGGGCGAAAACCTTCTGGGTGGCGTCGAAGGTCAGGGCTTCAAGCAACTGATGCAAACCTTTGAATCCGCCCGCATCCAGACCGCCGCCCGCGCCGTTGGCGTGGCGCAATCGGCGCTGGAAACCGGCATGAAATACGCCGAAGACCGCAAGCAATTCGGCAAATCCCTGATCGAATTCCCCCGTGTTTCCGGCAAACTGGCCATGATGGCGGTCGAAATCATGGTGGCTCGCCAGCTCACCTATTTCTCGGCCTGGCAAAAGGACCATGACAAGCGCTGCGATCTTGAGGCAGGCATGGCCAAACTCCTCGGCGCCCGCGTCGCATGGGCCAGCGCCGACAACGCCCTGCAAATCCACGGCGGCAATGGCTTTGCGCTGGAATACACGATCAGCCGCATCCTCTGCGACGCGCGCATCCTGAACATCTTCGAAGGCGCCGCCGAAATTCAGGCACAGGTCATCGCCCGCCGCCTTCTGGATTGATCAACCTTCCCCCGTCAGGGTGAAAGAACAAAGGCGCGGTCCGTGACAACGGCCCGCGCCTTTTGCATCTCGCTGCTCAAAACCGGTTAACAATCCCTTAACCAAACCATTTTCTGACGCAGAAAATGGTCCGATTTCTGCGCGCAGAAATCGCCACCCAACTGCAGCGCCACCCCGTTTTTTGCGTGCAAAAAACGCCGCGATTTCTGCGTGCAGAAATCGCTTCCTCACTCCCCCGGAACAGGCCGCCCATGCGATGGCCGCAACGTCCCCAACCGTGGATGCAACCGCCCCGCAATCGCAAAGGCCCCGATCATCCCCGCCCCCGTCACCGCAAAGAACGCAGCCAGCGGCGCGCCGAACGGCACCAGCACGATCCACGCAGCCGCAGGCGTCATGATCCCCGACACATCCCGGAAACTGCTGTAAACGGCCGACATTTCCGTTCGCTGGGACGGCTTCACCGCCATCAGGAAGGGCAATCCCCCCACCACATCCAGCAGCACCAGAAAGACCGACGCCCCCATCATCGCCAAAACCGCCAACCAGGGCAGCGGCGAAAACAGCGCGCTCGCCACAAAGCACAGCCCGCACAGCCCGAAGGCCATCCGCACCGCCCGCCGCACCGACCGCCGCCGCGCATAGCGCAGCATCAGGGGCGAGATGAACAGCAGCGCGTTGGAAATCGACAGCGCCACGCCCCCCACCTTGTCGCCCAGCCCGCTCTCGATGCAGAAGATCGGCAGATAGACCACATAGACCCACCACCCGCAGGAGCGCATCACCGCGAACATCCACCCGGCAATCAGCCGGGGCTGTTGAAAGAACCGCCCCAGATAGGCCAAGGGGTTCAGCGCAGGCCCCTTCGCCCGCGCGATCTGCTTGCCGTTGCCCAACCGCAGGATCCAGAACACCAAAAGCAGGCAGATGGCAAAGGTCCCCGCCAGAAGGAACGGCGCAGGCGCCCACCAGTCATGCAGTGTCACCCCCAGCATCGGCCCGATTGCCCAAGGTGCGGCGGAATAGACCATCTGGGTCGATTGGCTTCGCCCCAGATCCGTGCGGTCAATGTAATCAAGAACATAGGCGTTGAAACAGACGAAGGTAGTCGCCGTCGCCGCCGCAAGGCACATCAACGCCAGCGGCACTGTCACCGCCGATTCAATCACCGCCAGTGCCATCCCCACCAGATAGAGCAGACAACCCGACGTATACATCCACCGCCGGGGCAGATGCCGGGTGAACCACGGCACCATCAACCCCCAGATCAGCGCCACGATCCCCGCCCAGAAATAGGCGCTCGACGTCGCCTCTGCGCTGCCCAGCGCATCATACACCACCAGCGGCATGGCCGAGATAAGCGTGCCCCGCACGCTCGCCTCAATCCCCGCAAGCAGCGCGAAATTCTGCACTTTGGGCGTGGGCGAATGGCGCAGGAAAAGGGGAAGGTATCGGGTGGCCATGATCTGTCACAAATTTGTGCAATCAGCGCATCCCCCGCCTGCCCCCGTCTGCACCGCGCGCGACAAAGGGCGTCGGGAACGAACCGCTACCCCCGCAACTCCCCCGTCACATCCACAGGCCCCACCGACCCGCGCAGGATCGCGCGATAGATCACAAGGCTTTCCGTCACCCGCATCACATAGGTGCGCGTCTCGGTGAACGGGATCATCTCTACCCAATCCACCACATCCACATTCGGATCACGCGGATCACCGAACAGCCCGATCCACCGCTTCGGCCGCCCCGGCCCGGCATTGTAACCCGCTGCGATCAGCGCCACCGACGGCCCGAATTGTTCAACCAATTGCGCCAGATAGCCCGTCCCGATCCGCACATTATACCCCGGATCGTTCAACTTGCCCTCGTCAAAGGACAGCCCCACCCGGGGCGCAACCAGCTTGGCGGTCGATGGCAGCACCTGCATCAACCCCCGCGCATCCGCCGCCGACCGCGCTGTCGGGTCAAACTCCGACTCCCGCCGCGAGATGGCCAGCGCAAGCGCATGGCTCACCGGCAACCCATCCCCCGGCACGAAAGATGGCACTGGGAAATAGCTCCGCGGCAGGATCACACCCTTCTCCGCCGCCTGCTTGGCCACCACCAACGCGATATGCGGCTCATCCATCTGCAACGCCAGATCGGCCAACTGGTCCAGCTCCGTGCCATTCAGGCTTTCACCCAGATGCAGGAAGAACCGCTTCGCCATGTTGCGCTCCCCCGCCCGGCTCAGCAGCATCGCCGCCTCAAGGACTGTCGAATTGGCAAAACCCGCCCCCCGCCAATCCGCAGGCCGCACATCACTGAGCAGCGCCGGGTCCAGCGACTGGCCCAGTGCCTCGGCCGCCAACAGCCCGTAATAGGCGCTGTGATGCTCCGCCGCCTTCTGCAACTCCGCCGTGCCGCCCGCCTGATCGCCGACCGCCAGCAACGCCCGCCCGGCCCAGTAATGCGCCCGGCTCACGGAAATGGGCGTCGCCACCCCTTCCCGCAGATTGCGGAAATGCGTCAGCGCCGTGGTCGCATCACCCAGCTTGCGCAGCGCGATGAAGCCCGCCAGAAACTCCAGATCGGCATAGCCCGATCCACCGCTGGTGAAATGGCTCGCCGCCACGCGATAGGCCGCCTGCGCCTTGTCCGCCCGCAGCAGCGACCGCGCCAGCGCCGCCCGCCGCTCGGTCCAGGCTTCGGGATCGCCCAAGGCCGCAGCACTTTGCGATTGCCCGATCACCAACTCCGCCGCCTCGTCATCCATGTCGCGCCGGAACCGCCAGTCGAACCGCTCATAGACCAGCCCCGGATCGGCCTGGAAATCTGCAGGCACCCGCTCGATCAGCGCATTCACCCCATCCGCATCCGCACGCAGCGCCATCCGCGCCTGCGCCAGCGCCTGCCAACCCGGCCCCACGCGCGGCAGCATCCGCTTGGCCTCAGACACCCGGTTCTGCCACAGCAAACGATCCAGCCGCACCTCATGCGCCACGCGCAAGGCATCGCCATACAGCCCCAGAATCGCCTGTTCCTGATCCGGCGCAAAGGCCAGTTCCGTCCAGGCGCGAAAGGCCTCGGCCTCGGCCTCGCCATCCCGCCCAGAATTCCGCAGCGCCGAAATCAACGCCAGCGACCCCTCCGCCGTTTCCGGCGCGCGCCCCGCGAAATAGGCGATCACCCGGCCCGGATCGGTGGACCGCGCCACCGCCTCTTCGCCCTTCTCCTTCAGCAACCCCATCCCCGGCCAATCGGCCCGGCGTGCAATGAAATCCTCATAATCCCCCAGCCGCCCATCCCCGGCGCGCAGCCGCTGCCAGATGATGATGTCGGCCCCCACCTGCCCGGCACCCTGCGCCGCCCCGGCGGCCTGGTCCCAATTGCCCGCCGAGGCAAGCCGCATCGCCTCCCGCAGCGCCGCCGCGCCATCGGCCAGCACCGGCACCGGTGCCACCATCAAAAATAGGGAAATAACCCACCCAAGGGTGCGCGCTCTTGCCATCATCTGCCCGATCATCGTTTTTGACTGCTCGTGATCCTTAACGCCAGACTCTGCCGCACCCCGCCCGCCCCCGCAACCCACAACCGCGTCAACACCCGCCCCGCTTGGCAAGGCTTCGCCGCCCCGCTAGGAAGGGCGCGTTTGCAACAGGGCGACTCACGCCCCAAGACAGGAGACGCGTGCCATGATCCAAGGGTCCATTCCCGCCCTGGTTACGCCGTTCAAGAACGGCGAACTTGATCTGGACACGCTGAAGAAACTCGTCGAGTGGCAGATCGAACAGGGCTCCACCGGCCTTGTCCCCGTGGGCACCACGGGCGAAAGCCCCACCCTCAGCCACGACGAACACGAAGCGGTGGTCGAGGCCGTGGTGAAATTCGCCGCAGGCCGCGTCCCGGTGATCGCGGGCGCAGGGTCCAACAACACCGTCGAAGGCATCCGCCTGATCCAGCACGCCGAACGCGTGGGCGCCGATGCGGCCCTCGTGGTGACGCCCTATTACAACAAGCCCACGCAGGCGGGCATGATCGCGCATTACACCGCGCTGCATGATTGCTGCACGCTTCCCATCATCATCTACAACATCCCCGGCCGCTCGGTCGTGGACATGCAGCCCGAAACCATGGGCAAGCTCGCGCAACTGCCCCGCATCATCGGGGTCAAGGACGCCACCGGCAAGATCGAGCGCGTCTCGATGCAGCGCGCCTCCTGCGGCCCGGATTTCATCCAACTGTCGGGTGAGGATGCCACCGCGCTTGGCTTCAACGCCCATGGCGGCACTGGCTGCATCTCGGTCACCGCCAATGTCGCCCCCAAACTCTGCGCCGAATTTCAGCAGGCGACGCTCGCAGGCGACTACCGCAAGGCGCTGGAATACCAGGATCGCCTGATGCCCCTGCACGAGGCGATCTTCATCGAACCCGGCCTTGCGGGTGCGAAATACGGCCTCTCGCTTCTGGGCCGCTGCTCTGATGAGGTCCGCCTCCCGCTGGTCGGCCTGACCGATGGCACCAAGGCCAAGATCAAGGCCGCAATGGAACACGCAGGCATCCTGTGACGGCGACCAACCCGCGCAACAACCTGCGCGGGGCACTCTGGATGGTCGCCGCCATGGCGGGCTTTGCCATTGAAGACATGTTCCTCAAGGCGGCCACCGCCCACATCCCCCTCGGTCAGGCCCTGCTGATCTTCGGCCTGATCGGCACCCTGTTCTTCGCCCTCCGCGCGCGGCAGATGGGTGAGGCGGCGCTGCATCCCGCCATGCTCTCGCGCCCCCTTCTCCTGCGCTCTGGCTTCGAAGTGACAGGACGTATCTTCTATTCCCTCGCCATTGCCCTTACCCCCCTCTCCACCGCCTCAGCCATCCTGCAAGCCACGCCCCTCGTCGTGGTCGCAGGGGCGGCGCTGCTCTTTGGCGAACGCGTCGGCTGGCGGCGCTGGACGGCCATCCTCATGGGCTTTGCCGGTGTCCTCATCATCCTGCGCCCGGGGCTGGAGGGGTTCACCCCCCTCTCGCTCGTCACCGTGGTGGGCCTCATCGGCTTTGCCGGGCGCGACCTTGCCACCCGCGCCGCACCGCTGACGCTGTCAAACCGCCAGCTTGGCGTGATCGGCATGGCCATGCTGGCCCTCGCCGGGGGGGTGATCCTGACCGTGACAGGCGGCGCAACCCTGCCCGATGCCCGCACCATGGCCCTTCTCGCCGGGATGACGGGCTTTGGCATCTTTGCCTACAACGCGCTGACCATCGCCATGCGCACGGGCGAGGTCGCCGCCGTCACACCCTTCCGCTACACCCGCCTCGTCTTTGCCATGCTCTTGGGCATCCTCGTCTTCAACGAAACCCCCGATGCCTACACCCTTCTCGGCTCGGCGCTCATTGTGGGTTCTGGCCTCTACACCCTCACCCGCGCCCGGCAACGCTGACCGCCGCTTCTGGCCCAAGCGCTGCTTCTGGACAGTGACCACCGCATCGCCTATCTCCAACCGATCATGGTCACCAAGTCCGATCCCAATTCCAAACTGATCGCCGAAAACCGCCGCGCGCGTTTCGATTACCATATCGAAAGCGATCTCGAGGCTGGCATCATGCTTCTTGGGTCCGAGGTGAAAAGCCTCCGCCAGGGCGGATCGAACATCGCCGAAAGCTATGCCTCGGTCGAAGGCGGCGAATTGTGGCTCATCAACGGCTACATCGCCCCCTATCTGCAGGCGAAAACCTGGGGGCACGACGAACGCCGCCGCCGCAAGCTTCTGGTCAGCAAGAAAGAACTGTCCCGCCTGTGGAACGCCACCGCCCGCGAAGGCATGACGATCGTCCCGATCAAGATGTATTTCAACGATCGCGGCATGGTGAAGCTGAAGCTGGGCATCGCCAAGGGCAAGAAACTGGCCGACAAACGCGAAACCAGCGCCAAGCGCGACTGGGAACGCGAAAAGGCGCGCCTGCTGAAGATGTCCAAGCGCGACTGAAGCATTTTTTGACGCAAAAAATGCGCCGATTTCTGACACAGAAATCGGACCCCTTCCCGCAGCGCCTTGCCCCCGTTTTCTGCGTGCAGAAAACGTCGCGATTTCTGCGTCAGAAATCGCCCCGCCCTTGCCACAAAGGCCCGATCCGGCTACTTGCCCCTGACCGCATGGCCGGAGGCGCAAGTGACGGACGATCCCAAAACCCTCGTTTCCACCGACTGGCTCGCCGCGCATCTGCGTGATCCCGATCTGCGCATCCTCGATGCCTCCTGGTATCTGCCCGATGCCGGACGCAACGCGCGGGCAGAATATGACGCCGCCCATATCCCCGGCGCGCGCTTCTTCGACATCGACGAAATCTCCGACCAGCGCTCCCCCCTGCCCCACATGGCCCCGCCCACCGAAAAGTTCATGTCGCGGATGCGCGCAATGGGCGTGGGCGACGGCCATCAGATCGTGATCTATGACGGGGCCGGGATGTTCTCCGCCCCCCGCGTCTGGTGGACCTTCCGCCTCATGGGCAAGACCGATGTCGCCGTCCTCGACGGCGGCTTTCCCAAATGGCAGGCCGAAGGGCATGAGGTCGAAGACCTCCCACCCGTCGTCCGCGACCGGCACATGACCGTGTCGCGCCAGAACCATCTGGTAAAGGATGTCACGCAGGTCGCCCACACCTCGAAACTGCGGCAGGCCGAAATCATCGACGCGCGCTCCGCCGCCCGTTTCGCGGGTGCGGCGCCCGAACCCCGCCCTGGCCTGCGCGCGGGCCATATTCCGGGGTCCAGAAACGTTCCCTTCGGCACCCTGCTGAACAGTGACAACACGATGAAATCCCCCGCCGACCTGCGCGCCACGTTCGAATCCGCAGGGGTGGACCTGTCCAAACCCGCCATCACCACCTGTGGGTCAGGCGTCACAGCCGCCGTGCTGTCGCTGGCGCTGGAACGGATCGGCCACCGCAACCATGCGCTCTATGATGGCTCCTGGTCGGAATGGGGCATGTATGACGATCTGCCCGTTCAAACAGGAAACGGGGAAAAGGGATAACCATGTTCGACCATCTCAAGGCCCAGCCGCAGGACAAGATCCTGCAACTCATCGCCATGTATCGCGATGATCCCCGCCCCACCAAGATCGACCTCGGCGTCGGCGTCTACAAGGATGCCACCGGCCTTACCCCCGTGATGCGCGCGGTCAAGGCGGCCGAGAAAAAGCTGTGGGAGGTGGAGACCACCAAAACCTATACCGGCCTCGCCGGTGAGCCCGCCTATAACGCGGCGCTGGCAGGCATGATCCTTGGCAATGCCGTCCCGATGGACCGCGTCGCATCGGTCGCCACGCCGGGCGGCACCGGCGCCATCCGACAGGCGCTGGAACTGATCAAGCTGGCAACACCCTCGGCCACCGTCTGGATTTCCAATCCGACATGGCCGAACCACCCCTCCATCATCCGCTACCTCGGCATGAAGATGGCCGAATACCGCTACTTTGACGCCGCCACCCGCGGGATCGATTTTCCGGGTCTGATGGCCGATCTCGCCACCGTCAAGGCCGGCGATGTCGTCTTGCTGCATGGCTGCTGCCACAACCCCACCGGCGCCAACCTTGATGCCGCCCAATGGGAAGGCGTCATCACCCTGCTGTCGGCCAAAGGCGCGATCCCCTTCGTCGACCTCGCCTATCAGGGCTTCGGCGACGGGCTGGAACAGGACGCCGCCGCCACCCGCCGCATCGCCGCCGCCTTCCCCGAAATGCTGATCGCCGCCTCTTGCTCAAAGAATTTCGGTATCTACCGCGAACGCACGGGCATCCTGATCGGCATCGGCCCGGCTGAAGGCAAAGGCGTGCTGCAAGGCAACCTCAACTTCCTCAACCGCCAGAACTACAGCTTCCCGCCCGATCACGGCGCACGACTGGTGACGATGATCCTTGAGGATGCCACCCTGCGCGCCGACTGGATGGCCGAACTGGAAGAGGTGCGGCTGAACATGCTCACCCTGCGCCAGTCATTGGCCGATGAACTGCGCCGTGCCACGAATTCCGACCGCTTCGATTTCGTGGCCACCCATCGCGGCATGTTCTCGCGCCTTGGGCTGACCGAGGATCAGGTGAACACGCTGCGTGACGAACACGGCATCTACATGGTGGGCGACTCGCGTATCAACATCGCGGGCCTGAACACCCGCACCGTCCCCATCCTCGCCGCCGCCATCGCACAAGTCGCGGGCTGAACAAGTCGGCCACCCGAAACAGAAAACGGCCCGCAGGGGGAGGATCCTGCGGGCCGTTACAGTTTCACGCCCAGAAGGGAGGAGGTTCCCAGGCGCGTCGTTGACGGGGCCGCTTGGCGCGGCCCCATCCCGTTCCTTACATGTTGTAGGCGCGCTCGCCGTGCTCGGCGACGTCCAGACCTTCGCGCTCCACTTCCGGCTTCACGCGCAGACCCATGGTCATGTCGATCAGCTTGAACAGGATGAACGATCCGATGCCCACGAAGACGATGGTGAAGGCAACGGCCTTGACCTGCGCCATGAACGCCGTGGCGAACACGTATTCAGCCACCTGCAGCGTGCCCGGCTGCGACAGGTAGTCGGGGATACCCGCCCCGCCCAGCGCCGGGTTCACTAGGATACCCGTGCCCAGCGCGCCGATGATGCCGCCCAGACCATGGATCCCGAACACATCCAGCGAGTCATCCAGCTGGAACTTGTTCTTGATGAAGCCGACGAAGGCAAAGCAGATCACGCCCGTCACCAGACCCAGCACGATCGCGCCCATCGGCCCTGCAAAGCCAGCCGCCGGGGTAACAGCAACCAGACCGGCCACCACACCCGACACAAGGCCCAGCAGCGACGGATGCCCCTTGGTTGCCCATTCGGCGAACATCCACGCCACACCACCCGCAGCAGCCGCCACGAAGGTGTTCACGATGGCCAGCGAGGTGATCGCATTGGCCTCAAGGTTGGACCCGGCGTTGAAACCGAACCAGCCCACCCACAGCAGCGCGCCGCCGATCATCGTCATGGTCAGCGAATGCGGCGCCATCGACTCTTTGCCGTAGCCGATCCGCTTGCCGACAACGATCGCGCCGACAAGGGCGGTGATGCCCGAGTTGATGTGAACAACCGTGCCGCCCGCAAAGTCCAGCGCGCCCCAGTTCCAGATCAGCCCGTTCGCAGCCAGGTTTGCAGCGGCGGCTTCGGCAGCAGCGGTGTCACCGGCAGCCTCGGCAATCAGCAGCGCGGTCTGCTGTTCGGCCAGGAAGTCCGGACCACCCCACCACCAGACCATATGGGCCATCGGGAAGTAGATGAAGGTCACCCAAAGCACCGTGAACACCAGCAGCGACGAGAATTTCACCCGCTCTGCAAAGGCCCCCACGATCAGCGCCGGCGTGATGCAGGCAAAGGTCATCTGGAAGGCGATGAAGGTGTATTCCGGCATCCAGATACCGTTCGAGAAGGTCGGAACCAGCGTCGTGTAATCCACACCCGCCAGGAACATCTTCGAGAACCCGCCGACATAGGTATCCATCGCCCCGCCGTAAGAGAAGGCCAGCGAATAGCCATAGGTCACCCAGATCAGACAGACGATGGCGGTGATCGCAAAGACCTGCGTCAGCACCGACAGCATGTTCTTGGTCCGCACAAGTCCACCGTAGAACAGCGCAAGGCCCGGAATGGTCATCAGCAGCACAACGATCGTGGCAACCGACATCCACGCCACATCACCCTTGTCCACGACCTTTTCATAAACGTAGGGCGTCAATTCCTGTGCCATCCCTGGCAATGCCGACGCCGCCGCGACAAGCGCGGAAAGGCCAGACAGTTTCATCAAACTCTTCATGGTTGCGGTTTCCCCTTCCCTGCGGCTTTCAAAGCGCATCGTCATTGGTTTCGCCGGTGCGCACGCGCACGGCCTGCTCGACGTCGACGACAAAGATCTTGCCATCGCCGATCTTGTCGGTTTTTGCGGTGACGCGGATGGTCTCCACGACCTGATCTGCCAGGCTGTCGCTGACCACGATCTCAAGCCGGACCTTCGGCACGAAATTTACCGCATACTCAGCGCCACGATAAATTTCCGTATGCCCGGACTGCGACCCAAAGCCCTTGATCTCGGTCACCATCATGCCTCTTACGCCGATGGTGGTCAGCGCCTCGCGGACCTCCTCCAGCTTGAACGGCTTGATCGCTGCAATGATGAGTTTCACGTCGTTCCCCTTCCATTGGCGGGAGCCCGTCTGGGCCCTCGGGGGCATGAAGACGGCTCATGCTGCACTGGCACAAGGCAAGGCAGCCGCCCAAAGCCCCCTGAATCCCGCTAATTTGCACAATTTTTGCACTTTCATATGTCATTGATTAAAATATGTGCATGTCATGTAAGCGAATCGTTGCCGATACGTAAACGCAATGCCGTCTCCACATTCCCGCGATGGCAGGCTAGATTGTCGGGGAAGCAGCGCGCGAAAGACGGGCAGAACAGGCATGGCAGTATCGGGCAAGGGGCGCGGGTCGCTCGTGGCGGACAAGCGTTATACACCTGCGCGTCAGGCACCCGCCCGCAGCAGCGGCACGGGCAAGGGTGGCACGGGCGGCGGCGGCACCCCCCCGCGCAAGCCCACGCGCGGCTCCGGCCGCCCCCCGCGCAAGCGCGGCGTGATCGGCACGCTCTTCTTCGGGTTTTTCGGCCTGATCTGGCGCATCGTCTGGGGCGTGGGCTGGCGGGTGGGCTTTGTGCTCGGCTCCGTCCTCGCCGCTGCTGTCCTCTACTTCCTCGCCCAACTTCCCGATGTGGAGCAGCTCGTCGATGCCCGCTCGCGCGGGTCGGTCACCTTCCTTGACCGCGAAAACAAGGTCTATGCTTGGCGCGGCGAAACCTTCGGTGGCATGATCGAGGCCGGTACCGTCTCGCCCTTCCTCCATGATGCCGTGGTCGCAACCGAGGACCGCCGCTTCTACCGTCATTTTGGCATCTCGCCGCGCGGCATCGCCTCCGCTGTCCGCATCAACCTCGCCGAAGGGCGCGGCCCGCTCGAAGGCAATGGCGGCTCCACCATCACGCAACAGGTGGCCAAACTCCTCTGTCTGGGTGTCCCCTATGACCAGTCACAATGGGAATCCGAAGCCGATTACGAAGCCGACTGCCGCCGTGGCGGGATCTGGCGCAAGATCAAGGAAGTTCCCTACGCCATGGCGATGGAGTTCAAATACTCCAAAGAGGAAATCCTCACGATCTACTTCAACCGCGCCTATCTCGGCGCAGGCGCGCGCGGGTTCGAGGCCGCCGCCCAGCGCTATTTCGGCAAATCCGCGAATGAGGTCAGCCCGGCCGAGGCCGCGATGCTGGCGGGTCTGCTCAAAGCGCCCTCCCGCTTTGCCCCCACCAACAACATGGACCGCGCACGCGCACGGGCAAACGTCATCGTCGGGCTGATGGAGGAACAGGGCTACCTCACCGCCGAACAGGCCTCTGACGCCCGCGCCAACCCCGCCCGCCTGTCCGAAGCCGCCGCCTCCCGCTCAGGCGGGTTCTTCGCCGATTGGGTGATGGAAACCGCCCCCGCCTTCCTCACCAAGCAGACGACCGAGGATGTCATCATCCGCACCACGCTCGACCAGCGCCTTCAGAAATCCGCCGAAGAGGCGCTCGCCTTCGTCTTCGATACAAAGATCAAGCAGGGCTCCAACGCCCAGGCCGCCATCGTCGTGATGTCCGCCGATGGTGCCGTGCGCGCCATGGTGGGCGGCCGCAAGATCGAAGCTGCAGGCAGCTTCAACCGCGCGACACAGGCCCTGCGCCAGACCGGTTCCACCTTCAAACCCTTCGTCTACGCCGCCGCCCTCGATCTGGGGTGGAGCCCGGCAGATTACGTCGAAGATACCCCCCTCACCCTAAACATCCCCGGCTCCGGTGCCTGGAGCCCCAAGAACTACGATAACGAATTCAAGGGGCTGATCACCCTCACCCAAGCCCTTGCCGAAAGCCGCAACATCCCCGCCGTCAAGGTATCCGAGGCGGTGGGTCGCGACCTCGTCCGCGAAGTCGCCGCCAATTTCGGCATCCAGAGCGATCTCGCCGTCGGCCCCGCACTGGCACTCGGGGCCTCGGAATCCACTCTGATCGAAATGACAGGCGCCTTCGCGGGCATCCTGAACGGCGGCTCCTCCGTCACCCCTTACGGCCTTGTCGAACTGCGCCTGCAGGGCGAAGAGGAACCGCTGATCGGCGCCGCAGGCGGCATCGGCGAACGGGTGATCCAGGAACAATCCGCCCGCCTGCTGACCTATATGATGTCGCAGGTCATCGACTCCGGCACCGGCACCCGCGCCCAACTCGATGGCCGCCCCGCCGCAGGCAAGACCGGCACCACCCAGGCCGCCCGCGACGCATGGTTCGTGGGCTTCACCGCCGATTACGTGGCGGGCGTCTGGATGGGCTATGATGACAACACCCCGCTGACCGGCGTCACCGGTGGCGGCCTGCCCGCCGAAATCTGGCACGAGGTGATGATGCGCGTGCATGACGGGGTCGAGGTCAAACCCCTGCCGATGGACATCCCCGAACCCCGCCAGCCACCACAGCCTGAATATGCCCAACCCTTGCCCGACCAATCCGGTCAGGGCCAGATTCAGCCGCAGCCGCAGCGCGACCGCTCGCAGGAAGACCCGGTCGAATCTCTCCTGCGCGATCTGCTGGGCCTCTACTGATCTGCACCCAAAGAAAAAACCCGCCGGGGGCCATCCCCGGCGGGTTTTTCCGTTCACGCTTTGCAAAGGGTCAGATCGTTTTCAGCTCCGCCACCAACCGGTCGATATCCCCGCCGTTGCGATCCAAAAGCGCCCCGATCTCCGTCCGCTCCGAGGCCAGCATGTTGACCCCTTCGATGATGATGTTGAAGAACAGGTTCTTCCCCGACTTGTCCGACACATGCCAGCGCAGATCGAACGGCGCCTCGCCCTGCAGATAGGCGACCGAGATCACCTCGAAATAGCTCTTGATCGGGCGCGCATCTTTCACCTCGATCCGTCCCCCGATGAACTCGCGGAACCGGCGGCCGTACTTGCGGCTCAGATAGCCCTGATAGGCCTTGGTAAAGGCCGAAAGCTGCGCCCCGCTCGCCTGCCGCGCCGCAGGCCCCAGCGCCGATCGCGCGATCACCGGCACATCGGCATAGCGCGCGAACATCCGTTCGAAATCCCCGAACATCGCGCTCTCGGATTTGCCCGAAGCGATGATGCGGTTCACATCCGCCACCGCGGAATCGATCAGCCCGCGCGCATCGTCAACGTTCAGCGCAAATGCCGGCATCGGCAGACCAAAGGCCGCCGTCGCCGCCAGCGCGATCGAGGTGAATCCCCGGCGTGTCATCCGGGCCGAGTTGTGATCATTCCGCATAGGGGTCCTCGAAATCTGAATAAGGGTCTTCGAAACCAGCATCCGCCTCACCAGCCGCACCCCCCAGTGCGAAGCGACGGTTCTGCAAATACAGCAGGCGCGTTTGCGCATAGCTGTCGGCACTCTCATATAGAACGGAATCAAAGGTCTCGGAATAGCGCGCCCGATCACTCAGCCGCGATGCCACCTTGGTTCCCGTAGCGTAATAGGATTCCGGTTGCGGCAAGGCCAGCCGCACAGGGTTCACCGCCACATCCACGATCACGCCCACCAGATCACGGCTTGTCGTCGGGCCCATGAACGGCACCTCGGCATACTGCCCCTCGGGCGCACCCCAGATATGCAGCGTCTCGCCGAAATCGGTCGGATCCCCCGCCACGCCCAGCGCCGTTGCCGGATCGAACAACCCGCCCACCCCCACCGTGGTGTTGATCGCAAAGCGCAGCGTGTTCTCCGCCGCCTTGCCCAGCCGCAACTGCAGCACGTTGTTCAGCACATCCCCCGGCGCATCCAGATTGGTGGCAAAGTTGGAAATCCCCTGCTCCACCGGTTCCGGCAGGATCGAGCTATAGGTGTTCGCCGTGGGCCGCAGCAGCACCTTGTCCACGCCGCGATTGAAAGCATGGATCTCGCGGTTCTGCGCCTCATTCGGATCATTCACTCCGCTTGCCATCGGCGCAGGTCCACAGGCCGCCAGCATCAGCGCGCACACACCCATGGGCAGGGCGATCCGCCCAAGGCGACCGGCAACCCGGCCCGTAATCGTCACATGCGCCAAATCCATCCTGCTCCCAAAATCCTGTCCCGATCCACGGTGCAAAGCGTCACCATCCAGCCTTATGCCGCCCCGCCCCCCATGACAACCGCCCGACCGCATAGCCGCGGTCACGAATTGCGGAAACCCGCCACACCCTACCCCAATCCTACGCAGCAATGGCCCGTTCGGATTTCCCCACGCGCCACAATGGCGGAAAGCGGCCTGCCGCCCTTCACCTTGCTTCCAACTTCCCCGTGGCAGGGGCACGACCGCCATGATAGTCTTTTCCGCAGGCGGGCAACCGCCGGGTAACAAGTGATCGGTTGAAAAGGACGCGCGGCGCATGTGGCGAAGCGGACCATCCATAGGCGCGGCGGAATTGCGCCTGGCGTTCAAAGCGCAGCGCCGCCTCTTTGTCGTCGCCATCGTCTTTTCCAGCGCCGTCAACCTGCTGATGCTGACCAGCCCGCTCTACATGCTTCAGGTCTATGATCGCGTCCTCGGCAGCCAGTCCGAAGCGACCCTCGTCGCCCTCACCCTGCTGATGACAGCGCTCTTCGTCATCATGGCCCTGCTTGATCACCTGCGCGGGCGCATCCTCGCCCGCATCGGCGCGGCTCTGCAGGATGCGCTCGACCCCCGCGTGTTCAAAGCCGCCCTCGCGCGCCAATCCATTGCCCCCGACGACAGCGCCGCCCTCGCCGCCCAGCGCGATGTCGAAGCGATCCGCGCCTTCTGGTCCTCACAATCCGTCACCGCCCTGATCGACATGCCCTGGGCACCCCTTTACTTCGCCGCCATCTTCATCTTTCACCCCATTCTCGGCTGGCTCGCCATTGCCGGCGCGGCGGTGATCCTCGGCATGGCCCTGCTCAATCAGCGCAACACCCGCCACGCCCTGCAGCGCGCCAATGAAACCACCCTCCAGGCCGACCGCATGGCCGACAGGATGCGCGCCGAATCCGAAACGATCCGCGCCCTCGGCATGACCGGTGCCGCCTTCGACCGCTGGCAGAAAACCCGCAGCACGGCGCTTTCGGAAAACATCGTGGCGGGCGACAGCGGCGGTGGCTGGGCCGCCGCCTCACGCGGGTTCCGTCTCTATCTGCAATCCGCCATGCTGGGCCTTGCTGCATGGGTCGTACTGCAGGGCGAACTGACCGCCGGCGCCATGATCGCGGCCTCCGTCCTCATGGGCCGTGCGCTGCAACCCATCGAACAGACCGTGGCGCAATGGCCCGTCCTCACCCGCACGATGGAGGCGCGCGCGCGTCTGGCCGACCTCCTGTCGCGCGTGCCCCCGACCGCGCCGCGCACCGCCCTGCCCCGCCCCGCCGCAAAGATCGAGGTGGCAAACCTCTCCCTCATCCCGCCCGGCCAATCGGCCCCCACCCTGCGCGGCCTGTCCCTCACCCTGCAACCCGGTCAGGCACTCGGCGTGATCGGCCCTTCTGGCGCAGGCAAATCCACCCTCGCCCGCGCCCTCACCGGCCTCTGGCACCCCGCCTCGGGCAGCATCCGCCTCGATGGCGCCAGCCTTGATCAGTTTGACCCCGACCGTCTCGGCGCACTGATCGGCTACCTGCCCCAGCGCATCAGCCTGTTTGACGGCACCATCGCCGAAAACATCGCCCGCCTTGCCCCCGCCGACGACGCGCGCATCGTCGCCGCCGCACAGGCCGCCGCCGCCCATGACATGATCCTGCGCCTGCCGCGCGGCTATGACACCCGGCTCGACAGCACCGGTGGCCTGCTCTCCGGCGGTCAGATACAGCGGATCGGCCTTGCCCGTGCGCTCTACGGCCAACCGGTCCTCCTCATCCTTGATGAACCCAACTCCAACCTTGATAACGAAGGCTCCCTCGCCGTGAACGCCGCCATACGCGCGCACAAGGCCGCAGGCGGGGCTGCCCTCATCATGGCCCACCGCCCCGCCGCCATTCAGGAATGTGACCTCCTCCTCGTGCTCGAAGACGGCCTGCGCCGCGCTTTCGGCCCCCGCGATCAGATCCTGCGCGACATGGTCCAGAACGCAGGCGATATCGTGGGCAAGGTCGCACCGGGGGGCATCCGATGACCACCACCCCCGACTGGTCCGCCCGCAACTACATTCGCGCGGGCCTTGCGACCCTCGCCGCGCTCGCCGCCCTCCTCGGCCTCTGGGGCAGCGGCACCGAACTCGACGGCGCGGTCATCGCCCCAGGTCAGATCCAGGTCGACCAGAACCGTCAGATCGTCCAGCACCCCGATGGCGGCGTCGTGGCCCACATCGCCGTGCGCGAAGGCCAATCGGTTCAGGCGGGCGATCTGCTCCTCTCGCTCGATGGCGCGCTCCTGCGCTCCGAACACAGCATCGTCGAGGCGCAGCTTCACGAAATCCGCGCCCGCCGCGCCCGGCTGGAGGCCGAGCGTGACGATGCCCCCACCCTCACCTTCCCGCCCGACCTGACGGCCATCTCCGCCACCCGCCCCGATGTGGCCGAACAGCTCGAAGGTCAGCACCGCCTGTTCATGGCCCGCCGCGATACAATCGCCCGGCAATCCGAACAACTCTCCCGCCGCAAGGCCCAGACCGCCGCCCAGATCGACGGGATCGACGCGCAATCCACCGCCCTCGTGACCCAGACCGACCTTATCAACCGCGAACTCACCGACCAGCAATCCCTGCTTGACCGTGGCCTTGCCCAGGCCTCCCGCGTCCTCGCCCTGCAACGCGAAGCGGCCAGCCTGCAAGGCCGCACCGGCGAACTCGCCTCCCTGCGCGCCCAGGCCGAAGGCCGCATCACCGAGATCGACCTTGAAACCCTCCGCCTCGCCGCCCTGCGCCGAGAAGAGGCCACCGCCGAACTGCGCGATATCGGCCCCACCGAACGCGAGCTTGCCGAACGGCGCGGCGCGCTGGCCGAACGCATCGCCCGGCTCGACATCCGCGCGCCCCTCTCCGGCACCGTCCTTGGCCTTTCGGTCACCACCCCCCGCGCCGTGCTGCGCCCGGCCGACCCGATCCTCTACCTCATCCCGCAGGACCGCCCGCTCGTCATCTCCATCCGCATCCCCCCCGCCAATGTCGATGAGGTGCGCATCGGCCAACCTGTCCGGCTGGTCTTTCCCGCCCTCTCCGCGCACGACACGCCAGAATTGTCTGGCACCCTCGCCCTCGTCTCCGCAGATGCGCTCGCCGATCAGAACACCGGCCAGCCCTTCTTCCGCGCCGAAATCTCCCTGCCCGCGCAGGAAATCGCCCGTCTCGACGGCCTCACCCTCCTGCCCGGCATGCCGGTCGATGCCTTCATCCGCACCGGCTCCCGCACGCCGATGGCCTATCTCCTGCAACCCTTCACCGATTACTTCCGGCAGGCCTTCCGCGAATCCTGACACCGCGTCCCGACACCAACCCCCAATACCCACTCTTGCCGCGCCCCTCGCCCCCGGCTAGCCTCCGCCGCAAATGACCTCCGGAGGAACCATGTCCATCGAAGCCCGCCTCACCGAACTCGGCGTCACCCTCCCCGATGCCCCCGCCCCGGCGGCCAACTACGTGCCCTTCGTGGTTGTGGGCAACATCGTCCATGTTTCGGGCCAGATCAGCCAGAACCCGAACGGCCTGATCAAGGGTCGGCTCGGCGATGACATGTCCATCGAACAAGGGGCCGAGGCCGCAAAATCCTGCGCCATCTCCCTGCTCGCCCAGGTGAAAAAGGCCTGCGGTGGCGATCTCTCCCGCCTCGTGCGCGTGGTGAAACTGACCGGTTTCGTCAGCTCCACCCCCGAATTCATCGATCAGCCCAAGGTCATCAACGGCGCGTCCGATTTCCTCGTCGCCGCTCTGGGCGATGCAGGCCGCCATGCGCGGTCCGCAATCTCGGCGGCCTCGCTACCGCTCGGCGTCGCAGTGGAAATCGAAGGCATCTTTGAAATCCGCTGATCCCATGCCCCTCAGCCCAAATCAAGGACTGCCCCCCGCATTCCTCAATGCCCCCATCGCCCACCGCGCCTATCACGATCTGGCACAGGGCCGCCCGGAAAACAGCCGCGCCGCCATCCGCGCCGCCATCGCCGCGGGTTACGGGATCGAGATCGACCTGCAACTGTCGCGTGACGGTGTGCCGATGGTGTTCCACGATGAAACCCTCGAACGCCTTACCCCGCGCGATGGCTGGCTGTGCGATCTCACCGCTGCGGAACTCGCCAGCATCCCGCTCAAGGGCGGCGATGAATGCATCCCGACGCTGGCCGAAATCCTCACCCTCGTCGCAGGCCGCACCCCCCTGCTGATCGAATTAAAGGATCAGACCCTCCGCATGACAGATACCGACGGCCGCCTCGAACAGGCGACCGCCGCGCTGCTGTCTGGCTATGATGGCCCCGTCGCCGTCATGTCCTTCAACCCCCATTGCATCGCCCATATGGCCCGCCTTGCCCCCGACCTGCCGCGCGGGCTCACCACCTCGGCCTATGATCCCGAAGATTGGCACCCCCTGCCCGCCGACACCTGCGCCCGCCTGCGCGACATCCCCGATTACGACCGCGTCGGGGCAAGCTTCATAAGCCACGAAGCCACCGACCTCGCCCGCCCCCGTGTGGCCGACCTCGCCGCGCAGGGTGCCGCCATCCTCTGCTGGACCATCAAATCCCCGCAGGCCGAGGCGCAGGCCCGCCGCATCGCCCGGAATATCACCTTCGAACAGTATCCCGCGGCGATCCCGGCCACGATCCCGACTTGACGCATCCCCGCGCCAAGCCACCTTCATCTTTGCACAAATACCCTCGGGGGGTCGGCCATCCTGTTCGCCACCGGTTCAAGAACCGATGGACGGCGGGGGCAGACGGCCCCCCAGCCTTTCCGCAAAACTCCGGCCGGGAATGACCCAGACAGACCTCCTCGACAGCATCACCGACCTGCCCGCCCCCGACTGGGACGCCCTCGCCTGCCCGGAATG
Source organism: Rhodobacter maris (assembly GCA_943369275.1). Taxonomy (GTDB): domain Bacteria; phylum Pseudomonadota; class Alphaproteobacteria; order Rhodobacterales; family Rhodobacteraceae; genus Paragemmobacter; species Paragemmobacter maris_A. The sequence continues at coordinate 31,473 of CALRMS020000031.1, read as the reverse complement.
TACGGATGGCGGCCGCCCGGTCGATCCCTTCACCACTCACCGCTTTCTCGCCGCGCTGGATACCTCCGGCTCCACCGGCACCGGCACAGGCTGGCAGCCCCGCCCGCTGGTGATCCGCGACGATGCCCGCCTCTTGGCCGCCACGCCGCTCTATGTGAAATCCCACAGCCAGGGCGAATACATCTTCGATCACGGCTGGGCGCAGGCGCTGGAACGTGCGGGCGGGCGCTACTACCCCAAGCTTCAGATCGCCGTCCCCTTCACCCCTGCCACAGGCCGCCGCTTCCTCGCCGCCCCCGACGCCCCGCATGCCCGCGACACGCTGGTCGAGGCGGCGATCCACCTCGCCCGTACCAACCACCTCTCCTCACTCCACGCCACCTTCTGCACCGGAGAAGAGGCCGAAACGCTGGCCGCCCGCCACGGCCTCCTGCACCGCGTGACCCAGCAATTCCACTGGGAAAACCGCGGCTACGGCAGCTTTGACGATTTCTTGGCCGACCTGTCCTCGCGCAAACGCAAGATGATCCGCAAGGAACGCGAAACCGCCCATGCCTCCGGCCTGACCATCCGGCAATTGACGGGCGATCAGATCGAACCCCGCCACTGGGATGCCTTCTGGACCTTCTATCAGGACACCGGCGCCCGCAAATGGGGCACGCCCTACCTCACCCGCCGCTTCTTCACCCAGGCTCAGGACACCCTGCGCGACGACATGCTCCTCGTGCTGGCCGAACGCCCCGACGGCACCCCCGTCGCCGGGGCGCTCAACTTCATTGGCCGCCACACGCTCTTTGGCCGCTACTGGGGCTGCGTCGAGGATCACCCCTGCCTGCATTTTGAACTCTGCTACTATCAGGCCATCGATTGGGCCATCACCCACCGCCTCGCAAGGGTCGAGGCGGGCGCTCAGGGCGAACACAAACTTGCCCGCGGCTATCTGCCCACCCCGGTCCATTCCCTGCACTGGATCGCCGAACCCGGCTTCCGCGATGCGGTGGCACAATACCTGCGCGCAGAACGCCGCGCGGTGGATGAGGAGATCGAGGTTCTCACCTCCTACGGTCCCTTCCGGCATGTCACCGCCGAAACCTGACAGAACCGTTGACCTTCCCCCGCCCGCCTGTCACCCATCACAGGATTATCCTGCCTGCGAATGTTCTGCGAACATTCAAAAGTTTCGCAGAACCTTTTCCCCCCCCCGATTTTTCGCAGAAAAATCGCACTGCCCATTGAATGAAAGCCACCATGATCGACCAACTCGCCGACAGCACCATTTCCGACGCCGATCTTGCGCCCCTTCTGGCCAATGGCTGGACGGCCATAGAAGGCGGCCGCGCCATCGCCAAGGTCTATACCTTCCGCAACTTCGTCGAAGCCTTCGGCTTCATGACCCGCGCCGCGATCTGGGCGGAAAAATGGGATCACCACCCCGATTGGTCCAATGTCTACAAGACCGTGACCGTCACGCTGACCACCCATGATACCGGCGGCCTCACCGATCTGGATGTCAAACTCGCCGCCAAGATGGACCATCTCGCCCAAAGTTGAACCCGGGCTTAATCTTCCACCTCCACCGTGGCCCAGGTCTCGAAACAGACCCCGCCCGCCAGCGCCATCACCCCGATGGTCGCACGCCCGCCCAGGCCCCGCTCGCGCCCGAACACCTCGACGAACAGGTCCGACAGGCCGCTGGATACCTTGTGCACATCCTCATACTCGGGCGTGCAGACCACGAAATTCAGCGTCCGCACGATCCCCTTCACCCGGTCCAGCGATCCCACCGCCTGCCTTATGCCGCCCAGCACGTTCAGCCCCGTCCGCCGCGCGGCGGCATAGCCCTGTTCGGTCGTCAAATCCGCCCCCAGCCGCCCCTTATGCGTGATCTCCGCCCCCACCTGCGCCACATGACCCGACAGGAACAGCAGGTTCCCCACGCGGTGATAGGGCTTCATCGTGCCGTAATCCGCCCCGTAATACCCCATCACATCGAAATCCGGGATATCCAGCCCCATCTCGATCGCCAACCTCTCCGGTGTCATCCGCGCCTCCCTTGCCACCCGGCCAGCCTGCCCCGTCACGCCCCCCACAATCAAGCCGCCTCCGGCGTCAACCACCGCCGCAGCAGCGCCATCGGATGCGCCCGCAGCGTCAACCGCATGGATACATAATCCTCCACCACCTGCTCGCCCGTGGTCATGGCGCGGAATACCACCGCAGGCTCCACGATCCCCTCGCCATCCATATCGCCTGCAAACAGCGGCAAGGGTTTGCTCTCGCCCATCGCCTTGGCCGCCCACAGCGCATCCCGCCGCGAAAGGCCCAGCCCCGCAAAACAATCCGCCTCGGCCAGCCGCGCCAGCGTCAGCGCGCTCACCCCCGCCCGCCGCCAGACATCCTCAACGGCGGTATAGCCATTGCCCCGCGCCCCCACGATCCACTGCGCCTCATCCTCGGCCATGCCCTTGATCTGCCGCAGCCCCAGCCGCAACGCCAACCCGCCCCGCCCGTCGGGTTCCATGATATTGTCCCAATGGCTGGCATTGATGCAGGGCGGGCGCACCACCACCCCATGCTCGCGCGCATCCCGCACGATCTGCGCCGGGGCATAAAACCCCATCGGCTGGCTGTTCAGCAACGCACAGGCGAATATCCCCGGATAATGCCGCTTCAGCCAGGCACTGGCATAAACCAACAGCGCGAAACTCGCCGCATGGCTTTCGGGGAACCCGTAACTCCCGAACCCCTCGATCTGCGCGAAACAGCGCGCGGCGAAATCGGCGTCATAGCCTTTCGCCAGCATCCCCTCCATGAACCGATCCCGGAACTCGCTCACGCTCCCATGCTTCTTGAACGTCGCCAGCGACCGGCGCAGACGGTCGGCCTCGGTCGGGGTGAACCCCGCCCCGATGATGGCGATCTGCATCGCCTGTTCCTGGAACAGCGGCACCCCCAGCGTCTTGCCCAACACCCGCCCCAGCTCATCGGATGGAAAGGTCACAACCTCCTGCCCGTTCCGTCGCCGCAAAAAGGGATGCACCATATCCCCCTGAATCGGCCCCGGCCGGATGATCGCCACCTGAATCACCAGATCGTAGAATGTCCGTGGCCGCATACGCGGCAGGAAATTCATCTGCGCCCGGCTCTCCACCTGAAACACACCCAGACTGTCGGCCTTGCACAGCATGTCATAGGTCGCCGCATCCTCGGCGGGCAGGCTGGCCAGCGTGTGATGCAACTGGTGATGCTTGCCCAGCAGATCAAACCCCTTGCGGATACAGGTCAGCATCCCCAGCGCCAGCACATCCACCTTCAATATCCCCAAAGTATCAATGTCATCCTTGTCCCAGCAGATGACCGTGCGATCCTCCATCGTCGCATTCTCCACCGGCACCAACTCATCCAGCCGCCCCTCGGTGATGATGAACCCGCCGACATGCTGGCTCAGGTGCCGGGGAAATCCCTGTATCTCGTCGATGATCTGCATGGTCAGCGCCAGCCGCCTGTCGGCCGGGTCCAAACCGATCTCGCGCAGCCGCACATCCGTGATCTGGCCGGGTCCGCCCCAGCCCCAGATCTGGCTCGACATCGCGGCCAGCGTATCCTCGGTCAGCCCCATCGCGCGCCCCACCTCGCGCACCGCCCGCTTGCCCCGGTAATGGATCACGGTGGCACACAGCCCCGCCCGATGCCGCCCATAGCGCGCATAGATGTGCTGAATCACCTCCTCGCGCCGCTCATGCTCGAAATCCACGTCGATATCGGGCGGCTCATTGCGCGCCTCACTCACGAACCGCTCGAACACCATCGTCCCGATCTCGGGCGAAACACTCGTCACGCCCAGCGCATAGCACACCACCGAATTCGCCGCCGACCCCCGCCCCTGGCACAGGATGCCCCGCCCCCGCGCAAACTGCACGATGTCATGCACCGTCAGGAAATAGGGCTCGTATTTCAGCTTCCCGATCAGCGCCAACTCATGCGCCATCTGCGCCCGCACCCGCTCTGACGCCCCCGCCGGATAGCGCCAGTCCAGCCCCGCCCAGGCCAGCCGCGCCAGCCGTTCCGCCGCCGTCTCGCCCCCCGTCACCTCCGACGGGTATTCATAGCGCAACTCATCCAGCGAAAACCGCAACCGCGCCGCCACCGTGCCGGCCCGATGCACCGCATCCTCATGGCCCGCAAACAGCCGCAGCATCTCGGCCTCCGACCGCAACCGCTGCTCTGCATGGGGCAACGCGCGGCGGCCCAGCGCATCCACCCGCACCCCCAGCCGGATCGCCGTCAGCACATCCGCCATCCGTCGCCGCGATCCGTGATGCATCATCGGCAGGGCGCTTGCCACCGGGGCCAAACCCACCCCCTCGGCCAGCCGCGCCAGCCGCGCAAACCGCGCCCGATCCTGCCCGTCATAGCGCGGCCCCATCAGCAGGAAACACGCACCGGGAAAGGCCGCGACCAGCCGCGCCACCACGGCCCGCCACGCCTCCATCCCCCCCCGCGCGGGCGGATGGATCAGCAGCACCAGCCCCGCCCCCCACTCCAGCAGATCATCCGCCGAAAGGTCACACTCCCCCTTCGCCACCCGCAACCGGCCCAGCGAAACCAATCGGCACAGCCGCCCCCACCCCGCCCGATCCTCCGGCAGACAGGTCACCGTGAACCCGTCCCGCAACACCACCCGCGCCGCCGGGATCAGCCGCGTCCCCGGCCACCCCCGCCCCTCCTCCTCTGCCACCCGCGCCAGTTCGCGCACCCGCGCATGGGCGCGCACGATGCCCGCCACGGAATTCACATCCGCCACCGCCAACCCCGCCATCCCCATCTCGGCGGCACGCGCAATCAACTCCTCGGGATGCGACGCCCCGACAAGAAAGGTGAAATTCGACAGGGCCGACAATTCGACAAAGGCCATGGGCAGCAGGGGATTCGCTCTGTTCTGAATGAGAACATTATAGGAACAAATCCCCGCAAGACGAGTCCCCTCAGGCAGGGGTCTCCCACCCCAAAATCACATCAACCGCCTCTTCCGCCGTTTCCACGAACCGGAACAGCGAAAGGTCCGCCGCCGCGATCAACCCCTCATCCGCCAGCGCCTGCCAATCCACGATCTTTTCCCAGAACGCCCGGCCAAACAGCAGGAACGGGACCCGCTTCATCCGCCCCGTCTGGATCAGCGTCAGCGCCTCGAACATCTCGTCCAGCGTGCCGAACCCGCCGGGGAAAATGCACACCGCCCGCGCCCGCATCAGGAAATGCATCTTGCGAATGGCAAAGTAGTGAAAGTTGAAACACAGATCCGGCGTCACATGCGGGTTCGGCGCCTGCTCATGCGGCAGCACGATGTTCAGCCCGATGGATTGCCCCCCCGCCTCCGCCGCGCCCAGATTGCCCGCCTCCATGATGCCGGGGCCGCCACCCGTCACCACCACAAACTCCCGCCCGTAACTCTTCAGGCTTTCCTCGGTGATCCGATGCGCCAGCTTGCGCGCCTCCTCATACCACCCGGCCAACCCGCCCGCCGCGCCCGTGCCATCCGCCCGCACCCGCGCCGACCCCATCACCACCACCGTGGACCGGATGCCCCGCTCATCCAGCACCATCTGCGGCTTCAGCAATTCCAGCTGCAACCGCACGGGCCGCAACTCCTCGCGCATCAGGAAATCGGTATCGGTAAAGGCAAGCCGATAGGCCGGGGCCCGCGTCTGCGCCGTATCCGGCAACCGCTCCGCCGCCGCCGCATCCTGCGTGCTGTCCCGAAACGGGTGCGCGCGTCCATCTTCCTTGGCTGTCATTCCGGTCCTCGTGTTGCGCGCCTGCCGCGCTTTCTCTATAGGGTCGCACCGGATCAGACGAAACAAAAGGGGGGAAACCATGTCCTACGCCGCGCTCGAAGCCGCCATTGATGCCGCATGGGATGCCCGCGACAGCATCACCCCCGCCACCACGGGCGAAGCCCGCGACGCGATCGAATCCACCCTCACCGCGCTCGACAGCGGCACCCTGCGCGTGGCCGAACGTCATGCCGATGGCCATTGGCACGTCAACCAATGGGCCAAGAAGGCGGTCCTTCTGTCATTCCGCCTGACAGACATGTATGAAATCTCCGGCTCCAACGGCGGCGCGAACTGGTGGGACAAGGTTCCGTCGAAATGGCAGGGCTGGACCGAGGCCGACTGGCGCAAGGCCGCCTTCCGCGCCGTCCCCGGCTCCATCGTCCGCCGCTCGGCCTATATCGCCAAGGGCGTGGTCCTGATGCCGTCCTTCGTCAACATCGGCGCCTATGTCGATGAAGGCTCCATGGTCGATGGTTGGGCCACCGTCGGCTCCTGCGCGCAAATCGGCAAGAACGTGCACCTGTCGGGCGGCGTCGGCATCGGCGGTGTGCTAGAACCCATGCAGGCCGGCCCCACCATCATCGAGGACAACTGCTTCATCGGCGCGCGCTCCGAAGTCGTCGAAGGCTGCATCGTCCGCGAAGGCTCGGTCCTTGGCATGGGCGTCTTCATCGGCAAATCGACCAAGATCGTCGACCGCGAAACCGGCGAAGTCATGTATGGCGAAGTGCCCGCAGGCTCCGTCGTCGTCGCAGGCTCCATGCCCTCCAAGAACGGCATCAACCTCTACTGCGCCGTGATCGTGAAAAAGGTCGACGCGCAAACCCGCTCCAAGACCTCGATCAACGAGCTTCTGCGCGACTGATCCACGCCTCTCACGCCAAAAGGGGGCAGGGCGCAACCTCTGCCCCTTCATCTTGGCCAAAATACCCAAATTCCGTCGGCCCCACCTGCGCCACGCCCCAAATACGCAGACGGGCGCGCAGATGGGCGGGGTACAACCCCGCCACCGCCCGATCCCCGGTCCTAATGCACCAGAAGGCGCGCCTCGCGCCCGTTCACCTCTGCCCGTGCCAGCTGCCCAAAGGACTGGCTCCCGTCCCGCAGCATCGGAAACAGCCGCAGGATCTCGTTCTGGGCATCGGCGTCAAAGGCGGCCATCGCCTGATCGCCCGGGAAATAGCTTTCGCAAGGCAATCCATTCGCCGTCACCACCTCGTGCCGGTCGAACAGCAGGTGCAGATAGGCCACCTCGCCCCCCTCCACCACCCGCACCGCACGGCCATCCACCAGGTGCTTGGCCTTCACCAGCACCTCCGTCTCCCCGAACAGCAGTTCCGCTCGCGCGCCTGCCACCAGCACCCGATGGTTTGGCGACAGGCGCACCGCCGCATGATCGCCCAGCGTCCCCGCCGCGATCTCCACCGGGGCATCCTCACCCAGCGCGGCCCGCACCACACGCCCCACCCAGCGCAGCGCCTGCGCCCCGCGATCCTGCGTCAGCACCATATCCCCCGGCACCAGCCGCTCCACCGCGACCCGTCCCCCCGGCACGTCGATCAGGGTTCCTTCGGTAAAGCAGGCAACCATCGCCAATGTCACAAAGGCCACGTCGGTATTGCCCATGCTGTCGGTGACCTCATAGGTCAGCACCTGGTCCTCCAGGCTGTCCACCGACTGGACATACAGCACGCCATCCCGGCCCAGCGTGATCGTCTCGCCGGTGGGCAGCGTCACGCTATCCCCGGCCACCACATCGATGCCGTTGATCTTGGTCACCGTCAGAACCGACCCGACACTCGATCTGTCATTGCCAAGCACATCCAGCGCCGCCGTGTCGCCCTTGCGGATAGTCACCTCGTCATCCTGCGCGATCAGGCCCACCTGCACCGATCCCGCCGCAATCATCACGGCGGAATCAAACGCCGTATCCCCCGAATCCGCGATGGCCATCCGAAAGGTGTTCACCTCGCCCGCCTTCACCGGCACCTTCAGTGTCAGCGTGACGGTGAACCCGTCCATTTCCGTGTTATAGGTGTTCGTAGCCGCCGCGTTGTCGACATACAGGTTCGAATTCACCCTGTTGTTGATATTGTCGATCGAGATGCTCCCCGCACCCAACACCAGTTCCGCCGGAACCCCGTTCACCCAGACGGCAAAGGCATCGTTGAAGCCGGAATTGACAAATTCCAGATACTCCTCCGACGACCAGACGATCTGCATGGTCAGCACATCCCCCGTCGGCACGAAGCTCGCCTCGAAAACCGCCGCGTCAAAGGTTGCCTGCCCTGACACCGCACTCAGCATGGCATCGCCCGCACCATTGAAGTTGGTCGACGTGCCCTCCGAGATATTGGCATCCCCTTCGCTCTGGGTGAAATCCGCCACCCGTCCGGTAGACAGGATCAACCCACTGTCCGAAGGTGCGACGCCCGGCATCGTCGTATCAGCCCCGGAATAGATGCCCACCTGCGCGTCCGCACCGGTGAAGCTGGCCGAAACGATCGTCACCCCCTCGCCAAAGATGGTCTGGGCCATCTGTTCGGCGGTGGCAGTGTCGATCTTCAATTCCGTCGCGGACATAGGCGCATTCTCCAGTTCGTCTCTCAAACTGAATGAACGACCCGAAGTTAACCTTTCTTACCCCGTTTGGATGATCTGCGGATGATCTGTCCCCGGCGCAGCCGCTTTGCGCTCTCCGCGCGGGGATGCTATCGCTTGCCCGCATCCATGCCCGCATCTTTGCCCGCATCCATGAACGAGGCCCGCCATGACCGAAGCCCCTCCCCCCAAGCGCGAAAAGCGCCCGCAGCAGGTCTATACGCTGGTGGTCGAAGTGGGCCGCAAACCGGGTGATGGCCTGCCCGACAAATCCACCGGCGCCGCGCTGATGATCTATGCCTCCGGCGTGGATGAGGATGAAGCCGTCCGCGAAACCGTCGCCATCCTGAAACAGGCCGATCTCGCGCCGCTTGATGTGTCGGGCTACGGCACGCTGGAGGATCGTCTGAAGGGCGGGGATGAAATCGACACCGACGAACGCACCCTGATGCAGCGCGCGCTGGATGAAAACTCGGTCATCGTCGCCCAGATGACGCCCTTCTACGACTGATCCCTTACACCACCCGCCGCTGCAACCGCTCCAGCGCCGTGCGCAGCGGCAGCGCTTCATACGGGTCCAGAAGCCGCCGCGCCGGGGCCATGCCCTCGGGTCCGCCCGTGGCCAGCCAGCAGCCATCAGCCTCGATTAGTTCCGCCGTCCCCAGGTCAAGCACCACGCCCAGGGCCACGGCACGGCGGCTGTCGGCCACCGCCATCTGCCCATCCGCCAGATGCCGCGCCAGAACCAGCACTTCCTCGGCCCCGAACAGATATTCCGTTTCTTCCCCGGAAATGCAGATCGGCTGATCCGGCGACACCAGCATGTCGCCCTCCTGCCCGAAATAGGGCGCGCGCAGCCGGATCGGGGCCATGCTTCCCCGGCTTGGCATCTGCACCCGCGTCACCCCGACCAGTGCCACCGCCCCATTGTCGCGCGTCATCACCCGGTCGCCAGGCCGCAGCGCCGCCGCCGCCACAGGCCCGCGCTGCGTCGTAACCGGCGTCGCCACGCCCAGCCATCCCACCGGACCCGGCCGCGCGGCGCCCTGCATCGCCCCGAACCACAGCACCGCCGGATGGCGCAGCACCCCGGCCCCGCCCGCGCACAGCGCCGTCAGGTCCGCCAGCCGGATCGGCATCGCCACCTCGCCCTGCGCCATCAATCGCTGCCCGGCCAGATCCATCTCCATCCACCAGCCGCGCCCGCGCATGTCCCAGCCGAAACTCAGCCGCGCCACGCCCAACCGCTGCGGCAAAGGCCCGGGCAGCACATGCCGCAGCACCCGCCCGCCCTGCCGATGCAGCAGCGCCACCCCCGCGCCCAGATCATGAAACAGCGACAGCGCCACCTCATCCGCCCCGCTGCCCAGACGCAGATCCAGCAACACCCCGGCCTCAGCCAAAGGCATCTCGATCTCGAACACCAAAAGCCCATGCGAAAGATCGCCCGAAACCGGCGTTCCGGGTGGGTCCGGCTGGTCGGACAAGGCGATCCAGCGCGTCAAATCAGATGGCAGTGATTAACCAACATGGACCGCATCATGACCTGAGCTTCATGCGCTTTCAACACACGCCGTGCAGTCGGCCCGTAACCTTTGCCGGTCCGGGCATCCAGCTCGGGGAAAATCGCAAGGATTTCCTCAACCGCGCCCCGCTCAAGGCTCCCCCAAGCCTGCACCCCAAGGAACAGGCTCTCGGTGGCAAGGCCTTCCGCCCAGATCACCTGATGCCGGTCGAACAGCAGATGCAGATACTCCACCTCGCCCCCCGGCATGGGCCGAACGGTCCTGTCATTGACCAGATGCTTCGCCGCGACAAGAACCTCCGACGCGCCAAACAGCATCTCGGCCATGCTGCCCTGCACCAATACCCGATGCTCCGGCGACAGGCGCAGGGCACCATGCCCGCCCAGCGCCCCGGCAGCAAAACCGATCGGCGCAAAGGCCCCCTTGGCCGCCACCCGCCGCCGTCCAACCCAGCGCAACGGTTGTGCCCCATCATCCCGCGTCAGCACCAGATCGCCGGGACGCAAATCCTCAACCCGGATGGCCCCGCCCGGCGTGGCGATCCGCGTTCCCGCCACAAAACAGGGCACCATCGACAGCGTGACCATGCCCACATCCGTGCCACCCTGCCCGTTCGATACGGTATAGGTGAAACTCTGCGTCTCCACCGTGCCATTGGCCACGGCGGTAAATGTGCCATTCGCGTTCAGCGTGATCTGCTCACCCGACGGCAGCGTGATCGTCTGCCCGGTCACCACGGGCTGGCCGTTCACATGGGTGATTACCAGTGTCCCGACCGTGGTCGTGTCATTGTCCAGCACCCGCAGGATGCGTGTCCCGTTCGGCCCCATGGTTTCCGTATCATCGGCCGCAATGATCGCCGTCTGGATCGAATCCGCCGCAATCAGCAGATTGGAATCAAAGGCCGCATCCCCCACATCCGCAATTCCGATGCGGATCGTGTTCGGCACCCCGGCCGTGACCGGGATCGACAACGACAGCGTCACCGTAAACCCGTCCATCTCCGTGTTGTACTGGTCGGTCTGGTTGTCGATGAAAAGGTTCTGCTGCGTTGCCCCGTTGATGTTGTTCACACTGGCCGTGCCGCCATTCACCGTCATCGGCACCGACACACCATTCACCCAGACGCCGACCACATCATTGAAACTGCTGTTGATGTATTCCGGGTATTCCTCGGATCCGAAAACAAAGCGCATCGTCATCATGCTGCCCGAAGGCGTGAAACTCACCTCAAGGAATGACGCATCAAAGCTGCCCGCCCCGGCCAGAGCGTTGAACATCGGGTCATTGTTCGGCCCCGCCGTATCCGTCGTCGTTCCCGCCGAACGGTTCGGATCACCGCTCGATTGCGTGAAATCCACCACCCGCCCCGTCGACAGGATCACCCCGCTGTCTGACGGCACCACACCCGGCGCAAGCTGCCCGTTGGAATAGATCGCGCTCGCTGCCGGATCACCCGTATAGGTGGCGCTGTGGACGATCACGCCGTCGCCAAAGATCGCCTCGGCCATCTGCAAGGCCGTCGCGCCTGTGTTATAGGTTAGCTCTGCACCCGTCGCCATGACCCGCAATCCGGAATGATCCCGCGCGAGGCGGAATTGTTTATATTCCTTAATAAGTACTCAGCAATTCGTCCGAAACTGTGACCATCCCGGCGCAGAAGTCTGGCATACAGCCTTTGGGCGGGCATCTGCCCCTTGTTCCATCGGCCCCAACACCACCGGCCCCCTGCCCCCCTCCTGCCTGCCCCGTTGCAGCCGCGCGCCCTGCGGTCTATCCCTCACCCACTTTCCGGAAAGGACCGCCATGCCCGCCACCCCCACCGATCCCGTCGCCCTGACCGCCGCCCTGATCCGCTGCCCCTCGGTCACCCCGGTCGAAGGCGGCGCGCTGGTCCTGCTCGAAGACCTGCTCGCCAAGGCAGGCTTCACCTGCACGCGGGTCGACAGGAACGGCACCGCCAATCTCTATGCCCGCTGGGGCACGCGCGGGGCCAATCGCAGCTTCGGCTTCAACGGCCATACCGATGTGGTCCCCGTGGGCGACCGCGCCGCCTGGACGCAAGACCCGTTCGGTGCGGCGGTGATCGACGGCTGGATGTATGGGCGCGGCGCCACCGACATGAAATCCGGCGTCGCCGCCTTCGCCGCCGCCGCCATCGACTTTGTCCACGACACGCCCCCCGACGGCGCGGTGATCCTGGCCATCACCGGGGATGAGGAAGGCGACGCCACCGATGGCACCGTGGCGCTGCTGGACTGGATGGCAACGAACGGCGAACGCATGACCCACTGCCTCGTGGGCGAACCCACCTGCCCCGATCACATGGGCCAGATGATGAAGATCGGCCGTCGCGGTTCCCTCACCGCATGGTTCACCGCGACCGGCGTGCAGGGCCATTCCGCCTATCCCCACCGCGCCAAGAACCCCATGCGCGCACTCACCACCCTCCTCTCCCGCCTGCCCGATCAACTGGACGACGGCACGGGTCATTTCGACCCCTCCACACTCCAGATCACCACCATCGATTGCGGCAATCCGGCGAACAACGTGATCCCCGCCAAGGGCAGCGCCACCGTCAACATCCGCTTCAACGACGCCCATACGGGCGAGGCCGTCGCCGCATGGCTCCGGGCCGAGGCGGCGAAGGTCGAACAGGAAACCGGCGTCACCATCGCCGCCCGCATCCAGATCTCCGGCGAAAGCTTCCTCACCCCGCCGGGCGACCTATCGGCCCTCATCTCCCGCGCGGTTCAGGCCGAAACCGGCATCACCCCCGAACTCTCCACCACCGGCGGCACCTCCGACGCCCGCTTTGTGAAAGACCACTGCCCCGTGGTCGAATTCGGCCTTGTCGGAAAGACCATGCATCAGGTCGATGAACGGGTCGAGGTCGCCCAGATCCACCAGCTCAAATCCATCTACACCCGCATCCTGCGCGACTATTTCGCCCAAGCCTGATCATGACGATCCAGATCGAACCCACCCGCGACATCGCCACCTGCCGCAGCCTCCGCCGCATCGTCTTCATCGAAGAACAGGGCGTGTCCGAGGCCGACGAAGTTGACGACAAGGACGATGACGCCATCCACCTGCTGGCCACGCAGGTTGGCACCCCCGTCGGCTCCGCCCGCCTGCTGATCGCCGGAAATACGGGCAAGATCGGCCGCGTCTGCGTGCTGAAATCACATCGCGGCACCGGCCTTGGCGCAGCGCTCATCCGCGCCGCCATCACCGAACTGCGCGCGCGTGGCCTGACCACCGCCAAACTCGGCGCGCAAACCCACGCCATCGGCTTTTACGAACGCTTGGGCTTCACCGCCACCGGCCCCGAATACATGGATGCCGGCATCCCCCACCGCGACATGGTGCTGTCCCTGCAGGACAGGGTGGCCACCAGCCCCCCCTGACCCCCGGCGCTTTACTTTCAGCCATGCACGACATGGCACCGTCGCATGGGTATTTTTGCCAAGGTGAATGGCAAGGGCCGATCTCCCCTCACCCGAAGCGGGGGCAAGGGCGGCACAAAGCACAATGGCCTTTCACCGCCACCCGTGCTAACGCGGCCCCATGCAGGATATCCCTACCAAAGCCCAGATTCTCCAGTGGATCGCCGAAAATCCCGGCCTTTCCGCCAAGCGCGACATTGCCAAAGCCTTCAACATCAAGGGCGCGGCGCGGATCGACCTGAAACGCATCCTGCGCGAGTTGGAGGATGAGGGCACCGTCACCAAAAAGGCCCGCACCTATCGCGACCCCGATACCCTGCCCCCCGTCACCCTGCTGACCGCCCTTCCCCCCGATGGGCAGGGCGACGTCTTCCTGCGCCCGATGGAATGGCAGGGCGAGGCCGAGGATGCCCCCCGCATCCTGTTCATCCCCAAAAAGGGCGACCCCGCCCTCGGGCTGGGCGACCGCATCCTCGCGCGCCTGTCGAAGGTCGATCTGGACGACTGGCAGTATGAGGCGCGTCTGATCCGCCGCCTTGGAAGCAACCCGATCAAGCTTCTGGGCATCTTCCGCCAGAACGCCGAAGGCGGCCGCATCATCGGCATCGACAAGGGCGCCGACAAGGAATGGATGGTCGGCCGCGACGATACCGCTGACGCCCGCGATGGCGAGCTGGTGGAGGCCGAACAGTCCGGCCCCAAGCGTATGGGCCTGCCCCGCGCCCGCATCGTGGCCCGGCTGGGCGATCCGGCGGGGCCAAAGGCCGTATCCCTGATTGCCATTCACCAGCACGGCATCCCCGACCGCTTCCCCGATCCTGTCATCGCAGCAGCCGAGGCCGCCTTGCCCGCCCCGATGGGCAAGCGCGAAGACCTGCGCGATCTGCCGCTTGTCACCATCGACCCGTCCGATGCCCGCGACCATGACGACGCCGTCTATGCCGAGGCCGATACCGACAGCCACAATCCCGGCGGTTTCATCGTCTGGGTCGCCATCGCCGATGTCGCCCATTACGTCCGCCCCGGCAGCCCGCTGGACCGTGAGGCCCGCAAGCGCGGCAATTCCACCTATTTCCCCGACCGCGTGGTTCCCATGCTGCCCGACGTCCTGTCGGGTGACCTGTGTTCCCTGCACGAAGGCGTGGATCGCCCCTGCATCGCCGTCCGCCTGAAACTGGATGCCGAAGGCCAGAAGATCAGCCACCGCTTCGTGCGGGGCATGATGCGTTCCGCCGCCTCGCTTCATTACGGAGAGGTGCAGGACGCCGCCGATGGCCGCCCGAACGACCGCACCGCCCCCCTGATGGACCGTGTCATCGCGCCGCTTTATGCCGCCTATACCGTGGCCACCAAGGCCCGCCACCTGCGCCAGCCGCTGGATCTGGACCTGCCCGAACGCAAGATCGTGCTGTCGGATGAGGGCAAGGTTCTGTCCGTCGCCTATCGCGACCGGTTCGACGCGCATAAGCTGATCGAAGAATTCATGATCCTCGCCAATGTCGCCGCGGCCGAGGAACTGACCCGCCTCAAGCGCCCGCTGCTGTTCCGCGTCCACGAAGAACCCAGCCCCGAAAAACTGGATGCCCTGCGCGAAGTGGCCGAGGCGTCAGGCTTCACCCTTGCCAAGGGTCAGGTGCTGAAAACCGCGCATCTGAACCGCCTGCTGGCACAGGCGCAGGGCACCGAATTCGATGAGCTGATGAACATCACCACCCTGCGCTCCATGACGCAGGCCTATTACCACCCGCAGAACTTTGGCCATTTCGGCCTGTCACTGCGGTCTTACGCCCATTTCACCTCGCCCATCCGGCGCTATTCCGATCTGATCGTTCACCGCGCCCTGATCTCTGGCCATAACTGGGGCGATGACGGGCTGTCGGCGCAGGATATCGAAGTGTTGGAAGAAACGGCCAAGCAGATCTCCGATGCCGAACGCCGGTCGATGATGGCCGAACGCGATACCAACGACCGCTACCTCGCCGCCTATCTGGCCGACCGTGTGGGAAATGAATTCGCAGGCCGCATCTCGGGCGTGCAGCGCTTCGGCCTGTTCGTGAAGCTGGATGAAACCGGGGCCGATGGCCTGATCCCCATCCGCGATGTGGGGCGCGAATTCTTTCATTACGATGACCAGACGCAAACCCTGATGGGGGCCGATACCGGCCTGACGCTGGGCATCGGACAACGCGTCACCGTCCGGCTGGCCGAGGCGATCCCCGTCACGGGCGGGCTGGTGCTGGAACTGCTGTCGCTGGATGGTGCAGCCTTGCCGCGCAGCCCCAACACCGGGCGCAAGGGCCGCTTTTCCCCGCGCAAACCCGGCGCTTTCGCCGCACGTGACGCCAAGACGAAACGCAAGGTGATCCGCAAGCGCCGCTAGGGGCGGCAGAACTCTGCCCGCCCCTCCCCAGCATCTTTGCCAGCCCCACGCCCTGCGCTACACTCAGCCCCAATCAACAAGACAAATCAGGCAGGGTATTTCATGTGCATGTGGCGGTTCGCCCTTCTTTTTGCGGTCCTGCCGCTTCCTGCCCTTGCAGAGCCCATCCTCATGGCACCACCCTCTGCCGCAAGCGGGGCCGAAACCCTGATCCAAGCCGAGGGGGCAAGCGTGACCAAAGCCGACACAACCACCCTGCGCGCCTGGATCGCCGCCTTCCGCCCCCGCGCGCTGGCCGCGGGCATTACCCCCGCCACGCTGGACCGGGCCTTTCAGGATGTCGCCTACAATGCCGATGTGATCGAAAAGGATCGCAATCAGGCCGAATTCACCCGCGCGCTGTGGGATTACCTCGACAGCGCAGTGTCTGACGCGCGCATCGCGAACGGCATCAAAGCCCTGCGCGCCAACGCCCCCCTGCTGGACAGGATCGAGGCCGCCTATGGCGTGCCGAAAGAGGTCGTCGTCGCCGTCTGGGGGCTTGAATCCAGCTTTGGCGCCAATCGCGGCGATATCCCGGTGATCGGCGCGCTGGCCACACTGGCCCATGATGGCCGCCGCGGCGCGTTTTTTGAATCGCAGCTGATCGACGCCCTGCGGATCCTGCAATCGGGCGATGTGGACCCCGACACTTTCACCGGCAGCTGGGCCGGGGCCATGGGGCATACGCAATTCATCCCCTCCAGCTATCAATCCTATGCCGTGGATTTCAACGGCGACGGGCGGCGCGACATCTGGTCGGATGACCCAACCGATGCGCTGGCCTCCACCGCCGCCTATCTGGCGAAATCCGGCTGGACCAAGGGCCAACCCTGGGGGATCGAGGTCACCCTTCCCCCCGGATTTGACTATGAACAGGCCGGCAAGACCACACCCGAGCCCACCGCCAAATGGATTGCCCTCGGCCTGCGCCGCGCCGATGGCAGCCCGCTTCCCGATCACGGCCCGGCCTCGGTGCTGCTGCCCGGGGGGGCGCGGGGCGCGGCTTTCCTGATCTATCCCAATTTCCGCGCCATCGAACGCTATAACACCGCCGATGCCTATGTGATCGCCATCGGCCACCTGTCCGACCGCCTGAAAGGCGGCCCGCCCATCCGCGCCACCTGGCCCCGCGACCTGCGCGCCCTGACCGGCGAGGAACGGCGCGAATTGCAACAACGCCTCACCGCCGCAGGCCATGACACGCTCGGCGTGGACGGCAAAATCGGCCCCAACACCATCGCCGCCATCCGCGCCTTCCAGCGCAGCGACGGGCTGGTGCCGGATGGCTTTGCCAGCCCCGATATTCTGGACCGCCTGCGCTGACGGCAAGGCCGGACCGGGGGCCAACCCCCGGACCCCCGGGGTATTTTCGCCAAGATGAAGCCAGCAGGAAGATGAACGAACAGTCCCCGCGCCCGGCCGCCCCAAGCGACGCCGAAGAAATCGCCGCAATCCATGTGCAGTCCTGGCAGGAAACCTATCCCAGTCTCCTGCCTAGCTCTGAAATCGCCAGATATGACCTGACCGCTCGCAACGCGCTGTGGCAATCCGCCATCGCCTCTGGCCGGTCACGCATCGCGCTTATCCCCGGCTGCGGATTTGCCGCCATGGGGCCACAACGCGACGCGGCGCTGGCTGCAAGCCATCCGGAGGAACTCCTCGCTCTCTATGTGCTCAGGAAGCATCACGGGCAAGGTCATGGAAAAGCGTTACTGGCAGCGGTGCAGAGCGACGCAGCCTTCACAACATGGGTTCTCGCCGGAAACACCCGGGCCGAACGGTTTTACAGCCGCCGTGGCGGGATCGCCCTGCGGCGCGAAACGGAACTGGTGGATGGCATGCCTGTCACCGACATCCTGCTCAGCTTCCCCAGCCTCCCGGAAACTCCCTGAGCCACCCATCCGCCCAGTCCACCCGGTCACAGCCCGCAAACGCTGCCAGCCGCTCCATCTCTGCCTCCAGCCGCGCGATACGCCCCTTGCCAAACACCACCCCCGGCTCCGGCCAAAGCGCACGCACCGCAAGCACGCCTTCGCGGCGCTTCACATCCAGCCGCCCCACCAGCCGCGCCCCTTCCAGAAGCGGGAACACATAATAGCCGAAGATCCGCTTCGGCTCCGGCACAAAGACCTCGATCCGGTAGCGGAACCCGAACAGGAACTCTGCCCGCGCCCGATCGCGCAGCGCCGGATCAAAGGGCGACAGCACCCGCAGCCGCGCAGGCGGGTCCGGCGGCACCATCCCCGCCATCCCGGGCAGCGCATAGCACCGCTTGCGCGCGCCTGATGCCCCCTCGACCTCAACCTCCTCCACCCGCCCCGCACGCAAGGCCGCCGCCAGCCAGCCCCGCACCTCATCCACGGTGATCGCGTTCCAATAGGCCTGCACCTCGCGCGCGGTGCCAAACCCCAACCGCTCCAGCGCCGAGGCACAGGCCCAGTCCACCAGCGCCGCCTCCTCCACCGCCACCGCCCGCAGCGCTTCGGGGATCACGCGTTCCGTCAGGTCATAGACCTTGCGAAACCCCTCGCGCCGGGTGATCGCCAACCGCCCCGTCCGCCACAGCCATTCCAGCGCGGTCTTCGACGGGTGCCAATCCCACCATCCGCCCTTGCCGCGCGCCTCGCCCTCACCCACCTCTGCGCTGGTGACCGGGCCATCGCGGGCAATCCGGTCCAGAATCGTGCCGAACTGCGCCTCATATCCGTCGCGGAACCAGCGCTGCCAATTCCCCCGCAACCGATCCTCATCCCGCGCAAACCGGTGCCGCCAATAGGGCCAGACCGCCATCGGCAGGATCGATGCGTCATGCGTCCAATGCTCCCACAGCGCCCGGTCCCGCTCCAGCAACCCGGCCAGTGCGGGCGGCCGATATCCCTGCCGCCGCGCCCAAAGGATCATGTCATGCGCCCGCGCCACGGTGTTGATGCTGTCGACCTGCACAAAGCCGATCCGCCCCACCAACCCCGCCAGACTCGCCCCCGCCGCCCCCCCCACGGGCGGCTCGGCCAGCGCATGGCGGTCCAGAAACACCGGCCGGGCAAGGTCATTGGGGATTAGGGGCAAACTCATCCCATAGGCGTAACAGCCGCCCGGACACCGCGCAAAGCCCCCTCGCGCGCCATTCCGCAACAATCTGAAAGATGCGCGCGGAAATCGTGATCACAGCGCCGCATCCGCCGGTTGAATCCCACCGCCACTTGCTTACTCTTCCCCTACCCCCAAACCTTCGGCCCCGGGCCCGGCCCTCCGGCACGGCCCCCCCCAACCCATTCCCGCCCCATAGAGGGAGACCCGATGCCCCACGACACCCCCCTGATCGCCACCATCGTGATCGGCCTCTCGCTTGCCTTCCTTCTGGGCCTGATCGCCCAGCGTCTGCGCCTGCCCATGCTGGTGGGCTACCTGCTGGCAGGCATCATCATCGGCCCCTTCACACCGGGCTATGTGGCCAATCAGGAACTTGCCACCGAACTGGCCGAACTGGGGGTGATCCTGCTGATGTTCGGGGTGGGGCTGCATTTCTCGCTCAAGGATCTGCTCTCGGTCAAGACCATCGCCATACCCGGCGCCATCGGCCAGATCACTGTGGCCACCGGTGCGGGCCTTGGCCTTGCGCTGCTCATGGGCTGGGGCGTCGGTGCCGGGCTGATCTTCGGCCTCTCGCTTTCCGTCGCCTCCACTGTCGTCCTTCTCCGCGCGCTGCAGGACCGCGACCTTGTCGCCTCCGACAGGGGCCGCATCGCCGTGGGCTGGCTGATTGTCGAGGATGTGGTGATGGTCCTCGCCCTCGTCCTGATCCCGCCGCTTGCGGGCCTTCTGGGCGGAATCGCTCAACCCGTCGATGGCGAGGCCGAGCAAGAGGTCATCCGCCTCGGCTTCGGTCCCATAACTGCCACGCTGGCCGTCACGCTGGCGAAATTCGCGGCCTTCGTCGCGCTGATGCTGATCGTCGGGCGCAAGGTGATCCCGTGGATCCTGCACTATGTCGCCCATACCGGCAGCCGCGAGTTGTTCCGCCTCGGCGTGCTGTCCATCGCGCTGGGTGTGGCCTTCGGCTCGTCCCAGATCTTCGGCGTCTCCTTCGCGCTGGGGGCCTTCTTCGCGGGCATGGTCATGGCAGGCTCCACGCTCAGCCAGCAGGCCATGCGCGAAACTCTGCCGCTGCGCGATGCCTTTGCCGTGCTGTTCTTCGTCTCGGTGGGCATGCTCTTCAACCCCGCCGTGATCGTTGAGGCACCCCTCGCCCTGCTCGCCACCGTGCTGATCATCCTCCTGGTCAAATCGCTGGCCGCCTATGCCATCGTCCGCGCCTTTGGCCATGAAAAGGGCACCGCGCTGACCATTGCCACCAGCCTCGCGCAGATCGGCGAGTTTTCCTTCATCCTCATCGTGATGGGCGTCAAACTTGCGATCGTGCCAGCCATGGCCAAGGATCTGGTCGTCGCGGGCGCGCTGATCTCGATCCTTGCCAACCCGCTGATCTTCTCATGGCTGGATCGCTGGACCGCGCGCCACAGCCCGCCCGCCAACCCGCAGCCCACCGCCTGACCCCCGCGCTGCGCACTCTCGGGGCAACTGAACGTGCCGCAGCACTCGTCACGCCCCGGCGCGATCTTCCTGCCCCGGCCCCGCTGGCGGCCTCTTGCTGCGAAAACGGCCTTCATCTTGGCCCAAATACCCCGGGGTCCGGGGCAGAGCCCCGGGGCGCCCCCGCAAGAGCCCCCCGCACCCGACTCCGCCGAAAAAACCCCTCAGCCGCCGATCCCGGCCTCTGCCGCAATCTCGCGCGATGATTTCCGCGCCCGCTCCGTGGCCGATTTCAACTGCCCGCAGGCCGCCATGATATCCTCGCCGCGCGGCGTGCGGATGGGGCTGGCATAGCCAGCCTGATAGATGATGTCGGCAAAGGCATGAATCCGGTTACCCGACGACCGCTTATAGGGCGCGCCCGGCCATTCGTTGAACGGGATCAGGTTCACCTTGGCCGGAATCCCCTCCAACAGCTTCACCAACCGATGCGCGTCTTCCTTGCTGTCATTCACCCCGTCCAGCATCACATATTCAAACGTGATGCGCTCGCTGTTCGACAGCCCAGGATAATCCCGCAGCGCGTCCAGCAGAGTGGCGATGTTCCACTTCTTGTTGATCGGCACCAGCACATCGCGCACCGCATCGGTGGTGGCATGGAAACTCACCGCCAGCAGACAGCCGATTTCCCGCGCCGTCCGCGCAATCTCAGGCACCACACCCGATGTCGACAGCGTGATCCGGCGCCGCCCCAGCGCTATGCCCTCATTGTCCATCACCACCTTCATGGCGTCGCGCACATTGTCGAAATTGTACAGCGGCTCGCCCATGCCCATCAGCACGATGTTGGACACCAACCGCGTTTCATCCTTCGGCGCACCGGGCACCGGCCATTCGCCCAGATCGTCGCGCGCCAGCAGAACCTGGCCAACAATCTCCCCCGCCGTCAGGTTCCGCACCAGCTTCTGCGTGCCCGTATGGCAGAAGGAACAGGTCAGCGTGCAGCCCACCTGGGATGAAATGCACAACGTCCCCCGGTTCTCCTCGGGGATATAGACCACCTCCACCTCATGCCCGCCCGCGATGCGCACCAGATACTTCCGCGTCCCATCCTCGGAAATCTGGCGCGTCACCACTTCGGGCAGTTCGATCACGAAATGCGCATCCAGCAGCGCGCGATAGTCCTTGGCCAGATTCGTCATCCCGCCGAAATCGCGCACGCCCCAGTGATAGACCCACTGCCAGATCTGCCCCAGCCGCATCTTGGCCTGCTTCTCAGGCGTCCCCGCCGCGATCAGCGCTTCGCGCAACTGATCCCGCGTCAGCCCGACGATATTCGTCTTTCCCCCCTCCACCGGCTTGCGCGGGATGGTCAGCACATCTTGCGTGATGGGTGCCGGAAGTGGCCCGGAGGTCGGCGCAGGGGCGGTCATGGTCTGTGATCCTGACAGGCTGGGAAGGCGTTCATATAGGGGATTCGCCCCAAAAACAAAAGGCTCCCCAAAGGGAGCCTTTCAGAACTCAAACGCACCGCCCTTACTTGCAGCGCGTCTCGGCTTCGGTCATGGCGGCGGTGAAGCCGCGCAGGCTGAACGTGTCCTGCGTCTGTGTCCCGCGCTCCGACCGCGCGGTCAGAGTGGCCGTCGTCCCCGCCTTCATCGCCGCCAGCAATGTTGCATCCGCCTCGGGCGTCGCAGGCCAGGCCCATTCGCCATCGGTGAACAGGTCATAGCTGTTGCCATCCACATTCATCGTCACCGTGGACCCGTTGGCAAAGGGATAGCCGCCCGTGAACGACACCTCGCCCGGCTTGCCGGGCCGATAGGTCACGAACAGCAGGATATCGCCGCGCCGCGCCTGAACCGGCTGGCCATCACGGGTGTTCACCGTCTCTTTCGGAACGGTCACGCCCCAGCATTCCTTGGGCTCTTCCTCGGTGAACACGTTCCAATCCGATGTCACCGCCACGCGGTTGTCGGATTCCTGCGCAAACACCGCGCCGCCATTCAAGGTTGCCGCAAACAAAGCAGCGCCAAGAACGCGGCCGAACAGGGTGGTCATGGGGTTAGGCCTCCGCACTTTGCCTCTTGTCCGCCCACCGCCCTGTCGCCCCCAATCAGGAACGCGGGCCTTTTGCTGTGGCGCGGAACGTCTCAACTCGATATCCCCTTTTAACTTGGAAAGACCAATCCGCGAAAGCCCCTTGGGCAGAAAATCGCGCATCTGTGACGCTGATGGAGGAACCCGATGACCGCGCCCGTCCCCATGATCCAACTTTGGCGGGGGGGATTGCTGGAAAGCACCCATCTCGGCCATGCCGTCATTTGCGATGACACGGGCCAGATCGTCGAGTCTTGGGGCAATCCTGCCGCCACCATCTTCCCGCGTTCCTCCTGCAAGATGCTGCAGGCCCTGCCCCTCCTCGAATCCGGCGCCGCCGATGCCCATGGCCTGACCGACCGCCAAATCGCGCTGGCCTGCGCCAGCCATCAGGGCGCGGCGATCCATACCGAGGCCGTCACCCGCTGGCTCGCCGATCTCGGCCTGTCGGATGCCGATCTGCGCTGCGGCGCGCATGAACCCTATGACACGGCCGAGCGGAACCGCCTCATCAAGGCGGATGAAAAACCCTGCCAGTGCCACAACAACTGCTCGGGCAAACATTCGGGCTTCCTCACCCTCAACCGCCACCTCAAGGGCGGGTCCGAATACATCGACCTCGACCACCCCGTTCAGATTGCGGTGAAGCAGGCGCATGAGGAAACCACAGGCGAATCCTCCCCCGGCTACGGCATCGACGGCTGCTCCGCCCCCAACTTCGCCACCTCCGTCCACGGCCTCGCCCGCGCCATGGCCCGCTTCGCCGCCGCCACCGGCACGGGCGACGCACGCGACCGCGCGATGCACCGCCTGACCCATTCCATGGCCACCCATCCCGAAATGGTCGCGGGCGAAACCCGATCCTGCACCGAACTCATGCGCGCGATGGACGGCCGCGTCGCCATCAAGACCGGGGCCGAGGCGGTGTTCATCGCCATCATCCCCGAACGCAAGATGGGCATCGCACTGAAGATCACCGATGGTGGCACCCGCGGCGCCGAAGGCGCGATCACCGCCCTGTTGGTGAAACTCGGCGTGCTGGACGCGGGCCACCCCGCCGCGAAGAAGCGCCTGAACGCCGTGCAAAAGAACTGGCGCGGCATGGAAACCGGCATCATCCAAAGCGCCCCCGGCTTTCCCTGATCCCCAACTCTGAAAGACCCGCAGAATCGAAAGGCCCCCGTCGCTCTGACGGGGGCCTCCGATTACGACAGACCGGCCGAGGCCGACGCTTGGTGGGGGCTGTGATACCGACCCCGGCCTGTCGTCTGAAAGAATGTATGACATCCGATAAGGGCGGAAATCAGATCAGATCGGGGTATTCCTGCGGACTCTTCACGGCATCCCCAAGGCTTGATTTGCCCGCCCAAGCGCGTAAGCTTGGGAAATGACGGTCCAACCACCGACCCCTTTCCCGCAATCCACCCGCATGACCGATCAGGTCAGCTTTGATCGGCACGAGCTGTCGCTGATCCTCACGCTCTATGGGCGCATGGTGGCTTTGGGCGAATGGCGCGATTACGGCATCTCCACCTTGCGCGAATATGCCGTCTTCGCCATCTTCCGCCGCACAGCGGAAAACCCGCTCTACCGGATCGAAAAACACCCGAAACTGCGCTCCCGGCAGGGAATTTACGCCGTCGTAGGCATGGATGGCCAGGTGCTCCGCCGCGGGCATGACCTCGCCGCCGTGCTGCGGGTGCTGGAACGCAAGCTCATCCGCTCCGTCGACTGACGCACCCGGCAACAAAGCCGCTTCAGGGCCGCCTCACGGCTTGCTTGCTGATTTCGTTCCCAGAATCGCCTGGCCATCTTCGGTGGGCCAGGTCAGCACGGGCAGGTCAAAGCTGAAACCACCGGCAAATGTAGGTCCGGCAAGGATCGACAGGATGACGGCCACAGGGGCAAGGCGGGGGGCAAGGCGCTTCATTGTTTCCACTCCAGAAATGAACCGTTTCGTTCACCTTCTAGATATGAACTCATCGGTTCACTTTTTCAAGATAGATATGAGCCGTTCGGTTCACTTTTTTGCCTTGCCCCGTCGCCGCTTTTCTCTAACTTAGAATCATTCCAAATTACCCGAGCAACCCATGATCCCCGGCCTCACCACCCGCCGCCGCTTTTCCGATCTGTCGGAACAGGAAATCCTCGCCCTCGCCATCTCGTCCGAAGAAGACGACGCCCGCATCTACCGCAGCTACGGCGAACGCCTGCGCGGCGAATACCCCGCCACCGCCGCCATCTTCGATGGCATGGCGCGCGAAGAGGATCAGCACCGCCAGCGCCTGATCGACCTGCACCGCACCCGATTCGGTGACGTCATCCCGCTGATCCGCCGCGAACATGTGGCCGGCCACTACGCCCGCAAACCAGTCTGGCTTGCCAAAAACCTCTCGCTCGACGCGATCCGCGGCGAAGCCACCGGAATGGAGCAGGAGGCCAACCGCTTCTACACCCGCGCCGCTCAGTCAACGACCGACGCCGCCACCCGAAAGCTGCTGGGCGATCTCGCCGCCGCCGAGGCAGGGCATGAACGCAAGGCGGATGACCTGCGCGACACCCACCTCACCGAAGATGCCCGCAGCAGTGAGGACGCCACCGCGCGCCGCCAATTCATCCTCACCTGGGTGCAGCCGGGCCTTGCGGGGCTGATGGATGGCTCCGTCTCCACCCTCGCCCCCATCTTCGCCACCGCCTTCGCCACCCAGGACACCTGGACCACCTTCCTCGTCGGCACCGCGGCCTCCGTCGGCGCGGGCATCTCCATGGGCTTCACCGAAGCCGCCCATGACGATGGCGTCCTGTCCGGGCGCGGCAGCCCGTGGAAACGCGGCCTCGCCTCGGGTGTGATGACAACGCTGGGCGGCATGGGCCATGCCCTGCCCTACCTGATCCCCGATTTCTGGACCGCCACGATCATCGCGATGGTGGTGGTCTTCGTCGAACTTTGGGCCATCGCCTGGATCCAGAACCGCTTCATGGAAACCCCCTTCCTGCGCGCGGCCTTGCAGGTTGTCCTCGGCGGTGCTTTGGTCTTTGCCGCAGGGGCGTTGATCGGGGGCGGCTGACGCGATTTCTGACGCAGAAATCGCATCGGAATTTGGCACAAATTCCGACGCGCTGCACGCGCGCCTCCCTCCCGATTTTTTCGCCAAGAATCGCCGCGAAATCTGCGTCAGATTTCGCCCTTCACCGCACCTTGCCACAAGGCCCCGGATCAGGTTCCCGGGCGGGTGATCTCCAACCACACCCTCCGCCGCACCTTGCAGACCGCGCCCGCCAGTGCTCTCTTCTCCACAGCAGGCGCAGGGATCGAAAGGGACAAAACATGTATCGCAAGGGCGAGGTGACGTACCAACCGCTTCCCCTGCCCGACCGTGTGCAAAGGCCCGACGATCAGGCGTTGGCCGATGCCCAGTCCTTCCTTGCCTATATGCGCAAACGCCACTCCGTCCGCCACTTCTCCACCCGCCCGGTGGCCGAGGACATCATCACCACCTGCATCGCAACCGCAGGCACCGCGCCTTCCGGCGCGAACCACCAGCCTTGGCATTTCGTGGCCATCGCGAACCCAGCGCTCAAGGCCCGGATCCGGGAAGGGGCCGAAGAAGAGGAACGCGCCTTCTACTCAGGCGCCGCAGGCGATGAATGGCTGGCCGCGCTGGAACCCATCGGCACCGGCGTCAGCAAACCGCACCTCACCGATGCGCCTTGGCTGATCGTCGTCTTTGCCCAGCGCTACGGCGTCACCGATGATGGCGCGCGCTACAAGAATTACTACGTCCCCGAAAGCGTGGGTCTCGCCACCGGCTTCCTGATCGCCGCCCTGCACCACGCAGGCCTCGTCTGCCTCGAACACACACCCAATCCGATGAAATTCCTCGCCCCCCTGCTGGGCCGCCCCGATCACGAAAAACCCGTGATGATCCTGCCCGTCGGCTGGCCGTCCGAGACTGCCACCGTCCCCGCCGTGGCCAAACGCAAGAAACCGCTCGACACGATCCTGACCACCTTCCGCGCCTGATGCCGAGGCGGCAATCGGCCCGAAGCCTGCACCCGCGACCGCCGATCCGGCAGCGCCGCCATTCCCCCGATCGGCATCTGTCCCACGGAAGCAACCCGATGGTGCAGTCAACTTCGGGGTAACGTGCCCAGAATTGGAAGGACCATGCTGGCAGTGCACATCACAGGCGCGTGCGAAGCCGCCTTCTGCAGCAGAAATGGTTGAGCCTTGCGCGCCATACTGTTTAGATCGCAAAGCCTTACGGATTCAAAGAAATGACACGCACCGCAGCCCTCGCCCTGCCCCTCCTGATCGCCGGTTGTGTGTCAACCGGATCAGGCAGCAGCGGGCAAACGGAACTTCCGCCCCTGCCAGAACAGGTGCTGGCCGTTGCAGCACCTTGGCAAAACGTCGCGACGGCGCGTTTGATGCCAGAGGACAACTGCTATTGGTATGAACATCAGGGCCCGGTCGAAACCACCCTGCTCCCCTTGCGCACACCGGAAGGGCGGCCGATCTGTTCTGCCGGATAGATCAGATCAACTGCGCGCCGTGATGCTTTCTTCCGCCGGATACAAAAAGGCGGATGCCCCGGTCTCAACCTGATCATACAGCACATTGATATGGGCCATGACCATCCGCACGCATCCCGAACTCGCCCGCCATCCAATGGATCGGGGAATAGGCGTGCCATGAATACGCAGCATCGTGTCGCGCCCGCCGACATAAAGATAGAAGGCCCGCGAACCTAGCGCATTGTTCGGCCCCGGCTCCATGCCATCGGCATATTGCGCATAGATCTCCGGTTCCCGCTCAATCATGTTCGCGGTCGGCGTCCAGCGCGGCCATTTCGCCTTGCGGCGGATTGTAAAGAAGCCCGGCTCGTAAAGCCCGCCGCGCCCGATGGCCACGCCATATCGCGTCGCCGTGCCGTCGGACTGGATGTGATACAGATAGCGGGCGATGGCATCGACATGGATATCGCCCGGCTTCAGATTGTCCTTCGCCTCCACCCGTGTCGGCAAAAGCCGCGGATGCAGGCCCCACGGGTTTGACGTCGCCGGATCGAAATTCGGCGGCATGACCATCGCATCCCATTCGGCCCATTGCGCCTCCTGCGATTGCGCAAAGGCCGGCAGGGATATTGCCGGTGAAAACAGCGCGGCAGTCGTCACGATGAAATGGCGGCGGGTCAGCATGGCGGGCCTCGATGTCTTGTCGGACCCTTGATGCATCACTGAAGGCCGTGGTCAATCATCCCGTGATCACGTTTGCCGGAGTGTCTGCCAAATCGCGTCACTTGCCTGCACCGAAGCCAAGTCTCGTGGAAAGGCTCGCCCCCCACCCTGTCCCTGACGTCGCGCCCGGAACCCACCAAAGCCAAGCGCAAAACTCTTCAAAAGAGTTTTGCCAGATTCCTTCGAAAGGAATTTGACCCTCCACACCCACGCACCCTTAACCACGATACATGGGCCAACCCTGCCCAAACTTGTATGCACAGCTGTCTGCACCACTCTCTGCACTGGCTGTCTGCACAGCCGCGTTCGGCTAAATCCCTAAAAGCGCAGGCAAATCCGCCATGTCGTTAAACAATACCGCCCCCTCCGCCCCCAACCCCGGATGCGCCCCCTTCGGCGCATAGCCAAAGCAACGCATCCCCGCCAGCCGCGCCGCCCGTGCGCCTGCGGCACTGTCCTCGATCACCACGCAGTCAACTGGGGCAACCCCCAACTGCCCTGCCGCATGCAGGTACAGATCCGGCGCAGGCTTGGGCCGCCCCATCGCTTGGCCCGAATACAGATGCCCCCGGAACCGCCCGATCAACCCATGCTGACCCAGCGTGATCTGCATCTTCTCGGGCGTGCCGTTGGACCCCATCGCATAGGGAATCCCTGCCAAATCAAGGGCATCCAGAACACCCACCACACCGGGAACCAGCGGAACATGGGTGCGCAGCATGGCATACATCCGGTCATAGAAATCGGCGACCCACCCCTCAGGCAACCGCGCGCCATTGGCCCGCGCCTTCGCCGCCACCGTCTCCACAGTGCCGCCGATATAGTCGCGCTCCAGATCCTCCAGCGTCAGGCAAAGCCCATATCTTTCAAGGTCATCGCGGACCATCACCAGCGTCGGATGCTCGCTGTCCACCACCACGCCATCACAATCGAAGATCACCGCCGCAGGGGTCATTCCGGCGCCCGCAACATCGTGACCAACGTATCGCCATAGCGCCTTTGATCCAGCATTTCAAAGCCTTGCGGGATCACCGGCGCTGCCCCCTCCTCCCAAACCACCATCGCGCCGGGGGTCATCCACCCCCCCTCGACGCAGGACGCCAAGGCCTTCTCCCCCAACCCCTTCCCATAAGGCGGGTCCAGGAAGACAAGACCATACCCCCCCTCCCGGCATGGCCCCATCCGCGTCGCATCGCGCCGCAAGACATCCGTCACCGCCATCGTCCGGGTCAGCTCGATATTGCGCCGCAGCAAACCCAGCGCCGCCCCGCCATCATCGACAAACGCCGCCCGCGCCGCGCCCCTTGAGATCGCCTCCAACCCCAGCGCCCCCGTCCCGGCAAACAGGTCCAGCACCCGCTCCCCTGTGATCGGGTCGCCATAACCGCCATTTATCAACAGGTTGAAGATCGACTCCCGCACCCGGTCCGACGTGGGCCGCAGATGCGCCTTGGCATCCCCCTCGCCCACAGGCGCCAGATGCAACCCGCGAAACTGGCCGCCGATGATCCTCATGCCTTCAACAGCGCCTTCAAATCCAAGGCCGGGTCCGCGACCACCGCCGCATCCGGCGATTTCCCCATCTCGATCAACCGCTTGCCCACCATATAGGCGCGGCTGTCATTCATCGCATCCACCGCCAGCAACGCATCCCCCCGGTAATACCAGAACGACACCGCCCCGCCTTCTCCCTGCCGCGTCACGATCCGGTCATAGCCCGTGTTCAACCCCGCGATCTGCAACTTGGCCTGATACTGATCCGACCAGAACCACGGCTTTGCGTCATAAGCCACGGATCCGCCAAGGATATTCTCCGCCACCACCTCGGCCTGATCAATCGCATTGCCCACCGATTCCAGCCGCAACCGTCCGCCCTTCCACGGGAAAGACGCGCAATCCCCCGCCGCCCAGACATGCGGCGCCGATGTCCGCCCCAGCGCATCCGTCGCAATTCCGTTGTCCAGCGCGATCCCCGCCGCCTCGGCCAGCGCGGTGCCGGGCACAATCCCCACCCCCGCAATCACGAAATCCGCAGGCAGTTCCC
Organism: Rhodobacter maris; assembly: GCA_943369275.1. Lineage (GTDB taxonomy): Bacteria > Pseudomonadota > Alphaproteobacteria > Rhodobacterales > Rhodobacteraceae > Paragemmobacter > Paragemmobacter maris_A. The sequence continues at coordinate 1,723 of CALRMS020000031.1, read as the reverse complement.
GCCCGTCGGAAAGCCGCACGCCCGTCACCCGCCCCTCGCCCAGCAACCGCTCCAACCCCGTGGATTCCAGCACCTTCACTCCATGCGCCGCATGCAGCGCGCGGAAATAATCCGAAGTCTCCGGTGCCGCCACCCGCTGCAAAATGCGCGGCGCCATCTCCAGCACGGTCACATCCAGCCCCAGCTTGGCCGCCACCGCCGCCGCCTCCAGCCCGATATAGCCGCCCCCCACGATCACCAGCCGCCGCTCCGGCGCAAACTCGGCCCGCATCGCATCCACATCGGCCAGCGTCCGCACGGTATACACCCCCGCCAGATCGCCCCCGATGGCCGCAGGCAACCGGCGCGGCACCGATCCCGTGGTCAGCACCAGATCGTCATACCGGATCGCCTCGCCCCCCACCGTCACCACCTGTGCAACCGTGTCCAGCGCCTCGGCCTTTTGCCCCAACCGCAGCGCAATCCCCTGATCCGCATAGAAATCAGCCGATCGCAGCCACAGCCGCTCCTCCTCCATCTCGCCCATCAGATAGGCTTTGGAAAGCGGCGGCCGCTGATAGGGCGGCGCAGGTTCCTCACCGATCATGGTGATCGCCCCGTCAAACCCCAGCGCGCGCAGCTTCGCCGCACAGGCCGCCCCGGCCTGCCCCGCCCCCACGATCACCACATGCGCCATGCCATCCCCTTCCGCCGCCCAAAGGCCAAATGACTCTGGCCGAATTCAGGGCCGGACCCTATATCCCTGCCTTATTGGAACGCAACGCGAAGAGGGACGAGATATGACGATTTCCGTAGGCCAGACGCTGCCCGATGCAACGCTGATCCGCATGGGTGATGCAGGGCCTGAAACCGTATCGGTGAAAGACGCCGCCAAAGGCCGCAAAGTGGTGATCTTCGCGGTGCCGGGTGCCTTTACCCCCACCTGCCATTCCGCCCATGTCCCCAGCTTCATCCGCACCAAGGATGCCTTCGCCGCCAAGGGCGTGGATGAAATCATCTGCGTTTCCGTCAACGATCCCTTTGTGATGAAGGCCTGGGGCGAAGCCACCGGCGCCGCCACCGCCGGCATCTCCATGCTGGCCGACGCGGATTCCAGCTTCACCAAGGCCATGGGCCTCGCCTTCGACGCGCCCCCCGTGGGCCTCCTCGCCCGCTCCAAGCGCTATGCGCTCTATGCCGAAGATGGCGTGGTCAAGGCCCTCCACCTCGAGGAAAGCCCCGGCGCCTGCGAAATCTCCGCCGGTGAATCGCTGCTCAAGGCGATCTGATCCTTCACAAAAGTAGGCATCCGGCCTGCATCGCAGGCTTAACGCCGCATAAATGAATTCGGCTTAGTGGCTTAGGGCGGGCATTTGCCCGCCCTTTGCTTTTTCCCGGCGACGCGGTCAGAGCGTAAATCTGTTGAAAAGTGACCTTATTGGTGTATTTTGTCCCGCAAGCTTCGCCCACATCACGAACTCTCGGCAATCCAGTCAAAGTTCGCGACCATCGCCGATCTTGAGATCACTCGAACCGCAGAGGAGTCCGCGCGCGCCCTTGGTTTCGGCCTTCAGGATATAGTGCAGGCCGTGCAATGATCCGATCCCCAACGTTGGACCGCCCGGAGGCAGAGTTTTCCGGCTTCGCTCAGGGTGACGGGCTGGTGACGCCCCCTGATTTCGCCAGCATGATCGGGACCTTGTTACCGATCGCGCCGTGTGGCCGTTCCTCGTTGTAGTATCTT
>CALRMS020000030.1:0-54016 GCA_943369275.1 Rhodobacter maris | reverse complement strand
CAAAAACCGCTTCGGCGGGTGGTTGCAGCGCTGCGTTGGCAGGCATAGGGTCAGCCCAGCTGTCCTCAGGAGGGTTCTGATATGCACCTCTATTTCTCACCCACCTCTCCCTATGTGCGCAAGGTGATGGTGCTGCTGCACGAGACGGGGCAGATCGGTGAGGTGGAGTTGATTTCGGGGTCCGGCAACCCGGTCGATCCGGCGGGCGCGCCGCTGGATGCCAATCCGCTGGGCAAGGTGCCCGCGCTGGAGCGGCCGGATGGGCCTGCGCTGTATGACAGCCGGGTAATCTGCCGCTATCTAGATGCCCGCGCCAAAAGCGGGCTGTACCCCGAGGGCGCGCGGCTATGGGACACGCTGACGGTGGAGGCGACGGGGGACGGCATCCTCGATGCCGCGCTGCTGATGGTTTATGAGGGGCGCATCCGTCCCGAGGAATTGCGCTTTGCGCCCTGGGTCGAGGGGCAATGGGCCAAGGTGGACCGGGCCTTGGACGCGCTGGAGACACGCTGGATCGCGCATCTGCAGGGGCCGCTGGATGCCGGGCAGATCGCCGTGGGCTGTGCGCTGGGCTATCTCGATTTCCGCCATGACGCACGGGATTGGCGCAACGGACGGGCCCGGCTGGCGGGCTGGTTCGCGGGATTTGACGCACGCGCGTCGATGCGGGCCACGGTTCCCGCCTGAGGTGGGGCGGGCTGGTCTGACCGGCTGGCGGTGAGCCCGGATTAATGGAATTTAGGCGATTTCCGTTTCTTATGTTGCCCGTCGACAAGAGGCGGCGTCGATCCCCGTGGTGTTGACCGGACTGCGGGGATTTTGCGCTACGACTTGTCGCAGGGGGTTGAGCCGGGGCTGTAGCGGCCCAGACTCCGACGGTGGAACGATCGCCCATCTGCCACAGGGCGTGATTTCCTTGGCCTTTTGGCGGGGATGCGCCCGTTTGTCCGCTGGACGATCTGGTGCGACCGGTCTAAAAGCCGCCCGGCATGGCTGCGGGAAACCGCGGCCCACATGGATTTTCGAGTCGCGGGACTTCCCCGCGGATCTGGAATAGGGAGAGGTTCTCGTGTCCCACGCTGAAGACAACACAGGTACCCGTAGGGATTTCCTGTACTACGCCACCGCAGGGGCCGGTGCGGTTGCCACGGGCGCCGCTGTCTGGCCGCTGGTCAACCAGATGAACCCTTCGGCCGATGTGCAGGCCCTGTCGTCGATCTTTGTCGACGTGTCGGGTGTCGAGGTTGGCACGCAGTTGACCGTGAAATATCTGGGCAAGCCGGTGTTCATTCGCCGCCGCACCCCGGAAGAGATTGAGGAAGCGCGTGCCGTTGCGCTGACCGATCTGCCGGATGCGCTGTCGGAGAACCCGAACAAGCCCAACAGCGATGCCAGCGACGTGAACCGCACGCTGGACGAGGCGGGTGAATGGCTGGTGATGATCGGCGTTTGCACCCATCTGGGCTGCGTGCCGATCGGCGACGGGTCGGGTGATTTCGGCGGCTGGTTCTGCCCATGCCACGGGTCGCATTATGACAGTGCCGGGCGCATCCGCCGCGGCCCCGCCCCGCGCAATCTGGACATCCCGATTGCGTCCTTTGTTGACGAATCCACGATCAAGCTTGGGTAAGGAACAGACATATGGCTGGAATTCCGCACGACCATTATGAGCCCAAGTCGGGCGGCGAGAAGTGGCTGCACAAGCGGTTGCCGATCGTCGGACTGATGTATGACACCCTGATGCTGCCGACGCCCAAGAACCTGAACTGGATGTGGATCTGGGGCATTGTGCTGACCTTCTGTCTGGCGCTGCAGATCATCACCGGGATCGTTCTGGTGATGCACTACACCCCGCATGTCGACTATGCCTTTGCGTCGGTCGAGCACATCATGCGCAACGTGAATGGCGGCTACATGATCCGCTATCTGCACCAGAACGGCGCGTCGCTGTTCTTTGTGGCGGTCTACCTGCACATCTTCCGCGGCCTTTACTACGGGTCCTACAAGGCCCCGCGTGAGGTGACGTGGATCATCGGGATGCTGATCTATCTGCTCATGATGGGCACGGCGTTCATGGGTTACGTGCTGCCCTGGGGGCAGATGTCGTTCTGGGGCGCCACGGTGATCACCGGGCTGTTCGGCGCGATCCCCGGCGTTGGCACGGCGATCCAGACCTGGCTTCTGGGCGGACCTGCGGTGGACAATGCCACCCTGAACCGCTTCTTCAGCCTGCACTACCTGCTGCCCTTCGTGATTGCAGGCCTGGTGGCCGTGCATATCTGGGCCTTCCACACCACCGGCAACAACAACCCCACCGGGGTTGAGGTACGCCGCACGTCGAAGGAAGAAGCGGCCAAGGATACGGTGCCGTTCTGGCCCTACTATGTGATCAAGGACCTGTTCGCGCTGGCGATCATCCTTGCGGTGTTCTTTGCCATCGTGGGCTTCATGCCCAACTATCTGGGCCACCCCGACAACTACATCGAGGCGAACGCGCTGGCGACGCCTGCGCATATCGTGCCGGAATGGTACTTCCTGCCGTTCTACGCCATCCTGCGTGCCTTTACCGCCGACGTTTGGGTGGTGATCGCGGCAGAGTGGATCACCTTCGGGATCGTGGATGCCAAGTTCTTTGGCGTGATCGCGATGTTCGGGGCGATTGCGGTCATGGCGCTTGCGCCGTGGCTGGACACGTCGTCGGTGCGGTCGGGCCGTTATCGCCCGATGTTCAAGTGGTGGTTTGCGCTGCTGGTTGTCGACTTCATCGTTCTGATGTGGGTGGGCGCGATGCCGGCAGAAGAGCCCTATGCCACCATCTCGCTGATCGCCTCGGCCTACTGGTTCGCCTATTTCCTGGTGATCCTGCCGCTGCTGGGTGTGATCGAGAAGCCGGATGCACAACCGGCGACGATCGAGGATGATTTCAACGCGCATTACGGCAAGCCTGATGGTTATGCCGCGGCCCAACCGGCCGAGTGAGAAGGGAACTGAGGAAGATGATCAGGAATTTCGCACTCAGTGCTGCTGCCGTTCTGGCGCTGTGCTCCGGGGCGGCGCTGGCGGCGGGCGGGCACAAGGAAATCACCGATGTGGATTTCGCGCATGAAGGCCCGTTCGGCACGTTCGACCAGTTCCAACTTCAGCGCGGGCTGCAGGTCTATATGGAAGTCTGCTCGGCCTGCCACGGGCTGAAATATGTGCCGATCCGCACTCTGGCCGATGAGGGTGGCCCGCAACTGCCCGAAGACCAGGTCCGCGCCTTTGCCACGCAGTTTACCATCACGGATGCGGAAACGGGCGAGGATCGGGAAGGCAAGCCGACCGACCATTTCCCGGAATCGGGGATGGAAGGCGCGCCGGACCTGTCGCTGATGACAAAGGCGCGCGCCGGATTCAGCGGCCCTTACGGGACCGGGATGAGCCAGCTGTTCAACGGCATGGGCGGGGCGGAATACATGTATTCCATCCTGACCCATTACGAGGAGAACCCGGAATGTGCCCCCGATGGCATCGACGGGTTCTACTACAACACGTCCTTCGACAAGGGTGCCACTCCTGACACCTGCAAGGATGAGAAGGGGATTTCGACGGTTCCGGGCAGCTGGATCGCGATGCCGCCTCCGCTGATGGATGATCTGGTGACCTATGCCGACGGTACGGCGGCGACGGAGAGCCAGATGGCAGAGGATGTGTCGTCCTTCCTGATGTGGGCGGCAGAGCCGAAGCTGATGGATCGCCGCGAAGCAGGCTTCAAGGCGGTGATCTTCCTGCTGATCCTGGCCTCGCTGCTGTATCTGACGAACAAGCGGATCTGGGCGGGTGTAAAGGGCAAGTCGGCCTGAGCCAGCCTGACGGACTGAAATCATGAAGAACCCCGCCAAGGTGCGGGGTTTTTCTTTTGGAGTGACAGGCCCGGCATCACGAATTTTCTGCGAAAATTCGGGCGAGGGGACGTTCGTAGAACGTCCTTTCGGATTTTTCGCAGAAAAATCGTGCGCATTGGCCTGCGGCACAGCGGGTGCTTGGCCTTGGCGGCGCAAGCGTGTAATCACGGCGGCAAGCAGATTGGGGAACCGGACATGAACAAGCTTGTCACCATCTATGGCGGGTCAGGGTTCGTTGGGCGATACATCGCGCGCCGCATGGCCAAGGAAGGCTGGCGGGTGCGGGTGGCCGTGCGCCGCCCGAACGACGCACTCTTCGTGAAGCCTTATGGCGTGGTGGGCCAGGTGGAGCCTGTGGCCTGCAACATCCGCGATGATGCGTCGGTCCGTGCCGCGATGCAGGGGGCAGATGCGGTGGTGAACTGCGTGGGAATCCTGAACAAGGCCGGGAAGAACACTTTTGAGTCGGTTCAGGCCAACGGCGCTGCGCGAATTGCGCGGATCGCAGCCGAGGAAGGCGTCGGCCAGCTGGTCCATTTGTCGGCCATCGGCGCGGATGCGGGCAGCGCATCGGAATATCAGCAGACCAAAGCAGCGGGTGAGGCAGCGGTTCTGGCGGCCTTTCCGGGTGCCGTGATCCTGCGCCCGTCCATCATTTTCGGAAATGAGGACGGGTTCTTCAACCGCTTTGCCGCCATGACGCGGTTTTCGCCGGTGCTGCCGGTGGTGGGGGCCGCGACGCAGTTCCAGCCCGTACATGTGGATGATGTGGCGCAGGCGGCGGTGAAAGGGATCACCGGGGCCGCCGCGCCGGGCATCTATGAGCTGGGCGGGCCGGAAGTGGCGACGTTCCGCGAATTGATGCAGAAGATGCTGACGGAGATCCGTCGCCGCAGGTTGATCGTGAACATTCCCTTCTTTGCGGCGTCCATTATGGGCGGGGTGCTTGACATGGTGCAGACCCTGACGCTGGGGCTGTTCAACAATGGCATGATCACGCGCGATCAAGTGCGCAATCTGCGGGCCGACAATGTTGTTGCACCCGGGGCGAAGGGCTTTGCCGATCTGGGGATCACGCCAATGGCGATGGGCCCGGTTCTGCCAGAATATCTGTGGCGCTATCGCCCGTCGGGGCAGTATGCGGCGATCAAGGAATCGGCCAAGAACCTGCGGAAGGTGTGAACCGATGCGTGCAATCAGCGCTGAACGGACCGCCGGGAAGGACTGATGGAAAACACGCTGACGGCTGCCCTTCTGGGCCTGATCGAGGGGTTGACCGAGTTCATTCCCGTGTCTTCGACCGGGCATCTGTTGCTGGTTGGGCATTTCCTTGGGTTTGACAGCCCCGGTCGCACCTTTGAGGTGGTCATCCAGCTTGGCGCGGTGCTGGCGATCCTGACGGTTTATGCGGGCAAGCTGTGGAAAGTGGCGTCGACCATGCACAGCGATCCGGCCTCGGCGCGGTTTGTGGCATCAGTTCTGCTGGCCTTTTTTCCGGCGGTGGTGATCGGGGTTCTGGCGCATGACATCATCAAGACGGTGCTGTTCGAGACGCCCGTTCTGATTGCGGTGATGCTGATCCTGGGCGGGTTCGTGCTGCTGGTGGTTGACCGGGTGGCACCGGAGCCGGTGCATGAAGAGGCGATGAAGCTGCCGTTTCGCAAGGCACTGATCATCGGGGTGATCCAGTGCCTGGCCATGGTGCCGGGGGTGAGCCGGTCTGGCGCGACGATCGTGGGCGCGCGGATGCTGGGGGTGGGGAAACGCGCCTCGGCCGAGTTTTCGTTCTTTCTGTCGATGCCCACGATGGCCGGGGCCTTTGCCTATGACCTGTGGAAGAGCAGGAATGTGCTGGATTTTTCGTCGGTTGTGGACATCGGCGTGGGGTTTGCGCTGGCCTTTGTAACGGCGGTTCTGGTGGTGCGCTGGACTTTGGATTTCGTAAGCCGAAATGGGTTTGCGGTGTTTGGCTGGTGGCGAATCATTGTGGGAAGCGGGGCGCTGATCCTGCTTTGGCTGGGGTTTTAGGCGGATTCGGAACGCGTACTGACCTATTTTCAGAAGGACAGGGCAGTATTTTTGACCCACCGCCGGAAAAACCCCTTATTAGGTCATACGTACTGACTTTTATTCCCAAAGCGGGCAAAGTAAGAAGGCGCTCTCGAGATTTCCCGTCAGAGAGGGCGCCTCATGGCAAAGAACCGCATGCTCCAGTTCGTAACCGTCGACAAGGAGACGCCTGAGAAGCGGCCGGCAAACCTGCGGGCACATGATTTTCACGAAATTTACCGGGAATATGCGGCTGAGAAAGCTGCTGAGCAGGCGGGGCGGTGCAGCCAGTGCGGCGTGCCTTATTGCCAATCGCATTGCCCGTTGCACAACAACATTCCCGACTGGCTGCGCCTGACCGCCGAGGGGCGGTTGCAGGAAGCCTATGAGATCAGCCAGGCGACCAACACCTTCCCGGAAATCTGTGGGCGCATCTGCCCGCAGGACCGGCTGTGCGAAGGCAATTGCGTGATCGAAAACTCTGGCCACGGGACAGTGACGATTGGTTCGGTGGAGAAGTACATCACGGATACGGCTTGGGAGAACGGCTGGGTGCAGCCGATCCGGCCGCATGCGGAGCGGACGGAATCGGTGGGGATCATCGGCGCGGGTCCGGGGGGATTGGCGGCGGCCGACATGCTGCGCCGCAAGGGCGTGCAGGTGACGGTCTATGACCGGCATGATCGCGCGGGCGGGTTGATGACCTACGGGATTCCGGGGTTCAAGCTGGAAAAGCCGGTGGTGATGCAGCGGATTGAGCAGCTGGAGGATGCAGGCGTTCAGCTTGTGCTGAATTGCAACGTGGGCACGGATATCAGCTTTGACGCCATCCGGGGCCAGCATGATGCGGTGCTGATCGCGACGGGGGTTTACAAGGCGCGCGACATTTCCGCCCCCGGTGTGGGCGCGGCCGGGATCGTGAAGGCGTTGGATTACCTGACAGCGTCGAACCGCAAGAGCTTTGGCGACGAGGTGCCGGAGTTTGACAGCGGCGAGTTGAATGCCGAAGGCAAGCGCGTGGTGGTGATCGGCGGCGGTGATACGGCAATGGACTGTGTGCGCACGGCCATCCGGCAGGGGGCGACATCGGTGAAGTGCCTGTATCGGCGCGACCGGGCGAATATGCCGGGATCGCAGCGCGAGGTGCAGAATGCCGAGGAAGAGGGCGTGGAGTTTGTCTGGCTGACAGCACCCAAGGGGTTCACCGGGGGCGCGGTGGTGGACGGCGTGATGGTGCAGCGGATGCGTCTGGGCGCGCCGGATGCGACCGGGCGGCAATCGCCGGAACTGATCGAGGGCGCGGATTACGTGGAGCCTGCCGATCTGGTGGTGCAGGCGCTGGGGTTCGAACCGGAGGATATTCCGGCGCTGTGGGGTGTACCGGAACTGGCCGTTACCCGATGGGGCACGATCAAGGCCGATTTCCGCACGCATGAGACGAGCCTGCCGGGGGTTTATGCCTCGGGCGATATCGTGCGGGGGGCGTCGCTGGTGGTCTGGGCGATCCGTGACGGGCGCGAGGCGGCGGAGGCCATCATGGAATATCTGGCGCAGCCCGCGCAGGTTGCGGCGGAATAGGGACTTGGTCATGTCGGGCAGCGAGGAATTGGTCAGCATGGGGGGCGGGGAAGAGGCCCCTGCCCTGCCACGGCTGGACATTCCCCTGCTGCGCAAGGATCGGCGGCTGTGGGTTTGGTGGCACAAGGGCACAAGCCGGCGGCTCGTGGTGGTGTTTTCTTCCGTGGGGTATGGGCCGGACACACCGCCTGTGCTGGAATTCGCGCGCAGCGCAACGGCGGGGGGGCGTGACAGCGCTGTGTTCATCGCAGACCCGCAGCGGAGCTGGCTGAATGCGCCGAAGCTGATTGAGGAAATCGTCGAGGTGATCGAGGCCGCGCGGGATGAGGTTGGCGCCGAGGAAACGGTGACGCTGGGCTATTCAATGGGGGGGTTTGCGGCGCTGGCCATTGGGGGGTTCGTACCGGTTCATGCCGCTCTGGCCTTTTCACCGCAGATGTCGATCGACCCGGAACTGGTGCCCGATGAGGGGCGGTGGAAACGCTATCGCAGCAAGATTGGCGCGATCCGCATCCGTTGTGCGGCCGACCATATGGCGGCGGGAACGGCGCATTACATCATCATGGGATCGTCGCGGCTGGAAAAGCCGCAGCAGCGGCTGTTGCCCCGGACGGCCAATGCAAACCTGTATTTCCTGCCCAAGACGCAGCACGACACCGCGCCCCGGATCAAGAGCGCGGGGCTGTTGCCGGCGGTGCTGGAGCATGCCTTTTCCCGGCGGAGCGATGCCCTTGGGGCCTTGCTGACGCAGACATTGAACGCCCGCAGCAAAGGACTTGCCGCATGATCCGCGCCCTTCTGCCCCTGTTGCCCTGCCTTGCCATCGGCGTCGTGTCGCCCGCTTTTGCTTCGTCATTCACCGCGCCGGAGGGCTGCACCACATTCATGACGGTGCAGGCCAAGGGGTGCCGGGTATCGAACCATTACAAATGCACGGCGGATGCGCCGGGCGATCAGTGGCGGGCGGATTTCGATCAGGAAGGTCCGTTCTTCATGTCGCGCATCGACAGCGAAGCGCAGTGGGTGGAGAGCTATGAGATCGACCCGCCTGTGAAGCAGACGCTGGACCCGAACCCGGCTGACCCGGCATCGTTTTCCGAATTGCTGGCGACGGGGAATGACAATTACATCTTCGGTCTGTCCGACGATACCGGCGAGCGTACCAAGGTGCGCGGTGGTGATCGGTTGACAGGGCGGCAGGTAGTGATCGACGGGATCACCCTGCAGGAAACCGAGTTCAATTTCACGGAAACCGATCTGGGCGGCACGGTGCTGCGCCGGTCGCGCGGGAATGAATATATCCATCCCGAATGGCGGCTGTTCTTTTCCGGCCCGTCGCAATGGGATGGCGGCGACGGGAATTTCCTGCCGCTGGACGGCAGCCCTGCTCAGTTCATCTTTCCGGGTGAACCCGGCTTTGCCAGCACCCAACCCCTGTTCGACTGCGACGCCGTGATGTCGTCGTTGCAGACTTTGCCCAAGTTGTAAGGAGGCCCGAGCCATGACGATTTATGATGATGCCTGGGTAAAGGCCGAAGAAGCCAAGCGCGCCTGGCTGGATGCGAACGGGCTGTACAAGGCCGACGATGAACATGCGTCCTGCGGCGTGGGGCTGGTGGTTTCCATCAGCGGCAAACCCAGCCGCAAGGTGGTGGAGAACGGGATCAACGCGCTGAAGGCGGTCTGGCACCGGGGCGCGGTGGATGCGGATGGCAAGACCGGCGATGGCGCGGGCATCCATGTGCAGATTCCGGTGAAGTTCTTCTATGACGTGGTGCGGCGCACGGGGCATGAGCCGGACGCGACCAAGCTGATCGCCGTCGGGCAGGTGTTCCTGCCGCGCACGGATTTCGGCGCGCAGGAACGCTGCCGGACCATCGTGGAGACGGAAGTCCTGCGGATGGGGCATTACATCTATGGCTGGCGGCATGTGCCGGTGAACACCGAAGTGCTGGGTGACAAGGCCAACGCGACGCGGCCCGAGATCGAGCAGATCCTGATCCGCTGCGAGAAAGACATTGATCAGGAGCAGTTCGAGCGTGAGCTCTACATCATCCGCCGCCGGATCGAGAAGGCGGCGGTGGCGGCGCAGATTCAGGGGCTGTATCTGTGTTCGCTGTCCTGCCGCAGCATCATCTACAAGGGCATGATGTTGGCCGAGCAGGTGGCGGTGTTCTATCCCGACCTGATGGATGAGCGGTTTGAGAGCGCCTTTGCGATCTATCACCAGCGCTATTCCACCAACACCTTCCCGCAGTGGTGGCTGGCGCAGCCGTTCCGGATGCTGGCCCATAACGGCGAGATCAACACGCTGAAGGGCAACGTCAACTGGATGCGGAGCCACGAGATCCGCATGGCCAGCAACAACTTTGGCGAAGCGGCCGAGGATATCAAGCCAATCATCCCGTCGGGGACATCCGACAGCGGTGCGCTGGATGCGGTGTTCGAGGTGCTGGTCCGGTCGGGCCGGTCGGCGCCGATGGCCAAGACGATGATGGTGCCCGAGGCGTGGAGCAAGACGGCGACCGACATGCCCAAGGCATGGGCGGATATGTATGCCTATTGCAATTCGGTGATGGAACCTTGGGACGGGCCTGCCGCGCTGGCCATGACGGATGGGCGCTGGGTCTGTGGCGGGCTGGACCGGAACGGCCTGCGACCGATGCGCTATGTCATCACCGGGGACGGGATGCTGATCGCGGGGTCCGAGGCTGGGATGGTGCCGGTGGATGAAACCACGGTGCGCGAAAAGGGCGCATTGGGGCCAGGGCAGATGATCGCGGTGGATATGGCCGAGGGGCGGCTGTTCCACGATGCCGAGATGAAGGACAAACTGGCCGCGAGCCAACCCTATGGCGCGTGGATCGAAAAGATCGTCGATCTGAACAGCCTGCTGCGCGATGTGCCGGAAAGCGCGATGTACGCGGGGGCCGATCTGCGCCGCCGCCAGATTGCCGCCGGATACACGGTGGAAGAGCTGGAACAGGTGCTGGCCCCGATGGCCGAGGATGGCAAGGAGATGGTCGCCAGCATGGGGGATGATACCCCGGCGGCGGTGCTGTCAAAGGTCTATCGCCCGCTTTCCCATTTCTTCCGGCAGAATTTCAGCCAGGTGACGAACCCGCCGATCGACTCGCTTCGCGAAGGGCGGGTGATGAGCCTGAAGACGCGGTTCGGCAATCTGCGGAACGTGCTGGACGAAAACAGCAGCCAGACCGAGATTTTGGTGCTGGAAAGCCCGTTCATCGCCAATGCCGAATTCGATGTGATGGTAAAGCAGTTCGGCGATCAGGTGGCTTTCATCGACTGCACCTTCCCGGTGTCGCCGGAGCTGGACGATCTGCGGCAGGGGCTGGAACGTATCCGGGCCGAGGCCGAGGATGCCGTGCGGTCGGGTGCGGGGCATCTGGTGCTGACGGATCAGCATCAGGGCGAGGGGCGTGTGCCGATGCCGATGATCCTTGCCACCAGCGCGGTGCATAGCTGGCTGACGCGCAAGGGGCTGCGGACGTTCTGTTCGGTGAACGTGCGGTCGGCGGAATGCATCGATCCGCATTACTTTGCGGTGCTGATCGGCTGTGGCGCCACGACGGTGAACGCCTATCTGGCGCAGGATTCGATTGCCGACCGGATTTCGCGCGGGTTGCTGGAGGGCAGCCTGACCGATGCGATGCGGCGCTATCGCGATGCCATCGACGCAGGGCTTCTCAAGATCATGTCGAAGATGGGGATTTCGGTCGTCTCCAGCTATCGCGGGGGGCTGAACTTTGAGGCGGTGGGTCTGAGCCGTGCGATGGTTGCGGAATATTTCCCCGGCATGCACAGCCGGATTTCCGGGATCGGCCTGACGGGGATTGAGCAGAAGCTTGAGGAAGTTCACGCCAAGGGCTGGCTGGGGGGGGCGGATGTGCTGCCCATTGGCGGGTTCTACAAGGCGCGGCGGTCGGGCGAAAAGCACGCCTGGGAAGCGCAGACGATGCACATGCTGCAATCGGCCTGTGACCGGGCAAGCTATGACCTGTGGAAGCAGTATTCCGCGGCGATGCGGGCCAACCCGCCCATTCACCTGCGCGACCTTTTGGACATCAAGACACTGGGCAAACCCGTGCCGATTGAGGAGGTGGAGAGCATCACCTCCATCCGCAAGCGGTTTGTCACGCCGGGGATGAGCCTGGGGGCGCTGTCGCCCGAGGCGCACAAGACGCTGAACGTGGCGATGAACCGGATCGGGGCCAAGAGCGACTCGGGCGAGGGTGGCGAGGATCCGGCGCATTTCGTGCCGGAGCCGAATGGGGATAACCCCAGCGCCAAGATCAAGCAGGTGGCATCGGGCCGCTTTGGCGTGACCGCCGAGTATCTGAACGCCTGCGAGGAGTTGGAGATCAAGGTGGCGCAGGGGGCAAAGCCCGGCGAAGGTGGGCAGTTGCCGGGGATGAAGGTGACGGCGCTGATCGCGCGGCTGCGTCATTCGACGCCGGGGGTGACGCTGATTTCGCCGCCGCCGCACCATGACATCTATTCCATCGAGGATCTGGCCCAGCTGATCTATGACCTGAAGCAGATCAACCCGCGCGCCAAGGTGACGGTGAAGCTGGTGTCTTCATCCGGTGTGGGGACGATTGCGGCAGGCGTGGCCAAGGCCAAGGCGGATGTGATCCTGATATCCGGCCATAACGGCGGAACGGGGGCATCACCTGCGACATCCATCAAATATGCGGGCCTGCCCTGGGAGATGGGGCTGACCGAGGCACATCAGGTGCTGTCGATGAACAACCTGCGCGAGCGGGTGACGCTGCGCACGGATGGCGGTTTGCGGACCGGGCGCGACGTGGTGATGGCGGCGATGCTGGGGGCCGAGGAATACGGCATCGGCACGGCGGCGCTGATTGCCATGGGCTGCATCATGGTGCGCCAGTGCCAGAGCAACACCTGCCCGGTGGGGGTTTGCACCCAGAACGAGGCGCTGCGCGCCAAGTTCACCGGGGATGCGGACAAGGTGGTGAACCTGATCACCTTCTACGCGCAGGAAGTGCGGGAGATCCTGGCCCAGATCGGCGCGCGGTCGATGGATGAGATCATCGGGCGGGCGGACCTGCTGACGCAGGTTTCGCGCGGATCGGCGGCGCTGGATGATCTGGACCTGAACCCGCTGTTGATCACGGTCGATGGGGCGTCGAAGATCACCTATGATCGGTCCAAGCCGCGCAACGCGGTGCCGGATACGCTGGATGCGGAAATCATCCGCGACGGCGCGCGGTTCTTTGAGGATGGCGAGAAGATGCAGCTGTCCTATGCGGTGCGGAACACGCTGCGCACCATCGGGACGCGGGCCAGCAGCCACATCGTGAAGAAGTTCGGGATGCGGAACAGCCTGCAGCACGATCATCTGACGGTAAAGCTGTCGGGGTCTTGCGGGCAGTCGCTGGGCGCATTCGCCGTGCAGGGGTTGAAGATCGAGGTGCAAGGAGATGCCAACGACTATGTTGGCAAGGGCCTGTCAGGCGGGATGATTACCGTGCGGCCGCTGATGTCTTCGCCGCTGCGGGCCGAGGAGAACACGATCATCGGCAACACGGTGCTGTATGGCGCGACGGATGGCTATCTGTTTGCCAGCGGCCGCGCGGGTGAGCGCTTCGCGGTGCGGAATTCCGGCGCGAAGGTTGTGGTTGAGGGCTGCGGTTCGAACGGCTGTGAATACATGACCGGCGGCGTGGCCGTGATTCTGGGCCGGATCGGCGCGAACTTTGGCGCCGGGATGACCGGGGGGATGGCCTATGTCTATGATCCCGACGGGGCGGCCGAGGATTTCATGAACCTCGAGTCGATCCTGACCTGTGGCATCGGGCATCCGCATTGGGAGGCCCAGGTGAAGGGCCTGATCGAACGGCACCATACCGAGACCGGATCGCAGATCGCGGGCCGCATTCTGGCCGATTGGGAGGCCGAGAAGCGCAACTTCCTGCAGATCTGCCCGAAGGAGATGCTGCCGCATCTGGCGCATCCCCTGAGCGACGAGGCGGCGAAGGTTCCGGCAGAGTGAAGCAAAGGCGGCCCCGGCGAATTTTCTTGCGAGAATTCCGGGGCAGCCGCGCCTGATTTTCGCAGGAAAATCGGGGGCGCGGGCGGGATCGAGGCGGTGTACCCCCTGCCCCGCCTTGACCTTGCCGCCCTGTGCATGGCTATGGTGCCGCGATGACCGACAGCCCCGAGAAACCTGCGAAAAAACCACGCAAGGCGGCAGAGAAGGCCGAGCCTGCGGCGTTGATGCCATTGCGGCGGCGCGTTCTGCGCTGGGCGGGGCGGATCGCAGCGGGGATCGCGGTGCTTTATGCGGCGCTGATCCTGCTGTTTTCATTTCTGCCGCCGCCGATCAATTTCTATCAGCTGGGCGAGGCGGCGCGGTTGGGCGGGATCGAGAAGGACTGGGTGTCGTTCGAGGAGATGGCCCCGGTGATGGCGCGATCGGCGGTGGCGGCGGAGGATGCGAATTTCTGCCTGCATTGGGGGTTCGACATGGCGGCCATCCGCGAGGCGGTGGCGCAAGGGTCGAACCGGGGGGCATCCACGATCAGCCAGCAGACTGTGAAGAACGTTTTCCTGTGGCATGGCCGGTCTTGGTTGCGCAAGGCGCTGGAGGGGCTGCTGACGCCGGTGGTGGAAACCGTCTGGTCCAAACAGCGGATTCTGGAGGTTTACCTGAACGTGGCCGAGTTCGGGGAAGGCGTGTTTGGCGTGCAGGCGGCGGCGCAGCATCATTTCGGGGTGGATGCGCGCGATCTGACCGCAACGCAGGCGGCGCGGCTGGCGGCGGTGCTGCCTGATCCGAAGGGGCGGTCCGCATCGAAACCTTCGGATTTCGTGCGGTCGCGGACGCGGGCGATCATGTCCGGCGCGGAAACGATTGCGGCGGATGGCCGGGCTGGGTGTTTTCAGGAATGAGCCGTTGAATTCCCGCCCCTGACGGGGCAAGACACGTGAACACAGTCCATGCATGACGGGATGCCCGTTCCAGATGATCCGCCTCTATCATTTTCCGCTGTCGCCTTACTGCCGCAAGGTCCGCCTGACGCTGGCCGAAAAGCGGCTGGAGGTGGAGTTGGTGGAAGAGCGGTATTGGGAACCATCGCCCGATTTCCTGCGCCGCAATCCGGCCGGCAAGGTGCCGGTGCTGCGCTGGGACAATCGGGTGATGTCGGAAAGTCAGGCGATCTGCGAGTATCTGGAAGAGTCCATCCCCACCCCGCAACTGATGCCGCGCGACCCGGAAGCGCGGTATGAGGTTCGGCGGCTGTGCGCCTGGTTCGATGACAAGTTCCATGAGGAAGTGACGTCGAAGCTGCTGTATGAGCGCGTGAACAAAAAGGTGATGGGGCACGGATACCCCGACAGCAAGAACGTGAAGTTCGGGGCGAGCCGGATCAAGTATCACATAGACTATATGGGCTGGCTGCTGGATCAGCGGCGCTGGCTGGCGGGGGATGTGATGACGCTGGCCGATCTGACGGCGGCGGCGCATCTGTCGTGCCTCGACTATATTTCGGACGTGGATTGGAACCGGTCGGCGGCGGTGAAGGACTGGTATGCGAAGGTGAAGTCGCGCCCCTGTTTCCGCACGCTGCTGGCCGATCAGGTGCCCGGATTTCCGCCGCCGCAGCATTATGCCGATCTGGATTTCTGACCGCGGGCGGGTGCGATTTTTCTGCGAAAAATCGGGCGGGGGCTGCGCCCCCGGAAGCGCGCCAAAGCCCTGCAGGAGGGCGGGGCGGGCAGGCCTTTTTGGGTATTTGAGCCAAGATGAAGCTGGATGACCTGAAAGAACGGCTGGAGACGCAAGCGCGGGCCGAGGGGTTTGCGGCGATGGGCATCTGTGCGCCGGACGCGGTGCCGGATGCGGCGGGGCGGTTGGCGGCGTTCCTTGAGACCGGGCGGCATGGGCAAATGGCCTGGATGGCGGAGCGGGTGGAGTGGCGCGGAAGCGCAGCGGCATTGTGGCCCGAGGCGCGGTCGGTGATCATGCTTGCCGAGAGCTACACCCCTGAAGTGGACCCGCTGGCGGTGCTGGGCGCGCCGGACCGTGGCGCGGTGAGCGTTTATGCGCAGGGCAAGGATTACCATGATCTGGTGAAGCGGCGATTGAAGCGGCTGGGACGGTGGTTGCTGGAGCAAGCCGAGCCGGGGGCGGAGATCAAGGTCTTCGTGGACACGGCACCCGTGATGGAGAAGCCCTTGGCGCAAGCGGCGGGGCTGGGCTGGCAGGGCAAGCACACGAACCTTTTGTCGCGGGATCTGGGTAACTGGTTCTTTCTGGGTGCGATCTTTACCACGCTGGAATTGCCCGTGGATGCAGCGGAGGCCAGCCATTGCGGTACATGCACGGCTTGCCTGGATATCTGCCCGACGCAAGCCTTTCCCGCGCCCTATCAGCTGGATGCGCGGCGGTGTATTTCCTATCTGACGATCGAGCATCGCGGGCCGGTGGATGCGGCGCTGCGCGGGTTGATGGGCAACCGCATCTATGGCTGTGACGATTGTCTGGCGGTGTGCCCGTGGAACAAGTTTGCGCAAGAGGCGGCGGAGATCGGTTATCAGCCGCGGGTGGGAGCGCCGGAACTGGTGGAACTGGCGGGGCTGGATGATGCGGCGTTTCGTTCGCGGTTCGCCGGGAGCCCGATCAAGCGGATCGGGCGGGATCGGTTCGTGCGGAATGTGCTTTATGCCATTGGCAATTCCGGCCTGCCCCGGCTGCGCCCGGTGGCGGCGGCGTTGATCGGCGACCCTGATCCCGCAGTGGATGATGCGGCGCGCTGGGCGGTAGACCGCCTGTCATGATCTGCTGATTGGCGGGTTCGGGATGAGGCCAGCTATCGGAGTTATGAGGGTAGACGATTCGGTGCTAGGCTGGCGATCCGTCAACCACGGGAGAGTGTCATGACCAAGCATCTTGCCGACAAGCGCAGCGCATCAACCGGGGCCCGCGTGAAGCAGTTCCTGCGGCTGGCCCGCACCCCGCGCGAGACGTGGCACCGTCCGCGCGGTGCTGCCGGACCTTCGCGGTTGGTGCAGTTTCTGCGGATCGAGCGGGGGCGCAGCGCCTAACGCGGGCGGAGCCGATCCCGCAGCGCCGTCAGGGCGTCACGCAGAGTGGCGGCTTGATCTGTGGCGAGGCCGGTCTGATCGAGGAAGCAGAGAGGGACCTTGGCTGCCTCAACCTGCAGGGCGCGGCCGGCATGGGTGAGCGTGATGCGGACCTGACGTTCATCATCGATGTCACGTAAGCGGGTGATCAAGCCGCCCTGTTCGAGGCGCTTGAGCAACGGTGTGAGGGTGTTGCTGTCGAGCAGTAGCGTGGCGCCGATCTGACCCACGGTCTGGCCATCCTTGGCCCAGAGCGCGGCGAGGGCCAGGTATTGCGGGTAGGTCAAGCCCAGCGGTTCGAGGAGCGGTTTGTAGGCGGCCTGCATGGCGTGGCCTGCGGAATAGAGCGCGAAGCACAGCATCTGAGGGGGGGGCAGGGGGGCATTTCCGCTCATGCTGCGAGGTTATATCGCGCGCGATTGAGCCGCAAGCGATTGACAAGGGTTGTGCCTGCAGGTAATTATATCGCACACGATATAATCGTATTCGATTTAAAGGAGAGCGAACATGACGGTCGATCCGAAATACTGGACCGAGGCGCAGGCGACCGGTGGCGGGCGCAATGGCGTGGCCAGGCTGATGGATGGCAAGCTGACCGTCACCATGACCAGCCCCAAGGAACTGGGCGGATCGGGTGCGGGGCATAACCCGGAAGAGCTGTTCGCGGTGGGCTATGCGGCCTGTTATCTGGGCGCGATGCGCTTTGCCGCCAGCAGCGAAAAGCTGGGGACGGTGCCGGACACTGCGACGGTGAATGCCCATGTCGGAATCGGGCCGCGTTCGGATGGCGGGTTCGGGCTGCAGGTGAAGCTGGAGGTTGCAATGCCAGGCCTGGACCGGGCTGTGGTGGAAAAGATCGCCGAGCGCGGGCATTTCATCTGCCCCTATTCCAACGCGACCCAAGGCAACATCACCGTGGAAACGGTGATCGTCTGACACGACGGCTGCCTTTGGTACCCCACAGCCGCCTTGCGGCCTTGTGGGGTGCTGCCTAGGCTGATCCCTGACAGCAATCAGGGGCCGGCCATGAGCAATCCACATTGGATCTACACCCAGACGATCAAGACCTTTGCCGCAGGGGCCGAGCCAGGGTTTGAAGACCCGGGCGAATTGGCGGCGACCTGGGGAAAAGTTTGGGGAATCGACAATGACGTGGGCCGCATCCGCGAGATTTTGATGCACCGCCCGGGGGCCGAGATGGGCGTGGTGGACCCTGCAAAGCGGCTGGCCGAGATCGGGTCTTTTGGTGATCCGGAGGTGGGCTGGTATTACCAATCCGACATGCCGCCCGACATTCCGCTGATGCAAGCGCAGCATGCGGCCTTTGTGGCCGCGCTGGAGGCGGAAGGGGTGGTGGTTCACCATGTGGATGGCGAGGCCGGGAACCGGCTGAAGCAGGTCTATACCCGCGATCCGCTGATCATGGTGAAAGGGGGCGCCATCATCTGCCGGATGGGCGCGCGCATCCGGCGGGGTGAGGAGTTGGCGATTACCCGTACTCTGGGACGGCTGGGCATCCCGATCCTGCGCACGATCAACGGCACGGGCGTGATGGAGGGCGGCAGTTTCGCCTGGCTGAACCCCAGAACCTGCGCCATCGGCGTAGGCGTGCGGGTGAACCGCGACGGGGCCGAACAGGTGCGCGAGGTGCTGGCGCGGCAGGGGGTGGATCTGCTGATCGTGGATCTGGTGGGCTATGACATCCATCTGGATGTGAGTTTCCTGATGATCGACCGCGATCTTGCGATCCTGAACCCGATGGGGTTGCCATTTTCCTTTCTGGAGGAGTTGAGGGCGCGGGGTATTCGCTGGATCGAGACGGACCCTGCCGATGACGGCTGGATCGTCAATTCGTTGGCGATCGCGCCGGGCAAGGTGCTGATGCCCGAGGGGGCCACGAACCGCACTCTGGACCGGCTTGCGGCGGCGGGGGTGACTTGGGTGACGATTCCCTATGCCGAAGTGCAGAAGAACGGCGGGGGGCTGCATTGTTCGACCACGCCGTTGATCCGGGATGGGGTGTGAACCGAATCGTAAGGGTTTCCTGACAACCTGCCCGCATGTGCGATGTGGAGGCAGGGCATGCGGGGACTTGGGCAGGGTTTGGCCGTGATTGTGCGCCGCGCCATGGCGCGGCTTGTCGCGCGGCGCGACATTCTGGGTCTGGCGGTGGTGGGTCAGGGCTCGTCAAACCTCGCGGAAATTCGGGTTCTGGTCCGGTTGCGCGGACGGGCGGCACTGGATGGCGGGGCGCTGCTGGCCCTTGGCCGCAGTCTGCGCCGGATGCTGAATCTGCCGCCCGGTGCCGGGCTTCCCTTGCTTTTGATGCGGATTGAAGAAGAGCCGGACGGTGCCGCGGCGAACCCGCGCGAACTGACCAACTCGCATTGGAAAAGCCAGGCGACGGGCCGTCAGGCGAGACATGAAGCTGGTCCCGTGACAACCCGGATCACGGCCCTTTGCAGCCTATTTGCAGAGTTGAAACGAAAAAGGCGAAGGTCGCGGTCACAACCTTCGCCTTGGTCCGTTTTCTTGTCAGCCTGCGGCTGACGACACCCGCCCGGATCAGGCGCGGACGAGTTTTTCGTATTCCATCGACACGCGCTTGGTCAGGTCACCAACTTCGAAGTTGTAGTCGCCGATCTGGCCCACGGGGGTGACCTCGGCCGCGGTGCCGGTAAGGAAGCACTGCTCGAACCCTTCGAGATCGGAGGCTTCGATCCGGCGTTCATGCACCTTGATCTGCATGTCGCGCAGCATGCCGATCACGGTTTGGCGGGTGATGCCGTTCAGGATCGCGTCGGGGATCGGGGTGTGCACTTCGCCATCCTTGACGAAGAAGATGTTGGCACCCGTCGCCTCGGCCACGTAGCCGCGATAATCGAACATCATGGCGTCAGAGCAACCCTTCGCCTCGGCCGCGTGTTTGGACATGGTGCAGATCATGTAGAGACCCGCCGCCTTGGCGGCGTGGGGAATGGTTTCGGGCGAGGGGCGTTTCCATTTCGCGATGTCGAGTTTCGCGCCCTTGAATTTGGCATCACCGTAATAGCTGCCCCAGGTCCAGC
This sequence comes from Rhodobacter maris, assembly GCA_943369275.1. Classification (GTDB taxonomy): domain Bacteria; phylum Pseudomonadota; class Alphaproteobacteria; order Rhodobacterales; family Rhodobacteraceae; genus Paragemmobacter; species Paragemmobacter maris_A. The sequence continues at coordinate 34,302 of CALRMS020000030.1, read as the reverse complement.
AGGCGACGGCCAGGCGGATCGGGTTGCGCTTGGATGCGACACCCATGTCTTCGCCCGCGCCACGCCAGGCGATGGCGCGGACATAGGCATCAGTCAGGTTGTTTGCCTTGAGCACCGCCTCTTTGGCGGCGTTGATCTCTTCCACCGAAAAGGGCAGCGGCATGTCGAGCAGTTCGCCCGACATGCGCAAGCGTTCGGAATGTTCGGTGGATTTGAAGATCTTGCCGTTGTAGCAGCGTTCGCCTTCGAACACCGCGCTGGCATAATGCAGGGCATGGGTCAGGATGTGGACATTCGCGCCACGCCAATCCACCAGTTTGCCATCCATCCAGATGAACCCGTCACGATCGTCATAACCAGCCATGTCCCACTCCCACAGGCAGAATTTCCGAATGTTGCGCCGTTTAGGTCCGCATCGGACATAAAGTTGCGCCAAACCGCAGCCGAGCTAGCAGTTGGTTCTTGGAAAGTCAACAAGGCTGACGTAAATTCGAGGTGACGCGGGAGGGGTTTGGATGGCTGAGGGCAATACGGGCGGGGAAAGCCTGCTGTTTCTGACGGACGAGCAGTTGCGCAAAGGGATCGAGGCGATGTTCTTCGCCTATCGCGGATTTACTGATGATCCGGACCGTATTCTGGAAGGCATGGATTACGGGCGGGCGCATCACCGGGCGATCCATTTCATCCATCGGTCGCCCGGGACCACGGTTTCCAACCTGCTGACCATTCTGGGGGTGACGAAGCAGAGCCTGAACCGGGTGCTGCGGACGCTGATCGAGGATGGTCTGGTCGAAGCGCGGGTGGGCAAGGCCGACAAGCGCGAACGGAACCTGCATCTGACGGGCAAGGGGCAGGAGCTGGAGCGGCAATTGTCGGATGCGCAGCGGGCGCGGATGCGGGCGGCCTATCGCGCGGCGGGGCCTGCGGCCGTGCAGGGATTTCGCACCGTGCTAGAGGCAATGATGGACCCGGAGATGCGGCGACAGTATCAATCCCTGCGTGAGGGTGAAAAATGAATGAACCGCAGCCGCATCTTTTGGTCGTCGATGACGACGAACGCATCCGGGGGCTTTTGCAAAAATTCCTGATGCGCAACGGTTATCTTGTCACGGTCGCCCGCGATGCCGCACAGGCGCGGCGGCTTTTGGCAGGGCTGGAGTTCGACATGATCGTGCTGGATGTGATGATGCCGGGCGATGACGGCATCACGCTGACGCGCGAGTTGCGCGGACGGATGAGCGTGCCGATCCTGCTGCTGACGGCAAAGGGCGAGACACAAAACCGGATCGAGGGGCTGGAGGCCGGGGCGGATGATTACCTGGTAAAGCCGTTCGAGCCGAAGGAATTGCTGCTGCGAATCAACGCCATACTGCGGCGAGTCCCGCAAGTGCAGGCCGCGCCGCCGGTCCCCAAGGTGCTGCATCTGGGGGCGGTGCGCTATGATATGGACCGGGGCGAATTGTGGCGCGGGGCCGATCCGGTTCGGCTGACGGCGACAGAGGCGGCGCTGATGCGGATGTTCGCGGCACAGCCAGGGCAGGCGATCGCGCGTGAAAAGCTGGCGGGTGATCTGGGGCGCGACGAGGGCGGTGCGCAGGAGCGGGCAGTGGACGTGCAGATCACGCGACTGCGGCGCAAGATCGAGGATGACCCGAAGGTGCCGCGCTATCTGCAAACCGTGCGTGGTGAGGGGTATTTGCTGCAACCGGATTGATTTTCCCGTCGCAAGATCACGGCGGCGTGATAATCTGGCCACGTGTGGTGCAGTTAGGAGGTTACCATGTTGAAGAGAACAGTCACGGCCTTGGCCTTGGCAATCATGGGCGCAGGGTCGGCGGGAGCGCAGAGTCTGGAGCCATGGGGAGCGTCGGATTTCTGGGACGTGATGATCGACCCGACGCTGGGCAATGGCTGCCTGATTCAGAGCGAGTTTGAAGACGGGTCGGTGGTGCGGATCGGGTTGGATGCAACGAATGCCACCGGATATGTGACCGCGTTCAATGAGGCCTGGGGCGATATCGAAGCGGGCAAGCTGTACCCGATCAGTTTTGATCTGGATGGCGAGAGTTTCGAGGGTGAAGCGGTGGGCATGTATCTGGACGGCCTGCCGGGGGCGGATGTCGTGTTCGACAATGTGGATTTCTTCATGTCCATCGCGCAGCGCCAAACCATGACGATGTATCACGACGGGGCGGAGGTTTTGTCGATTGACCTGACGGGAACGATGGCGGGGCTGGAAGCTGTGCTGCAATGTCAGGACGAACAGGGGTGATGGCGCAGGCGGGGGGACACCTGTCCCCCTGTAACCCCCTCATCCCAAGGCGAAAACGGGCGAGGGGCGGAACGGGTGCTGGTTTATACGCATGAGGATTGCGCGCTGCATGTGACGCCGCCAGGCCACCCGGAACGGGTGGAGCGACTGGCGGCGGTGGAGCGCGGTTTGGCGGGGTTGGTCGTGGAGCGGCGCGATGCTCCTTTCGCCGGCGAGGCAGAGGTGCTGCGCTGCCATCCGGAGGCCTATCTGGAAAAGGTGCGGCGGGCGGTGCCGGAGACGGGTTGGGTCGCACTGGACGGCGACACGATCCTGTCGCCCGGATCTCTGGATGCCGCGCTGCGCGCTGTGGGGGGCATTTGTGCGGCGGTGGATGCCATAATGGCGGGTGAGGCTGCTGCGGCCTTCGTGGCAGGGCGGCCACCCGGGCATCATGCGGAAACTGCGACAGCGATGGGGTTTTGCCTGTTCGGGACGGTGGCGATAGCGGCAAAGCGGTTGCTGGACCATCACGGGTTGGCCCGTGTGGCGGTGGTGGATTTCGACGTGCATCACGGCAACGGGACGCAGGATTTGCTGTGGGACGAGGCGTTTGTGTTGTTCGCATCGACCCATGAGATGCCGCTGTATCCCGGCACTGGCAGCCCGCAGGAGCGGGGCGCGCATGGGCAGATCGTGAACCATCCGTTGCGCGCGGGATCGGGCGGCGCTGCGATGCGGGCGGCTTATGAAGGGGTGATCCTGCCCGCGCTGGAAGATTTCGCGCCGGAATTCGTACTGATATCCGCCGGGTTCGATGCACATGCCGCCGATCCGCTGGCCAATCTGGAGTGGCAGGCAGCGGATTATGCCTGGCTGACCGGGCGACTGTGCGACGTGGCGGCGCGACATGCGGGGGGGAGGGTCGTCTCGACACTGGAAGGTGGATATGATCTGCAGGCGCTTGCGGCTTCGGTTGCCGCGCATGTGGGCGTTTTGGAGGAGCGGAGCAGATGACGGCGAAGGCTGTGTCCGAGATGAGTTTCGAAGAGGCGATGGCCGCGCTGGAGCAGGTGGTGAACCAGCTGGAGCGGGGCGAGGTGGCGCTGGAGGAATCCATCGCGCTGTACGAGCGGGGGGCGGCGCTGAAGAAGCACTGCGCTGACAAGCTTGCAGCGGCGGAGGCGAAAGTGGAGCTGATCCGCGCGCAAGAAGGCCGCGCTGTTGGCACGACCCCGGCGGAGGGGATGTGAGCTTTTCGGAAGCTTTGACGCGGGATGCGGCGGCCATCGAGGCGCGGCTGATGGCCGCGCTGGAGGGCCGGGCAGATATGCCCGTGGTAGAGGCGATGCGCTATGCGCTGCGCGGGGGCAAGCGTTTGCGCGGGTTTCTGGTGCTGGAAGGCGCGCGGATGCATGGGCTGCGCGATGCACAGGCGATTGCGGCGGCGGCGGCAGTCGAGGCGCTGCATGCCTATTCGCTGGTGCATGACGATCTACCCTGCATGGATGATGATGACCTGCGGCGCGGGCAGCCCACGGTGCATGTGAAATGGGATGAGGCGACGGCGGTGCTGGCGGGGGATGCGTTGCAGACGCTGGCCTTTGAATTGCTGGCCGATCCGGCGCTGGGGTCGGGGGAGGTGCGGATTGCGCTGGTGGCCGGGCTTGCGCGGGCGAGCGGGGCCGAGGGCATGGTGCTGGGCCAGGCGCTGGACATCGCCGCCGAGACAGCGGCGGCGCCGCTGACGCTGGCACAGATTACGGAATTGCAGGCGGGCAAGACCGGGGCGCTGATCCGCTGGTCGGCGGAAGCGGGGGCGGTGATCGCGGGGGCAGACCCTGCGCCGCTGCGCGCCTATGCCGAAAAGCTGGGTCTGGCGTTCCAGATCTGGGATGACGTGCTGGACGTGGAGGGCGACGTTTCCAAGACGGGCAAGCGGCTGCACAAGGATGCGGATGCGGGGAAGGCGACGTTCGTTTCGCTGCTGGGGCTGGACGCGGCAAAAGTGCGCGCGGGGGCTTTGATCGCGGCAGCGGCGGACCATCTTGGCCCCTACGGTGAACGGGCGGCGAACTTGATTGCCTGTGCGCGCTTCGTTATCAGCCGCGAAAGCTGAGCCTCTTGCATGGCCCGCTGGAGGGCAGAATGACCGACAGACCAACGACCCCGCTGCTGGACCGGGTGACCCACCCGAGTGATCTGAAGGCGCTGAATGACCGCGAGTTGCGGCAGGTAGCGGATGAACTGCGCGCCGAGACGATCAGCGCGGTTTCGCAGACAGGCGGGCATCTGGGGGCCGGGCTGGGCGTGGTGGAATTGACGGTGGCGATCCATGCGGTGTTTGACACGCCGCGGGACAAGCTGATCTGGGATGTGGGGCATCAGTGTTATCCGCACAAGATTTTGACCGGGCGGCGCGACCGGATCCGCACGTTGCGGACAGAGGGCGGGCTGTCGGGATTCACCAAACGCAGCGAGTCGCCTTATGATCCGTTCGGGGCGGCACATTCGTCGACGTCGATAAGTGCGGCGCTGGGGTTTGCGGCGGCGCGCGATCTGGGCGGTGATCCGGGCGATGCGATCGCGGTGATTGGCGACGGGTCGATGAGCGCGGGCATGGCCTATGAGGCGATGAACAACGCAGGCCACCTGAAAAAGCGGTTGTTCGTGATATTGAACGACAATGAGATGTCGATCGCGCCACCCGTGGGGGCGATGTCATCCTATCTGTCGCGGCTTTATGCCGAGGCACCTTTTCAGGATCTGAAGGCGGCGGCGAAGAATGCGGTGAGCCTGTTGCCCGGGCCGTTCCAAGAGGGTGCGCGGCGGGCCAAGGAGATGCTGAAGGGCATGGCCGTGGGCGGGACGCTGTTCGAGGAGTTGGGGTTTTCCTATCTGGGCCCCATCGACGGGCATGATCTGGACCAATTGCTGGCGGTGCTGCGGACGGTGAAGGCGCGGGCGACGGGGCCGATGCTGATTCATGTGCTGACCAAGAAGGGCAAGGGCTATGCCCCCGCCGAGGCAGCGCGAGACCGGGGCCATGCGACGGGCAAGTTCGATGTGCTGACCGGGGTGCAGGCGAAGGCGGTTTCGAATGCGCCGAGCTATACCAAGGTGTTTGCGCAAAGCTTGATTGCCGAGGCGGAGCGGGATGAAAAGATCGTGGCCGTCACAGCGGCAATGCCGGATGGGACAGGGTTGAACCTGTTTGCGGATCGCTTTCCGCGCCGCTGTTTCGATGTGGGGATTGCCGAGCAGCACGCGGTGACGTTCAGCGCGGGGCTGGCAGCGGGTGGGATGAAGCCGTTCTGTGCGCTGTATTCCACCTTTTTGCAGCGCGGTTACGATCAGGTGGTGCATGACGTGGCGATCCAGCGATTGCCCGTGCGCTTTGCCATTGATCGGGCGGGGCTGGTGGGCGCGGATGGGGCGACCCATGCGGGCAGTTTCGACGTGGCCTTCCTTGCCAATCTGCCGGGCATCGTGGTGATGGCCGCGGCGGATGAGGCAGAGCTGGTGCATATGGTGGCCACCGCCGTGGCGCATGATGATGGGCCGATTGCGTTCCGCTTTCCGCGCGGGGATGGCGTGGGGTGTGAGATGCCCGCACGGGGCGTGCCGCTGGAGATCGGGCGGGGGCGGATCATTCGTGAAGGGGCGCGGGTGGCGATCCTGTCATTCGGCACGCGGCTTTCCGAGGTGCTCAAGGCCGCCGAGGCGCTGGCCCAGCGCGGAATTGCGCCGACGGTGATTGACGCGCGCTTTGCCAAGCCGCTGGACCGGGACCTGATCCTGAACGCCGCGCGGCACCATGAGGCGCTGATCACGGTTGAGGAGGGTGCAGTGGGCGGCTTTGGCAGCCATGTGGCGCAATTGCTGTCCGATGAGGGCGTCTTTGACCGGGGGCTGAAATTCCGCAGCATGGTTCTGCCCGACATTTTCATCGATCAGGCCAGCCCGGAGCGGATGTATCAGGTCGCCGGAATGGACGCAGAGCAGATCGAGGCGAAGGTTCTGGCGACGCTGGGTGTGGCGGTGGTGGGGAAGCGGGCCTGACGGCCCGCTGCCTGGTCAGGCACGTTCGGACAGGCGACGTTCCAGCCCTTCGATCCGGGCCATCAGTTCGGCATGGCGGTCGGCGGCGTGGTCGGGTTTGTCCGCCTCGGCCGCTTCTTGCATGGCGTTCACCACAAGGCCGACCAGCAGGTTGATGACGGCGAAGGTGGTGACCAGGATGAAGCCGATGAAGAAGATCCAGGAATAGGGGTAAACCTCCATCACCGGGCGGACGACGGCATCGGCCCAGCCTTCCAGCGTCATCACCTGAAATAGCGTGAGCGCGGTGGCGCCAAGATCGCCGAAACGGTCAGGGAAGCTGGTGCCGAAGAGTTTGGTCGCCATGACAGCCGAGACGTAGAACAGGATCAAAGTCAGCAAGAGGACCGATCCCATCCCCGGAAGGGCGCGAAGAAACCCTTCGACCACGCGGCGCAGGCTGGGCGCCATGGAGATGACGCGCAGCACCCGCAGCACCCGCAGCGCCCGAAGGACGGACAGACCGCCGCTGGCAGGCAGCAGAGCCACGCCGACAACCACCAGATCAAAGACGTTCCAGCCAGATCGGAAGAAGCGCCCGCCCAGCGCGAAAAGTTTCAACGCCAGTTCAGCGATGAAGATGGCAAGGCAGAGACGATCGAGAAAAAGGATCGTTCCGCCCGCCGCCGCCATGACCGGTTTTGACGTTTCCAGCCCGAGGATGACGGCGTTGAACAGGATCACCGCGAGGATGAAGCGCGTGACAGCGGGGCGGTCGAGGAATGCGGCAACTTGGGAACGCAGGGCGGTCATCGGGGGCCTACCATTTATGAAATGTGACGCCCGGGCCTTTCGGACCGGGCGTTTTGTCGTCTAGCCTTACTCGGCCGGTTTCGCCAGATCGGCGTTGGGCGCATCCTTGGTTTTCCACAAGGAGAAGACCACGCCTGCCGTCAGGATGGCGAAGGTGATCCCGAGCGACCAGCTGGGCGGGAATTTTTCCCATCCCATCGCATCTGCGATGAAGATCTTGGATCCGATGAACACCAGAAGCAGCGACAGCGCGTATTTCAGATAGGCAAAGCGGTGCAGGATGGCCGCCAGCGCGAAGTAGAGGGCGCGCAGGCCGAGGATCGCGAAGATGTTCGAGGTGTAGACGATGTAAGGGTCGGTGGTGATGGTGAACACCGCAGGCACCGAATCCACCGCGAAGACCAGATCGGCGATTTCGATCAGGATCAGCGCGATGAAGAGCGGCGTGGCCCAACGGACCATCTTGCCCCCGGCATCGGGCTTTTGGACAAAGAAGTTGTTGCCGTGCAGTTCATCGGTCACGCGGAAGCGGCGCTTGATGAATTTCAGGAGCGGGTTGTTGGCGATGTCATGATTTGATTCGCCCACAAACATCATCTTGATGCCCGTGAAGATCAGGAACACGGCGAAGATGTAGAGCACCCAGCTGTAGGAGGCGACGATGGTTGCCCCCAGACCGATCATGATGCCGCGAAGGACGATCACGCCAAGGATACCCCAGAACAGCACGCGGTGCTGATAGGCGCGGGGAACGGCGAAGAAGGCGAAGATGAGCGCGATGACAAAGACGTTGTCCATTGCCAGCGTCTTTTCCACCACAAAGGCGGTCAGGTAATGGGCAGTCGATTCCCACCCCATCTGCCAGTAGACGAAGCCCGAAAAGGCGAGGCCGAGGGTGATATACATCGCGGAGAGCTTGAGGCTTTCGGCGACGCCGATTTCGTGATCGCCGTCCTTGTGCAGAACGCCGAGGTCGAAGGCGAGCAGCGCCACGACCAGAGTGATGAACAGCAGCCACATCCATAGCGGCTTGCCGAGAAACAGGAAAAACAGGAACTCCATTGGTGCTGACCCTTTGCGCACAAATTCAAAGCGTCTGGAGGTCAGCCGATCAGAGGTCCGGGCATGACATCGAGACGCACTCGATGCGGTCCGACATGGCGCTGTAAAGCGTCAGAGGGGCCCGGCCCGCTGGCAGAAGGTGGGTATGGGAGTCACCAATTCAACCCCTGCATCGGGGAAAAGGTAACGGACGCGTGATTTTCGCGTGATGGGGCACGCCCGTCCCCTGCGCGCGTGGGCTTCCCCCCAAGCGAGAGTGGGCGCGAGATCAGGTCTCCAAAGCGAGCAGGGCAGCAAGGCCCTGACGGTAGGTGGGATGCAGAAGGGTGATGTCGAGATCATGCTTGATCCGGTCATTCCGGACACGCTTGCTTTCGGCATAGAAGCTGCGCGCCATCGGGGTGAGATCCGCCTGTTCATAGGGAATGGCCGGGGGCAGCGGCAGGCCGAGCAGTTCGGCGGCATGGGCGATCACGTCTTCGGGCGGGGCGGGATCGTCGTCGCAGAGGTTGTAGACGGCGCCCGGATCGGGGTGCTGCATCGAGGCGGCCAGAACCTGCGCGATGTCATCGACATGAATTCGGCTGAACACCTGATCGGGTTTGATGATGCGACGCGCGCTGCCATCGCGGACCTTTTCAAAGGGTCCGCGACCGGGGCCGTATATGCCTGCAAGGCGGAAGATATGCAGCGGCAGGCCAAGCTGGCCCCAGGCGGTTTCGGCCGCAACGCGGGCCTGACCGCGCGCGGTGGTGGGGGTGAGGGGGGTATCCTCATCCACCCAGCCGCCCTGATGATCGCCATAAACGGCGGTGGTCGAGAGGTAACCCACCCATTCCGGGTTCGCGGCGCGGAGTTCGGGGCCATGATCGCGCAGGATGGGATCGCCCGATGCATCGGGGGCGACAGAAGTAAGGATGTGGCTGGCGCGGGCCAATGCCGGGGCGAGCGGGCCAGGCAGGAGCAGGGGTTCCACCCCGTCTGCCGCGAAGGCGCGGGCGCGTTCCGGGCTGCGGGTGGTGCCGATCACGACCCAGCCCTGCGGAAGGAGAAGGCGGGCGAGAGCCTGCGCAGAATAGCCGTGGCCGATGGAAAGGAGCGTTTTCATGGGGTGACTATTTCGCGGCGGCACGCCCTGCGCAAGCTGTTGCAAAGGCTTCACTTGCGGAAGCCCCCCCCTTTCGGATTAGATGCGTGACCAAATTACGAGTAACGAAAGAAAAAGAACAAAGACATGACCGACGAAGCCCATCCGATTTTGACCCCCAACACGATGGAACCCGAAGCGTTCCTTGATGCCGTGGCTGCCGTTGACCGGCTGGAAGAGCTGTATTTTGCCGCCACCGCCTTTCTGTCGCAGCATTTTACAAAGGCTGTGACAGGGCAAAAGCCCGCATCGCGCATCCGCGCCTATTACCCCGAGATCCGGCTGACCACGACCAGCCACGTCAAGACCGACTCGCGTCTGTCCTTTGGCCATGTGGCAGAGCCGGGCACATATTCCACCACGGTCACGCGGCCGGACCTGTTTCGCAATTACCTGATCCAGCAGATCGAGCTTCTGGTCCGCCATCATGGCCAACCGGTGCTGATCGGGCCTTCGGAAACGCCGATCCCGGTGCATTTCGCGGTGGCAGGGAACCCCAAGGTTTCCGTCCCGCAGGAGGGCGTTCTGGAGTTTTCGCTGCGTGACGTGTTCGACGTGCCGGATCTGGCCACCACGAATGATGATATCGTGAACGGCACACGGCAGGTGCATGCCGATGGATCGCGCCCCTTGGCCCCGTTCACCGCACAGAGGGTGGATTATTCGCTGGCGCGTTTGGTGCATTACACCGCCACCGATGCGGCGCATTTCCAGAACCATGTGCTGTTCACCAACTATCAATTCTATGTCGATGAATTCGAAGCCTATGCGCGTGACGTGCTGGCCGATCCGGCATCGGGCTACACGGCCTTTGTCGCGCCGGGCAATCAGGTGATCGAAACACCCGACGGCCTGCTGCACCATCCCACCAAGATGCCGCAGATGCCCACCTATCACCTGAAGCGGGCCGATGGGCAGGGCATCACGCTGGTCAATATCGGCGTCGGCCCATCCAATGCCAAGACCGCGACCGACCATATCGCCGTGCTGCGACCGCATGCCTGGTTGATGGTAGGCCATTGCGCGGGGCTGCGGAATTCGCAGAGCCTTGGCGATTTCGTTCTGGCCCATGCCTATCTGCGCGAGGACCACGTGCTGGATGACGATCTTCCCGTCTGGGTGCCGATCCCCGCGCTGGCCGAGATCCAGATCGCGCTGGAAGACGCGGTGGAGGAAGTGACCCAGCTGGAAGGCTATGAGCTGAAGCGGATCATGCGGACGGGGACGGTGGCCACCATCGACAACCGCAACTGGGAATTGCGCGATCAGTCCGGCCCGGTGCAGCGCCTGTCGCAATCCCGCGCCATCGCGCTGGACATGGAAAGCGCCACCATCGCAGCCAACGGGTTCCGGTTCAGGGTGCCTTACGGCACGCTGCTTTGCGTGTCTGACAAGCCGCTGCATGGCGAGTTGAAATTGCCCGGCATGGCATCGGAGTTCTACAAGACGCAGGTTGCACGGCATCTGCAGATTGGGGTTCGGGCGATGGAAATGCTGCGCGCCATGCCCATCGAACGCATCCACAGCAGAAAGTTGCGCAGCTTTGACGAAACTGCGTTTCTCTGACCGCGACGGCATGTTTCCGCCATGGCACCCTGCGTAAAGCGGCGAATACGGGCAGAATGCGCTTGATTTGTTCGCCAAAACAGATTTTAGCGGGGCAAGCCAATTCGCGGACAGGAACAGACCTGCCTGATAACGGGACCAGTAACGAAGGAACATCACATGTCGAAACCGATGACCAAGACCCAGCTTGTAGCCGCTCTCGCCGACCAGATGGGTTCGGACAAGAAAACCGCTGGCGCGGCTTTGGATGCGATTGCCGCTGTCGTGGCAACGGAAGTGGCCGCTGGTGGTGCCGTGACGCTGCCGGGTCTGGGCAAGGTCGTTTGCCGCGCACGGCCCGAGCGTCAGGTTCGCAACCCGGCAACCGGCGAAACGGTGACCAAGCCCGCTGACAAGCAGGTGAAGTTTTCGATCGCCAAGGCGCTGAAGGACAGCGTCAACGCCTGATTTCCGGCCTGATGGCCAAGGCAATGGGCCGCCCTGAAATGGGCGGCCTTTCTTATTGGGACACGGCGGATGGATCTGCGCGCGCTTCTGATGGGGCTGGTGTTCAGCCTGATGTGGTCATCTGCCTTTGCCACGGCGCGGATCATCGTGGCCGATGCGCCGCCCCTTGCCGCGCTGGCGCTGCGCTTTGCGATTTCGGGGATGCTGGCGGTTGCCGTGGCCGGGGCGATGGGGGCAAGGCTTCGGCTGGAGCCTGCACAGTGGCGATCAGTGCTGGCCTTTGGCTTGCTGCAGAACGCTGCCTATCTGGGGCTGAACTTTGTTGCCATGCAATGGGTGGAGGCGTCGCTTGCGGTAATCATCGCGGCATCGATGCCGCTGATGGTGGCGGCCTTGTCCTGGGCGCTGCGGGGGGAGCGGCTGCCGCCGCTGGGTCTGGCTGGGCTGGCGGCAGGGTTTGCTGGCGTCGCGTTGATCATGGGCACGCGGCTGACGGGTGGGGCTGATCCGCTGGGGGTGGCGCTGTGCTTTGCAGGCGCGCTGGCGCTGGCCGTGGCCACGATGACACTGCGCGCGGCTTCGGGCAGCGAAGGGGGATTGGCAGGGCTTTTGATGGTGGTGGGGTTGCAGATGCTGGTGGGGTCAGTCGCGCTGGCGGCGCTGTCCCTGCCGTTCGAGACGTTGGAAGTGAACCCGACACCCGAACTGGCGCTGGCCTTTGTCTATCAGCTGTTCATTCCCGGTTTGGCGGCCACGCTGATCTGGTTTGCGCTGGTGCGGCGGATCGGGGCGACGCGGGCGGCGACGTTTCATTTCCTGAACCCGTTCTTCGGCACGGTCATCGCGGCTCTGCTGCTGGGCGAAAGCCTGGGCGTGCTGGACGGGATCGGCGTCGCGGTGGTCGCGGGCGGTATTCTGGCGGTGCAGATCAGCCGCCGGCCCGTATAAGCGACCCGGTTCAGCCGATCTGCCCGCGCAGCCCGGCCGTCTGCCCGCGATCCAGCAACAGGTGATCAAGGATCACGCAGGCCATCATCGCCTCTCCCACCGGGACGGCGCGGATGCCAACGCAGGGGTCGTGGCGGCCTTTGGTGATCAGGTCAATCTCTTCGCCCTTTGCGTTGATCGTGCGGCGGGGGGTCAGGATCGATGAGGTGGGCTTCACCGCGAAACGGCAGATGACCGGCTGCCCGGTGGAGATGCCCCCCAGGATGCCGCCCGCATGGTTGGACAGGAATTCCGGTCCATTCGGCCCCATGCGAATCTCATCGGCGTTATCCACCCCGGTCAGGGCGGCTGACGCCATGCCATCGCCAATTTCCACCCCTTTAACCGCGTTGATCGACATCATGGCCGAGGCAAGGTCGCTGTCGAGCTTGGCATAGAGCGGCGCGCCAAGGCCAGCGGGGGTGCCTTCGGCCACCACTTCGATCACGGCACCGACGGAATTGTGCGATTTGCGCAGGTCATCCAGATACTCCGCCCATTCGGCGGCGGCGACGGGATCGGGGCACCAGAACGGGTTACGCTCCACCTCGGCCAGGTCAAGGCGGGCGCGGTCAATGCCACGCGGGCCCATCTGGACCATGTAGCCTGTGATCCGCAGATCGGGGGCAAGCTCTGCCAGCACGGCACGCGCCACAGCCCCTGCGGCCACCCGCGCCGCGGTTTCCCGCGCGCTGGACCGGCCGCCACCGCGATAGTCGCGCAGGCCGTATTTCTGATGATAGGTGATGTCGGCATGGCCGGGGCGAAAGGCCTGGGCGATGTCACCGTAATCCTTGGACCGCTGGTCGGTGTTTTCGATCATCAACTGGATCGGGGTGCCGGTCGTGACGCCTTCGAACACGCCCGAAAGGATCCGCACCTCATCGGGTTCCTTGCGCTGGGTGGTGAACTTGTTCTGTCCGGGCTTGCGCTTGTCCATCCAGGGCTGGATGTCGGCCTCGGTCAGCGCCACGCCGGGGGGCACACCATCGACCGTGCAGCCCAGCGCGGGGCCGTGGCTTTCGCCCCAGGTGGTGACGCGAAAGATATGGCCAAAGGTGTTGAAGGACATGCCCGCCTGCTCCGTCTGATCCGGCCCTGTCCATAGGCCAATCACGGGCGCGGCGCAAAGCCCTTTCACCTTGGCAAAAATACCCAATCCCTCTGCCACCACAGGCGCGACATCCGAAATCCGGGCGCATGATGGGGTTCGGGGGGGCTGGATCGCCCCCCCGATTTGCCCTTGCACCTGCTGGGGCTTCGCCTATCTTTCGCCTTACCTCGGGGTGCCTGGCGACAGGCTGAGATGCGAAAGCGGACCCGTTGAACCTGAACCGGATCATACCGGCGGAGGGAAGGTGCATGGAATTCTCCATCCCCGACCTGTCCCGTCGCACATGGAGAATGACATGAAGACGTCCATCCTTGCGCTGGGTTTTGCCACCGTTGCCACCTTGGCCGCGGCGCAGGACAAACCCGTGCTGACCGTTCTGACCTATGACAGTTTCACCGCCGAATGGGGCCCCGGCCCCGCGGTGGAACAGGCGTTCGAGGCGACTTGTGCCTGCGACCTGCAATTCGTGGCGGCGGGCGATGGCGCGGCGCTGCTGGCGCGAATCCAGATGGAGGGCGCGGCGTCAGACGCGGATATCGTGCTGGGGCTGGATACCAACCTGACCGCTGCTGCAACAGCGACCGGGCTGTTCGCGCCGCATGGGCAGGGGTGGAAGAACACCCTGCCGGTGGCCTTTGATGACCCGACCTTCCTGCCTTATGACTGGGGCTGGTTTGCCTTTGTGCATGACAAGGAAAAGCTGCCCGCACCGCCCAAGAGCTTTGAGGAACTGGCCGCATCCGACGTGAAGATCATCATTCAGGATCCCCGCTCGTCGACCCCTGGACTGGGCCTGCTGATGTGGGTCAAGGCCGCCTATGGCGACAAGGCCGGGGCGATCTGGGAAGGGCTGGCCGACAATATCGTGACCGTAACGCCCGGCTGGTCCGAAGCCTATGGCCTGTTCCTGGAGGGCGAGGCGGATATGGTCCTGTCCTACACGACATCACCGGCTTATCACTTGATCGCCGAGGACGATGCCAGCAAGGCGGCGGCGGCCTTCACCGAGGGACACTACATGCAGGTCGAGGTGGCGGGAAAACTGGCGGCGACCGATCAACCGGAATTGGCGGATGCCTTCCTGGCCTTTATCGGAACCGAGGCGTTCCAGACGGTGATCCCGACGACGAACTGGATGTATCCGGCGGTGACACCTGCGGCGGGCCTGCCTGCCGGGTTCGAGACGTTGATCACGCCGGAAACATCCCTTCTGCTGACGGCGGATGAGGCACTGGCCGCGCGCGAGGGGGCTTTGGCCGAATGGCAAGCCGCGCTGGCACGCTGAGGCCACCTGTCGGGGCGGCGCTGACAGCCGCCCTGCTGGGGGGGATGACGCTGGGCACGGTGGCCGTCGTGGCCGCCTATGCCGGGGCGTCACTGCCGGGCGTGGCGGATTGGGCGGCGGTGCGGTTTACCGTTCTGCAAGCGGCGCTATCGGCGGTGATCTCGGGCCTGTTGGCGGTGCCGGTGGCGCGCGCGCTGGCGCGGCGGCGCTTTGCGGGGCGGGGCGCGCTGATCACGTTGATGGGTGCGCCGTTTTTGTTGCCGGTGATCGTGGCGGTGCTGGGCTTGCTGGCGATCTTTGGCCGCGCGGGGGTGATGAATGATGCCTTTGCGGCGCTAGGCCTGCCCCGCCTGTCGATCTATGGGCTGCATGGCGTGGTGCTGGCGCATGTGTTTTTGAACCTGCCCTTGGCCACGCGGATGCTGCTGCTGGGGTGGCAGGCGATTCCGGCCGAACGGTTCCGGCTGGCGCAATCGCTGGACCTGACACCGGGCGCGCAGTTCCGGCATCTGGAATGGCCGATGCTGAGGGCGACGCTGCCCGGCGCGGTGTTGACGGTGTTCACCATCTGTCTTGCGAGTTTTGCGGTGGCCCTGACCTTGGGCGGCGGGCCTGCGGCGACAACGGTGGAACTGGCGATCTATCAGGCGCTGCGGTTTGATTTCGCGCCTGACCGGGCGGCCACGCTGGCGCTTTTGCAATTTGTGCTTTGCCTGACAGCTCTGGCAGTGGGTTGGTCGTTGATTCGTGACACCGGGTTTGGCACGGGGCTGGGGCGGCAGGTGGCAATACCCGCGCCGGGGGGATGGCGGAAGGCGTTGGACGTGGCGGCGATCGGGCTGGCGGCTGGGTTTCTGATGCTGCCACTGGGGGCGCTGGTGATCCGGGGGCTGGGCGGGTTGGATGATCTGCCGGGCGGGATGTTGGCGGCGACGCTGCGATCGGTGCTGGTGGCGCTGGCAACCACGGTGCTGGTGACGGGGGCGGCGCTGATTCTGGCGCTGGCGGCGGGACGGCGGGCGGCGGGGCATCGGCTGTTTGATGCGGCGGCGACCTTGCCGCTGGCGGCATCGTCGCTGGTCATCGGGACGGGGTTGTTTCTGGCGCTGCGGGGGGTGGCCACACCATCCGCGATGGCGCTGCCGGTGACGGTGGCTGTGAATGCAACGCTGGCCCTGCCCTATTCCTATCGCCTGTTGCTGCCAGAGGCGCGGGCGCTGCATCAGGGGCATGACCGGCTGGCGCAATCATTGGGCCTGACGCGGGCGGCGCGGTTGCGGCTGGTCACGCTGCCCTGTCTGGCGCGGCCCCTGGGATTTGGCGCAGGGATTACGGCGGCGCTGTCGATGGGCGACCTGGGGGTGATCACCTTGTTCGCCGCGGAAAACAACGCCACGCTGCCGCTGTTCATTCACGGGCTGATGGGCAGCTACCGGATGGAGGCGGCGGCGGCGGCATCGCTGATCCTGATGGGGATATCCTTTGCGCTGTTCGCGCTGTTTGACAGGATCGGACGCCATGCTGCAGCTTGATCATCTTATAATGGCCGAGCCGGGCTTTCGGCTGGAGGCGGATTTGTCCCTGCCCAAGGGCGCGCGCTGCGCGGTGCTGGGGCCTTCGGGTGCGGGGAAATCGACGTTGCTGAATGCGATTGCGGGGTTCGTGGTACCGCAGGCTGGGCGCGTGCTGTGGGAGGGGGCGGATATCACCGACCTGCCGCCCGGACAGCGCCCTGTGACGATCCTGTTTCAGGATCAGAACCTGTTTCCGCATCTGACGGTCGAGCGGAACCTTGCGCTGGGCCTGTCACCCGATGGGCGGATGGATGGCGCGGCGCGGGCGCGGATCGGGGATGCCCTGGCGCGGACGGGGCTGGAGGGGTTGGGCGGGCGCAAGCCGGGGCAGTTGTCGGGCGGGCAGCAGGGGCGGGCAGCGCTGGCCCGCGCTCTGCTGCGGGCGCGGCCGCTGTTGTTGCTGGATGAACCCTTTGCCGCACTTGGCCCGGCGCTTAAGGCCGAGATGCTGGCGCTCGTGCGTGAGGTGGCGGATGAGACGGGTGCCACCGTGTTGATGGTGACGCATGACCCGCAGGATGCGCGGCGCTTTGCCGATGTGACGATGTTGGTGGCCGGGGGCTGCGCGCATGCACCGGTGGCAACAGAGGCGCTGTTTTCCGATCCGCCGCCTGCACTGGCGGCCTATCTTGGCGCGGGGTGAAGATTCTTTGCGCCGCCCGTTGACACCACCTGCGGGCTTCTTTACGTAGCCCAACATCGACTTGGGCCCAGATGGCGGAATTGGTAGACGCACTGGTTTCAGGTACCAGCGCTGCAAGGCGTGGAGGTTCGAGTCCTCTTCTGGGCACCATGTCGATCTGACGAAAGGGCGCGGGTTCATTCCCGCGCCCTTTGTGTTTTCCATGGGTCCGTTGACCCCCGTGCGTTGACCCCTGGGGCGCGCGTCGGTATTGCAGCCCGGATACCTGCCGAAAGGATGCGACCTTGGCCATTTTCCTGCATCAGAACGACCTGCCCGATGGTCTGGACCTTGGTCCAGTGGTGGCCATCGATACCGAGACGATGGGGCTGGACCCGCGGCGTGACAGGCTGTGTGTGGTGCAGCTTTCGGATGGCAAGGGGGATGCGCATCTGGTGCAGATTGCGCGGGGGCAGAAGAGCGCGCCCAATCTGGAACGGTTGCTGACCGATCCGGAGGTGGTGAAGCTGTTCCATTTCGGGCGGTTCGATGTTGCGGCGTTGAAGGCGGCCTTTGGGGTGACGACCGCGCCGGTCTGGTGCACCAAGATCGCCTCGCGTCTGATCCGGACCTTCACCGATCGGCATGGATTGAAATACCTGTTGCTGGAACTGGTGGGCGTGGATGTATCCAAACAGCAGCAGACGAGCGATTGGGGTTCGGTGACCCTGACTGAAGCGCAAAAGGAATATGCGGCGTCGGATGTGCTGTATCTGCACAAGCTGAAGGCCGAGCTTGAGGCGCGGCTGGAGCGCGAGGGGCGGATGGAACTGGCGCAGCGGTGTTTCGATTTCCTGCCGACGCGGGCGGAACTGGACCTGATGGGATGGGAAGAACCCAATGACATCTTCCACCACTGATCTACTGGCCACAGGGCGCCGCGTGATCCGCCGGGAGGCGGAGGCGTTGGACATGCTGGCCGAGGGGTTGGACGGGGCCTTTGCCGCAGCGGTGGAGTTGATCCTGAATGCCTCGGGGCGGGTGATCGTGTCCGGCATGGGCAAATCAGGGCATGTGGCGCGCAAGATCGCGGCGACCTTTGCCAGCACGGGCACGCCCGCGCAATTCGTGCATCCGGCCGAGGCCAGCCATGGCGATCTGGGCATGGTGATGAAGGGCGATGTGGCGCTGGTGCTTTCCAATAGTGGCGAGACGCCGGAGCTGGCCGATATCGTGGCGCACACCCGGCGGTTCGATATTCCGCTGATCGGAGTGGCGGGGAAGGCCGAGTCGACGCTGTTGAAGCAATCGGACGTGGCGCTGTTGTTGCCGACGGTGCCTGAGGCATGTGAAACGGGAATCGTACCGACGACATCAACGACGATGACGCTGGCCTTGGGCGATGCGCTGGCGATTGCACTGATGGAGCATCGGCAATTCACGCCGGACCAGTTCCGCGTCTTTCATCCGGGTGGCAAGCTGGGGGCGCGTCTGGCGCGGGTGGCAGACCTGATGAGCGCCGACGCACCACTGGTGGCGCATGACGCGCCGATGAGCGATGCGCTGCTCATGATGTCGGCCAAGGGGTTTGGCGTGGTTGGCGTGACGGATGGGGATGGCTATCTTCAGGGGATCATCACCGATGGCGACCTGCGTCGCCACATGGCGGGGCTGCTGGACCTGTCGGCGGGGGATGTGATGACCGCCGCGCCGCGGACGATTGGGCCCGGGGCTTTGGCGGAAAAGGCCGTGCGGATCATGAACGAGAAAAAGATCACCTGCCTGTTCGTGGTGGACCCGGAAGGAAGCCAGTCCGTGATCGGGCTGCTGCATATCCACGACTGTTTGCGCGCCGGGATTGCGTGATGGCGGGGCGGGCGGCGCTGGATGGCTGGTCACGGTTGGTGGCGCTGCTGAAGGTGCTTTTGCCGCTGACAGCGCTGGCGATTCTGTCGATGCTGTTTCTGATTTCCAACCGGATAAACCCGGATGATGCCCTGCCCTATGCCGAGGTGGATGTGGAGGCGCGGCTTAAAGAGCCGCGGATGACAGCGCCGACCTATGCCGGGACGACCAGCGATGGCGCGTCGCTGGAGGTGACGGCCGCCGAGGCGCGCCCCGCCGCTGAGGGCGAGACAGGAGCGAATGCAACCGCGGTTCAGGCGCGGCTGACCACACCCGATGGGCAGCAGACCGATCTTCAGGCCGAAACGGCACAGATGACGCTGAAAGGGACCGAGATCACCTTTTCGGGCGATGTGCGGTTGACGCACAGCTCTGGCTACCGCGTGACATCCGACGAGATGACCGCGAGCCTGGGCGAAACCGATGTTCAGGCCCGCTCGGGAGTGACAGCAGAGGGACCCGGCGGGCGGATCACCGCGCAGTCCATGCGCCTGATGCCGACCGGGGATGGTCGCGAAGGTTATCTTCTGGTTTTCAACGGGACGGTTAAGCTGGTATATCAACCAGCAAAGTAAATTCTGACCGATTTGAGGGACCCATGCCCGCCGCCCTGCGCGCCTTGATCTTGACCCTGGCGCTTTCATCGGTGATGGGCGGTTCCGCATTGGCGCAAACCAGCATCAACCTGACCGGGCTGCAACAGGACACGAGCCTGCCAGTCGAGGTAACGGCAGATAGTCTGACAGTGGATCAGGGCACGGGGCAGGCGACATTCGCAGGCAATGTCGTGGTCAAACAGGGCGAGATGACGATTTCGGCCGGAACGGCGCGGATTGAGTATCTGCCGGATGGCAAGGGAATCGCCAAGGTGCAGCTGGATGGGCGGGTGCTGTTTGCCAGCCCGACCGATGCCGCCGAGGCAGACGCGGCGGTCTATACCATCGCGTCAGGCGAAGTGGTGATGACGGGCAATGTTCTGCTGACGCAGGGGCAGACGACGATTTCGGGCAACAAGCTGGTCTATAATCTGGATGCCGGGACGGGCAGCATGGAGGGGCGGGTGCAGACCGTATTCGTTCCCGGCAAGGCCAATCCGTGAGACCTGGCCCAGACCTGACCGTAACTGCCGGATCGGCGGGGCTATCCATTCGCAACCTGCGCAAGAGCTATAAGCGGCGACCGGTGATCCGGGATGTTTCCATGCAACTCAACCGGGGCGAGGTGGTGGCGTTACTGGGGCCGAACGGCTCGGGCAAGACCACCTGTTTCTATGCCATTGCCGGGCTGGTGACGCCGGAAGGCGGCGAGGTGCTGATCGACGGGCGGGATGTGACCGCGCTGCCGATGTATCGCCGGGCGCGGCTGGGTATCGGCTATCTGCCGCAGGAAGTTTCGATCTTTCGCGGCCTGTCGGTCGAAGACAACATCCTGGCCGTGCTGGAAATCACCCATGCCGACCACCACAAACGGCGCGAGCGGCTGGAGGAATTGCTGTCGGAGTTTTCCATCACCCATCTGCGCCGTGCGCCTGCGCTGGCGCTTTCGGGCGGGGAACGGCGGCGGGTTGAAATCGCGCGCTGTCTGGCGGCGGATCCGAAATACCTGCTGCTGGATGAACCCTTTGCCGGGGTGGACCCGATCGCAGTGGGGGAAATCCGGGGATTGGTGCAGGATCTGAAAAGCCGGGGAATCGGGGTGCTGATCACCGATCACAACGTGCGTGAGACGCTGGAGATCGTGGACCGCGCCTATATTCTGCATGACGGCAAGGTACTGATGAGCGGGACCACCGATGAGGTGGTGCGCGACGAGACGGTGCGGCGGGTTTATCTGGGGCAGAATTTCCGCATCGGCTGATCCATGCCGCCGGGGATGCCACGTTTGGCACATGGTGACCACATCCGAACGACGCTGTTGACAAGATGGCATGGGCGGATGCCAAATGATTGCGATGAGTGCGCAATTCGCCCTGTCCGGATCTGCAGATACCGCCGCCAAGACGGCTGGTCATCTTGCAGGATCGCCGCACCACCACCACGTCAGTGTAACGAAGGTTCGTCTGTCGCCTGTTTCGGCGCGGCCGGGCCGATTTCAAGCGGAGGAAGCACCATGCGATACCAGATCAGCGGCCGACAGATCGACATCGGGGAGGCGCTTCAGACGCATGTGAAGGCCGAACTGGGCGAGGTGGTGGAAAAATACGCCCAGCGCCCGACCGATGCCGTGGTGATCTTTTCCCGCGCGGCGCATGAGCATGTCTGCGAGGCCACGATCCACCTGTCGACCGGGCTGACGGCGCAGGCCAAGGGCCATGCCACGGAAATCTATGCCGCTTTTGAATCCTGCCGGGAAAAGATGGACAAGCAGTTGCGCCGCTACAAGCGCCGCCTGCGCAACCACCACAGCGCCCGGACAGCGCCTGTTGAATTCGCCGGCGGGTCGTCCTATATCCTCGCGCCAACTGAGGAGCCTGAGGACGACGACCACTCTGATCTGGCGCATCCCATTGTGGTCGCCGAGATGGAGACGAAGATTCCCTCGATCACTGTCGGTGAGGCAGTGATGCAGTTGGAACTGGGTGGTCAGAAGATGCTCGTGTTCCGCAATGAAGGACATGGCGGCGTGAATGTCGTTTACCGTCGCGATGACGGGAACATCGGCTGGATCGATCCGCGCAACGCAAAATGACGCCCGCACACGCGCGGCACAGGAACGACGACCGCCAATGGACCTATCCAAGCTATTGATTCCGGGAGCTGTTCGGGTCGTCGGACAGCTGACAAGCAAGAAGCGGCTTTTCCAGGAACTGGGAGAGCTTGCCGCGCAGGCCTATGGCATGAGCGGGGCAACGGCGATTGACGGGTTGCAGGAACGCGAAAGCCTGGGTCCGACCGGCGTGGGGCATGGCATCGCCCTGCCCCACGCGCGGTTGGAAGACCTGACGCAGATCCGGGGCGTGTTCATCCGGCTGGAGAAGCCGCTGGATTATGACAGCGTGGATCGCCAGCCGGTCGATCTGGTGTTCGGGCTGTTCGCGCCCAAGGATTCGGGCGTGGATCACCTTAAGGCGCTGGCGCTGGTCAGCCGGACGATGCGGGATCAGGCGGTGGTGTCGAAACTGCGCGCCAACAATGACCCAGCCAAGATCTATGCGATCCTGACAGAGGCACGATCAACCCAGGCGGCGTAAGCCCTAGCGTTTGGGAAAGAAGCCGAAGCCCAGATAATCGCGCTGATAGGTGTCGCGCGCTGCTTCCTCCAGTTCGCCATCGCGGATGGTGTCGAGCGCATCATCCACGGCGTCGCGGGGAAAGGTGATCTGCGGCGCGGGTTGGCCCAGCTCGGCGCAAAGGAAGGCCAGCCCTTCGGAAAGGGTGTCTTCGCGCAGGATCAGATCGGGCGGCTGGAACAGGGCAAAACCTTGCAGAGTGGCGGACTGGCTGGCCCAGGCGGCATCGGTACGAAAACCGGTCTGACCGGCAAGGTTGCGCTTGAGGAATTTCAGAAAGGCGAGGAAGGCGGCGCGTCGCTCGGCCGGGTCGGTAAAGGAATCGCCCGGGCGCGGCAGGGCAACGCCATGCACGCGTGCGAGGACGTTTCGCTGTTCACCCTGCAACCCGCCCTGTTCCAGCGCATGGAAGGCGCGGTGGGCGCGATCCAGCGGATGGCGCAGTACGGTAAAGCTGCGATGGCCGGGATGAGCGCGTTTCCATTGGCGCAAGGTCTTGTGCGTGAAATCGCGATCAATCCCGCCAAGGGTGGAAAGCCAGTCGATCACCGGGGTTACGGGGCCAGCCTTGATGGGCAGGAACAGCAAAGGCAGATCGCGGGCGGTCACATAGCCGGGAATCCCGGCATGGCGCCGGGGTTCGAAATTGGGCGTGCGCGACAGGTTGAACCTGTCGAGCCGTGCCAGCGCCTGTTCCATCGCCGCAGGATTGGTGACCTTGTCCGCCAGCGGTTCGGGGTTCTGCACGGTGAGGGAGGTATCGACCGCCTCAAGCCGCGCGTCCACACCCAGAAAGGCGGCAAGGCCGTTCAGCACGGCGAGATCGGGGATATCGTCATAGTCGATGTAAAAGGCCGTCTGACCGCGCGCCTGCAACGCGCGCAGGAGGCGGATCTGGAACTGCTGCACCTCATCAAGATGATCGGTGAATTCCAGCGGGTCAAAGCGAGCCTTGGCCTGTTTCAGGTTCTTGGGGTTGGTCAGTTTCCACTGCCCCGTGGCCTTGGCGATTTTCAGGCTGACATAGCTTTCCACCGGGTTGCGGGTCAGCACGATCTTGGCACAGCGCGGGTCATCCATCACCAGATCGAAGATCCGGGGATCATGGTCATGGAAATACCGAAATCCCGACAGGCCGGGCGTCCGGTCGCGCATCCGGCGCAGGAGGGAGGCGGGATCTTCCTCGCGCTGGGTAAGCGTGACGCCCAGAAATTCGGTCTGGTCCTTCTTGCCGATGAAGAAGGGATTGAACGCCTCGCCGTGGCAGGTGACGCCGGAGAGGGCGTTGAGATTGGCTTCAAGGAAATTGGAACCTGTCCGCATTTCAGCGAACATTACGAAACTGTCGAAGGGGCGGGTCACTGGATCACTTCACTAGGTAAGGGCGGCCCCGGCGGGAATCGGAGGGGCGGGAATCGGTCGTTACGGGAAAGTCGCCCATCAGGACGGGCTGCATCCCCTGATTGCGCAGGTTCTGCAGGAATTGGCCGAAGCCGGTGAGATCTGTCATGCGCGGCGCTTCGGTCAGGCGGCGCAGGGAGCGGGGGCTGATTTCATCGACGATGGTTTGCAGCGGCTCCATCGGGTTTTCAATGAATTCGGCAAGGTTCCAGATGCGGATGCGGGCCTTGGCGGCGCCGTTGCGCAGGATCGAGAGGTGTTCGAGTTCGATCTTTTGCAGGCGTGCGGCTTCGCGGCGGATATCCGTGAAGTTCAGGTTGGATCTGAACAGCGGCACCGCCCATGCCCCAGAGATGACCGAGATCTGGGCGTTGGAATCCAGCGCCATGAACCAGTTCAGTTCCTGATTGTCGCCCGGCCCGAACTGGAAGCACTGGCGCTCGCCGCGCGTGGCCCAGATCAGATTGGCAAGGAAGGATCGCGCGTTGTAATCGCGCAAAGCCGCGCTATCGGAAAGGGCACCGTTGAAAACGGCCTCACCGCCGGCAAACTCTACCCGTTCGGGCGCGAAAAGGTGGCCGTGGACCCGAGTACTGGTGACCTTGCCCAGCCAACCTTCGAAGTTTTCGAAAACGTCGGAAAAACCCTGAAACACCGAATAGGGGGCAGCGGTGCGACCGTTTTCCCAGTTCTCGTTGGGGAAACGGCTTTGCATATAAAGGCCGGGGCGGCCCTTCACGCGGCGTTCGACA
This sequence comes from Rhodobacter maris, assembly GCA_943369275.1. GTDB lineage: Bacteria > Pseudomonadota > Alphaproteobacteria > Rhodobacterales > Rhodobacteraceae > Paragemmobacter > Paragemmobacter maris_A. The sequence goes on along the minus strand of CALRMS020000030.1, from coordinate 10,106 downwards.
GCCTTGGAGAACAGACGGTCGATCTTGCCCGGATTGGGTTCACCCCCGGCCTGCCCTTCGGCATCATCCGACAGGAAGGTGGCATAAAGCTTGTTGGCATGGGGCCAGATCTTGCGCGCGACAAAGCAATCCGACCGGCGCAGCAGTTGCAGGTGGTCATCATAGAAGATGTGCGGCTTGCCCTGAAAATCGAATTTGGACAGGGTCAGCGACCGGCTTTCCACATTGGCGGAAACCTGACGGACCAGTGTCTGGAAATAGCTTTCATCCGGAATCCAGACGCGGCGGAAATAGCGGTCATAGAGCGCGCGATCCGGGCCTTGCAGGATGGCGGACAGGGTCTGCCGTGTGAGGCACCACCACTGGCTGCCCAGATGGGGGACGATGCCATTGGGGATGGTGCGACGAAAGCCGACGCGGCGCTGCAATCTGACATAACGATCAAAAAGCCAGCGCTGAGTGCGCCAGGAAAAGGGGAACCGCAGGGTGAAGCGTTCCATGTTCAGTCCGCCGATTGTCCAGCCGACTTCTTCCGTGGTGACGGATTCGATGAAGTCGGTGCGGGGACGCTCATCGAGATAGGCGATAAGCTCCTGTACCGGGCGCAGCGGCAGGCAAGAGCCGGAGGCAAGATAGACATGCCGGACCGAGGGGAAATCGGCCAACATCACCTCGGCCGCCGCTTGGGTGGCGGCAACGATGCCCCAGGTGCCCCATTCACAGGCGAAGCGGTCCGAGAAGCGGACATTGGTCAGGTCTGACAGATCGGCCTGAAGCTTTTCAACGCTCCACTTCTTAACGCGCTTGTCGATATGGATGACGACGGGGCAGCCGCGTTCAGCCCAGTGGCGGGCGCTATCGGCTGCACGGTGCAGCGCGGTGTGGCACAGCATCACAAAGCCGAGGGTGCCGTTAGGGGCCTGCGTCATGCCCAGTTCCCCTTGGACATGAGCCCCAGAATTTCAAGCTGGCGCCAGTTGATGTATTTCTCTGACCACTTGCACCACAAATCGGGCTGCGACTTCAGACCGTCGCGATAGGCGATGTATTCGGCGCTGTTGGCATAATGCTGGCCGCGCGACAGTTCCTCTTCGGCCTTCGCGGCGAAGGTGTCGAGGAATTTGGCATGCAACAGGCAGCCAGAGGCCTTTTCGCCCCCCCATTCATCGTAAACGAGGTTCAGGCCGCGCGGCATGAGCATGTGGGTGGAACTGGCATAGGCATAGGCGCGGTTCCACTTCACCAGCGGGATCTTGTTCAGGGCCGGTGCGCGCTTGGGTTCTTCGGGAAAGAAGACGCGGGCACGGGGGCCGCCCTGTATCCAGAGATTGCCGTTCCCGGCGTTGCGTTTCACCGAATAGTTGGCGCTGTCGAACCATTGGGCGATTTCAAACGGATCCTGTCCTTCGCGATAGGGCTGCGTATTGATCGGGCCCTTTGGATACATGTCCAGGATCATGGCCGAAAAGGACCGGACCCCCGAAGTATCCAGCCAATCCGTCAGGGCACGCAGGGGGCGGGTTTCGCAGAACGGATAGACCAGGAATTCATCCGGATCGACGACCAGCGTCCAATGGCCGTGGCAATATTTGCGTTGCAGCGACGTGATCCAATCCATCCCGAAACGGGATTTGCGATAGCTGCCTTCTGTCACCCAGAGCGACACGTCCGGCTGCTGCTGCAGGAATTCGCGCGACCCGTCAGTCGACCCGTTGTCGACGATCATGAAGTGATTGACGCCAAGATCACGGTAGTATCGCAGGAAGTAGGGCAGTCGGATGCGTTCGTTGCGCATCACCGACAACAGGAGGATGGAATCACCGCGGATCGCCCCGGTGCGGTTGACGACATTCGTCATCTCGCGCCGTTTGAGCCAGCCACGCAGGTGCAGGCTTCTTCGGCGCAGCCGCAGACGATATGCCCCGATCACTCCCAAAGAACGCGCCCGCTTCCTAAATCGCCCAGTCGCAGATCGCGCTGCGACGGGCTGCCCCTGCCCAAAGTCATGCCCGGTTCTTTTGCCGCCCCGCCGTTGCCCCGGCACGGGCTAAACGACAAACTGAAAGAAAGATTAGTATTTGCACCCGCACAAGTAAACAATTGCTGGACAGCGGTATAATTCAAACCCCCGGAAATGATGCAATTTACACGCATCAGACCCATCCCCCGCGCGACATGAGGCCGAGGGATTCAAGGGCACGCCAGGTTGTCAGCCTGCGGGAGTGCGGAGACCAAAGATCGGGGTTTTCGCCAAGCGCATCGTAGTAGCGGTCATATTGCGCAGAGTTCGAGAAATGCTCGCCCCGCGCCTGTTCGATGCGGGCGCGTTCCACGACCGTGTGCAGGAATTTGGTGTGCAGCAGAAGGCCGGAGGGGGATTCGGATCCGTCGGTCGCAGGGACGCGGTTCAGGCGGGGGGGCAGCAGGGAATGGGTGGAGTTCACGTAGGCATAGCGCCAGTGCCATTTGACCAGTGGCACCTTGTTCAGCGTGGGCGCGCGGCGCGGTTCGGCCCCGAAGAACATCCGTGCGCGCGGGCCGCCCTGCACCCAGAGATTGCCCATCGGTTGCTGGATGCGGATGCCGTAGCCGGACGGATCGAACCACGGGAGCGCCTTCAGCGGATCATCGCCCGCGCTGTAGGGATGATCGGCAACCGGACCTTTGGGGTATAGGTCCAGCATCATGGCCCCGAACATCGGACGATCCTGCGCGTCGAGCCAGTGCGTCAGCGCGCGCAGATCGCGGCTGTCCCAGTAGGGATAGATGAGGAGTTCATCAGCATCGACCGTAAGGCACCAATGGCCGTGGCCGTGGCGCATCTGCAGCCAGGTCAGCCAGTCCATCCCAAAGCGTGAGGCCTTGTAGGAGGCGTTCGTCACCCAGAGGGAGACGTCGGGTTGCGCGGCGAGAAGGTCGGTTGTGCCGTCATCGCTGCCATTGTCGACGATCAGGAACTGCGTCACGCCAAGGCGGCGGTGATGGTCAAGAAACCAAGGCAATCGCACGGCTTCGTTCCGGACGGTGGAGAAGGCGAGGATGTCACCCTTGCGGATGGCGGTGGTGCGGTCGATGCGGGGGGTCAGTTCATGGCGGCGCGCATAGGCGCGGCCAAGAAGCCTGCGCCGTTTCCAGCGCAGGCGATAGGCGGCAAGCAGGTCTGCGGGCGCAGTGGCCACAAGCCTACCGAAAGGGTTATTGCGCAGCTTTTTGCAGCGCCATCATCTCGTGCAGGTAGGCCGAGAATTCTTCGCGCAGGTCCGGGCGAGACAGGCCGAAGGCAACGGTTGCCTGCAGGAAGCCGGCTTTCGACCCGCAATCGTAGCGTTGGCCGCGGAAACGATAGCCGTAGACATTCCCATCGGCGGTTTCTTCGGCAATAGCGTCGGTCAACTGAATTTCGCCGCCCGCGCCTTGCTTCATGCGGTTGAGGTTGACCAGAACCTTGGGCGACAAGATGTAACGCCCGATCACGGCAAGGTTCGACGGAGCAGAGCCCAGCGGGGGCTTTTCGACCATGCCCTTGGCCTTGACGATTGCACCCATATCTTCGGCGATGTCGAGGACGCCGTAGGATTTGGTCCGTTCCGGGGCCACTTCCATTGCGGCAACCATGTTGCCGCCAGTTTGTTCATACGCCTCGACCATCTGCTGGAGGCAGGGCTTTTCCGCTGCGATCACGTCATCGGGCAGCAGCACGGCAAAGGGTTCATTCCCGATCAAGCGGCGGGCGCACCAGACGGCATGGCCAAGGCCCAGCGGGCGATTCTGGCGGATATAGGCAATCGCGCCGGAATCCATGTTGGTTTCCTTGAGGATTTCCAACAGATCTTCCTTGCCGGATTTCCGCAGCGCACTTTCCAGTTCGGGCGCGCTGTCGAAATAATCCTCGAGCGCGGATTTCCCGCGCGAGGTCACGAAAATGAATTCCTTGATCCCGGCGGCGCGCGCCTCGTCGATCGCGTATTGGATCAGGGGGCGGTCGACCAGCGTCATGATCTCTTTCGGGATCGACTTTGTAGCTGGCAGGAAACGCGTTCCCAGACCGGCCACGGGAAAGACAGCTTTTGTGACCTTTTTAATCTTCATCTTAGCACCCAATTCTGGCCCGTTTGTTTCCGGGAGTGTAACCCCGTGACCCGATACGCGATATTCCACGCCACTTATTGCAGCATTATGGCAGAATAGCAGCGTTTTCCGGAGGATGGAATTAATGTCCTTGCCGCTAGCGCCGGATGCGCCGCAAAGCAAGCGCTGGCTTGGTCCGGACAGAGAACTGCTGCAAAAATCGGCACTGCGCTGCGACGGAGTCGGAACTTTGCCCCGCTGCAGTGACCGCGCAGATCAACCCATGCTGGAAATCATGGATTCGATCACCGCCACGTCGGAGGGGTTGTTCAATTCCCAGAACTGCCGGCCCCTGGCCTGCACCTCCACACAGAGGACGGCCCTGCCGTTTTCAAGGAAGCGAAGCTGTTCCAGACCTTCCAGCGTTTCCAGCGGGCCGATCTGCCAGCCGGGATAAGCGGCCAGAGCGGCGGGACGATAGGCATAGACGCCCACATGGTGGAATACCGGGGTGGGTTCGTCATCAGCATAATCGCGGCCCGTGAAGGGGATGACTTCCTTCGAGAAATAGAGCCCGCGCCCGCCCGCGCCAAAGACGGCGGTGGTGCCGCCGACGCGGCCATGACGGCGGTCTTCGAGCAGTTTGGCGCGCATCGCACCTTCGCAACGCAGGACCGGGGTGGCGATTTCGGCCAGTGGATCCGCTTTCAGGCCGGCGACAAGGTCTTCGATGAACCAGGCGGGCGTTAGGGGGGCGTCGCCTTGCAGGTTCACCACTATGTCGAAGCCCGGCAGTTGCGCAGCCACCTCGGCGCAGCGTTCCGTGCCGTTCTGGCAGGTGGTGGAGGTCATCACCACCTCGGCCCCGAAGGCGGTTGCGTGATCGGCGATGCGGTCATCATCGGTGGCCACGACCACACGATCCGCGCCCTTGACGGCCATTGCTGCCTCCCATGAGCGGCGGATAAGCGTCTTGCGCCCGTCGGGGCCGTTCAGTTCCACCAGCGGCTTGCCGGGATAGCGGGTGGAGGCATAGCGGGCAGGAATGGCGATGAGGACGGTCACTCGGCGGGCTCCAACGTGAAGATGCCACCCTCGAAGGGCAGGAAGGCCGCGTCGCGGCCATCGGTGGTGATGAAGGGGTAAAGGACGCGACGGGCTGCAGGATCGCCGTCGCCTTCACAGGTGATGCGGTGAACGAAAACTTCGCTGGCAAGTGTAAAGCGGGGATCATCCAGCGTGGTGAAGGCTGCGAATTCCGGGTTGGCGAGGAAATCTTCCGGCGCGTAAGTGGTGTAGGACATCGACTGCCCTGCGAAATCGCAGGTGTAGAAGGCACCTTCGGCAAAGCCGCCTTCGAAATACTGGGTGGCACCCTGAAGGGCGGCGGGGTCGATAAACCATGCCTCGCCAGTGAAGGCGTTTACTGTCCAGGTGGTTTCGATGAAATCAGCCTGCGCCTGCGTGGCGAGAAGAGTCACGACAAGGGGAAGGCTGCGACGAAGCATCATTTCTTGAGCTCCACTCCGGGGGCGAAGGCGATGAAGAACGGATTGTCCCAACCCGGCTTGCCGTATTTGAGCGGGGCATGCGTGTCGAAATGCACCACATGACCGCCCGCGCCGCGCAGGACGGCATCGCCTGCCGCCGTATCCCATTCCATGGTGCGGCCGAGGCGGGGGTAGAGATCGGCCTCGCCCGTGGCAACAAGGCAGAATTTCAGGCTGGATCCGGCAGAGGTCATGTCACGCACGGCGTAATGGGCGATGTAATCATCTGTCGCCTGATCGCGGTGGGATTTGGACGCCACGACCATCAGCGCGGCATTGTCCGGTGTGGAGACGCGGATCGGATGCAGCGGGCCGGGGGTGGCCTTGTCAAAGGACCCGGTCTCTTCCACCGCCGTGCCGTCAGGCAGGGTGTAGAAAAGGCGGCCCTTGGCCGGCGCATAGACGACCCCGCGCAGGGGGATGCCATCCTGCACATAGGCGATGTTCACGGTAAAATCGCCCCGGCGCTGCACGAATTCTTTGGTTCCATCCAGTGGGTCGACGATCAGGAAGGTACGGGCCGAAAGGGCGTGGCTGTCGGCCTGTTCTTCGGTGATCAGGGTAACATCCGGGAAGGCCGCGCGCAGGCCTGCCGAGATGAGTGCATCGGCGGCCTCATCCGCCTCGGTCACCGGGGAGGCATCGGATTTGGCCTTTACCGCGAAATCCGGGCTTTCATAGACCGCCAGAATCACATCCCCGGCCTCGAGCGCAAGGCGGCGCATGACGGGGATCAGGTGATCAAACTGCATCGCATACCTCGTATCGGCGCGGCGGTCGGGTCGCCGCAGTTGAACTGAACACAAGGTCGCCTTATCATCTGGCGCAACGACAAGGGCAAGGTTTCCCAGTGGGCGCGTGGGCCGAAGAGCAGGCCGCGCGCAGGATTGCAAGGATCTCGGCGTGCGGTTTCAGGCGGATGTCAGGCGGACACGGGCACGAACGGCCTTGGGCATGCTGGAACTGGTGTTCCACGGTGCCGTCCACAATGTGCGCAAGACCCATACAAGCGCCGTGGTGGGCCTTGCTCTGAACGTGATTCAGTCAACGTTGATGGTCGCCGGGTTCTACCTGATGTTCACTTTTGCCGGCGCGCGACCGAATTCGATCAGGGGCGATTACGTCCTGTTCCTGATGTCGGGCGTGTTCATGTTCATGACCCACGTCAAGACGATGAAGGCGGTGATGTCGGCGGACGGTCCGACATCGGCCATGATGAAACACGCGCCGATGAACACGCTGATCGCCATATCGGCAGCGGCATTGGGGACGCTGTATTTGCAGGTCTTTTCGGCGTCGATCATCCTATTCATTTATCATGCGGTATTCACGCCACTGACCTTTGACGACCCCGTGGGTATGACGGCGATGCTGGTGCTGGCCTGGGCGACGGGGATTTCTGTAGGGATGCTGTTTCGTGCTGCATCACCCTGGCAGCCGCGGTTCTTTGGAATTGTGGCCTCGCTCTACACGCGGATCAACATGATCGCGTCCGGCAAGATGTTCGTTGCAAATGCAATGCCGACTGTGGTGCTTTCATTCTTTGACTGGAACCCGCTGTTCCATGTGATCGATCAGGGTCGGGGCTACGTCTTTTTGAACTACGCGCCGCGCTACACGAGCATCGAATACCCCGTCTATGTGATGCTGGCCTGCCTGACGCTGGGTTTGATCGGGGAATACTACACAGGCAAGCGGGTATCGGTCAGCTGGACGATGGGGAAGTAACGCCCTCTACCACCCGCAAGGTCAGGTTGATGCGCCCACCGCCCGGCAAAAGGCGGGATGAACGGAAGCGCAGCCTGTCGATCCCATGCCAGGCAAGGCGCGCGGGGCCGCCCATCAGAAGGACATCGCCGGATTTGAGCCACAGGCTTTCGGTCGGATCCTTGCGGTCGGGGCCGCCCATGCGAAACAACGCCTCGTCCCCCAGACTGATGGAGAGGACGGGGAAGGAAAAATCGCCTTCGTCCCGGTCCTGATGCAGGCCCATCTTGGAACCTTCACCGTAAAAATTGATCAGGCAGCAATCTGGAACGCGGGAAAGGCCCGTAAGGCCATGCCACAGGTCCAGCACGGCAGGTGGAATGGCGGGCCAGACGTGACCTGCCGGATGGTGTGGTTCATAGCGATAGCCCTGCTGATCCGTAATCCAGCCAAGCCGACCGGCCGAAGTCATCCGCACGCTCATCGGCCGCCCGCCCGGCGTGACAGGAGCATAGAGCGGGGCCGCAGCGACGATGCCGCGCAGGTCTGCCACAAGTGCGGCCTGGGCTGGACCATCAAGCAAGCCGGGCCAATAACGGAAGCCCCGGATTTCGATTGGCGCGGCCATGCATGCATTCCTTTGCATTGATATTACTTTCCAACGGGCCAGCCGCTTGCAGCCCCCCGATGCCCCTCTTATATACACGTTCAAGCCGGGATACGGGCGGGCCGCCTGCCCCGGATGCACTTGGGATCGGGGCTGGATGCCTGGCTAGGGTCCGTCCCCAAAACATCGCCGAAAGAAGAGGTAGCATATCATGGCCAAAGTCATCGGGATTGACCTCGGGACCACGAACTCTTGCGTTGCCATCATGGATGGTTCGCAACCCCGGATCATCGAAAACTCGGAAGGCGCGCGCACGACGCCGTCTATTGTTGCGTTCACGGAAAGTGAGCGTCTGGTGGGCCAGCCTGCCAAGCGGCAGGCCGTCACCAACGCCGCCAATACCGTCTTTGCCGTCAAGCGCCTGATCGGGCGCCGCCATGACGACCCGGCGGTGCTGAAGGATCAGAAGAACATTCCGTTCAAGGTGATCAACGGCGGCAATGGCGATGCCTGGGTCGAAGTGCGCGGCGAGAAGTATTCGCCATCGCAGATCTCGGCATTCATCCTGCAGAAGATGAAAGAAACCGCCGAGTCCTATCTGGGTGAGACGGTCACGCAGGCCGTGATCACGGTGCCCGCCTATTTCAACGACGCCCAGCGTCAGGCAACCAAGGATGCCGGCAAGATCGCCGGTCTGGAAGTGCTGCGGATCATCAACGAACCGACGGCGGCCGCGCTGGCCTATGGTCTGGACAAGAAGGAAACCCGCACCATCGCGGTCTATGACCTTGGTGGCGGTACGTTCGACATCACGATCCTTGAGATCGACGATGGCCTGTTTGAGGTGAAGTCGACCAACGGGGACACGTTCCTTGGCGGTGAAGATTTCGATATGCGGATCGTCACCTATTTGGCCGACGAATTCCGCAAGGAGCATGGCGTCGACCTGACGCTGGACAAGATGGCGCTTCAGCGCCTGAAGGAAGCGGCCGAAAAGGCCAAGATCGAGCTTTCGTCCAGCCAGCAGACGGAAATCAACCAGCCCTTCATCAGCATGGACAAGAACACCGGCCAGCCGCTGCACCTTGTGGTGAAGCTGACCCGGGCCAAGCTGGAATCGCTGGTTGACGACCTGATCAAGAAGTCGATGAAGCCCTGCGCCGCCGCGTTGAAGGATGCGGGCCTGACCACGTCGGATATTGATGAGGTGGTTCTGGTCGGCGGGATGACCCGGATGCCGCGCGTGATCGAAGAAGTGACCAAGTTCTTCGGCAAGGAACCGCACAAGGGTGTGAACCCCGATGAGGTTGTGGCCGCTGGCGCCGCAATTCAGGCGGGTGTGCTGCAGGGTGACGTGAAAGACGTGGTCCTGTTGGACGTGACGCCCCTTTCGCTGGGGATCGAGACGCTGGGTGGCGTGTTCACCCGGTTGATCGACCGCAACACCACGATCCCGACGAAGAAGAGCCAGATCTTCTCGACCGCCGAAGACAACCAGAACGCCGTGACGATCCGGGTGTTCCAAGGCGAGCGTGAGATGGCGGCGGACAACAAGATGCTGGGCCAGTTCAATCTGGAAAACATCCCCCCGGCCCCGCGTGGCATGCCGCAGATCGAAGTGACCTTCGACATTGACGCCAACGGGATCGTGTCCGTGGGCGCCAAGGACAAGGGCACCGGAAAGACGCAGCAGATCACCATTCAGGCGTCAGGCGGTCTTAGCGATGAGGACATCGAAAAGATGGTCAAGGACGCCGAGGCGAACGCCGACGCGGACCGCGCCCGCCGGGAACTGGTGGAATCGAAGAACCAGGGCGAAAGCCTGCTGCATTCGACCAAGAAGTCGCTGACGGAACATGGCGACAAGGTCGACGCATCGACCGTGGAAGCGATCGAGTTGGCCATGCAGCCCTTGGAAGAGGCGCTGAAGGGCGAAGATGTCGGCAAGATCAAGGGCGGCATCCAGAACCTGACGGAAGCGGCGATGAAGCTGGGCGAAGCGATTTACAAAGCCAGCCAATCTGAGGCCAGCGGGGCCGAGGAGGACGGGCCGCGTCCGGTGGACGATGACATCGTCGATGCCGATTTCGAAGATCTGGGCGAAAACAAGCGGAAGTAACACCGCGTGAATCGGAAGTGGGGGCGGGTCGGAAACGGCCCGCCCCCCCCCGGGT
>CALRMS020000029.1:0-54303 GCA_943369275.1 Rhodobacter maris | reverse complement strand
TCTTGCCTTCGTCGTGCCCCCTGTAACCGCGATCAACGACGGCAAGCTCAGGGCGCTGATCTGTAAGGATCTCGACTTGGCCGAGGGCGTCCCGCAGCGTGTGACCGTCATAAGGATTGCCCGGAAAGCTGCGCATACCAACCACGAAGGGGTCGAATGCCGGACGGGGCAGAATCGTATCATAAGGGTTTCATCATCGTTTCGGCCACTTGTATTCGCCGGTGAGGAGGATGTGGGCCCCACCTCGTTCCATACGTCGGCCACTTCGATGGCTTCCACAGCGTGCCAGCCTCGGTGTCGAAGACCTGCACGGTGCGGTTCGACAACAACAAATACTCGGTCTTGGCGACTGCAGTCGGCCGTCCCGTCGAGGTGCATGCCTATGCCGAGCGCATCGTGATCCGGCAGGACGGCGTTGTGGTCGGTGAACATGCCCGTGCCTTCGGGCGAGGTCAGACAGTCTATGACCCGTGGCACTATGTGCCTGTTCTGGCACGCAAACCTGGCGCGCTGCGCAATGGGGCTCCGTTCAAGGACTGGGTGCTCCCGCCCGCCATGGCTGCGATCCGGCGCAAGCTGAAGGGCAGCGATGACGGCGACCGGCAGATGGTCCAGATCCTGAGTTGCGTGCCGGATGACGGGCTGCAAGCCGTCGAAGCCGCCTGCCGCGAGGCCGTGGATCAGGGCGTCCATTCCGCGCCAGTCGTCATCAACATCCTTGCGCGACGACGCGACCCGACCCCGCCGCCACTTTTACTGACCCCCACCGCGCTGCGCCTGACCCACGAACCCGTGGCCGATTGCGCCCGCTACGACAGCCTCAGGAGAACCAGCCGACATGGAACGCACCCAAATCTTAGACCTGATGGGCAGCCTCAAGCTCTACGGGATGCGCAGCGCCTATGACGAGGTCATGGCCGCAGGCATCAAGCGCCAGCACGAACCGCCCCGCATCGTCGGCGATCTGCTGCAATCCGAGATCGCCGAGAAGCAGGCCAGATCCATCCGCTACCAGATGACCGTCGCAAAGCTGCCGCTGGCCAAGGACATCGAAGAGTTCGACTTCACCGGAACACCGATCAACGAGGGGCTGGTTCGGGAGCTGGCCAATGGCAGCTTCGTCGCCGACCAGCGCAACGTGGTCCTTATCGGCGGCACCGGAACCGGCAAGACCCACCTCGCCATCGCGATTGCCCGTGCGCTCATCCGCAACGGCACTCGTGGGCGCTTCTTCAATGTCGTCGATCTTGTGAACCGGCTGGAGACCGAGACCCGCGGCGGCAAGCAAGGGCGCATGGCCGATTACATGACCCGCCTCGACTTCGTCATCCTCGATGAACTCGGCTATCTGCCCTTCGCGCAGTCCGGCGGACAGCTGCTCTTCCACCTGATCAGCCGCCTCTACGAACGCACCTCGATCATCGTCACAACCAACCTCGCCTTCGGCGAATGGCCGACCGTCTTCGGCGACGCAAAGATGACCACGGCGCTCCTCGACCGCCTGACCCATCACTGCGAGATCATCGAAACCGGCAACGAGTCCTGGCGCTTCAAAAACCGCGCCTAAGCCCCGATCAGGGCCTGACCCGCCTCCACTCTGTGATCAGTTCCGTCGGCTCAGGCCCTGATCTCGACGCAGCATAGGGGGGTCAATTTTGGACGCCGAGAGGGGGTCAGTTTTGCGCGCCGATTGACACTTCATCGCATCGGATGAATACCTCTCCAAAGCCGCCACAACCCGCGCTGTGTGGCGACGTGGGCTTGACGACATTCGCACCCGCTACGGGACGGCGACGCTGGCCGATCTGGCCGAGAGGCATATCCGGGCCGATCTATCCCGGTTGAAGCCCAACCCGGCAAACCAGAGGCTCAAGATCTGGCGCGCGGCCTGCGCGTGGTGGGCAGAGACGGGTCTTCACCCGGCCAACCCAACCAAGGGCATCGACAAACGCAAGACTGCAAAGACCGATGGCCACACGCCATGGTCCGCCGCAGACGTGGCCGCGTTCCGGGCGCGCTGGACCGTAGGGACGGACCAGAGGTTTGCGTTCGAGGTGCTGCATTGGCTGGGATGCCGCATGGGTGATGCCGTGGCTTTGTCTGAGGCCATGATTGGCGTGGATGGGTGGATCACCTATCGCCAGCAAAAGACGGGCGGTGAAGTCTCGATCCCCCTGACCGCCCCTGCCCCCGCCTTTGCCGCACCAGATGGCATGCTGGCTCAATGCCTCCCTTTGCGCCGTCGCCATTTCATGCTGATCACCACGGCTCACGGCGCGGCCCGGTCGAGCAAGGCCGCAAGCCAATGGTTCAGCGCGGCGGCGAGAGCGGCGGGTTTGAAGGACCGCACGGGCCACGGCCTGCGCAAGACCCGCGCCGAGATACTGGCCAACAATGGCGCTTCGGCGCACCAGATCGGGGCATGGCTGGGCCACGAAAGCCTGTCCGAGACTCAGCGTTACGCGGCCAAAGCCGACCGCAGGAAGATGCTGGAGGGACCAGATCGGGAACAAGAAATTTCCAACTTTGGCGGGAAGTTGGAAAATGGGGCCTAAAACCCCCGCAATAACAACGCACTAGGAATGTGGTGGCGATCCCGGGAGGACTCGAACCCCCGACCCGCCGCTTAGAAGGCGGCTGCTCTATCCAGCTGAGCTACGGGACCATGCCCCCTTTTGGCCGACCGCGCGCGTTGAGGCAAGACCTTCAGAGCGTCAGAGTTAGGAACACTGAATTGGGATCGTCCCAATAGCCCTCGAACGGCGGGCACTCCACAAACCCCGCCTTGGCGTAAAGCGCCCGCGCCGCCACAAAGGTGGGCTGCACCCCTGTCTCAAGGCTCAGCCGCCGATAGCCCATCACCCGCGCTTCGGCGATCAGGTGGTCCAGCATCCGGCGCGACAGGCCCCGCCCCCGCACCTCGGCCAGCACATGCATCGACTTGATCTCGGCATGGGTGTCGTCGATCCGCTTGAACGCGCCCATCCCCACCGGCATCCCCACATCGCGCATCACAAAGAACCGCACCGCCGGGATCGCCAGTTCCGACGCGTCCATCATGTGTATCGATTCCGGCGGCGTGTCAGCATGCATGTCCGCCGTATGCCGTTCAAACAGCAACCGCAGGTCGGATCCGACCGGGCTTTCCTCGGTGATCGTCACATCCATCACGGCGCGCCCCTCAATGGGTCCAGGCGCCCCGCCGATCCGTTGCGAAATTCTCGCCATAGCCGCGCGGGCGGATCACGGGCTTGCGCGCCTTGGGCTCCGTCACCTCGGCCTCGATCCCCTTCTCTTCGGCATAGGCCAGGGCCGCCTCACGCGTGTCAAAGCGCAGCTTCACCTGCGCCTGCGTATCGCCTGACGATGTCCAGCCCATCAGCGGGTCCACTTCCCGCGCAGCGGCGGGCGCGAATTCCAGCACCCATCCCTTTGCCTTGGCCGTGCCGGATTGCATGGCGGTTCGGGCAGGCTGATAGATACGGGCGCGCATGGGATACCTCCTGATCGTGCAGGGGTGTTGTGGCGAAATTGGCCGCCGGACGCAAGCACCACCATGTCTCGGTTTGCTTCAGAAACTGCCGATCGGCCACGGGGAGTGTGGGTGGGGTGTGTGGTGCGACCGATCGGCAGCCTTGCTGCTTGCCCTTGCACCTTCTCCCATTCCTGACCGGTTTGCAACCCAAGGATGCAGCCATCCACGAAAAAACACGATAAAATTGATCCGGCCTTCTTCACGCTTGCGAAACTTTTTGCAAAGCCGCCCCAACCACGCTTGCAGGGGAACAAAAACGGATCAAATCTCCCCAACTGGCCCGAATCCCCGGAGGGAATCAGATGCCCCACAACAACACCAACGCCCTGAGCGAACGCCCCGACGTGCTCACCCGACCAAAGCTGGAAGGCGGGCGTCGCTTCGTGCTGTCCACGCCCTTCCAACCGGCGGGCGACCAGCCCACCGCGATTGCCGAGCTTTCGGCCGGTATCCTTGCGGGCGAACACGATCAGGTGCTTCTGGGGGCCACTGGCACGGGCAAGACCTTTACCATGGCCAAGGTCATCGAACAGACCCAGCGTCCGGCCATCATCCTCGCCCCCAACAAGACGCTTGCCGCACAATTATACGGCGAATTCAAGGGCTTCTTCCCCGACAACGCGGTGGAATACTTCGTCAGCTATTACGACTACTACCAGCCCGAGGCCTATGTCCCCCGCTCGGACACCTATATCGAGAAGGAATCCCAGATCAACGAACAGATCGACCGGATGCGCCACTCGGCCACCCGCGCGCTTCTGGAACGCGATGACGTCATCATCGTGGCCTCCGTCTCCTGCATTTACGGCATCGGCTCGGTGGAAACCTATTCCGCCATGACGCAGGATCTGATGGTCGGGCAGATGTATGACCAGCGCAAGGTCATGGCCGAACTGGTGGCCCAGCAATACCGCCGCAACGATCAGGCCTTCGCCCGTGGCTCTTTCCGCGTACGCGGCGACTCGGTCGAGGTTTGGCCCGCCCACCTCGAAGACCGCGCTTGGCGCTTTTCCTTCTTTGGGGAAGAGCTGGAGGCGATCATCGAATTCGACCCGCTCACCGGCGTCAAGACCGACACGTTCAAACAGATCCGCATCTACGCCAACAGCCACTACGTCACCCCCCGCCCGACAATCGCGCAGGCCATCAAGGGCATCAAGGGCGAGTTGGCCCTCCGCCTCGACCAACTGATCAAGGAAGGCAAACTGCTCGAAGCCCAGCGCCTGGAACAACGCACCCAGTTCGATCTGGAAATGCTGGAGGCCACAGGCGTCTGCAACGGCATCGAGAACTACTCCCGCTACCTGACCGGTCGCGCCCCCGGCGAACCGCCGCCGACCCTGTTCGAATTCATCCCCGACAATGCCATTGTCTTTGCCGATGAATCCCACGTCTCCGTCCCCCAGATCGGCGGCATGTATCGCGGCGACTACCGGCGCAAGTTCACTCTGGCCGAACACGGCTTCCGCCTGCCATCCTGCATGGACAACCGCCCCCTGAAATTCGAGGAATGGGATGCCATGCGCCCCCAATCCGTGTTCGTCTCCGCAACCCCGGCGAAATGGGAAATGGAGCAGACCGGCGGCGTTTTCACCGAACAGGTCATCCGCCCCACCGGCCTGATCGACCCGCAGGTCGAAATCCGCCCCGTCGACATGCAGGTCGATGACCTGCTGGCAGAAATCCGGATCGTCGCGCAGCGCGGCCTGCGCGTGCTGGTCACCACGCTGACCAAACGCATGGCCGAAGACCTGACGGAATATTTCCACGAACAGGGCATCCGCATCCGCTACATGCACAGCGACATCGACACGATCGAACGCATCGAAATTCTACGCGACCTGCGGCTTGGGGCCTTCGACGTGCTGGTGGGCATCAACCTTTTGCGGGAAGGGCTGGATATCCCCGAATGTGGCCTTGTCGCCATTCTGGACGCCGACAAGGAAGGCTTCCTGCGCTCGGAAACCTCGCTCATCCAGACCATCGGGCGGGCGGCGCGAAATTCCGAAGGCCGCGTCATCATGTATGCCGATCGCATCACCGGCAGCATGGAACGCGCCATGGCCGAAACCAACCGCCGCCGCGACAAGCAGATCGCCTATAACACCCTCCACGGCATCACCCCCACCACCGTGAAGAAGAACGTCGAAGACGTGCTCTCCGGCCTGTGGCAAGGCGATACCGACATGGCCCGCGTCACCGCGCGGATCGACAAGCCCATGGTCGGCTCCAACCTCGCCGCCCATCTGGATGCCCTGCGCCTGCAGATGCGCAAGGCGGCCGAGAACCTCGAATTCGAAGAAGCCGCACGTTTGCGGGATGAGGTGAAACGGCTAGAGGCTGTCGAACTTGCCATCGCCGACGATCCCCTCGCCCGCCAATCCGCCGTGGAAGAGGCCGCCGAGGCCGCTGTCAAATCCTCGGGCCGCTCCACCGCAGGCCGCGCCGGCCAGCGCGGAGGCACCAAACGGCGCCGCTAATGCACGGCGGCGGCAGGCCAATCCAGCAGCGCCGCCCCACCTTCCACCCGCCCCCGCACCAGAAGCTCTGGCCGGATCACCCCGGGGAACCGCGTCACCCAGTCGCGATAACGGTCGTTGCTGACGACACCGGATTCCAGCTTCTCCGCGTCATCCAGAAGCAGCGGGTCGGCGGGTGATCCCTTGGGCGCAACCCGCACCTGCTTGGTCGACAGGCCGATGGCACGCGACAGGTCACGCGGGTTCATGTAGCGATCCGCCAGCTTGTAGCCGGCATTGGCATCAAACCAGACCAGCGGTGTCAGTCCCGCGCGGCGTACCTCGCCCACCACCGCAGCGACAGCAGACAGCGACGGCGTCTCATCCTCCCAGAACATCACGTTCGATCCGTCGATCACCACCCAGCGCCGCTCTTGCACCGGGCGTTGGGCACGGCGGCGGCGGCGGCGACGGCGCAGTTTCGGCAGACGCGCCGCAAAGGCCGCCCGCATCCAGATCAGCAACGCCGCCAGCGCCGTCACAGATGACAGCAGAAACAACGGCCCGGCAGGCTCGCCCGCGCGCGGCATGCAATAAATCATGGCCGCGAAACAAAGAAACAGAAGGCGCGACGGCGTTTGCATGGCACTCTGGCAGTAAAGGGACTGTTGCCTGTCTCACCGCCAAACAAGGCAACAGCATGGCAAACCGGGCGTATCCGGCGGTCTTGGCCTTGAATTGTTTCCTCTTTCCTGAAGATTGGCGCCGCAACCGCACTGCCGCGCAGGCCCAACTCCATAACAAAATCCGCAACGCCACCCTTTGCCGAATCCCCGCGCTGTCGCATAAGGGGGCACCCGATCACGAGGCGCGCATGAAATCCTTTCTCGATCCCAACCACCCGATGTTCCGCCGCGCCTGGGTGCGCTGGGCCACGGCGCTCGCCCCGTTGGGATGGGCCGGCTTCGAACTGATGCTGGGCAACCCGATGTGGGCCATTCTGTTCGGCGCAGCAGGGGGTTACGCGGCCTGGGTGCTCATCATCAAAGGCCCCACTCAGCCCTGAAGGCTGGCCAGAACCTCATCCGCCAGCGCCGCCACCTCGGCCCGCGCTGGGCTGCGCCCTGCCTCCATCGCGGCCAGCCCAACGCCCAGGGTTTCGGCATAGACCACCCGGTTGCCCAACCGCGCCACGGCGACTTTCGCTTTATCTCCAGCAGCTTGCGCCACCTCATCGGCCAGCCGCGTGCCCGCCTTCCAGCGGTTCAGCACCACCAGCGCCGCCCGCCCCTCGCGCGCGATCAGGTCCAGCACACCATCCACCGCCCAAAGATCGACATGGGAAGACGCCACCGGAATCAGCACCAGATCCGCCTCGCGCAGCGCGGGGCGCAGGTCGGCATCCACCTTGGGCGGCGTGTCAACGATGACGATGTCATTGGTTTTCCTCAGCTTTTCGCACTCATAGGAAACCCCCCAGGCAGAAGCGGTGGAAAACTCCATCCCCTCCACCCCCGCCCCATCGCGGCGGGCCAGAAACCAGCGGCCAAGGCTGCCCTGCGGATCGGTATCAAGGATCGCAACCTTTTGGCCACGCTGCAGGAATTCGACAGCCAGGTTGACAGCAAGGGTGGTTTTCCCCGACCCGCCCTTCTGCTGCGCGATGGTGATGACATGGCCCATATGGCGTTCCCCAAGGTCGCCTCAGACGACAATTGCTGCATTGCAGCATGATTGCTGCATCGCGTCAATGTGGCCAAATCACTTGTGCAGACGGGCATATGCACGTGAGCCGCACTCTGCCGCAGGGGCCGGGCAACAAACCCCAGACCGTCCGAAAAGAAATCCCCGCCGCACGGGAACCGCCGGGCCAGCGGGGGCGTTTGCAATCAGTTTACACATGAAAGAAAACCAATGACCCTGCTTTCCAAAACGATGCTGGCCAAACCGATGATCCTGATCCCGCTCTTGGCCGTGCTGGCGACCGCTGGTTGCGAAACCTTCAAGGGCGCGGGGCGCGATATCTCGGGCGCAGGCCGGACGGTGACCACCGGCGCGGCACAGGTCCAGAACGACCTGTAATCGCGGCGCGGGCGGGGCAACCCCGCCCCTGCCCCACGCGATCCCCACCCGGCCCGCCTGCAGGCCCCCGCGCATCCTGCAGCGGGCCACAGATTTCCCCGGACAATCCCCGCGTCAGGGTGTTAACACTTTCAAATCGGCGCACCCGTCGCCGCCCCCACACTCCCTGCCGCAATCCCGGCCCGCACAAGGATCACCCGATGCCCGCACCCCTCGCCAAAGCCCTCGCCACCCTGCTCGCCCTCGCCACCCTCACCGCCTGCGCCCCCCTCATCGTCGGCGGCGCCGGGGCCATCGTAGCCGACGAGGCGATTGAGCAGG
Source organism: Rhodobacter maris (assembly GCA_943369275.1). Classification (GTDB taxonomy): domain Bacteria; phylum Pseudomonadota; class Alphaproteobacteria; order Rhodobacterales; family Rhodobacteraceae; genus Paragemmobacter; species Paragemmobacter maris_A. Next base: position 45,906 of record CALRMS020000029.1, on the reverse strand, counting down.
AGCAGGGCGGCGACGGGTTGTTCTGACGTAGGGCGGGGTTCCCCCCCGCACATACCGCAATCTCTTTCAAACCAGTCCGTTTCAAGATCGGCAAGGACGCAGCCACGCCTTCCCGCCATCATCGGGATGGGTGCAGCGCACCCACCCCTAGGGGGCAAGATCACCCCGGCGTGTAGGGAAGCGACGAATGGTGCAGGACAATCCGCAACGCGCCGGCATCGTCCTTCACGAACTGCCACGTCTTGTCGACCGTCGTCACCGCCCCATCCTTCCCGGTGATCGACACATTGCCCATCGTCGTGGCACTATCCCCGGTGATGAAGATGGCATTGTTTGCAATGGTGCAATTCGTCCAGCCATTCAGGGCAAAGCCCTTGTCATCCGGAAAGGCCGGATCACCGCCCACGAAATAGGCCAACGCCCCTTCGCGCGTCGGGCGGAAGGTCTGGGGTGCAACGGTCAGGGTCGGTTTGAACAGCACCGCCCCCATCTGATAGCCATAGGCCGCGTCAATCACCTGTTCTGCAAGGGCTTTTGCCGCAGCCTGACCGTCTGCTTCATTTGCCGCCGCGATGCTTTCCAGCGCGCCACACCACGCCTCCTGCGCAGCCGTAACCTCGGCCTCGGTGATGGCCTGCGAGACAACCACCGTTTGCGCCGAAGCCGCCCCCGCCACCGCGAGAGAGCCGAAGACCGCCGCCGCCGTCAGAGTTCTGTTCATCATGACCTGTTCCACATTAAAGCGCGACCAAAGGGCCTGCCCCACACGGGCGGCCCCGATGACCGGCCCCCATCGGGCCGGGCCGGGCACATGCCCGGCACCGCCTAAGTGGGAACCCGCAGCCCCAACTCACAGCCCCGGCCCCGCGCCCGGCGATCACAGGCGATCACAAGATGGTTGGTTGAAAGATTCCCGCTATCCGTGGGTCAGATCACAGGAAAACCGCGCCGGGGTTCCGGCTCCGAAACACCGATCCCCAAGGCCGGGAACAGCATCGCGCAAAAGTGGCAGCCATCCTGACCCGCACGGCATCAAGCCGAACGCGGGCCTTAATGGGGCGCCATAAGGCAGGGCGGGCCCACCTCGCCTGAGACGTAGGGTGCGCGCTCCGCGCGCACCGGGCGTAGGGCGTGGTGCAAGTGGTGCGCGCGAAGCGCACACCCTACAAAGCGCAGCTCGCGAATAATCGCGCAGGCTACGCTCGCTGAGTTGAGCTTCCTTGGGCAAATGAAGGCAGGCTTGCAATCCGTTACGCACCCGCTACCCTTTCCACCCAAGGTTGACCCGTGACGAGTGCACTCCGATGTTCGCAAAACCCACCGCGCCCCCACCGGGCGCGAAACAGATCGAACGGCGACGGCTGATCCTGAACGAAAAGTGCAAGGCGCAGAGCGGGTTCTTCTACAACCTCGGCGTCGCCGTCGTGACAGCAGGCCCCGTCGCCAACCTGATCCGGCAAGGCCCGATCTTCGATCCCCCCCTGATCATCCTGTCTTGCACCTTCGGCGCGATTTTCTATCTAATAGGGAACAACCGGCTGGATCAGATGGTGGAGTAGGTGTGATGGCGTATCTGACAATCCTTGCCATAGGCGGCATCGGCCTGCTGATCGCTGGCGTGAGCCACTACTTCGTGTCGCGCGAACGGCGGGCAATCCTTGCGGCGCAAGCGCAATTGGGCGAAGCAATGCCGGGGGAAGCCCGAACCGGGCGCAATGCGCCGGGCAAGGCTCTTGCGGTGCAGACCCCGGTCGGCAGTCGAGATGGTACGCTGCTCACTCCGGCACGGGCAAAGCAGTATTCCAAACGTAGCGGCGTGATTTGACCGGATAAGCAGCTTAAAGAGTTTGTCATCCGTAGAGCGGGGTGAACCTCTGCCCACGGATCTTTACCTCAAGCTTTAAGTAATGGACGTTGCTGGTGCTACTAAACCTTCAGGCAAAAATCGCGTCTGCTGAGGAAACCGCCAGTCATATTCGTTTTGAAAAGACATCGTCGTTTGACCATTTTTCAGTCGGCTTGTTTGTTGCAGTTGTAGAGCGAGCCAGTGCGGTCCGCTTGCTCTTGGAAGCCGGTCATTGCAACGAAGCGAAATTGATATTGCGCTCTGCTTTGGAATTACTTGTTGAGATTGAATTGCTGGCATCCGACAGGACACACATATGGAATGTACAGTTTGAGTTCTGCAAGAAACAACTTTTACTCTTGAACAAAGCGGAAGCAGGAAACCCATATCTGTATGAAATAAAATTAAATTTTGACCTATCGGAGCAACGTGCACTATGGGAAAACAAACTAGAGCAGATTAAAAATGAGGGCGGGAAAAGCGTAAAGGTAGAGAAAAGGTTTGCCCTGACGGGACGCCAGGCGGAATATGACGCCTTATATCGCAGCTTTAGCCAATCAGTTCACGCAAGTTACTCAGGCATAATCAACGATGTTTTTGCCGTCGACCAGCTTAAGAGCGACTTTGAAGTTTCACTCTACGAACCGCAATCTGAAGAGGCGGTAGACTTGATCGCGGACACAATGTCAGCATGCTTAGACGCAGCTGAGAAGGCTATATCGCCGTATGTGAAGCGGCCCTAAGGCTACCCCTCACCCGTCCATCTTCAAAGCCGAGATAAACGCCTCCTGCGGGATCTCCACCTTGCCGAACTGGCGCATCCGCTTCTTCCCGGCCTTCTGCTTGTCCAGAAGCTTCCGCTTCCGCGTCGCATCGCCGCCATAGCATTTGGCCGTCACGTCCTTGCGCATCGCCGACAGCGTCTCACGCGCGATCACCCGCGCGCCGATGGCGGCCTGAATCGGGATCTTGAACATGTGCCGGGGGATCAGCTCCTTCAGCTTTTCCACCATCGCGCGGCCCCGCGCCTCGGCCCGGTCGCGATGCACCATCATCGACAGGGCATCGACGGGTTCTTCATTCACAAGGATCGACATCTTCACGAGGAAATCCTCGCGATATTCGGAAATCACATAGTCGAACGATGCATAGCCCTTGGTCACCGATTTCAACCGGTCATAGAAATCGAACACCACCTCGGCCAGCGGCAGGTCATAGACCACCATCGCCCGGTTGCCGGCATATGACAGGTCCAGCTGGATGCCGCGCCGATCCTGACACAGCTTCAGGATATCGCCCAGATATTCATCCGGCACCATGATTGTGGCCTTGATGCGCGGCTCGGTGATGTGGTCAATATAGGTCAAGTCCGGCATGTCGGCGGGGTTGTGCAGATCGCGCACCTCGCCGTCCTTCATGTGCAGCTTGAACACCACCGACGGCGCGGTGGTGATCAGATCCAGGTCATATTCCCGCTCCAACCGGTCGCGGATCACCTCAAGGTGCAAAAGGCCCAGAAACCCGCAGCGGAACCCGAACCCAAGCGCGGCCGAGGTTTCCATCTCTGAACTGAACGACGCATCATTCAGCTGCAGCTTTTCAATCGCATCGCGCAGGTCTTCGAAATCGGCCGCATCCACCGGGAACAGCCCGCAGAACACCACCGGCTGCGCGGGTTTGAACCCCGGCAGCGGCGTGTCGCAGCCCTTGCGTTCCGACGTGATCGTGTCGCCCACGCGGGTGTCGCGCACCTGCTTGATCGATCCGGTCCAGATCCCGATCTCACCGGGGCCAAGCTCTTCGATATCCACCATCTGCGGCTTCAGCACCGCCAGCTTGTCCACGCCGTAAACGGCATTGGTCTGCATCATCTTGATGCGGTCGCCCTTGCGGATCACCCCGTCGATCACCCGGATCATGACGACCACGCCCAGATAGGCATCATACCAGCTGTCCACCAGCATCGCCTTCAACGGCGCGTTGCGGTCGCCCTTGGGCGCGGGCAGGCGGGTGACGATCGCTTCCAGCACATCGGGGATGCCAAGGCCGGATTTGGCCGAGATGTTGATGGCGTCTGACGCGTCCAGCCCGATCACATCCTCGATCTGCTGCTTCACCCGCTCCGGCTCCGCTGCGGGCAGGTCGATCTTGTTCAGCACGGGCACGATCTCATGCCCCGCATCCAGCGCCTGATAGACATTGGCCAGCGTCTGCGCCTCAACCCCTTGGGAGGCGTCCACCACCAGCAAAGACCCCTCCACCGCGCGCATCGACCGGCTCACCTCATAGGCGAAATCCACATGGCCGGGCGTGTCGATCAGGTTCAGGATATAGGTTTTCCCATCCTTGGCCGGATACTCGATCCGCACGGTGTTGGCCTTGATGGTGATCCCGCGTTCCCGCTCGATATCCATACTGTCGAGCATCTGCGCCTTCATATCGCGCGCAGCCACCGTCCCGGTCATCTGGATAAGCCGGTCGGCAAGGGTGGATTTCCCGTGGTCGATATGTGCCACGATCGAGAAATTGCGGATGAGGTCAAGCTGGGTCATGGCGCGCATATAGCCTGTCCCACAAGGCGCGGAAAGCCCCCCGCATCAGGCGTTTTGCGGCCAATGCACGCTGCTCTGCCCTAGATCCTCCCCGCCGCTTCATCTTGGCCCAAATACCCATGCCCCGCCCACCGCCTTGCGCGCCCGTCAAGGATCAGGAACCACCCCCCGGGCACGCCACCCCCGCCCCATCTGGTAGCCGAGCATGGCCCGACACGCCCCATCTTGCGCCGCTCCCGCCCGAACAGCCGAATTGTCGCGCCGTGGCCTTGGGGAATTGAAAAAACCCCGCCGAATCGGCATAGTCGCGGCCAGAAAAACGATCACCGCAGGGGGCGTGCCATGCACCGCCCTGCCGGGGACAAGAGGCAGAGATATGAAAACCATCCTGTTCTGCGCGGTGCTGGCCGCGCTGGCCCTTCCGGCATCCACCACCCCGGCGCTGGCCGGGCAGATCGAACGCGCCTGCCTGCGCTCTGACCGCGACGCCGCCAACCGCCGCCTCTGCGCCTGCATCCAGCAGGTGGCCGACATGACGCTGCGTGGCGGCGACCAGCGCCGCGCCGCCGCCTTCTTCCGCGATCCCGACCGCGCGCATGAAACATGGATGTCCAAGCGCGACGGCGACGATGCCTTCTGGGAGCGCTACAAGAATTTCGGCGCCACGGCCGAGGCCTATTGCGCCGGCTGACGCCCCGGCCGCTTCATCTCAGCCGCCCTCAGCCATGAGTTCAACGATCAAACCGCGCGCGGCATCCTCAATCATGTCCAACGTGCGGTCATATTCCCCCGTATACCACGGGTCCGGCACCGCGTCGCCATGTTGCGGCGCGTGGCGCAGGAACAATTGCGGCTCCACCCCGCCCTCGGGGCGCAGCGCCTGCAGATCGCGCAGATTGGCGCGGTCCATCGCATAGATGCGATCAAAACGGATGAAATCCTCCCGCGTCACCTGCCGCGCCCGCAGGGGCGACAGGTCATAGCCCCGCGCCCGCGCGGCGGCGAGCGCTGGCGGATGCGGCGGCTCGCCCGCATGCCAACCGCCTGTGCCGCAACTGTCCAGCTCAAGGGGCAGCCCCTCTGCTTCTGCCATGGCCCGCACCACGCCTTCGGCAGTGGGGGACCGGCAGATATTGCCCAGACAGACGAACAGGATGCGCTTTGCCATACCCCAAGGGATGGCAAAGCGCTGTCACCTTGGCAAGTGCGCCCAGTTCAGCAGATCAGCCGCCCGTGCCGTGGCCGCTGTGGCCATGGCCGCCGTGATCATGGCCGCCGTGATCATGGCCATCGCCATGGTCCATCATCATGCCACCGCCCTCGGGCTTGCGGGCATTGTCGACCGTGGCCTCGATCACCACCTCGCCCGCCGCCTCAAAGGTCAGCGTCACGGGGAAGGTGTCGCCGTCCTTCAACTCCCGCGTCAGGCCCAGCAGCATCACGTGATCACCGCCGCGCGCCAGCGCATGCATCTCGCCGGCCGGGATTGCAAAGCCTTCCTCGACATGCAGCATCTGCATCACGCCATTGGCGTCTTCCTTGTGGGTGTGCAGTTCCACCCGCTCGGCCACATCGGATGCGGCCGACAGCAGCCGGTCATCCGTCGTGCTGTTGTTGTGGATCATGAAGAAGATCGCGCCAGAGGCACCAACCTGCCCTGTGCTGCGCGCATAGATGTCATGCACATGCATCCCCTCGGGATGCTCTTCCGCCGTGGCGGGAAAAGACAGGAACAGGGTCGCCGCCAAAGCGGCAAGGGAAAGACGGAACGTCATGGATCAAGTCCTTGTTGGTCTGTGAAAGAAAGCTCAGGCTCGCATGTCACAGAAACAAGGGCGGTCCGCGCGCCGTGGGCCGTGGCACGGCCACAGGATGGGCGTCAGGGCCGGACAGCCCCACCCGCACCTGCGCCATGCGCCCCATCGGGCGCGCCACTTGCGGCGCGTCGGGCGACATGCCCGCCACAACCGTCAGGCAGTCCGGGCAATGATGCATTACCGGCATCGGGTCGCCAAAGGCGTCCAGCGTGACGACCTCTTCCACACCCGGCGTGCCGCAGATCACGATCTGCATCGCCCCCGCCGCCAGCATATGCGCCACCGCCGCCGTGACCGAAGTCAGCGACAGGATCAGCGCAAGACAGAGTGAGGACAACAGACGCAGCATCATGCGCCCCCTCTAGCCCAGCCGCAGGCAGCAGGAAAGAGGACCATTCGTCGCTTGGCACAAATGCGAAAGGCCCCGTTGCGGCGCGCGCAGCGGGGCCTTTCGGAAACGGCGTCAGGGATCAGGCGGCAGCCTGCGCCTTGGCAATCTCTTTCTTGATCTTCAGGGCGGTGGCCGACAGCTCGTCATCCTTCGCCTTGGCGAGGAAGGCATCCAGGCCGCCGCGATGGTCAACCGACCGCAGGCCAGCCGCCGAAATGCGCAGCTTGAACGACTGCCCAAGCACGTCCGAGATCAGCGTGACCTCGTTCAGGTTCGGCAGGAAGCGGCGACGCGACTTGTTGTTCGCGTGGCTCACGGTGTTGCCGGTCATCGGGCCCTTGCCCGTCAGTTCGCAGACGCGCGACATCGTCGTGTTCCTTCGTGTGTATAATGGACATCTCCCGAGTCACCTCGGGTGTCCGAATTCGATTTGGGGCGTGTAAGGGCAAAGCCTGCCCCCGTCAAGCGACCCCGAACAGCGCTTGCCCCTCCGGGCGTGATTTTTCGCAGGAAAATCGTGCGCCCGGACCGTAATCAGACAACGATTTTCCTGCGAAAAATCAGTCCGGCCCCGCGCGCCCAACCGCCGCGACCCCAGTTCGCGACTCAGTCCAGCCCGCGCAGCATCTCGGCCGCCGCTGCCTCCGGCGTCAGCCGCCCCGCCTCGACCTTGGCCCCCAGTTCGGCCAGCCGTCCCCGCGCCGGATCACGCGTCAGCACGGCCAGCAGGCCCTGCCGCACCTCTTCCTCGAACCAGTGCCGCGCCTGCGCCGCGCGCCGCGTCTGCCAATGCCCGTGCGCCTGCCGCCAGTCCGCCAGCGTCTGCATCTCCTCCCATGCGGCCGCCAAACCCTCGACCGCCAGCGCCGACACAGGCATCGCCTTGGGAAACCCCTCCGGGTCCTGCGGGCGGCGGCGCAGCAGGCGCAGCGCCCCCGCATAATCCGCCATCGTCCGCAAAGCGGCGGGCTTCAGGTCGCCATCCGCCTTGTTCACCAGAATCAGGTCTGCCATTTCCATGATCCCGCGCTTCACGCCCTGCAGTTCATCCCCCCCCGCCGGGGCCAGCAGGAGCAGGAACAGATCGCAGATTTCCGCCACCACGGTTTCCGACTGGCCCACGCCCACCGTCTCGATCAGCACGATGTCGAACCCCGCCGCCTCACACAAGGCAACCGCCTCGCGCGACCGTCGCGCCACGCCGCCCATCTGCGCCTGGCTGGGGGACGGCCGGATAAAGGCGCGCGGATCGCGGGTCAGCTGTTCCATCCGCGTCTTGTCGCCCAGGATCGATCCGCCCGACCGGGCCGAGCTTGGGTCCACCGCCAGCACCGCCACCCGCTTTCCCTGCCCCGTCAGCATCAGCCCGAAACTTTCGATGAAGGTGGATTTCCCCACCCCCGGCGTGCCCGACAGGCCCAGCCGCAGCGCCTGCCGCCCTGCGGCAGCCTGTCCCCGATTCGTAACTCCGGGCGCCCGCAGCCGCGCCAGCAGGTCCAGCGCCTGCGCCCGGTGATCGGCGCGCCCGCTTTCCACCAGCGTGATCGCCCGCGCCAGCGCCCGGCGGTCTCCCGCCGCCACGCCCTCGGCCAGCGCCGCGATGTCATTCTCCCTGCCGGCCATGCCGCCCCCCGGATCGTCCCACTCGGCCCCACAGTCGCGTGACGCTCACGCGACCGTGGGGCAGCCGGGTCTTTTGTGCCCGACCTGCGCGGGTTATGCCAGTGCCGCAACCCGCAGCGCCGCGATTCTGGCCCTGCCCCGAACGCTTCCCCGCCCCCCGACCCCAAGGCCGCCGCTCATGCAGACGACCGCCCGCCCCGTTGCCCGCCGCCCCATTGCCAGCTTCCCCGCCGACAGCCGCATCGCTGCCCGCCCCCGCAGGCTGGCCCTGTGCGCCGTCGCCTTATTGACGCTGGCCTTCACCGCCCCGCCGCCCGCCAAGGCGCAATCAGTTCAGGAAAGCGGGCAGTTCGATCTGGTGGTGGCAGGCATCCCTGCCGCCAGAATAGACTTTTCCGCCAGCCAGCAAGGCGACACCTACACGGTGACCGCGGGCTTCGCCTCGACCGGCCTTCTGGCGTTGATGCGGCGGGTGCAGTTCACCACGCGCGCCGAAGGGGTGATCCGGGACACCCTTCCCCGCCCCACCCGGTACGAGGCGCGGGCCGAGGCAGGCCGCCGCTCGGGCGAAATGGTGATGGACTATGCGGATGGTATCCCGCAGGTGCGCGTGGACCTGCCGCCCCGCGAACCGGCGGATTGGCAGATCGACGCCGCCTCACAGGGCGGCACCATGGACCCGATCAGCGCGCTCTATATCACCCTGCGCGACGTGGCGCCGGGCACGGAGTGCAACCACAGCTTCCGCATGTTCGATGGCCGCCGGGCCACCGAACTGACCGTGGGCCCCTCCCGCGCCGGTGAAGACGGCGCTGTCACCTGCACCGGCGAATACCGCCGCATCGCGGGCTACCCGCCCGAGGATATGGAGGAACGGACCCGCTTCCCCTTCACCCTCACCCTTACGCCCACCGAAAACGGCCTGCTTCGCGTGACCGAGGTGGAAATGGACAGCCTCATCGGCAAGGCGCGCCTGCTCCGCCGCTGACCAGCACCGTCTGCCAACCGCCCCCACCCCAACGGCGCCCACCCGGAATCCACCCGTCCCGGGCTTGCCCCGGGACCTCCGCCCCTTGCGATAAGCTCCGCACCAAGCGCGCGGCGCGGGGTCATCTGACCCCCACACCCGGCATTCAATCACCCACACCATCCTGCCTCCAGCTTCTAGCCTCTGGCCCAAAGCCCCCGCCCCCGCGATAAGGAGCCATGACCGACTCGACCCCCCTGCCCATCGACGATGCCCTGCCCGCCTTGCGCGCAGCGCTGGCCGCGCGCGGCATGGCGGTGTTGCAGGCCCCACCCGGCGCGGGCAAGACAACCCGCGTGCCGCTCGACATCCTCGCCGCCGGTCTGGTGACAGGCCGCATCCTGATGCTGGAACCCCGCCGGCTCGCCGCCCGCGCTGCGGCAGAGCGTATGGCCGAAACGCTGAATGAGGCCGTGGGCCAGACCGTCGGCTACCGCATGCGCGGCGAGGCCAAGATCAGCCCCGCTACAAGGATCGAGGTGGTGACCGAAGGCATCCTCACCCGCATGATCCAGTCCGACCCATCGCTGGACGGTATCGGCGCGGTGGTCTTTGACGAATTCCACGAACGCAGCTTGAACGCCGATCTGGGCCTTGCCCTTTGCCTCGAAATCCGCGCCGCCTTGCGCGATGACCTGATCCTTCTGGTCATGTCCGCCACGCTCGACGCGGCCCCCGTCGCCCGCCTGATGGGCGATGCACCCATGGTCACGTCCGAGGGCCGCGCCTTTCCGGTGGAAACCCGCTGGCTGCCCCGCCCAACGGACACCTCCCTCAGGTATGAGGCCGCGATGGCCAACCTGATCCAGCAGGCATGGGAAGAAACGCCCCAAGGCGGCATCCTCTGCTTTCTGCCCGGCGAAGGCGAGATCAGGCGGGTCGAATCCGCCCTCACCCCCCGCCTGCCGCCCGGCATGGTGATCCGCCCCCTGTTCGGCGCGATGGATTTCACCGCCCAGCGCGCAGCACTCGCCCCCGTGCCGGGGCGCAAGGTGGTGCTGGCCACCTCCATCGCTGAAACCTCGCTCACCATCCCCGATATCCGCGTGGTGGTGGATGGCGGCCGCGCCCGCCGCGCCCGGTTCGACGCCCCCTCCGGCATGTCGCGCCTTGTGACCGAACGCGTGACAAAGGCCGAGGCCGAACAGCGCCGGGGCCGCGCCGGACGCGTGGCCCCCGGCACCTGTTACCGCCTCTGGACAAGGGGCGAAGAAGGCGGCCTTGCCGCATTCCCCCCGGCCGAGATCGAAGCGGCAGACCTCACCCCCCTCGCCCTCGAACTGGCGCTCTGGGGCGGGGCAGACCTGCCCTTCCTCACGCCCCCCCATCCCGGCGTGCTGGCCGAGGCGCAGGCCCTGCTAGCCGATCTTGGCGCGCTGGATGCGGCTGGGCGCATCACCGACCATGGCAAGCGCCTTGCCACCCTGCCGCTGCATCCCCGCCTTGGGCATATGCTGGCCATCGCGGGGCCATCGGCCGCCCCCCTCGCCGCGCTGCTGGCCGAACGCGATCCCCTGCGCGGCGACCCGCCCGATCTGACCGCGCGCCTCAAGGCCGTCGATCGCCCCCCGCCACAGGCCCACCGCCCCACCATCGACCGCATCCGGGATGAGGCGAAACGCCTGTCCCGCGCGATCCCCCGCGGCACACAAGACGGCCTCTCCCCCGCGCAGATGGCTGCACTCGCCTACCCCGACCGCATCGGTCTGCGCCGCAAGGGCGACGCGCCGCGCTGGGTGCTGTCGGGGGGCAAGGGCGCGGCCATGGCCGCTGGCCTGCCGCTGTCGGGCGCGCGGCTGATCGTGGCCACCGATCTGGACGGCGACCCGCGCGAGGCAACCATCCGGCAGGCCGTGGCGATCACCGAGGCGGAATTGCGCGCAATCTTCGCCGACCGTATCCGCTGGCACGACCTCTGCGAATGGTCACGCCGCGAAGGGCGGGTGCTGGCCCGCCGTCAGGAACGCTTAGGCGCGCTGGTGCTGGATGACCGGATCTGGCCTGACGCCCCGGCTGATGCCATGGCCCGCGCCGCACTCGACGGCATCCGCCAACTTGGCCTGCCTTGGACCGCCGCCGCCCGCCGCCTGCGCGCAAGGGTGGAACTGGCCCGCGGCGGCGGCAGCGACTTCCCTGACATGACCGAAACCGCCCTCATGTCTAGGCTGGAGGATTGGCTTCTCCCCCATCTGGGCCGGGCGCGGACCGAGGCCGACCTGCGCGCTTTTGATACCACCCCCGCGCTGAAGGCGATGCTGGATTGGGACCAGACCCAGCGCCTCGATACGCTGGTGCCCGCCCATTTCGACACCCCTCTCGGCCGCCACGTGCCGATTGATTACGACGGCGAGGCCCCGGCAATCGAGGTGCGCCTGCAGGAAATGTTCGGCGTCACGCGCCACCCCGTCGTGGGCGCGGCCCGCCTGCCGCTGCGCATCACGCTCCTGTCGCCCGGCCAGCGCCCGGTGCAGGTGACGATGGACCTGCCCCGCTTCTGGGCCACCTCATACGCCGATGTCCGCAAGGACATGCGCGGCCAGTACCCCCGCCACCCCTGGCCCGAAGACCCGACCGTGGCCGAACCCACCCTGCGCGCCAAACCGCGCGGCACCTGATCGCTCGATTCTTTTGCGAAAAATCGCCCCCGCTCCTGCGACGGACCTGCCCGATCCGGGCGCAGAGCAGGCGCATGGCACGTCGGCTGCCCCGATTTGCAGACACCGCTATACCAGTCCCGAAAGCGGCCACCCGGCAAGCTGCCCCTTGCTGCCGGACCATCGGACCGCTTATGTCGGCAGACAGAAGAAAAGGATACGCCATGCGAAATGCGGCAATGGTGCTGGGGATCATCGGCGGGCTGATTGCGATGCTGGTCGGCTTTTTCGGCTTTGGCTATTCCGAACTGGTGCAGGAGCATGCAGAGATCGGCGAGGTCTTCGGTCAATTGAATGACCCCGGCCTGATCCGCTTTGCCAGCTTCATCGCCCCGCTGCTGGCCATCGCTGGCGCCGCGATGGCCAAGGTCCGCGCGCTTTACGGTGGCATCCTGATGCTGCTGTCCAGCGTCCTGATCTATGTGGGCTTCGGGTTCAGCGTGTTTACCATGTTCCCCATCGGTTTCTGTATCGTGGGTGGCCTGCTGGCCATCGCGGCCCGCAAACCGGACGAGCCGACATCCCATTTCTGATACCTGCCTGCCGGCGCAGGACCATCTGTCACACGCGCCCGAACTTCCGAAACGGTTGGAAACGAAACGTCATCCGGCCGCCCCTTTCGCCTTTGCGGCCGATCCCGTAACACAACCGAAAACGTCCGGAGCCACGTCCCATGACCGATCTGCACGCAACCCGCCGGGGCCGATGGGCTGTGTCGACGATGTTTCTGGCCAATGGCTTTGTCATGGGCGCATGGGCGCCGCAAATCCCGCTGCTGCTGCCCCGCCATGACATCACCAAATTCACCTTGGGGCTGCTGATCCTTGTGCTGGGGCTTGGCGCGGTGGGGGCGATGCTGTTCGCGGGCCGCCTGATCGGGCGCTTCGGGTCGGTTGCGGTGCTGCGCACCTTTGCACTATCGGCGTCGCTGGTGCTGCCCTTGGTGGTGTTTTCGCCCAATCTGCCGGTGCTGGCGGCAGCGATGGCGCTGCTGGGGGCGCTGATCGGCTGCATGGACGTATCGATGAACGCCAATGCGGTCGAGGTGGAGCGGCAGTTGGGCCGGGCGATCATGTCGTCCAGCCACGGCTTCTGGAGCCTTGGCGGCTTCTTCGGCGGATCGGCAGGCGCATGGATCGTGGCGCATTGGGGGGCGGAAGTGCAGGCCGTGCTGGTGGCGCTTGTCTCGGCGGTGATGGTGGTGGTGGTGATGCCCTTCCTGCGCGGCGAGGCCCCTGCCCCAGCGCTGGCCGCCACGGGCAAGCGGGCGCGGACAGAACTGTTCCCGCGCCAGGCTGGCCTGTGGATTCTGGGCGCGATGGCACTGTTTTCGATGGTGCCCGAAGGCGCGGTGCTGGATTGGGCGGCGCTTTATCTGAAACAGGACATGGGGTCGGATGTGTTCCGTGCGGGCCTTGCCTTTGCGCTGTTTTCCGGCGCGATGGCGATCATGCGCTTTGCCGGGGACAGCGTGCGCAACCGCTTTGGCGCGGTGTTGACGCTGCGCGCCTCGGGGCTTGTGGCGGCAGCGGGGATGATGCTTGCGGCACTGGCCCCGAATGACACGCTGGCGATTGCGGCGTTTTTCATCACCGGATTGGGCGTGGCCAACATGGTGCCGATCATGTTCTCGGCTGCCGGGAACTTTCCCGGCATCGCATCGGGCGCCGCGATTTCAGTGGTGACGATGGTGGGATATGCCGGAATTCTGGTGGCCCCAGCCAGCATCGGTTTCGTGGCCGAAGCGGTGGGCTTCCGCGTCACCTATGGCGCGCTGTCGGTGTTGCTGATCGTGGTGGTCCTGCTTGCGGGCCGCACTGCGGGCGCCGATGGGGTGCAGGCTGCCCCGGTGGCACAAGCCCGGCCAGCGGCCTAGGGGCGACAGACATCTCGGGCGGCTGGACGGTCACCGCGCGCCTGGACGCCCTTAACCGCCCATGTAATCGCCCTTGCCCAGTTCCACCCCGTTGTGGCGCAGGATGTTGTAGGCGGTGGTCAGATGGAAATGGAACTGCGGCAGGGAATAGAGGTTCAGGAAATTCTCGCCCGTCAGCGTCACTTCCTGCCCCCGCATCTTCAGCGTGATCGCCCGCGTCTCGGCCCCGTCATAGCGGGCAGGCTCAAACCCCGCCATATAGCCCCGCGCCGCGCGGATACGGTCCTGCAATTCGGCAAAGGTGGTTTCCGTGTCGGGAAAGCTTTTGGGGTCTTCCCCCGCCAGCCGCGCCGCCGCACGGGCCGCGAAATCGCAGGTCAGTTGCACTTGCCGGATGAAAGGCAGCATGTCGGGAAACAGCCGAAAGGTTAGCATCGCCTCGGGCTTTATGCCCTTCGCCGCACAATGCGCCTCGGCCTTGGTCAGGATGGTGGCCAGATTGGCGAGGAAACGGTCATAGACCGCGATGGAACGATGATGCATGGCACCCTCCTTGAACTTGGGGCCAACCTCTGCTGCCGCACCAACGCTGTCAACAGCCCGCATCGGGCGCACCCAGGTCTTCATCGCGATGAGAGAGGGGGGGGCTGGAACGCCCCCCCGGATGGGCCTTACACCCCCAGACACCAGCGCATCACCGCCTTCTGCGCGTGCAGGCGGTTTTCGGCCTCGTCAAAGATCACCGAATGGGGGCCGTCCATCACCGCGCTCGTGGCCTCATCGTTGCGATGGGCGGGCAGGCAATGCATGAACAGAGCGTCAGACTTGGCCCGGCTCATCAACTGCTCATTCACCTGATAGGGGCGCAACTGGTTGTGGCGGCGTTCCTTGGCCGATTCCGGATCGTGCATCGACACCCATGTGTCGGTCACCACCAGATCGGCCCCCTCTACGGCGGTAAAGGGATCGCGCTGGATCGTGACCTTGCTGCCCTTGCCCCGGGCGAAGTCCACGAACTTTTCTTCCGGGTCCAGCGTTTCCGGCCCCGTAAAGGTGAAATCAAACCCGAACTGCCCCGCCGCATGCAGGAAGCTGGCTGCAACGTTGTTGCCATCGCCACACCACACCACCTTTTTGCCCGCAATGGGGCCGCGATGTTCCTCATAGGTCATCACATCGGCCATGATCTGGCAGGGATGGGTGCGGTTGGTCAGCCCGTTGATCACCGGCACCGTGGCGTGTTCCGCCATCTCCAGCAGCGTCGCCTCCTCAAAGGTCCGGATCATGATCAGGTCGACATAGCGCGACAACACCCGCGCGGTATCGGCAATCGTCTCGCCATGGCCCAACTGCATTTCCTTGCCCGACAGCACCATCGTCTCGCCGCCCATCTGCCGCACACCCACGTCGAAACTCACGCGGGTCCGGGTCGAGGGCTTCTCGAAGATCAGCGCAACCATCCGGCCCTTCAGCGGCTGGTCATCATCGGGCGCGCCGCGCGGGCGGCCGTTCCGAGCGGACTTCATCGCATGGGCGCTGTCGATCATCGCCCGCAATTCGGCCGCGTCGGTCTTGTGGATATCAAGGAAGTGTTTCATGTCATTTCGCTTTTATGGGCCCGTTTTTTGGGCGGAAACCCAAGATGGGTATTTTTACCAAGATGAAGACGGCAGATCGAATTCCATCACAAGGACCGGATCGCCATCCTCGCAGGGCGTGATGCCGCGCGGCACGAAACCCGCTCGGAGGTAGCAACGTACAGCGCGTTCATTGTCGGGGCTGGGGTCAATGACCACCGCCGTTGCCCCCGCCGCCATCAGGTCGCGGCAGCGCTGGTGCAGATAGCGCGGCGCATGGCCTTGCCCCAGAAAGGCCGGATCGCCCAGAAAGGTATCCACCCCCCGCGCGCCGGGCGGAAACCCGGCATAATGCGGCGCGTCCCAGTGATGCGCGGGGTAATCCTGGACATAGGCAAAGGGCAGGTCCCCCAGCACGACCAGGCGCATATCGGTGGGACCTTCTTGGATGTCCTTATCGATCAGCGCGATCTCTTCCTCCGGGTCACCCCACCACGCCCGCACATGGGGCTGGGCCAGCCACCCCCGCAGCAGCGGATAGTCGGCGCGGGTCACGCGCGGAAAGGTAAAGGCCTCAGGCGGCGACATCGGCCTTCACCCGTTGGGCGGCGCGGTCCAGCCGCGCCACGGCCTCGGTGATATCCGCATCCGTGATGTTCAGCGCGGGCAATAGGCGCAACACATTATCCGCCGCCGGCACCGTCAGCAGATGTTCGGCATAGGCCGCCTTTACCACATCAGTATTCGGCGCGCGGCATTTCAGGCCAAGGATCAACCCCTGCCCCCGCACCGCCTCAAACACCTCGGGGTGGCTGGCGACCAGCCCCTCCAGCCCCTGCCGGAACCGCGCGCCCTTTGCCTTGACCGCATCAAGAAACGCGTCGTCCGACACGATCTCCACCACCTTCGCGCCCACGGCGCAGCCCAGCGGATTGCCGCCATAGGTGGACCCGTGCGTTCCCGCCACCATGCCCGCTGCCGCGCCTTCGGTGGCCAGCACCGCGCCCAAGGGAAAACCGCCGCCGATGCCCTTGGCCACCATCATGATATCCGGCGTCACCCCCGACCATTCATGCGCGAACAACCGCCCGGTCCGCCCCATGCCGCATTGCACCTCATCGAGGATCATCAGCGCACCTGACTCATCACACAGGTCGCGCAACCCTTTCAGGCAGGCATCCGGCAACACGCGGATGCCGCCCTCGCCCTGAATGGGTTCCACCATGATCGCCGCCGTCCTTGGCCCGATCGCCGCGCGCAGCGCATCATGATCGCCGAATTTCAGATGGACAAAGCCCGGCATCAGCGGCCCGAACCCCTTGACCATCTTCTCCGACCCCGCCGCCGCGATGGCCCCGGTGGACCGGCCATGAAAGGCGCCCTCGAAACAGATGATCTCCACCCGCTCGGGCTGGCCCTTCTCGTACCAGTATTTGCGCGCCATCTTGATGGCCAGCTCCGCTGCCTCCGTTCCCGAATTGGTAAAGAACACCGTATCGGCAAAGGTCCGATCCACCAGCATCTCGGCCAGCCGTTCCTGTTCCGGGATGCGGTACAGGTTCGACACATGCCACAGCTTGGCCGCCTGCGCCGCCAGCACCTCCACCAGCGCCGGATGGGCGTGTCCCAGCGCATTCACCGCGATCCCCGCCCCCAGATCAAGGTATCGGCCCCCATCCTCGGCCACCAGCCAAGAGCCTTCACCACGGGTAAAGGCCAACGGTGCACGATTATAGGTCGGCAGAACGGCAGAGATCATGGGTCATGTCCTTGAAGCGAAGCCCTAGCCGTAAAGGCCGGGCGGGTGCAAAGTCAACGATTGGAAGGGGGGCAGCCCGCATGTTCGGGCCATGGCAAGACGTCCGGCGCAATCAGCGTCGGCGTCGGGGCAGCGTGAAGGGCGCGGTCCGGTTGCTCATGGCACAGGGGCTTAAGGCAAAAGCGCCGCCTTGAAAAGCCGCAACTTGCAGCAGCGCTTGATCTTGCCACGTCCGTCTTGTATCCCGCACTGTCCCGTCTAGAATGGCGGGGAACCATCCACCAAAGGGGTTGTCATGTCCTGGACCGATGAGCGCGTCGAGACGCTCAAGCGCATGTGGGCCGAAGGCCAAAGCGCCAGCCAGATCGCCAAGGAACTGGGCGGCGTCACCCGCAACGCCGTGATCGGCAAGGTGCATCGCCTTGGCCTGTCCAACCGCGTCGCGGGCGGCAAGGACGATGAGGAGGATACCCCCGTCGCCACTGCCACGGCAGCCAAGCCGGACCCCCGGCCGGAACCCGCCGCGCGCCCAGAGCCCGCCGCGCGCGCCGCGCCGGAACGCCCGGCCGCCGCCGCGCCTGCAGCTCCGTCCAACGTGACGCCGCTGCCGATCCGCAAGGCCATCGTTCCCGCAGGCCAGCCCCTGCCGCCGCAGCCCTCCGCCAACGAGATCAGCCCCGAAGCGCTGGCCTCCGTGCGCGAGGTGGAAAAGCGCGCCCGCCGCCTGACGCTGATGGAACTGACCGAACGCACCTGCAAATGGCCCATCGGCGATCCGGCAACGGATGATTTCTGGTTCTGCGGCCTGCCCTCGCTGCCCGGCAAACCCTATTGCGAAGCGCATGTCGGCGTGGCCTTCCAACCCATGAGCGCGCGGCGCGACCGCCGCCGCTGAGAGAGGCGGGGGGCGGCAGCGCCCCCCTACCTCTCCCCACAGGCCTCCCGCGCCAGAAAGGCGCGCAAGCCCTTTGCCTCATCCGTCGCAAACCGCTCCTCCAGCACCTCCAGCCCCGCGATGCGGTCCAGCCGAAAGGTGCGGAAATCCCCGCGCAGCTCGCACCAGCCCGACACCATCCAGCCCGCATCGAATGTCCAGACAGCCAGCGGCCGCAACCGCCGCTCTGACGCCGCCCCCGCCGCATCGACATAGGCCAGCCGCACCATCTGCCGCTGCCGGATCGCCGCCCGCAACCGCGCGGCATGATCCGCCGCCCCCGTCTTGCGCGAAAGCGAGAAATAGGGCGCATCCACCAGCCGCCGCAATTCCGGCTCCGGCAGGCTTGCCTGCAACTTTGCCCGCACCTCGCGCGCCGCCTGCGCCAATGCCGGATCATCCACCCGCTCGGCAAAGGACAAAGCCACCGCCAGCGCATCCAACTGTTCATGGGTAAAGGTCAGGCTGGGCAGGCTGAAGCCGGGACGCAGCACATAGCCCACCCCCGCCTCGCCCTCGATCGGCAGACCAGACCCCTGCAAATGCGCGATGTCGCGATAAACCGTGCGCAGGCTTACCTCCAGCGCCCCGGCAAGGTCCACCGCGCGGCAATGGCCGCGCGACCGCATCTCGTTCACCAGCCGAAACAGCCGTTCCGCACGGCGCATCCTGCCCCCCGCCCTGTCTTGCAGCCCACCCTGCCCCGGCAGGCAAGGCTGGGGCAAGCCTAGCCCATTGCCACCGCCTCCAGTTCCACCATGAGCGGCGGCAGCGCCAGCCGCGTCACCCCCAGCAGCGTCATGGGCGGTGCAACCCCCGCCGCCCCCAACCTGGCGCCCAGCACATCCAGATGCGGCAACAGCGCATCAACATCAGTGGCAAACACACCCAGACGCACAAGGTTCACCAGCCCCATCCCCCCAGCAGCCAGCACCGCCTCCAGATTGTCCAGCGCCAGCCCCAGTTGCGCGCGCATGTCGCCGGGATGCAGCGGCCTGCCCTCCGTATCGACAGAGGTCTGCCCCGCACAGATCAACTGCCGCGTGGCCCCCGTGACAAGAACGCCCTGATCATAGCCCAGCGGCTTTGACCAGGACCAAGGATTTACGGAAACCTTTTGCATGGGATGCTCCTTCCTGCGGTTGATGCCCGCAAGAAAAGCACCCCCCTGCTGACAGCGTTCTGTCAGCAGTCCTCGCCCCCTCACCCCGGCGGCCGCGCCCCCCGCGCCCAGGCTTTCAGGCACAGCATTTCCACCGCGATGATCGCAGCGGCGGTCGATGTCATCTCGGCATGGTCATAGGGCGGCGACACCTCGACCACATCCATCCCCTTGAAATCCATCCCCTTCATCGCCCGCAGGATCGACAGCGCCTGATGCGATGTCAGCCCGCCGGGCACAGGCGTCCCCGTCCCCGGCGCGGTGGACGGGTCCAGACAATCAATGTCAAAGGTCATGTAAGACGGCCCGTCGCCCAGCACGCGCCGGATCACTGCGGCCACCTCCTCAGCTGGCATCGCATGCACCTGATCGGCATGCAGGATCGTCATCCCATGCGTCTGCTCGCCATGGAAACAGGTCCGTATCCCCACCTGCACCACGCGTTTCGGATCAAGTATGCCATCCCGCACCGCGTAATAGAACATCGACCCATGGTCGATGCGCCCGCCCGCATCCTGTTCCACATCGCGATGCGCGTCGAATTGCACCATCCCCATCGGCCCATACTTCGCGGCATAGGCCTTCAGCGTCGGGTAAGTAGTGAAATGATCCCCGCCCAGATTCAGCGTCGCCGCCCCCGCCGCCAGAATCCCCGCCACATGCGCCTCGATCGCGGCAGGCGTCGCCATCGGCTCACCCCAGTCAAACCCGCAATCGCCATAATCGATACAGGCCAGCGTATCGAACGGATCAAACCGCCACGGCCAGATCGGCCCCCAGGCATGCGGGGCACTGGCACGCCGTATCGCCTCCGGCCCCAGCCGCGCGCCGGGGCGGTTGCTCACCGATGTGTCAAACGGGATGCCCGTGATCGCCACATCCACCCCGGTCAGATCCTTTGTATACTTCCGCCGAAAAAAACTCAGCGCCCCGGCCCATGAGTTTTCAACCATCGACCCCTTCAACCGCGTCCGCGTAAAGGCCGCATCCGTCAGCGCCTCGCCCACATCCTTGCCCATGCGCTCCCCCTGCTGGTTTACCGCCTGAACTTTGCACCGCCCGCCACCACCGGGCAAGCCCGCCTCCCGGACGCAGGTCCGATGCTTTCCCGAAGGATCGCCTGATTTTTCGCACGAAAAATCGCGCGCCCCCTCAATTCCCGCGCAGAAGCCCCTCCAGCAATCCGCCCACGCCCTCGCCCAACTCCTCTTCCAGCTTGCGCCGGGCGGCATCTTCCAGGCTTTCGCCTTCCATCTGCCCCAACTCCTCGGCGGCCTTGGCCTTCAGATCATCCTCCAACGCCTTGGCATCTTCCTTGAAATTCTCTTCCGCCAGCGCCTCAAGATCGAGCGCGTAGCTTGGCGCAGCCCAACTGCCCGTAATCCACAGCGGCACCGAAATCCCCCCGGTCCCGTCCGACCCGCGCAGCGCAGTAGGCCGGATGCGATATTCCAGATCGCGCGCCCCCAGCCCGATCCGCCCCGATCCTTCGGCACTCAGCACAGGCCCAACCATCATCAGGTCGCTGTTGAACAGATCGCCCTGATCCATGTCGAAACTGGCCGACAGACTGTCGAACACCGTCTTCTGCCCCTCACCCACATAGCCCGTATCCAGCCGGGTGATCATCCCCGCGATATCCAGCCCGAGGATCTCCCCCGCCCCAAGGTTCAGCACGCCCGACCCGGACAGGCTGTTCATGATCGCCGCCACCGAATTGCCGGACCCCAGGAAATCCAGCCGCAGATCACCCGTGCCGATTAGCCGCTCGAACCCCGTCAGATCGGTCAGCATCGGTTGCAGGCTGATGTCGCGGAACTGCATGTCGCCGCCCACCGACAGGCCCTGCCGCCCGTTCACCACGAACTGGCCACCTACGGTGCCGCCGTAAGCCCCCACCTCCTCCAGCCGGATCACCGCGCGCGCATTGTCCAGCGTGACCGAAGCCGCCACCGGCCCAAGCTTCACCGCCCCAAGGTCCAGCGACGCCGCCCGCAGGCCCAATTCGGCATCCAGCGCCAACAGCCCGCTCACATCAATCGGGCGGTCCGACCAGCCTGCGGTGGCCACATCGCCGCCACCCTCGCCCGCGCTGCTGCCCCCCGCCACGTTCTCGGCCACCGCCAGATCGCCCACCACCAGCCGCGCCACCAGCTTGGGCCGTATCTCTCCGGGTGACAGGTCCAGATCGCCAGTGATCGCCGTGCCGTCCAGCCCGATGGTCCCGCCGCGCAGATGCGCCGATCCCTCCGCCGTCAGCGTCACATCCCCCGCCACCGTCACGCTGTCCCGCCCGAACCCCTGCGGCAGCGCGGGCGCATCCATTCCCGCCAGCGCCGACAGCGCGCGCAGATCGGCCAGATCGGCCTCCAGCCGCCCCTCCGCCATCATCGGCTGAAACCCCGCCCGCCCCTCGAACCCGATCCGCGCCGCCCCCGCCTCCAGCGCCAGTGTGACGGGCGATACACCCCCCTCATAGGCAGTGCGGAACGCGCCCAGCACCATATCCACCGCCACCGCCTCCCCGCCCGAGGTGGCGGTCATCGTCACCTCCAGCGGCCCGTCATAATCCGCCAGCCGCGCCTCCAGATCGACGCCGGTCAACTGCACCCGCCGCCCCGTCGCATGATCAACGTAACCGATGCTGCCATCGCGGATCACCCCAAGGTCCAGCGTAAAGGGCGTGTCCGCCGTCGCCATATCCGCCGTCGCCGTGCCGCCCTGCCCGCCACCGAACACCCAGTTCCCTGCGCCCTCTTCGCCGCTTTCGATCAATATCTCCGGCCGCGTCAGTTCCAGCCCGGTGATCCGCACCTCGCCCCCGAACAGCGCATTGGAATCGATCCGGATCGCCAACGCATCGGCCACCAGCATCGGCCCTTCCTCCGACCAGTCGGCGTTCGATATCTCGATCCGCCCCATCTCCACCCCCAGCACAGGCCAGAGCGTGGGCGTGACGCCGCCCTGAATGGTCAATTGCCGCCCGGTGACCTTTTCGAACTGCGCCACTGCCAGCGCCGCCACCCGATCCGACGGGATCAGAACCAGCGCCGCCGCGCCCGCCACCACCAGCACGGCCAGCACCCCAAGAACCCGGAAAACCCAGCGCATCCCACCCCCCGAACCAGCCTCAACCGCAGGTTACGCCTGCCCCCGCCCGCCCCGCAAGCATGGCGCTTGGTCAGGGCCGACAGATCGGCGGATCAATTCACCACCACGGGCCTTGAACGGAACCGCGCCACCGTCTCGCGCTCGGCCCGCTTGCAAAGCATGGGCGGCAAGCTCCGGTCCAGCAGGGCCAGATCCTCCAGCACCATCTCGCCCATCCGCTTGAACGCGATGTCCAAAGCCCCCGCCCGATGCGCCGAAAGCAGGAAACCGGGAATCGCCCGCACCGGATGATCCAAAGCCAGCGGCTCATCGGGAAACACATCCGATGCGGCAAGGATATGGCCCCCCCGTACGGCATCCATCAGCGCCGGAAAATCCACCACATCCGCGCGCGACAACAGCAGGAAGATCGCCCCCCGCCGCATGGAGGCAAAGGCATCTGCCCCCAGAAAGGCGCGATTCTCGGACGTCACGGCAGCGGTGCAGAACACCACATCCGACCCGGCCAGCACCGCCTCCAGCGTCGCAGGCTCCGCCCCCGCTTCGCGAATGCGCGATGCGGGCAGCCAGGGATCGAACACCCGCAAACGCGGTGCAAACCCCGTCAACACCCGCGCGCAGGCCCGGCCCAGATCACCGAATCCGATGATCCCCACCTCCGCCCCGGTCAACAGACGGGCATCCCCATTGCCATCGCCGCCCCACAACTCGCGCCCCGCCCGGAAATCCGCGTCCGCCCCATGGATGTTGCGCAACAGCGAAAGCGCAAACCCCAGCCCGATCTCGGCCACCGGCTGTGCAAAGACCGCGCCTGTGGTGACCACATGAATACCGCGCCGGAACACCTCATCATAAGGCATGTTATTGAGAAGATTGGACTCCACATTGAAAATGCAGCGCAACCCGGGCAAGCGCGCCAGCAGCGCCATATCCATCGGCGGCTGGCCGATGATATACCGCGCTTCCGCCAGCACCTCCTCCGGCAACGCGGGCAACCCCTCATCCGTCGTCTCGACAATCCGGTACCGCGCCCGCAACTCGGCCAACCGGTCCGGAGCGAAAATCAACGGCAGGCTGCGCGGCAGCGGGCAGGACAGGATCAGCGGGCGGGTATCGGTCATGACAGGTCTCCTCTGGACCCGGACGCTATGCCGCCCCCACCCGCAGGGCAAGCGGCGAGCGGTGATCCGATCGCGCGGCGGCGCCGCATTTCTTTTGCCTCGCCTCCGCGCCTGCGCGCATCCGGCTCAGAAGCGGGGGCGCTTCGCCCCCCGAGGGTATTTGCGCCAAGATGAAGTCCAGGCTCCTGCCCCCCTTCATCTTGGGGAAAATACCCTCAGGGGGTGAATTGGCCCGCGCAGCGGGACAAGAGGGGGGTGAAAGCCCCCTGCTTCCGAGCCGGACGCGCGCAGGCGCGGGAGGCGAGACAAAAGCAATGCGGCGCAGCCGCGCGATGGGATCACCGCCCTTCCCGCCGCGCCGCGTTTGGGGTATGGCGCGGGCATGACCCAGAACCCGCCCAATCTGCGCCCCGACCTTGCCCGCGCCAGCGTTCCTGACGAACGCCGCGCCGATCTCCGTCCGGGCCAGCCCACCATCGGCATGGTCTCGCTCGGCTGCCCCAAGGCGCTGGTCGACAGCGAACGCATCCTCACCCGACTGCGCGCCGAGGGCTACGCCATCAGCCCCGATTATACCGGCGCCGATGCGGTCATCGTCAACACCTGCGGCTTTCTGGACTCCGCCCGCGCCGAAAGCCTTGATGCCATCGGCGAGGCGCTCAAGGAAAACGGCCGCGTCATCGTCACCGGCTGCCTTGGCGCAGAACCCGAATACATCACCGGCGCGCATCCAAAGGTGCTGGCCGTCACCGGCCCGCATCAGTACGAACAGGTTCTGGATGCCGTCCACCTTGCCGTGCCGCCGCAGCCCGACCCCTTCATCGACCTGCTACCCGCCACCGGCGTCAGCCTCACCCCGCGCCATTACAGCTATCTGAAGATCTCGGAGGGCTGTAACCACAAGTGCAAATTCTGCATCATCCCCGACATGCGCGGCAAACTCCTCAGCCGCCCCGCCAATGCGGTGCTGCGCGAAGCGGAAAAGCTGGTCGAGGCCGGGGTCCGCGAACTCCTCGTCATCAGCCAGGACACCTCAGCCTATGGCGTCGACCGCAAGCATGACGAAAGCCCCTGGAAAGACCGCACCGTCCGCGCCCATATCACCGATCTGGCGCGGGAAATGGGCCAGCTTGGCGCCTGGGTCAGGCTCCATTACGTCTACCCCTACCCCCATGTGCGCGACCTGGTGCCCCTGATGGCCGAGGGCCTGATCCTGCCCTATCTCGACATCCCCTTCCAGCACGCCCACCCGGATGTGCTGCGCCGCATGGCCCGCCCCGCCGCTGCCGCCCGCACGCTGGATGAAATCGCCGCCTGGCGCGCCACCTGCCCGGACATCACGCTGCGCTCCACCTTCATCGTGGGCTACCCCGGCGAAACCGAGGCGGAATTCCAGACCCTGCTCGACTGGCTGGATGAGGCGCAGCTCGACCGCGTCGGGTGCTTCAAATACGAAAACGTCCCCGGCGCGCGCTCCAACGCCCTGCCCGATCATGTGGCGGAAGAGGTGAAGCAGGACCGCTGGGATCGCTTCATGGCAAAAGCGCAGGCGATATCCGAGGCGAAACTGACTGCCAAGGTTGGAAAAGTGCTGCAGGTCATCGTGGATGAGGTCGATGACGAAGGCGCCACCTGCCGCACGCAGGCCGATGCACCGGAAATCGACGGCAACCTTTTCATCGACGAGGATTTCGCCACCCTCTCACCCGGCGATATCGTGACGGTTCAGGTGGAAGAGGCCGGGGAATACGATCTCTGGGGGCGCCTGACGGCTTGACCGGGGGGCCGTCCGCCGCACATCTTGCATGGCACAAGCCAGCAGGAGCCAGCCCATGTCCGACATCCCCAAGATCGCCCAGAAAGCCCCCTACCCGGTCGAGGCTGAGGCAGGAAAAACCTATTTCTGGTGCGCCTGCGGCGAGTCGAAGAACCAACCCTTCTGCGATGGCAGCCACAAGGGCACCTCGTTCACCCCGGTCAAGGTGACGGCGGAAGAGGGCAAGAAGCTGTTCTTCTGCGGCTGCAAAGCCAGCGCCAAGGCCCCCTTCTGCGACGGCAGCCATTCACGGCTCTGACAGATCGTCACGGCCCCCTTGGCCGCGCCCGCCCTGCCACTAACTTGCAGGGCATGACGGACGAGACACGCATCCTCTACAACGACACCTGCCCGCTGTGCCGGTTCGAGATCGACCATTACCGCGCCGCCGCCACCCGCGACGGCGCGCCCCTGCGCTTTGACCGCCTGGAGGATGCCGCCCGCTGGGGCCTGACCCCGGATCAGGCCGCCCGCCGCCTGCATGTGCTGAAAGATGGGACACTGCTCTCAGGCCTTGCCGCCTTCCGCGCCATCTGGGCGGGCCTGCCACGCTGGCGCTGGCTCGCGCGCCTCACAGGCTGGCCCCTGATAAATCCGGCGCTGACCCTGCTCTACGACCGGGTCGCCGCGCCCCTTCTGTACCGCGCCCATCTGCGGCGTCAGGCGAAGCGGCCCTGATCCTTCATCTTGGCCACAAATACCCAAATCCGCCCGTGCCACACTGCGCGGCGGCCCAGAACGGCGCGCCCCGGAAAATGCGTCATTTTCCGTCGCGTTCTCTGTCTCTCCGAGAACGCCACCTCACCCGATCAGGATCACCGCCCAGGCCACCCCACCTGCCAGCGCTGTCACCGCCACCACGGCCGACCCCGCATCCTTAGCCCGCTTGGCCCTCGGGTCGATCTCTTCGGATATGTAATCGACCACCTCCTCGATGGCCGTATTGACCAGTTCCGCCGCCAGCAGCAGCAGCCCAAGTGCAAGGATCAGCGCGCGCTCCCCCGGGCTCAGGTCCAGCATCAGCGCCAATGTGGCCGAGATCACATTCACCAGCGTCCATTGCCGCAGCGATTTCTCCCGTGACCAGGCCGACACCCAGCCCTGCCAGGACCAGATCGTCGTATTGCCGATCCGGCGTATCTCTGCCTTCAGCCAGCCGATCATCGCGCCCTCTCCCTGCCTGTCGCAAGGAAAGCCTTATCCTGCCCGCCCCAGCGCGTCGAGATAGGCCCGCACGCAGGTCACCACATGGGCGAACCGGTCACCGCCCAGATGCACCCCGCCATACCAGCGCGTCACCACGATCACATGATCAACCAGCCCGGCGCGTTCCAGCATCCGCAGGATCACCGCCCCCGCCCCCGCCTCGCCATCATCGCCCTTTTGCGGGCCACCCTCGCTCAGGATGCAGGCCCAAGAATTATGCGTGGCCTTGGCATACTTCTTGTCGCGTTTCAGGTCGGCCAGCAAGGCCTCCACCCCGGCTCGGCCCGCGACAGGCCCGCCCGACACGGCATAACGCGACCCGCGGTCGCGCAGGATTTCCCCAAGCTTTTCCATCCGCGCGACCCTGTCACGCAGGCCTCCGCGCCTCAAGCCCCGATCAAATCAGATCAAATCAGATCAAATCAGATCAGCGTGGAACCAACGCCTCGATCCCGTCCTTGTTCGCGCAAAAATCCGGCAGCGTTTCCGCCGTTACATGGCTGGCCAGCCATCCGGTACAATCCGCATCTTGCCCGCAGGCCTGACAGCGGTCCACCAGCGCCGCCAGCTCCCCGCGCTGCAACCAGCCCTCGACCACCGCGCCCGTCAGGCTGACGCCCAGCACCCTGCCCATCCCGCGCGTCAGTCCCCAAGCCTTGGGTGCCTGTGCATATCCGATCATCCTGTCGCCTCCTTGCAGGGCCGCAAACCCGGCCCCGTGACGACAACCCTGCCCGCGCACAGACCACCCCGCCTTGACGCAGATCAAACCGCCAATCCGGGCGCTCAATACCCGCCCAGCCGCGCCACCACCGCACGCACTTGCGCCTTGCGCTGGGAATTGGGCGGGTGGCTGCCCAGGAACTGATCCCCCGGATCGGGCAACCGGTCAAAGAACCCCGCCCCCAAAACCGGATCATACCCGGCATAAAAGGCGATCTCCGTGCCCAGCGCATCGGCCTCCAGCTCGAAATCGCGCGAATAGCGGCGCGCGCCCACCGTGGCCCCCATCTGCTGCGCCGCCTGCACGGCATCTGCCCCCGCCCCGGTCGCCTGCGCCAGAATCCCTGCCACCATCGCGCTGGCCATCGCTGTCTGCTGCTGCTGCGGAATGTGGCCAAGGATGTGATGGCTTGCCTCATGGCCCAACACGAAGGCGATCTCATCGGCATTGCGCGCATCCGCGATCAGCGCCAGCGTAAAGCCCAGAATCGGCCGCCCCGTCTCATCCAGCGTCTGAAACGCATTCGGCCCCATGCCCGGCCGATCATCGATCACGATGCGGAAATCGCAATTCACCCCCCGCGTCCGGGCGCGGCAAATCTCCTCGGTCATCGGCTCCACTTGCCGCACCACCCGGATGAAATTCGCGGCCGCCTCCCGGGGGGGCAAGGGTGCCGCGGCCACCGCCGAGACAGGCACCTCCGCCGGCAGGGGCGGGGGATAGCCCGCCTGATAGGTCGGCACACAGGCCGCCAGCCCGCCAACGGCCATCATCGCCAGAACAATCGCACGCATCGCCTGCCCAACCCATCCGTCCGCGCCACCCCGCGATGGGGCGCGCAAATCTCGTTGCAATCCTTGTTGACAGCACTCTAGCAAAGCGCGCAGCACGAACCAGCCCCCACCGCCCCACCTCACGCGCAATTCAGCGCCCATCCGCCCGCCGCCCCACGGATGCCCGGTTTTCCCGATTGCGCGCCCCCACACCACCGCGCTAGCCTGCCCCCATGTTCACCATCGAGCACGACTTCGACGCCACCGTGATCACCCTCATAGACGAGGGGCACGAAGGCCTGCAGGAAGACATCACCATCCTCGCCTTCGAGGATTGCGTGACACTGGAACAACTCGACCCGCTGACCGAAGAACCGGTCCGCATCACCCTCTCGCTCACCCAACTGCGCGACCTCGCCGCCGCGCTGGACCTTCCCGAAGGCAGCTACCGCATCGAAGGCAAACCCGCCAAAGGCTAATGCGCACGCCAACTGCCGAACCCCGGACTCGCCCGGTCCGCACGTCCCCCGGACACCGTCCCTGCCCTCACTCCAGCCGGAACCGCTTGTCGCGCGACGCCGCCCCCCGCACCAGCACCAGCCGCCCCTTCGCCACCCCCAACGCATGGGCCAGCGCCTCTGCCACCGCCGCCGTGGCGCGGCCCTCCTCGGGCGGCGCATGCACCGCGATCCGCCAGACGCCCCCCTCCAATGTGCAGGACGCCACCCGCGCCCGCGGCACGGCCTTCACCACAAATTCCGCCCCCGGCACCGCCAGATCGGCCCGCTCTCCCTTCTGCATCGCATCTCCCCTCTGGCCTTCCACCCTGCCCCGCGCCTAACCTGCCCGCAACTGCCCCAGACCCGAGGCCAGAATGACCACCGCCTTCTACACCGACGAACGCACCTTCTGGCACCACGGCGGCAACTATGCCCTCACCTTGCCCGTGGGCGGCCCCATCGGCGCGCTGGTGCAGCCCGGCGGCGGCCTGCCCGAATCGCCCGAAACCAAACGCCGCCTGAAAAACCTGATCGAGGTGACAGGCCTGATCCACCACCTCTCCCCCCGCAGCGCAGCCCCCGCCACCCGCGAAGACCTGCTCCGCGTCCACCCCGCCACCTATCTCGACCGGTTCAAGGCGCTCTCCGATGCCGAAGGCGGCGAGTTGGGTCCCCGCGCACCCTTCGGGCGGGGCGGCTATGAACTGGCCGCCCTCTCCGCAGGCCTCGCCAAACGCGGCCTGATCGACATCCTCGCCGGACAGGCCCGCAACGGCTACGCGCTCTCGCGCCCGCCGGGCCACCATTGCCTGCCCGATCACCCCAACGGCTTCTGCCTCTTGGCCAATATCGCCATCGCCATCCGCGCAGCCCAAGCAGAGACCCCCGCAAAACGCTTCGCCGTGATCGATTGGGATGTCCATCACGGCAACGGGACCGAGGCGATCTTTATCGACGACCCAGATATCCTGACCATATCCCTCCATCAGGACCGCAACTATCCCACCGATACAGGCCATGCTGCCATACGCGGCACAGGCACCGCGCGCGGCACCAACCTCAACATTCCCCTCCCCCCCGGCACAGGCCACAAGGGCTATCTCGAAGCCTTCACCCGCCTCGTCCTCCCCGCACTTCACGCCCACAAACCTGACGCCATCCTCATCGCTTGCGGCTTTGATGCCGCCGCCCTCGATCCGCTGGGCCGCATGCTCGCCACCGCCGACACCTTCCGCCAGATGACCCGCCTCACGATGCAGGCCGCCGATGCGCTCTGCGACGGCCGCCTCCTCGCCGTCCACGAAGGCGGCTATTCCGAGGTCTACGTCCCCTTCTGCGGCCATGCCGTGATCGAAGAACTGGCCCAAAGCCCCGAAAGCGTCACCGCCCCCGACCCCCTCGCCGCCACCCTGAACGCCCGCCAACCCGACCCACGCTTCGATGCCTTCCTCACGCAATGGATCGACGATCTGGAAACCCTTTATTCCTCCGCCTGACCGCCAACTCGCCCCTTGCCCATTCACCTTGGCTCAAATACCCAAAAACCCGAGCCAAGCGCGAACGCGCACAGGCGAGACAAAAGCAATGCGGGCGCATGCCCGCTCCGCCAAAATGCCCCCCTCACCGCCCCGCGCCACGTCGGGGCAGCAAGGCCCCCAAATGCCCGTGAACCAGATGCCCGCAAACGACGCAGCCTTCCAATTCCTCGCCACCCGCCAATCCTACCCCTCCAAGGTGATGACCGGCCCCGCCCCCGACCGCACGGCGCTGGAGCCGATCCTGACCGCCGCCCTGCGCGTGCCCGATCATGGCAAGCTGGAACCCTGGCGGCTGGTCGTGGGCTATCGCCCCGCCCTCGCCCTTTGGGCCAATCTTGCCGAAGCGCGGGCGCGCGAGCTTGGCGGCGATCCCGAAAAGATCGAAAAAGGCCGCGGGCAATTCGACCGCTCCCACCTCGCCGTGGTGGTAATCGCCGGGCCCAAACCCTCGGACAAGATCCCCGACATCGAACAGACCCTGTCGGCCGGCGCGCTCTGCCTTGGCCTTGTGAACGCGGCCACGGCGGCAGGCTGGGGCGCGAACTGGCTTTCGGGCTGGGTCAGCCATGACCGCCCCTTCGCCGCCCGCGCCTTCGGCTGCGCGGATGCGGAATGGGTGGCGGGCATCATCCATATCGGCACGCCCGGCACCCCCATGCCCGACCGCCCCCGCCCCGACCCCGCCCGCATCATCACCTGGGCCTAAAACTGGACCAAAAACTGGGCCTGAACCAAAAGGGACTTCCCCATGGGCATGATCTTCGCCAGCTTCGCGCGCGCCTTGGGCCAATGGACCGATCCGCGCTTTCGCCGCGTGGTCTTGCTGGGCGTGGGCCTGACAATGGCGCTACTCGTTGCGCTCTACGCGCTGATGATCGGCGCGATCCAATGGCTGGTGCCGGAAACCACCGATCTGCCGCTCCTCGGCCCGGTGGGTGGGCTCGACACGCTCCTCTCGGTCGGTTCGATCTTCCTGATGCTGCTGGCCTCGGTTTTCCTGATGGTCCCGGTCGCCTCGGCCTTCACGGGCATCTTTCTGGAAGATGTGGTCGATGCGGTGGAAGACCGCCATTACCCCACCCTCCCCGACGCCCGCCCGCAGACCCTGTCCGAAGGCCTGATCGGCGCGGTGAACTTCTTCGGCATCGCGCTGGGGGCGAACCTGATCGCGCTGTTTCTCTGGCCCTTTGCGGGGCCGCTCGTCCCGGTGCTCTTCTGGGGGCTGAACGGCTATCTTCTGGGGCGGGAATACTTCACCCTCGTTGCCCAGCGCCGGGTGGGCCGGGTCGAGGCGCGCGCGCTCTGGCGGGCCAACAGGACGCGCATCTGGGGCGCAGGCGTGCTGATGGCCGCGCCACTGTCGATCCCCGTGCTGAACCTGCTGATCCCGGTTTTCGGCGTGGCCACCTTCGCCCACATCTTCCACCGCGTGAACCGCAACCCCTGACCCGGACAAAGGCGATGTCTGACCCAGACATCGCGACGGAATTTGACGCAAATTCCGCCTTCGCCCAATTTTGCGCTGCCGCACCGCAGCCCCCGGTTTTTGCGTCCAAAAACCGACGCGGAATTTGCGTCAAATTCCGCCCCCGAATTACTCCGCCATCACCCCGCGCCAATCAAGATCGCGAACCGAAATCATCCCCGACAGGATGATCCCCGCCAGCACGGCCCAGACCAGCGCAGCAATCCACGTGGTCATCCGCGCCTTCTTGCCCACGATATCGCGCGCAGGTGCGCCTTTGGGCGTGCCGGGCACCACCTCGCCCACATCCCCTTGGCTGACGAAGCGGATGGGCAGCACGATGAAGAACACCATGAACCAGGTCACGGCATAAAGCACGATGGCCGATGTGATGCTCATTCCCTTACACCTGTTCCAGTTCGACCAGACAGCCGTTGAAATCCTTGGGATGCAGGAACAGCACCGGCTTGCCATGCGCTCCGATCTTGGGCTCCCCCGTCCCCAGAACCCGCGCGCCCGATGCCTTCAAACGGTCCCGCGCTTCCAGAATATCCTCCACCTCGTAACAGATGTGGTGAATCCCCCCCGCCGGGTTCTTTTCCAGAAAGCCCGCGATGGGGGAGTTCTCGCCCAACGGATACAGCAACTCGATCTTCGTGTTCGGCAATTCGATGAAGATCACCGTCACCCCATGGTCCGGCTCATCCTGCGGTGCGCCGACCGTTGCACCCAAGGTGCCGCGATACTGCTGCGCCGCCGCCGCCAGATCCGGCACGGCAATGGCCACATGGTTCAGTCGTCCGATCATCGCCTACCCCTTCGCTGGCTCCTGCCCTGCGTTATGGGTACGCCCCGCCCCCCGCGCAAGGGGCGCAGCGGTCGCAGGGCAGCGCTTTACCCGATCTTAACCCGGTGGCCCAAGACTTGCACCCAACCCGCAGGAGACCGCCAATGCAAAACCCGCCGCCGCCGCCCCCACCGCACAGTTTGCGCGATCCGGTCAACGCCCGCCTCGCCACGCTTTATCCGGGGTGACAGGCCCGGCTGACAGGCTAGGCTACAGCGCCGGGTCCGATGATACGCGCACCAACCCCGTAAGGTCCGACAGCCGCTCCCGCTGCCGCCCCGCCGCGTCGAAATTCACAGGCGACAGCCAGGCCGCATAGGCCTCGCGCAGCGCGGGCCATTCGCTGTCGATCATCGCAAACCACGCCGTATCCCGGTTCGCCCCCTTGATCACCATATGCTGGCGGAACACGCCCTCGAACGAAAACCCCAACCGCTGCGCCGCCCGCCGCGACGGCAGGTTCAGCGCATTGCATTTCCATTCATAGCGGCGATAGCCATGCGAAAACGCCCAATCCATCATCATAAACATCGCCTCGGTCGCCGCGCGCCCCCGCTGCAAACCGGGTGACAGGCAGATATTGCCCACCTCGATCACCCCATGCTCCGGCGTGATCCGCAGATAGGATGCCACCCCCGACGGATGCGCCGCCCCCGTCGCCGTGATCGCCCAGAACACCGGGTCTGTTCCGGCCGTGGCCTCCTTGGCCCAGCGGTGATAGGCAGCGGATGAATGGAACGGCCCATAGGGCATGTAATCCCACAGCGCATCATGCCCGGCAAAGGCCGAGAACAAGGCCGCCGCATGCGCATCGGCATCCAGCCGCTCCAGCCGCGCATAGCGCCCCTCAAGGGGCGCATCACCGGGCCGCTCTGCCGTCTGCCATCCGCTCAAGACCGCCATCCCCACCTCCGCCACATTCCGCCCCGACCTTGCCCCGCCCCGTCGACAAACCGCAAGATCAGAACGCAAATCCCGGCGAATAGACATGGAACCCGTCAAAATCGGCCTTGCCCAAGGCCACACCCGCCCCGCGCAGCGCGGCATAACCCATGGTCAGGTGGAACAGGAAATTCGGCACCCCATACAGATGCAGAAACGTCGCCCCGTCCTGCTCCAGCCAGGCCTCACCCGCCTGATGCCGGATCACCCGCGCCTCTGCCCCCTCGAACGCGGCAGGCCCCATCGCCCCCAACAGCGCCCGCGCCACGGCAAGCCGTGGCCCCAGCGCCGCAGGCAGATCCGGCACCTCGCGCCCCGCCAGCGGACAGGCCACCCGCAACGCAAACCCCGCCGCTGTGGCGAACTGCTGCTTCGCGGGAAAGGCATCCGCAATCCGCGCCTCCATCGCCTCCGGCCCGGCCCGCTCCGCCATGGCAGACACCCGCTCCAGATAATGGCGGAACACGGGGACGGATGCGGTGTAAAGCGGCGGATGCGGCGGCATGGATCACCTCAGGTCAAGGCGACAGACTGGCAGGGAAACCCCGGCTTGGCGAGGGGGGCGTCCACAAGCCTTTCCCCCATCATCGGGGGGGCCACCCACAAAAACAAAAGGGGCGCCACCGCGCCCCCCTGCTTCACTGATCCTTCGGCACCACGCGCAGCCGCAATTCGCGCAGCTGCTCGTTCATCGGCTCGCTTGGCGCGCCCATCAGCAGGTCTTCCGCGCGCTGGTTCATCGGGAACATGATGACCTCACGGATGTTGCTCTCATCGGCCAGCAGCATCACCGCCCGGTCGATCCCCATGGCGCACCCGCCATGCGGCGGCGCGCCGTATTTGAACGCCTTCACCATGCCGCCGAACCGCTTGTCCACTTCCGAATTCGGATAGCCTGCCAGCTCAAACGCCTTGTACATGATCTCGGGCTTGTGGTTGCGGATGCCGCCCGAAATCAGCTCATACCCGTTGCAGGCCAGATCATACTGATAGGCATAAACCCCCAGCGGATCACCCATCAACGCGTCCATCCCACCCTGCGGCATGGAAAACGGGTTGTGGGAAAAGTCGATCTTGCCCTCATCCGTCTTCTCGAACATCGGGAAATCCACGATCCAGGCAAAGCGGAACGTATCCGCCTCCATCAGCCCCAACTCACGCCCGATTTCGTTGCGCGCGCGGCCCGCAAAGCTTTCAAACTGCTCCGGCTTGCCGCCAAGGAAAAACGCCGCGTCCCCCAGCCCAAGGCCCAGTTGCTGCCGGATCGCCTCGGTCCGTTCCGGGCCGATATTCTTGGCCAGCGGCCCGGCCGCCTCCATCCCCGATCCATCCTCCGCCTCGCGCCAGAAGATATAGCCCATCCCCGGCAAGCCCTCTTTTTGGGCAAAGGCGTTCATCCGGTCACAGAACTTGCGGCTTCCCCCGGTCGGCGCCGGAATGGCGCGCACTTGCGTGCCTTCATTCTCAAGCAACTTGGCGAACACAGCGAACCCGGATCCCCGGAAATGCTCCGTCACGATCTGCATCTTGATCGGGTTGCGCAGGTCGGGCTTGTCCGACCCGTACCACAGCAGAGAATCCCGATAGGCGATGCGCGGCCATTCACTCGCAGTCTTGCAGTCGGGCCGGAATTTCTCAAACAAGCCTTGGATCACAGGCTGCACGGCGGCAAAAACATCCTCCTGCTCGACGAAACTCATCTCCACATCCAACTGGTAGAAGTCGGTGGGCGAGCGGTCGGCGCGCGGATCCTCATCGCGGAAGCAGGGGGCAATCTGGAAATAGCGGTCAAACCCCGCCACCATGATCAACTGCTTGAACTGCTGCGGTGCCTGCGGCAGGGCATAGAACTTGCCCGGATGCAGACGCGACGGCACCAGAAAATCGCGCGCGCCTTCGGGCGACGATGCGGTGATGATCGGCGTCTGAAATTCGTTGAAGCCCTGATCCCACATCGCATTGCGCAGATGGCGCACGACATTGGACCGCAGCATCATGTTGCGATGCAGCTTTTCCCGCCGCAGGTCGAGGAAGCGATAGGTCAGCCGCGTCTCTTCGGGATAATCCACCTCGCCGAACACCGGCATCGGCAATTCCTCCGACGCGCCCAGCACTTCCAGCCCGGTCACATAAACCTCAACCTCCCCGGTCGGGATCTTGGGGTTCACCAGCGCCGCATCGCGCGCCTTCACCCGGCCATCAATCCGCACCACCCATTCGGCGCGCACCTTTTCCACTGCCGCAAAGGCCGGGCTGTCACTGTCGGCCAGCACTTGCGTGATCCCGTAATGATCGCGCAGGTCGATGAACAGCACCCCGCCATGGTCGCGCACGCGATGCACCCAGCCCGCAAGGCGGACCTCCTGCCCCACATGGGCGGTGTTCAGTTCGGCGCAGGTATGGCTGCGATAGGCGTGCATCATGCTCCCCTTTGCGAGGCTGGATCGGACATCGCGCCGATACACCCTTTGGCGCAGGCGAAGTCAAGGCCGCGCAACGCCAAAACGCCCGCCGAACGCGGGGCGCGATCCGTGCATCGCTGCACAACTCCCGCGCGCCCCTGCCCGCTTCCCGCACCCGCGCACCTGCCTCATATTAGATGCAACAGAAACACCTTGCCGAAAGGGCATATCATGACCGCGATCCCCGGCATCCACCATGTCACCGCCATTTCCGGCCCGCCGCAAGAGAATGTGGATTTCTACGCAGGCATCCTGGGCCAGCGCCTCGTGAAGAAAACCGTCAACTTCGACGATCCCGGCACCTATCACCTCTATTACGGCGACCCCGCCGGCAGCCCCGGCACGATCCTGACCTTCTTCCCCTTTGCCGATGCCGGCCCCGGCCGCGCCGGCCCCGGCATGGCCTCGGCCTTCGCCTATGCTATCCCGAAGGGCGATCTTGATGCCATGATCGACAACCTGTCGGCAGGCGACCATCACATCCCCGCAGCCTCCGAACGCTTCGGCCAGCGCGTCATCACCC
Organism: Rhodobacter maris; assembly: GCA_943369275.1. GTDB lineage: Bacteria > Pseudomonadota > Alphaproteobacteria > Rhodobacterales > Rhodobacteraceae > Paragemmobacter > Paragemmobacter maris_A. Next base: position 9,660 of record CALRMS020000029.1, on the reverse strand, counting down.
TGCGCGATCCCGATGGCGCACCAGTGGAACTGATCGAAACCGACGACGTGACGGATCGGCACGGCTTCCACTCCGTCACCCTCTGGGAGCGCGACCCCGAACCCACCGCGCGCCTGCTGACCGAAGCCTTCGGCTACCGCGTCCACGGCTCTGAGCGCAGCGCAGGCGGCGAACGCCTCCGCCTTGTCGCCGACGGGGCAGAACGCGGCCGCATCATCGACATCTGGCGCGCCGATGTGCCCACCGTCGCCCGCCCCGGGCGCGGTACGATCCACCACATCGCCTTCCGCGCCAAGACGCAGGAAGATCAGCACCACTGGCAGGACGCGCTCCTGTCCTTCGGCCACCGCACCACGCCGGTGATCGACCGGCAGTATTTCAACGCGATCTACTTCCGTGAACCGGGTGGCGTGCTGTTCGAAATCGCCACCGATCCGCCGGGCTTTGCCATCGACGAACCGCTGGAAACCATGGGAAGCAAGCTGATGCTGCCCGCCCAGCACGAACGCCTGCGCGACCGGATCGAGGCCGTCCTGCCGCCCATCAAGGTGCCCGCATGAGGCGCCACGGCCCCACCACAGGGGCCACCGCCGGGATCGTGCTCCTGCACGGTCGCGGCGGTTCGGCCGCCGATATCCTGTCGCTGATGGATCACGCCGCCCTGCCGCAGGTCGCCGCCATCGCGCCCGAGGCACCGGGCAACAGCTGGTGGCCCACCAGCTTTCTCGCGCCCTCCGCGCAGATGGAACCCTTTGTCACCCGCGCATTGGCGCAGGTGGATCAGGCAATCGCCACGCTGCAATCCGAAGGCATCCCGCGCGCCCAGATCTGGCTGTCGGGCTTCAGCCAGGGCGCCTGTCTGGCGGCCGAGGCCTTCGCCCGCGACGGCGCGGGCCTTGCTGGCCTCTTGGCCTTTTCCGGCGGCCTCATCGGCACCGCCGATGCGTCCGGAACACCGTCCGAAGCGCTCTATGGCCACAGCCCCAAACGGTTCGATTACACCGGCAAGCGTGAAGGCCGCGTCTGGCTCTCGGTCCACGAACGCGACCCGCATATCCCGCTGACACGCGTCCGGGAAACGGCCAATACCTTCATCGCGCTGGGGGCCGGGGTCGAAACCCGCATCCACCCCGGCGCAGGCCACGGGTTGATGCAGGACGATCTCGCCGCGCTGCGCCAGTTTCTGAACCGCTCAGGCGATTTCTGACGCAGAAATCGCACCGGAAACTGACGCAGTTTCCGGGCCGCCCCCAAAGGGCGGCCTTCCCCGTTTTCTGCGTCAGAAAACGTCGCGAAATCTTCGTCAGATTTCGCCCCCCGCCCAGTCGACCCCCGCCCAGACTGCCGGGATCAACCCGCGCAGCGCGTTGCCGACCCACAGCCGCACCTGCGGCAACTCGCGCGCCAGCAGCACCTCCTCCGGCACCGCCATCTCGGCCCTGAGCACGCCGGGCAACAACCCGCAGGTCAAGGGCGGCGTCCGCATCCCCGCGCCGCGATCAAAGAAAACCGTGGTGATCGTGCCATCGCAGACTTCCCCCCGCTCATTGCACAACACCACCTCATCCAGCCCAACCGGCAGCGCCGCCCGTGCCGCGTCATAGGCCGCGCGCCGCGTCGATTTCACCCGCAGCCACGGATCGCCAGACGCCAGACGCTCCGCCGCCAACCCCACCCGCCATTCCGCCTTTGCAGGCGGCAAAGGGGCCACCGTCACCTCGCAATCGCCTGCAGGCCCCAGCGTCAACCGCACCCGCGCAGGCCCGTCCGCCACCGCCCCGGCCAATGCATCCCGTACAGCACCCACATCGCAGGCTAAGCCCAGCGCCTCTGCCCCCGCCGCCAGCCGCGCCAGATGCAGCGCCAGCCGGGGAAACCGCGTCCCATCCCACAGCGCCGTCTCGATCAGCCGGGTGTCGCCAGCCCTTCCGCGTAGCGCGCTTTCCACAGCGCCTCCTCCCATTCGCCCTCTGCGGTGGAATCATGCACCACCCCGCCGCCCACATTCAGCGCCACCCGCCCACCGGGAAACAGCGAAAGCGTGCGGATCGCCACATTCCACACCGCATCCCCATCCGGGGCCATCCACCCCATCGCCCCGCAATAGACGCCCCGCGCACGCCCCTCCACCTCGCGGATGATCTCCATCGCGCGGATCTTCGGCGCCCCGGTGATCGACCCGCAGGGAAACAGCGCCGCCATCAGCCCCGCCAGATCGGCCCCCGCCACCAGCCGCCCTGTCACGGTGGAACTCATCTGATGCACCGTCGCAAAGGGCTCCACCGCGTAAAGCTCCGGCACCTTCACCGATCCCACTTCGGACATGCGGGCAATATCATTCCGCAACAGATCCACGATCATCAGGTTCTCGGCCCGCGCCTTTTCCGACTCCGCCAGTTCCGCCGCCAGCGCCGCATCCCGCACCGGGTCAGGATCACGCGGCGCGGTCCCCTTCATGGGTCGGGCCGAAATCACCCCGCCCTCGATCCGGAAAAACAGCTCCGGGCTGCGCGACATCACCACCGGCCCCACACCCAGATCGCAGAACACGCCGTAACCCACCGGCTGCCGCGCCCGCAACGCGCCGAACAGGCCCAGCGCCGTGCCCGCCTCCAGCCGCGCCGACAAGGGAAAGGTCAGATTGATCTGATAGCAATCCCCCGCCGCGATATAGGCCGCCACCTTGGCAAATGCCGCGCCATATCCCGCCCGCGTGATCCCCCGCCGCAACCGCGACAACCGCGCCGCCCCCGCCTGATCCGCCGCCTGCGCTAGCATGGGCCCCGCATCCTGCGGCCCGTTGAACACACCCAGCGCCACCAGCGGCCCAGGCCGCCGCGCGGGCATCAACCGCGCCAGCTTCGGCTCCAGCGCATAGCCCGCCTCATAGGCGACATAGCCCGCCACCCAGGCCCCCGCGGCCCGCGCCGCATCGGCCCGCGCCAGCGCATCCCGTACCTCGGCCGCCCGCTGCGCCACAATGACCTCGCGCGGCGCGGCAAACAGCGCCGCCCCGCCACCGGGACCATGTTCGAAAAGGATCACGCGCCGCGCCCCGTCCTGTGTCGTGCTGTCAATCGCGGCAGGAGATAACACCCCCCCCGCCCCCCGACCAGCCCGCCTGCGACAGAACACCGCCCCGAACCGCCCTCACCCGGCCGATGGTCCATGCGCGACGCCCCATCCGGCGCTGTCACAGCCACTCTCCCGCCCCGCCCAGACCAATAACCGGCCCGCCTACTCCTTCGCGTTCTGGTGACGCAGCGCAGGCAGGATCATTGCCACCATTTGCAAATATTGCCGTCACGGTCCCCAGAGAGCCAAATGAGCCATTTCAGACCAGCCCTTCTTGCCGCCACCTCCGCCCTTGCCCTTTGCCTTGCCGCCCCGGCCCGCGCCGCCGAAATCCTGCCCTGGGGCATCATCCTGCAAGGCGACAGCATCCGCGTGGGCATCAACGCCTTCGGCACCTTCGGCAACAGGTTCGAATTCGGCTCGGGCATCAATTTTGATCGCACCGGCAGCTCCACCTTCGACTTTTCCCGCGACTTCCTCGCCCCAGGCATGCCTTATGACAGCTTCTCGCTGGGCCAGGGCGCGACCCTGATGGTCGAAAACACAAACGAACAATGGTTTGTCGACCAGAATGTCCTTGGCACCTTGTCCGATTTCTCCGGCATCGCCCGCAACGGCAGCACCTATGACAACCGCGTGGTCTGGCAGGCGACACTAAACGATGTGGCGATCGAGCATGACTATTTCTTCAACCAGGATGACCTCCGGGTGCAGATCCGCACCCGGATCACCGCCCTGACCGACCTCTCCGATCTGTATTTCGCCCGTTCGGTCGACCCCGACGCGACGGTCGAGCCGGGCGACAGCAATACCACGCTCAACACCTTCGGCACGCAGGACGGCTTCACCTTCGTCTATGGCGAGGCGACGGTGTCGGGCTATCTGCTCGGTCTGCTCACCGATGGCGCGGGGGCCGACGGCGTGATGGCCCGCAGCAGCAACAGCTGGGGCTTTCTCTCCAACTTCCCGACCCAAGCCGCAGGCTACGATGCCTCATATATCGGGCTCGACCCGTATCAGCTCTACACGCTGCCCGACTCCGACGCACGCTTCAGCGCCAACGAAACAGCCTCTGACGACATCCTTTCGCTGGCCTTCCGGCTGGGCGATCTGGCCACCGGCGACAGCGTCAGCTTTCTCTACAGCTATATCTTCGGCAACGATTTCACGCCCTTCCTGCAACCCGACGTCAATCAGCCCGGCACCGAAACCTCGCTTGCCGGAACCGCCGCCCTCACGCGCGCTGCACTGGCACAGAGCATGACCGCGCTGCTCCGCCTCACGCAGCAGGAAACGCTGGCGATCCTGTCCGCACCCACCTCCGGCCTGACCGTATCGACAAAGGGCGAGGCCGCGCCGAACCGGCTCGCCCTGCGCTTTGGCGCGCTGACGGATGACAGCGGCGCGGGCGACCTGACCGTTGGCTCCCTCACCGCCGCCTATCAGATCGACGACCGGCTCTCCGCCGGGATCAGCTATGAACGCGCCGACCAGACCCAGACTGATCAGGGCTTCTCCACCCGCGCCGACAGCGACGCGCTTGCCGTATATCTGCGGTCGCGCAACGCCGGGGGCGCAGGGCTGACATGGAAACTCGCCTTCGGGCAAAGCCGGGGCGACATCACCATCGACCGGGCCGCAGGCGTGGTGGGGGCTGAGGCCGGAACCGGCAGCGCCACCCTGCGCGTCCGCGCAGCCAGCGCCGAACTGGGCTACGGCATCCGTTCGGGCGACCGGCTTCTCGTCTCACCCTATCTGCGCCTGACGCATGCGACCCTCACCCGTGGTGCCTATGCCGAACAGGCGACGATCGCCTTCCCCCTCACCTACAACGCCACCACAATCACCCGCACCACCGCCACGCTGGGCCTTGACGTGACCATTGCGGCCGGTCCCGACACGATGGTCACGCTCGGCGCAGGGGTGGACCATGACCTGACCCTGTCCGACGACGCGATCACCGGCACCAGCGCGATCCCCGGACTGGCCACCTTCACCACCGACATGACCGGCCCGCTCGACCGCACGCGCGCCTATCTCGCCGCAAGCCTGCGCCACGACTTTGGGGATGACAGCAGCCTGCTCCTCACCGGACAGCTGGGCGAAGACGCCTACTCCGCCTCCCTCACCAAAACGGTCGGCCTGTCCTACGAAATCCGTTTCTGACTGCCGCGAAGGGGGGCACCCGCGCCCCCTTCGCAACCGTCGCGCCACCATATCTGCCCTGCACCGCGTCCCGGCCCGCACAACCGCTTGCGCCGCGCCGCCCACTCCCCTAAACCCCCGTCAATTTGCTGAAAGCACGAATCCGCCACCCGCAGCCAACACGCCGCGGGAAGGCACATGCGGGACAGGGCCATGCCAAAAAGAACCGATATCTCCTCCATCATGATCATCGGCGCAGGCCCCATCGTCATCGGGCAGGCCTGCGAGTTTGACTACTCCGGCGCACAGGCCTGCAAGGCCCTGCGCGAGGAAGGCTACCGCGTCATTCTGGTGAACTCGAACCCAGCCACGATCATGACGGATCCGGGTCTGGCAGACGCCACCTATATCGAACCGATCACCCCCGAAGTGGTGGCCAAGATCATCGAAAAGGAACGCCCCGATGCGCTGCTGCCCACCATGGGCGGGCAGACCGGGCTGAACACCGCCCTTGCGCTGGCCGATCTGGGCGTATTGGAAAAATTTGGCGTGCAGCTGATCGGTGCCAACCGTCAGGCCATCGAAATGGCCGAAGACCGCAAGCTGTTCCGCGAAGCGATGGATCGCATCGGCCTTGAAAACCCCAAGGCCACCATCATCGCCGCGCCCAAGCTTCCAAACGGCAAATACGACATCGCCGCCGGTTTGGCCGAAGCCATCGCCGCCATCGAATATGTGGGCCTTCCCGCCATCATCCGCCCCGCCTTCACCTTGGGCGGCACCGGCGGCGGCGTCGCTTACAACCGCGATGATTATGAGGCCATCGTGAAATCGGGCCTCGAGGCAAGCCCCGTCGCGCAGGTTCTCGTCGATGAATCCCTCCTCGGCTGGAAGGAATTCGAGATGGAGGTCGTCCGCGACCGCGCCGACAACGCCATCATCGTCTGCGCCATCGAAAACGTCGATCCGATGGGCGTGCATACGGGCGATTCCATCACCGTCGCCCCCGCCCTGACGCTGACCGACAAGGAATACCAGATCATGCGCAACGGCTCCATCGCCGTACTGCGCGAGATCGGGGTGGAAACCGGCGGCTCCAACGTGCAATGGGCCATCAACCCCGCCGACGGCCGCATGGTCGTCATCGAAATGAACCCCCGCGTGTCCCGCTCCTCGGCGCTGGCCTCCAAGGCCACCGGGTTTCCTATCGCAAAGATCGCCGCCAAACTCGCCGTCGGCTACATGCTGGACGAACTGGACAACGACATCACCAAGGTCACCCCCGCCAGTTTCGAGCCGTCCATCGACTATGTCGTGACCAAGATCCCGCGCTTCGCCTTTGAAAAATTCCCCGGCTCTGTCCCGAACCTGACCACCGCCATGAAATCGGTGGGCGAGGTGATGGCCATCGGCCGCACCATCCACGAATCCCTACAAAAGGCCCTCGCCTCGCTGGAAACCGGCCTCACCGGCTTTGACGAAATCGCCATTCCGGGTGCCCCGGACCGCGCCGCCATCTCCAAAGCCCTGTCAGAGGCCACGCCCGACCGCCTCCGCGTTGTGGCCCAGGCCATGCGCCACGGCTTCTCCAATGACGAAATCAACGCCATCACCGCCTTTGACCCATGGTTCCTCGCCCGCATCCGCGAAATCATGGATGCCGAGGCCGACATCCGCAAATCCGGCCTGCCCGTCACCGCCGAAGGCCTGCGCAAGCTCAAGATGATGGGCTTCACCGATGCCCGCCTTGCGAAACTGACCGGACGCGAAGAAGGTCAGGTCCGCCGCGCCCGTCGCAACCTTGGCGTGACCGCCGTCTTCAAGCGCATCGACACCTGCGCCGCCGAGTTTGAGGCGCAAACCCCCTACATGTATTCCACCTACGAATCCCCCGTCATGGGCGATGTGGAATGCGAAGCCCGCCCCTCCAAGGCCAAGAAGGTCGTCATCCTCGGCGGCGGCCCCAACCGCATCGGTCAGGGGATCGAATTCGATTATTGCTGCGTCCATGCCTGCTACGCCCTTACCGCGGCGGGCTATGAAACCATCATGGTCAACTGCAACCCGGAAACCGTGTCGACCGATTACGACACCTCCGACCGCCTCTATTTCGAACCCCTCACCCTCGAACATGTGCTGGAAATCCTGCGCGTCGAACAGGATAACGGCACCCTGCACGGCGTCATCGTGCAGTTCGGCGGCCAGACGCCCCTGAAACTCGCCAACGCCCTGCATGATGAGGGCATACCGATCCTCGGCACCACACCCGATGCCATCGACCTTGCCGAAGACCGCGAACGCTTCCAGCAACTCCTCCACACGCTCGGCCTGAAACAGCCCGTCAACGGCACAGCGCGCAGCCGGGATGAGGCTTTTGCCGTGGCCGCCCAGGTCGGCTACCCCCTCGTCATCCGCCCCTCCTTCGTCTTGGGTGGCCGCGCGATGGAAATCATCCGCGACGACGCCCAGCTTGAACGCTACATCCGCACCGCCGTGCAGGTGTCGGGCGACAGCCCCGTCCTTCTCGACAGCTACCTCTCCGGCGCCATCGAGGTTGACGTCGATGCCTTGAGCGACGGTAAAGCCGTCCATGTCGCCGGAATCATGGAACATATCGAAGAGGCCGGGGTCCATTCCGGCGATTCGGCCTGCTGCCTGCCGCCCCATTCCCTGTCGGCCGACACCATCACCGAGCTCAAACGCCAGACCGTCCAGATGGCCCTCGCGCTCAATGTCGTGGGCCTGATGAACGTGCAATTCGCCATCAAGGACGGCACGATCTATGTGCTGGAGGTCAACCCCCGCGCCAGCCGCACCGTTCCCTTCGTGGCCAAGGCCACCGATTCCGCCATCGCCTCCATCGCCGCCCGGCTGATGGCGGGGGAACCCCTGTCGAACTTCCCGATGCGCGCGCCCTATGCCGCCGATGTCGGCCCCGACACCGACCTTCCCCTTGCCGACCCGCTCACGCTGGCCGATCCCCACACCCCGTGGTTCTCGGTCAAAGAGGCCGTCCTTCCCTTCGCCCGCTTCCCCGGCGTGGACCCCGTCCTCGGGCCGGAAATGCGCTCCACCGGTGAGGTGATGGGTTGGGACCGCACCTTCGCGCTGGCCTTCCTCAAGGCCCAGATGGGCGCAGGCACCATCCTGCCCGAACAGGGCCGCGTCTTCCTGTCGGTCAAGGACATGGACAAATCCGAAGCCCTGGCCGCCGCCGCCCGCGACCTCATCGCCATGGGCTTTGACATCGTCGCCACCAAAGGCACCGCCGACTGGCTGAAAGCGCAGGGCGTGAAAGCCGAACCCGTGAACAAGGTCTATGAAGGCCGCCCCAACATCGTCGACCGCCTGAAAAACGGCGACATCGCGCTGGTGATGAACACGACCGAAGGCACCCAGGCCGTGAGCGACAGCCGCGACATCCGCCGCGTCGCCCTGATGGACAAGATCCCCTACTTCACCACGGCTGCGGCGAGCATCGCCGCCGTGGCGGCAATGAAGGCACGGGGTGAGGGCTACGGGGTCAGGACGTTGCAGGGGTAAGGCAAGGTTCCCCACACGTAGGGTGTGCGCTCCGCGCGCACCAACGTAAACGGAAAAGGGTGCGCGCAAAGCGCACATCCTACATCACCCCGCCACGCCTGACCCGAAACCTCCAGCCCATCCAGATTGCAAAGACCCCGGGTCAAGCCCGGGGCGTGCAGCACATCACTCCGGCCGCCCTTCCAGAAACGCAATCGCCCGCGCCGGATCGCCGTCCTTCCCCCGTTCCGCAAAGAACTCCGCCGCCCCCCGCGCGCCGATCTTCTCGGCCAGCGCCAAGGCAATATACTGATTGACCGACACACCATCCTTTGCCGCGAAATCCTCGGCGGCCTTCTTAAGGGACCGGGGCAGGTTCAAAGAGACGCGCGCTTTCATGTCTTGATCCTTCGCAAGGCTTCCGCCGGGGACAACAGGGCCAAACCGAACCGCGCGGGGATGTCCCTGAAATCCCGCGCGTTATGGGTCACAATGGCACCACCACAGTTGATTGCCGCCTCAAGCACCATCTCGTCATCCGGGTCCACCAATTGTGGCCGCCACTGAAAATCAATGCCAACCGGAAGAACAGTCGCGGCGATGTCCTCCAGAAACTCGGAAATCTGCTTTCGGGTAACGCCCGTATCCAGCAAAAACTCGGCACGGTTCAGCACGTCTTCATATTCATAGAAAAGCGGAACCGAACAACACCAGACAAACTGCCGTCTAAACCCCGCCAACATCAATGGGTTTGAGGCACCCGTCCGGCTCCGCACACCAGCCACCAGAACATTCGTATCCAGAACCAGCTTCATAGCGTCATATATAGCGTAACGCCATATATGACGCAACCCTCACCCCCCCACCCGCGCCGCCTTCACCCGCTCCGCCACCCGCGCTGCCGCCTCCGCCCCCCGC